>JAUJMQ010000002.1:132914-159904 GCA_030446775.1 Egibacteraceae bacterium
CCGGTGACCGGTGGGATGTCGGCGTGGGCCGCGACCCAGGCGGCCCGACCGTCATATGCCGTCCGGTCGGCGCGTGTCAGGTAGTCGAACGAGCGGTCGAACTCTCCGGCGACCTCGGCGTCGAAGAAGGCCTCCACAGCCTCGGTGGCGCTGCGCGCGACGGCCGGCTCCGCGGGCTCGCCGGACGTGGCCGTGGCGGTCGCAGGGTCCGACTCGTCGCCGGCGGGCGCCGTCGGCAGCTCGACCAGCGGTCCGGCGTCGTCTGCGGACATGAAGGGCCCTGTCGCGCCCTGGCGGTTGAACACCAGCCACGAGCCACCGATGCCGAGCAGCAGGCCCACGACGAGCACGCCGGCGGTGATCAAGCTCCGCGCCGGTCGGCTCCCGTCAGGCTGCGCCATCCATGCCCCTGCCCTCGTGCCGGGCACCCGTGGGCTCCCGCCGTCTCCCCCATGCAATCCCGCAGCTGTCGCGCACCGAGGCGCCGACCTGCTGACGGTCTGCCTCAACGGGTCCGTAGCGCGGGCATGACCGGATGGGTGGCTCGTGCGAAGTAGTCCATCCGTGTCCCCCGTTGCTGCGATTCCCCCGTTCGGGGGACACCATAACCTATATCCCGCGGCGGTGTCACGCTTAGTGATGCACAAGCACGAGCCCGCGGGTTCGGCTCAGGCCGGGCCGATTGTCTTGGCGCGACCGGCCGCGCGGTCAGGCGGCCTGCAGAGCGACCCGTTCCCGTACGGCGGGGCTCAGCGAGCGGTGTCGGGGCGCGGCCGGCGCGGGTCCTCCCCCTCGAGCAGGTCCAGCAGCGTCACGGCGTGCTGGCGAGCCTCATCGCACAGCACCGGCGGCGTGGACGGCAACTCGGCGAACAGGTCGAGCATCTCGGCGATGCGGATCGCGGTTGTGGCGTCGATGGTCACGGCCATGCAATCTCCTCACCTGGTCGACGCTGACTCTCCCCGCGCGCATAGCCTGCAACGCATGCAGCGGCGACGAGTCGTCTCCGGGTCACCCTACGAGGTCACGGTCGGCTTCAGTCGCGCCGTCCGTGTCGGCGACCGGGTGCTCGTGGCCGGGACCGCGCCCGTCGAGTTGGACGGGTCCTGCCACGAGGGCGTCGCCGAGCAGGCCCACCGTTGCCTCGACGTCATCGTCACGGCGCTCGCCGAGGCTGGCGCCCAGCCCAGCGACGTCGTGCGTACCCGCATGGACCTCACGGATCCGGCCGATGCCGACGCCGTGGGGCGGGTCCACGCGGAGCGCTTCGCCGACGCGCGGCCGGCCGCGACGATGGTCGTGGTCGCGGCACTGCTCGACCCGCGCTGGCGCGTCGAGATCGAAGTCGAGGCGGTGGTGGCCGCCGCCAGGCGCCGGAGCCTTTGCCGCGCTCACCCGGCGGGCGGTAGGGGCGGCCTGACGACCCGCGACCGCGGGTTCGATCGGCCCGCCCCGGTCAGCGCGGTGGCGGGCACGGTCAGCGCGGCGGTGGGCGCGGCAGCGCGGCGTGGGGCGCGGCGGCGCGGCGCGGCGGCGGGCGCGGTCAGCGCGGCGGTGGGCGCGGCGGCGGGCGTGGGGCGCGGCGGCGTGGCCGGTCGGCCACGCGGACGACGAACCGGAGACCCGACCAGGTCTCGTCGACCGCGCACACCTTGTTGTCGACCAGTCCGGCCGCGAGGCCGACGTCGCGGATCCGGTTCTCGTCGAGGTCGGTGGTGACACCCGACGAACGCTTCGGCCACGCGATCCATAGCCCGCCGTCCGGCGGCAGCAGCGCCGCCCAGGCTGAAAAGCGGCGTGACAGCACTGCGGCCGCGGTCACGAACGCGACCACGACGTCGACTGGGGCCCGTGGTCGGCGCAGCAGGCGGACGCCGTCCGGGAAGCGGGTCCAGCAGGGCCTGCACGTGCTCCGGGGCGGAGACGAGCGCGACGCGGGCACCCGGGCGGATGCCGAGCTTGCGCGGCAGCGGTGTGCCCGAGTAGCCGGCCACGTCACACCGGCACGAGGGTGACGACCCGTGCGTCGGAGCCAGTGGCCGTCTTGACGACCTCGATGCCCGCGGTGACCCGGTCCCGCAGGGCTGCGACGTGGCTGATGACCCCTACGAGCCGCCCTCCTTCGCGCAGCCGCTCCAGCTCACCGAGCGCCTGGTCGAGGGCCTCGGGATCCAGCGCGCCGAACCCTCGTCAACGAAGAGGGTGTCCAGGTGCACTCCGCCGCTGTGGCGCTGGGCGACGTCGGCGACGCCCAGCGCGAGAGCCAACGAGGCCTGGAACGTCTCGCCGCCCGACAGCGAGCCGGTGTCCCGCTCCGTGCCCGTGTAGGCGTCGTGCACGACGATGGACAGGCCCGAGGCGCCGCCGTGCTTGGCCCGGGCGTCGCTGTGGCGCACCGTGTAGCGCCCGTCGGTCATCGCCAGCAGCCGCTGTGACGCGGCCGCCGTGATCTCCTCGAGGTAGGCGGCCAGGACGTAGCTCTCGAGCGACATGCGCAGGTCGTTGCCGCTGCCGGCGAACACGTCGGCGAGGTGGCGCAGCCGCTGCGCGTCGGTCGCCAGCGGGGCCACGGCGTCGACCTGTTCACGGTGGCGGCGGACCAGGCCCTGCAGCTCGGCGGCCGCACGTTGGATTGCACCATGGCGTCGGTGCGCTGCTCCGGCGGCCGCTTCGGCGTCGCGGCAGGCCGTCTCCAGCGCCGCGACGTCGGGGCGCGGCGGCAGCCTGCGCAACGCCGGCTCGGCCAGGACGGCGGCGGCGCCGGTGCGGCGACGGTCCGTGACGGCCAGCGCGTCGGAGAGGGTGGCGACCTCCAGCGGGTCGCGCACGGCGGCCTCGACGTCGGCCACGGTGGCGAAGCCCTGTGCCGCTGCCATCTCGCGCAGCCTGTCGGCGCCCGCCAGCGCCTCGCCGGCGGCCTGCCGCTCGCGCTCGAGGGCGGCGCACACGTCGTCGAGCCGGTCCACCACAGTGGCGACGGCCACGGCGACCGAGCGCGGGTCGGCGACCTCGCCGAGCTGTGCGCGCAGCACCGCCTCGTCCCGTGCGGCCGCCTGGGTCCAGCCCTCGGCGCGCGCCGCCGCCGCGGCACCGTCGGCGCGCGCCGCCGCCGCCGCGGCACGCGCGTCGGCAAGCGCGCGGCCGGCGGCTTCCAGCTGCCCGCCCACCCGGTCGACATCTGCGGCCGCTCGCTCGTCATCCGCCAGCGCCGCCGCGGCAGCATCGGCGCGGCGCGCCGCCGACACCGGATCGGCTCCGGCCGGGCCGGCGGCGATCTCGGCCGCGTGCAGCCGCTGCGAGGCCCCGTCGGCGCGCTCGCGCAGCCGGTCGGCCTCCTGCCCGATCGTGGTGACGTCGGCCGCTGCACGCTCGACGTCCTCGGCGCTCACCCGGTCGTGTGCTGACGTCGCCGGGGCCGGATGTTCGGTGGCGCCGCACACCTGACACGCCTCGCCGGACCGCAGCTGGCCGGCGAGCTCCGCGGCCATGCCGTCGATGCGCCGCCGCAGAAGCTCCCGCTGGTCTGTCAGGGCGCAGACGGCTCGCGCCGCGGCGTCCCGGGCGGCGTTGTTCGCCTCGTCCGCGGCGGACCGCAGCGCGCTCAGACCGCCGGCGGCCTCAGCCTGCCGCCGCAGCCGGGCGGTCTCCTCGCGCGCGGCGTCAAGGCGCCGGAGGGCCAGTGCCCCTGCCTGGTGCCGCTCGCGCAACGCCGGCAGCCGCGCCTCGACCTGCGCCGCGCCGGCGTCGAGCTCGTCAGCCGTCGCCTGTGCGGACGCCGCCGACACGCGCTCGGCCCGCGCCACACGCCGCGACTCGCCCAGCGCGTCCCAGGCCCCGGTCAGCTGGTCCAGCCGCACGGCGGTGACGCGGACGGCGTCGCGCACCCCGTCGACCACCGCGGCCGGCGGCGGCCGCTCGGCCGACCAGCCGTCGACCCCGCGCACGTCCTTGGAGAACACGGCAGGCAGCGACGCGGCCGCGCGGACGAGGGGCTGGACCGCACGGCGGCGAGCCTCGGTGGCCGCGGCCGCCGCGGCCCGGGCGCGCACCGCCTCGGCCACGAGCGGCGCCAGCGGCGCGGCACGGGTGGCCGCTGCCGCGGCGGCGCGCGCCTGTTCGGTCGCGGCCGCGGAGTCGTCGAGCTCGGCGATGACGGCGACGGCCTCGTCGCGACGGCGCCACCGCTCCGCCACGAGCTCGGCGCGCCGCCGAGCCTTGGCCGCGTCGCGCACCGCGCTCGCGGCCGTCTCGACGTCCGCCTGCGCCGCCACGCCCGCCCGCACGGCCGCGGCCGCCATGACGTCCATGGCCTCGGTGGCCGCCGTGGCCGCCGTGGCCGCCGTGGCCGCCGTGGCCGCCGTGGCCGCCGTCACTGTCGGTGTCGGTGCCCGCGGCCAGGACCGGGGCCGGGACGGCGAGGACGACTCGCGCACGACGTCGGCCCAGCGTTCGCGAGCCTGGCGGCGCAGCCGCACCAGCTCGGTGGTCCCGACGGCGACCCGGGCCTCGGCCTCACGGGCCCTGTCGGCCAGCCGCCGGGTGTAGGCGTCGAACCGGTCGGTGGCGAACAGCGACGACAGCAGGTCGCGGCGGTCGCTCGGCCGCGCCCGCAGGGCGTCGGCGAACTGGCCCTGTGGCAGGACGACGACCTGGGAGAACTGCTGCGCCGTCAACCCGAGCATGTCGGTTACGAGCCTGCCGACCTCGACGACGCCCTCCGCGACCGGCGTCCATGCGCCGTCGGGCCCCCGCCGACTCAGCGTGGCCTTGGGTTGCTGGCGGGTCGTGCCGGTGCCGGTCTTCTTTCCGCGCTCGTGCTGTGGGACGCGGGTGACCCGGTGGTCGTCGCCGCGCAGGCAGAACTCGAACGCCACGCGCGTCTCGGTGCGCGGATCCGCGTGGTCGCTGCGCAGACGGTCGGTCTGGCGCTCGCCCGGCACCGCGCCGTACAAGGCGTAGCTCATCGCGTCCAGGATCGACGTCTTGCCCGCGCCCGTCGGTCCCGAGATGAGGAAGAGCCCGTCGCATCCGAGCTCGCCGAAGTCCAGGCGCACCGTTGCGGGGAAGGGACCGAAGGCGGTGATCTCCAGCAGCCGCGGCCTCATCGCCGGCTGCCCCGCGCGCCGACTCGGGCGAGCCGGCTCCCGGCCGCGACCTCGGTGCCCGCGCCGGTCACGCCACCGCCTCGCGCGTGGCCTCGTCGATGACATGCGCGCACACCGCCCGTCCGCCGTCGTCCAGCTCGGCGCCGGTGACGTGCCGCACGAAGTCGGCGACCAGCCCCAGGTCGTCGGGGCAGTCCGCCAGGCGCTCGCGGTAGCTGCGCCCGCCGGCCCCCGGGGCGACCGGCGGCTCGTGGGCCAGGGTCACCGCCCACTTGAAGCGCTGGCGCAGCCGTGCCATCGCGTCGCGCGGCAGCACCTGGTCGGTGAGCGTCGCCGCCACCCAGGCGTCCTCGGCGGCCGCCCACTGGGGACCGCGCACCAGCGACTCCAGGGTGCCCCGGACCGTCGCCAGCGGGCGGTGGACCGGCAGGTCGGCCGCCTCCGCCCGGACGGCTCCGTCGCCGGCGATCTCGACCAGCCACACGCCCTTGCGGTGATCGCGCTCGGAGAACGAGTACGGCAGCGGCGAGCCGGCGTAGCGCATCCGCCCGTCGGCGAAGGCCTGGCGGCCGTGAAGGTGCCCGAGGGCGACGTAGTCGAAGCCGTCGAAGCACCCGAGCCCGACGCGGTCGCTGCCGCCGACGCGCAGGACGCGCTCGCTGTCGCACGGCTGCCCACCGGCGGCGAACGCGTGCGCGACGGCCACCGACCGCGACCCGGGCCGCCCGGCGAGGTCGACCCGGGCGCGGTCGACCGCCACCCGGAGCACCGCCTCGTGGCTGCGCGCCTCCGGCGCCGCCAGTGCGTGGCGGGCCACCTCCGGCTCCAGATACGGGATCGGGTACACGGCAAGGTCGGGGCCGCCGTCGCGGGCCGGCACGATCACCGGCCGGCCGACGTCGCGGACGTCGGTCCGCAGATGCACCCCCGCCGAGGCCAGCAGGCGGTCGCCGAAGCGCAGCCGCGCCGGCGAGTCGTGGTTGCCGCTGATCGCGACGACGACGGCGCCCGCGGACCGCAGCCGGATGAGCCCCTCGGACAGGACCGCCACCGCGTCCGCGGACGGGATCTGGCGGTCGTAGAGGTCACCGGCGACCACGACGACGTCGATGGCCTCGTCCCGGACGACGTCGACCATCGCGTCCACAGCGGCCACCTGAGAGTCGAGCAGCGGTGCGCCGTGGAACACGCGTCCCAGGTGCCAGTCGGAGGTGTGCAGCAACCGCATGCCCGCACGGTAGGGCGAAGGTGGGACAACTCCGCGCAGGCGCGCCCCCGTGACTGTGCACGGCTCGTTGACCGAGGAGACCCGCGACCCTGGCCGGGCCCGCCCGCCGGCGCTGTTCGGCGGGTCGGCGATCGCCGTGGTCGTCTACCTCCTCGTCGCGTTCACCGCAGCGATGGTCGTCGACGCGGGCCGCTCAGCGAGTCGGACGGGCCGCTGCTTGAGGCCGTGCGGGAAGGGCGATCGCGATCCCGTTGCGCCTGTCCGCGGTCACCGCGCTATCGCGGTGACCAGCAGCGCGCTCATCAACATGATCATGGCGTCGCGGTTGGACTACGGCATGGCGAACGACGGCGTGACGCCCCGTCAGCCGCCCAAGGCGCTGACGTCGACGTCGCGGACGCCCAGCTCGTCGTCGGGGTCCAGCTCCAGCAGGAACGCGCGGCAGCGGCGGGCCTCGTCGACCTCGCCCATGACCGCCGCGGCGCGCATCAGCGCGTGGACGCTGCGCAGGAACCCTCGGTTGGGCTCGTGGTGCCACGGCGTCGGGCCCTGCCCGCTCCAGCCGGACTTGCGGATGCGGTCCAGGCCACGGTGGTAGCCGGTCCGCGCGAACGCGTAGGCCGCCACCTCGTCGCCCTCCTCCAGCGCCCACAGGGCGAGGTGGGCCCAGGCGTCGAGGAACGTCGGGTTGGAGCGCACGAGCTCCCGCAGCCGCCGCCCCAGCTGGAGCGGCCCTTCGTCGTGTGCCGTCAGCGCCTCGCGCAGCCCGTCGATCGAGGGCTGGGGCTCCGGGTCGAGCAGCGTCTCGCGGACGCCGTGCACAGGCAGCGGCTTGTCAGGCATGACCGCGTTGTACCCGAACGGCAGCGGCTGGCACGCCCACGTCGGCGATGGGCGTCCCGCGCTGTGCGCGAGCGGGTGCGGTCTGGGGCGCATACGCCCGCAACTGCACCCGGACGGGCAGCGAGCCCCGCCGGCTGCTCACCGCACTCCGCGCCGAGCGGGTGCGGTCTGGGGCGCATACGCCCGCAACTGCACCCGGATGGGCACGGATCCGCGCCGGCTCAGCGGGCCGCAGGCGAGAGGGTGCGGTCTGGGGCGCATACGCCCGCAACTGCACCCGGACGGGCAGCGATCCGCGCCGGCTCACCGGGCCGCAGGCGAGCGGGTGCGGTCTGGGGCGCATACGCCCGCAACTGCACCCGGATGGGCACACGGTGCCGGCTGCTCACCGCACTCCGCGCCGAGCGGGTGCGGTTACGGGCGCACACGCCCGCAACTGCACCCGCATCGAGATGGCCGCCTCGGCTGCCTACCGCGCCAGCGGCACGGTCATGTCGTACCAGCGCTTGGTCGCCCGGTCCGTGTCGATGCCGACGTGGACGTGCTTGGCCTCCGTGTATTCCAGCAGGCCGAGCAGCCCGTGCTCGCGGCCCACGCCGGACTGCTTGTAGCCGCCGAACGGGTACTTCGGGTTGAGCAGGTGGTACTCGTTGACCCACACCGTGCCCGCGCGGAGTCCGGCGGCGACCTTCATCGCCCGGCCCGCGCTGCCCCACACCGCCGCGGCGAGCCCGTAGTCGCTGTCGTTGGCGAGGCGGACCGCGTCGTCGGCGTCGGTGTAACGCAGGACCGACAGCACCGGCCCGAAGATCTCCTCCCGGGCGATCGCCATGTCCGGCGTCACGCCGGTGAAGATGGTCGGGGCGACGAAGAACCCGGCGTCCAGCCCGTCGTCGGTGAGCCGCTGCCCGCCGGTGACGAGCGTGGCGCCTTCCTTGTGCCCCAGCTCGATGTAGCCCATCACGGTGTCGAGCTGGGTCTGGTTGATCAGCGGGCCCATGGTCACGCCCTTGTCGAGGGCGCGGCCGACCCGGATTGCGGAGACGCGCTCGACGAGCCGCTCGACGAACGCGTCGTGCAGCGAGTCCGGCAGCAGCAGCCGCGAGCCGGCGGTGCACACCTGCCCGGCGTGGAAGAAGATGCCGTACAGCACCCCGTCGACGGCCAGGTCGAGGTCCGCGTCGTCCAGGACGATCTGCGCGGACTTGCCGCCGAGCTCCAGCGTGACGTTCTTCACCGTGCCGGCGGCGAGCGTCATGACCCGCTTGCCCACCTCCACCGACCCCGTGAAGGAGACCTTGTCGACCTTCGGGTTGGTGACGAGCTCCTCGCCGGTGCCGGGACCGGGGCCTGGGATGACGCTGACGACACCCTCGGGCACCCCCGCCTCGGCGAAGACCTCGGCGAGCCGCACGGCGGTGCAGGGCGTCTCCGGCGCGGGCTTGAGCACGACCGAGTTGCCCGCCGCCAGCGCCATCGAGGTCTTCCAGGCCGCCATCTGCAGGGGAAGTTCCACGGGATGATCGCGGTGCAGACCCCGACCGGCTCCCGGCGCAGGTAGTTGTAGGACGGGCCTGGGGCGAGGGTCTGGGGTAGCGACTCGGGCTCGTCGACCAGCGGCGCGAACTCGGCCATCGTGCGGAACCAGTGGACCGCCGAGCCGACGTCGGCACCCTTGGCCTTGGCCAGTGTCGCGCCGGAGTCGCGGCTCTCGAGCTCGGCCAGCGCCGGCGCGCGCTCCTTGAGCAGCTTGGAGACCGCCGACAGCACCTTGGCCCGGTCGCTGCCGCGCCTGGCGGCCCAGCGCCCATCGGCGAAGGCGGCGGCGGCGGCGTCGATCGCGCGCGCGGCGTCGGCGGGCCCCGCTTTGGCGACGGTCCCGACCGACTCGCCGGTGGACGGGTCGATCGACTCGAAGGTCTCGCCGGAGGCGGCCTCGCAGAACTCGCCGTCGACGTACAGCTGGAAGTCGGACATGACGTTCGTGCTCCTTGGCGGTGGTGGGCAACTGGTGGGCAACTGGTGGGCAGCTCGCGAGGACGGCAGGCGACCGCGACGGCGGGCCGGGCCGTCAGGGCTTGATGACCTCGAAGGGGTTGCGGCAGGCGTTGCAGTAGCTCGACGAGCGGCACGGCGTCGGCCCGAAGGCGCTGTCGGCGACGGTGTCGTTCGAGCCACACAGCGGGCAGGTCACGGCGCGCGGGGGCGAGCCGATCTGCAACAGCACCTGCCCCGACCCCGGCGGGGCGATGCCGAACTCGGCGAGCTTGCGGCGCCCCGGAAGCGTGATCCGGTCGGGTTCCCACACGACGGTGCTGACGAAGCGCACGTCGACCCGCTCGACACCCGGCATCGCGGCGACCGCCCTGGTCACCTCCTCACGGATGACCGCGATCGCGGGGCAGCCCGAGAACGTCGCGACGAGGTCGACCTCGACGCACGCGGGATCCCCCGTCACCCGGACGTCGACGACCATCCCGAGCTCGGCCACGGTGACCGGGGGCATCTCGGGATCGGGCACGGTGTCGAGCACGGCGTGCACGTCCGACGGTGAGGGCGGGCCACGCCGCGACCCGGGCGCGGCGGTGGCGGTCGTCGTCGCGTCGGTCACCATCGCACCCCCGGGTACGCGCGGTAGGTCCCGGTCAGCTCCTCCCACACCTGCGTAAAGTCCGCGGAGTGGCGCCCGTGCCGGCCGCCGAGCCCGCCGTTGCCCGCAGCCGGTGCGGCGTCCGGCTCGTCGCCGGCGAGCAGCTCGCCCGAGGAGGTCGCGACGAACTCGCCGCCTGCTGCGTGCACCCCGCCGTCGGTGAGCACGTGGTCCAGCCCGAGGGCGGTCAGCTCGGCAGTGACGACCGCCAGCCAGCGGGCGTGCTGCTCGGCGAAGGCGACGGGCAGGACCCCGTCTGCGAGCAGCGCGTCCTCGCCGGGCGGGGCCTCGAACAGCCCGGGCGCCTCGGCCAGCGCCGCGGCCAGCCCGCCCGACAGGTGCGCCCGCGCGTCGACCGGCCCCCTGGCGAGGCGGTCGACCCAGGTGCGGGCGTGCAGCAGGTGGTAGCGCTCCTCGCGGCGCAGGGCGCCGGTGGCGTCGGCGATCGGCTGCCACGACGACCCGGCCAGCGTCATCAGGCGGATGTCGTCAGCCACGTCGTACAGGTACTGGCGCGCGACGGTGTAGCCCCAGTCGCCGTTGGGGCGTTCGACCAGGACGGCGTTGCGGTAGCCGCCGGGCTCGCGGCCGAGCCCCAGGGCGTCGACCCGGTCGCCGCCGTCCGGGGCTCGCGGGGCGAGCTCGCGGACCCCCTCCTCGCCGGCGAGCTCCGCGGCCAGCCCGTACCAGACGACGGCGTGCCCGATCTCGTCCTGGGCGATCGACGAGAAGGCGAGGTCCTCCTCGAGGTGGGGCGCCACCCCGGTCCACGCGCTGTGGCGGTGCCCGATGACGAGCTCGTCGTCGCCGAGGGCGAGCAGCAGCGTGACGCGCGGATCCATCACGCCTCGGTCCGGGAGCGGTGCGCGGGGTTGAGCACGCGCCTGTCGACGGGCCGTCTGCGGTCGATGACCGCGCCCGCCTCCACTGCGCGGGCGGCGGCACGCCGGCGCTTGTCGCCCATCCCGGTGTAGCCGCTCTGCAGCTTGTAGGTCTTGTCGGTGGCGAACTCGAGCTGCTCGCGCTCGCCGAAGACGTGGAGGTCCGACAGCCGCACCACCGCGAAGTCGACGCCCTCGCCGTGGCGGAAGAACGACTCCTTGGCGAGCAGCAGCGCCATCTCGCGGTCCGGCGCGTGCACCGCTCCGACCGAGGTCCAAGGGTCGTCCACCGTCCGCTTGCCGAACACCTCCCACCGCTCCATCAAGACTCCTTCCAAGGGGGCCGTGCCGCCTCAGTTCGTCCAGACCCACAAACCTTGCGGGACGTGGCTGGTCCGGCGAAGGGTTCCGGTAGGGAGGGGGCCGGCTGGTCCGAGGCGCAGCGTAAAAGGGTGTTCTGCGGAGCCTCGGACCATCGGCCCCCGACCGGCGACAGCCGACAGCCGGCCCCCGACCGGCTGCCCCCGACCGGCCGAAGCCCTACGCGGCCCGGGCAGGCTGATTCATCACCTCACGCACCCACCCGTGCGCGTCATGGGTGCGCCGCCGCAGCCCCAGCCGCGCCTCTGTCATCGGCCCGTCCCCCTTCACCACCCTCCAGAAACCGTCCCAGTCGGGATCGCTCCAGGTCCACTCGCCGGCCGCCTCGTCGTACTCCAGCGCCGGGTCGGGGATCGGGATCCCCAGGTCCCACAGCTTGGGCACGTAGGTGTCGAAGAACCGCTGGCGCAGCTGCTCGTTCGTGCGGGTCTTCAGGCGCCAGGCCAGCAGCATGTCGCGTTCGGGCTTCGAGGGCGGGCCGAAGAAGTGCATGATCGGCTCCCACCACCGGTCCACCGCCTCGGAGAACATCGCCCGCTGCTCGTCGCTGCCGGCACACAGCTCCAGGACGAGGTCCTCGCCGTGGCGCTGGTGCAGGCTCTCCTCGGCGCAGATGCGTTTCAGGACGCGGACGTACGGCGCGTAGGACGACTCCAGGAGCGCCTTCTGGGTCACGAGCGCGGCGCCGTCGATGAGAAAGCCGATGACCGCGACGTCGCCCCAGGTGTAGGTGGGGTAGTGGAAGACGTTGTGGAACTTGGTCTTCCCGGCAAGCAGGTCGGCGATCATCGCGTCGCGCGGCTTGCCGAGGTCCTCGGCGACCCGGTAGAGCATGTGGCCGTGGCCGACCTCGTCTTGGACCTTGGCGGTCAGTGACAGCTTGCGGCGCAGCGACGGCGCGCGGCCGATCCACTCGCGCTCGGGCAGCGCGCCCATGATCTCGGAGTTGGCGTGCATCTCGATGAAGCGCAGCGCCGCCTCGCGGTACTCGTCGGGCATCCAGTCGGTCGCCTCGACCTTGCCGCCGGCGGCCAGGTGCGCCTTGAACTCGGCGGTGCGGGTCTCGTAGCTCATCGCGGGCTCCTGAGTCGGGCGAGTCGGGGTCGGGCGGGGCGGGTCGGGCGGGCCGGGTCAGGCGGGTCGGCGGGTCTGCAGCGCGTCGAGGCCGCGGGCGAACGGGCTGGCGGCACGGCTGCGCGGCCGTGCGGGTGAGCCGGCGCCGCGCGGCAGCGCCGGCGCGGCGGCGTCCAGGCCGTCGTAGAAGCTCCACGCGGCCGCCTCGACGGCCTCGTACAGGCTGCGGAAACGCTCGGCGGCGTCACCGCCCAGCCAGTCGGGGGGGAGCAGCGCCCGGGGCAGCCCGGGGTCGAGGAACAGAAACGAGCGCCAGTGGTGGACCAGCGTGATGCGCGTCGTGAACGCGGTGGCCGGGGCGTCGGGCACCTCGACGTCTGCCCAGCGGTCGAGGAAGGCCGCGTGCGCGTCGCGCAGGCCGGCGAGGTCCCAGGCGGTCGCGACGATGCGCGCGTCCTCCGCCGGGTCAGCGGGACGGTCGGCCACGAGGCGCACAGCCTCGTCGGCGTAGCCACTGTCGTCGAGCAGCCGGCTCAGGCGGTCCCCGAGCGGGTGGGGGCTGGCCCATACGTCGGCCGACAGCCGTCCGTGACCCATCCAGCGCAGCGACCGCGACAGCCGCTCGTCGCGACCCGCAGCCGGACACACCAGCAGCCGCCAACGCCCGTCCCAGTCGCTGGCGCGCAGGCCGTAGATGCGCGCGGCGGCCTCCTCCAGGCGGTCCACACCGCGGGGGGTGAGGCGGTAGGCGGCGTAGCGCCCGACCTTCGACGGCGTCACCCAGCCCTCGGCGGCCATGCGGTGCAGCGCCGTGCGGGTGGCTTCCGGCGTGAAGCCGAGCGCCGACATGCAGCCGGAGAGCGTCGTGAGCCAGGCGTCGCCGCCCGACGGCAGGACCGCGTCGCCGAACAGGGTGAACAGCGCGGAGCGGGCGCGCATGGGGCGGACCACTCCTCTCCCGACCGGCTCGACGTGTTACAAGACTGTGCCCTATGACCGGCATTCTGTAACACGTCCGCCGGCCGGTCAACCGGGGACATGGCGTCACCAGCCCGCGTCACCAGCTCGACGGCGACGCCACCTGCGCAAGGGTCGGCCGGAACTGGTCGGCCGGGGTCAACCCTCCGCGGGCCGCTCGGTCGTGCGGCGTTCGGGCAGCGCCTCCGGCCCGTCCGATCCCCGCCCGGCGCCGAGCTCGGCCGGCGAGTCCGTCGCGTCGCCCAGCACGTAGCTGACCTCGGCGACGTCCTGCAGGGCCCGCCGGACGCCGAGGAACGTGTCGCGCATGCGCGTCACGTCGCCGTGGTGGTCGCCCTCGATGGCGGCACGCATGGCGCCGGCGTCGGACGGGTGGTCGACGCTGAACAGGCGCAGCGCCCTGTCGCGGTCCTCCGCGACCGGATAGCCCTGGGCGCGCAGCACCTCGGTGGCCACCCGGCCGGTCTGCAGCATCACGTCAGCGGGATCCTCGACGAAGCGGTACTGCAGCGTCGCCATGTGGCGGCGGATGAGGTCGCGGTCCGCGTCGTTGAGGTCGCGCAGCGACAGTGCCGAACGCAGCTCCTCGCGCTCGCGCAGGTCACGCACCGCGGCTCGCTTGCTGCCGCGCGCCGCGACGGTGCGGTCGTACTCGTCGCCGTAACGCTCCCGCAGCTGCTCGCGCTGCTTGTGGCGGCGGGCCGCGACGATCAGGGCGATCACGAGCAGGACGATCACCGCCGCGGCCACGATCAGCAGGATCTGCTGGATCTGCGGGTCCATGCCCGGCCTTTCGAGGTCGCACTGGGATCTGTCCTGGGAAGCGACAAATGCCCTCGTGACGCCCGCTTCACACCCGGTCAACCCGGGGCGGCTGGGTACGATCGGGCCATGACTGAGCTGCGAGAGGTCTTCCTGATCGACGGCGTCCGGACGCCGGTCGGCAAGTTCGGCGGGGCACTGTCGGCCGTGCGCCCCGACGACCTGCTCGCCGGCGTCCTGCGCGAGCTCGTGGGGCGCACCGGCGTGGACGGCGCGCGCCTGGACGAGGTCTACGCGGGCTGCTCGAACCAGGCCGGGGAGGACAACCGCAACGTCGCCCGGATGGCGACGCTGCTCGCCGGCCTGCCGCTGACGGTGCCGGCGGTGACGGTCAACCGGCTGTGCGCGTCCGGCCTGGAGGCGGTCGTGTCGGCCGCTCGGGCGATCATGGTCGGCGAGGGCGACCTGTTGCTCGCCGGCGGGGTCGAGTCCATGACCCGCGCGCCCTGGGTGATGGCGAAGCCCGAGTCCCTGCCGCCGCGCGGGGTGCCGGAGCTGGTGGACTCGTCGTTCGGGTGGCGCTTCGTCAATCCCCGGCTCGCCGAGATCCACCCGCCGCTGGCGATGGGGGAGACCGCCGAGAACCTCGCCGACAAGTACGACATCGACCGGTCCGAGCAGGACGAGTTCGCCCTGCGCTCCCACCGGCGCGCCGTCGCCTCGTGGGACGCCGGTGACTTCACCGCCGAGGTCGCCCCGGTCGAGGTGCCCGGCCGCAGGGGCGCCGTGACGGTCGTGGACCGCGACGAGGGTCCGCGGGCCGACACCACGCTGGAGGCGCTGGCCAGGCTGCGGCCCGTCTTCCGCGAGGGTGGCACCGTCACGGCGGGCAACGCCTCGAGCCTCAACGACGGCGCGGCGGCGGTGCTGCTGGCCTCGCACGAGGCGGTGCGCGACCACGGCCTCGAGCCGGTCGCGCGGGTCGTCGCCTCGGCGTCGGTGGGCGTCGACCCGTCGATCATGGGCATCGGCCCGGTGGATGCGACGAACCTCGCCTTGCGGCGGGCCGGCTGGTCGGTCGACGTGGTCGACACGGTCGAGCTCAACGAGGCGTTCGCCGCCCAGAGCCTCGCGGTGCTGCGTGAGCTGCGGCTGGATCCCGAACAGGTCAACCCGCAGGGCGGCGCGATCGCGCTGGGACACCCGCTGGGATCGACCGGCGCGCGGCTGACCGCGACGCTGCTGCACGGCTGCGCCGCGAGCCGGGCCTGCGTCGTGGGCTGATCACGCTGTGCGTGGGGGTCGGGCAGGGTCAGGCGCTCCTGGTCGAATCCGTCCGGTGACCCGCCGGTGTCCGGGGGCGTTCGCGCGCCGCCGGTCCGGCTGCGGAACGCGGTGATCATCGCGCTGGCGCTGGCGGCCGCGTGCGGCACCGCGGGGTCGGGTCAGGGGCCGGCGGGCATCGAGCCGCGCGGCGGCCGGTCGGGCCTGTCGATCACCGGCACGGTCGGCGGCCGGCAGCTCGCGGTGTCCGACGGGGCGCCACGCCTGTCCACCGGCGACTGCGACGTCAACGCCGGGCCCGACACCGACCTGTGCTTCTTCTCGCGCGACATCGACGGCGGCTTCCTCGCCATCGTCGTGGAGAACCCGGCTGCGCTCGCCCCGGGGGGAGGCCTTGGCGGTCGCGGACCCCGGCTGTGCGTCCGACTGCGACGACGTCCGCGACGTCGCCGTGGTCGACGTGCAGGTCTCCCAGAGCGAGCCGCGCATCCGCGCGCGGGGTGGACGGCTGACGCTGGACACGGTGGAGCCGGGGCGCCGCTACTCGGGCTCGCTGACCCTGGAGCTGCCCGACGGCCGCCTCGCCGGGACCTTCGAGGTCGTGCCCGGCCCGAGCCCGAGGACTGACACCGCCGGAGGACCCGTTTGTTCTGTTAGATCCGTTTCCGGCAGGGCGCGGATCAGAACCCAGGATTGGGTCGGGCGGGGCGGGGGTGGGGTCCGGGTCAGGTCCGCCAGCTGTCGAGGTCGACGACGACCTGCGTGAACGTGGCCCGGGCGACGACCTCGCCCGCTGCCGTCGCGACCACCGCGGTGGTCAGGCGCGCCGGGGCGTCGCGTCGGTGACCGTGGCGACGACCTCGACCTGCCCGCCGACCGCGACCGGAGCCTCCTGGCGGACCCACAGCTCGGCGCCCACGCCCTCCTGGCGCGGGCCGAGGTGGGGCCGCAGCAGCCGGCGGCTCACCTGCTCGGTGTGGAGGACGAGGCTGGCGGTGCCGTAGACCGCGTGGACCTCCTCGTCGTCGAAGCGGGCGGCGAGGTCGGGGGTCACCTCGACCGTCATCGCGGCGGAGAGCGCCGACGAGGTCGGGCCCGAGGGTCACCGCGTCCCGCCGGGCAGCGCGGCGACGCGCGCACCGAGGGCGTGCAGGTCGGTGACCTCGCGGCCCGCCAGCGACACGAGCACCGTCGTGACGGCGGAGACGATCAGCGCCCCCGCGAAGGGCGGCAGCGTCGGCACCGCCCCCCGGGACGTCGCGGCGGCCAGGGCCGCCCCGAGGTCGCCGCCGGCGAGCAGGCCCGGCACGACGGTGCCCAGCAGGCCCGCCACCGCGCCGGCCAGCGCGCCGGCGGTCGTGGCCCGCGGCCACAGGCTCGCGACCGCCGGCACGACGGTTGCGGCGCACAGCAGGTCGGCGATGAGGAACAGCCGCAGGACGGAGTACCCCTGCAACGCGACCGCGACGGCCGGCGCGAGCAGCACCACCGTCGCGATGCGGGCGCCGAGCAGCGTCGTCGCCGGACGCTCGGCGGTCACCAGCGATGCCAGACCCGTCTCGAGGGTGTCCACCGACGAGGCGACGAGCGCGATGCCGAGCACGAGCACGACGAGCCCCAGCCACGGCGGCGCGGACGCCAGCAACGCGAAGAACGGAACCGGGGGTGCCCAGCTCCAGGCCCCGTCCGGCCGCGACGATCCCCAGCCAGCCGAGCACGGCGACGACCGGGATCGTCGTCGCCACGCCGAGGGCGACACCGCGGCGCAGCGCCCGGTCGTCGCGGGCCGCCCAGACGCGCTGCCAGTAGCCCTGGTGGAACAGGTTCGCGGCCGTGACCGCGATCACCAGCGTCACCGCGACCGGCAGGCCGGCGGGGCGGGGCGGCGCCGGCGGAGCGCCGGCGGCGGGCGCCCGCGCGCCGGGCAGCACGACGACCGCGGCCAGCGCGAGCAGCGCGAGGATGAGCCAGGCCTGGAAGCGGTCGGTGCGCAGCGACGCCCGCAGGCCCCCGTAGGTCGTGTAGGCGAGCGTCGCGACGGCGACCGCCACGACCGCGACTCGCGGGTCGGCGCCCGACAGGATCGCGGTCACCCCTCCGACGGCGGTGAGCTCGGCGGTGACGAAGAACAGCATGTACAGGATGGAGATCCCGCCGACGTAGGCGTGAAAGCCCCGCCCGAACCGCAGGCGCACGAACTCCGGCAGGCTGTGGCCGCTGGGCAGGACGTCGCGGATGCGGGGACCGAGCAGCCCGAACACGGCGAGGGGCGCCGCGGCACCCAGGGCGTAGCCCGCGACCGCCACGGGGCCCACCGCCGCACCCACCTCGGGTGGTGCGAACAGCACCCACGCGCCCATCCCGGCCGCGAGCAGGGACAGGCCCAGCGTCACCGGGTCCTGGCTGTTGCGAGCCACGACGTAGTCCTCGACGCCCGCTCCCCGCCGGTGTGCCCGCACCCCCACCGCCACGAAGGCGGCCAGGGTTGCGAACAGGGTGAGCAGGGTGACGGGTCCCGAGACCATGAGCGCGCTCCCTCCGCCGGTGTCAACCGGATCAGGTTCATGGGGTCTGCGCCCTGGCGCACTCTCAGCCCGATGTGGCGGGCTCCCCCGGCGTGGGACGCATGCTAGCCGACCGGTCAGCCACCCAGGGTGCGGCGCAGCCGCTCCAGCAGACCGGGGGGTGGCGCGCCGCGGGCATCCCTCGCGCCCTGGTCGGCGGCCGGGGCGGGACCGAGCACCGATCCCGGCATCTCGTCGGGCGGGCTCACGACGACCTGCAGGATCAGCGGGTCGGCGCCGTCGTTGCGCACGCCGTGGGGCACCCCCGCCGGCACCACCACCGCCTGCAGCGGCTCGAGCGTGACCTCCGCCTCGTCGGTGACGACCCACGCGCGCCCGCCGAGCACGGTGTAGATCGCGTCGGCGCCAGCCAGGGTCCGTGCGGGCACCACCTGCGCGGGCTCGAGGCAGACGAGGTCGACGGCGACGACATCGGTGGTGAACACCCTTCGCCCCGCGGCCGCGTCGAGGTCGAAGTCGACGTAGTCGCGCAGGTCGGCGGCGACCGGCGCGCCGTCGGGAAGCGCTCCCAGGTCCATCGAGCCGAGGATACGGGCGCCGGCCCACGCGCTGCCGGACGCCCGGATCGGGGCGCCCGGAGACGGTCGCCGACCGACCCGGTGCCGACGAGGAGGCGTCGCAGGCCGCCGATACACTCGCCGTTCCCGGTCGGCAATCCAGGAGGTCGTTCGTGCCCGAGATCACCCTCGCCCGGACGTCGCTGGCGGAGGCGCCGGCCGATGTCGTCGCCGTCTTCGCGACGAAGTCCGACGACGGCTCGGGACGCGGTCGGGCGGTGCCGGGCGCCGACGCGCTGGCGGCGGGGCGAGCGCTGGACGTCGACGTGGCCGCTGAGCTCGCGGCCATCCGCTTCGAGGGCGATCTCGGCACGGTCGCGAGGATCCCGACGCGGGGCAGGTCGGCCGCGTCGATCCTGCTCGTGGTCGGGCTCGGTGCGGCCGAGAAGGTCACGCTGGAGACGCTGCGGCGTGGGGCCGGTGCGGCCGCGCGCGGTGCGGGACGCGACCAGGTGCTCGCCGTCGTGGTGCCCGGCGACCTGCCTGCGGGTCAGACCGGCGACGGCGACCGCGGCGATCCCGGTGGGCGCGCCCAGGCCGTCGCAGAGGGGGCCGGGCTGGGTGCCTACGCCTTCACGACGTACCGCTCGAAGGCCAACGACATGCCGTCGGTGCGCGGGATCGTGCTGCTGGCCGGCGAGGGGCTCGACGGCGCCGACCTGTCCGAGGCGGTGCGCCGCGGCGCCGTCGTCGTCCGGGCGACGAGCCTGACCCGTGACCTCGTCAACACGCCGCCGCTGGACAAGCGTCCGCCGACCCTCGCCGAGCGCGTCGCCGACATCGGGCGCGCCAGCGGGCTGGCGGTGAGGATCCACGACGAAAAGGGGCTGGCCGAGGGCGGGTTCGGCGGCATCCTCGGCGTGGGGCAGGGGTCCAGCGCCAAGCCGCGGCTGGTCGAGCTGACCTACGACCCGGACGGCGCGAGCGGGTCGGTCGTGCTCGTCGGCAAGGGGATCACGTTCGACTCCGGAGGCCTGTCGCTGAAGCCGTCGGCGTCGATGAACACCATGAAGTCGGACATGAGCGGCGCCGCGGCGATCGTCGGTGCGATGTCGGCGCTGCGCGACCTCGGCGTCACCGTCAAGGTGACGGGTCTGCTCGCCCTCGCGGAGAACATGCCGTCCGGAGAGGCGATCCGCGTCTCGGACGTGCTCACGCACCGGGGCGGCAAGACCGTGGAGGTCATGAACACCGACGCCGAGGGCCGCCTCGTGCTCGCTGACGCGCTCGCCTACGGGGCCGAGTCGTCGCCCGACGCGATGATCGACCTCGCGACGCTGACCGGGGCGCAGATCGTCGCGCTCGGCAACAAGATCGCCGGGCTGATGGGCAACGACGACGCGCTCGTCGCCGAGGTGCGCGCGGCCGCCGAGGCGGCCGGGGAGCAGGTGTGGCACCTGCCGCTGCCCGACGAGTACGCCGACCACCTCAAGTCCGAGGTCGCCGACTACAAGAACATCGGGCGGCCGCAGCAGGCTGGCACCCTCGTCGCCGGGCTGTACCTGCGCAACTTCGTCGGCGACGTGCCGTGGGCGCACCTGGACATCGCCGGCCCCGCCTTCACCGAGGAGGGCGACGGCTGGTACACCGCCAAGGGCGGCACCGGCATGGGTGTGCGCACCCTGATCGCGCTGCTGCGCGCGCGCAGCGCCTGACGCCGGCGCCGCGATGCCCGCCGCCTTACCGCAGTCCAGGAGCGCAGTGCGATGAACGGCGCCACCGGCGTCATGGCGATCATCCTGCTCGAGACCGCCGTCGGCGGCGCGGTGCTGCTGTGGGCCAGCGGTGTCTACGGCGCGGTTCGCAAGGGCTTCTTCGGGCTGACGGGATCCACGATCGCGGCGTGCGCGGCGGGCGCGTGGGCGATCACGCGTGCCGAGGCGCCGTCCGGGCTGGGGTCCGCGGCGGTGCCGGCCCTCGGGGTGTTCGCGGGCCTGGCCGGAGCCTGGCTGCTGTTGATGGCGCTGCGCCAGGAGACGGCGGCGCGGGTGGCCGGGCTGGCGACCGCCGGCGCCGGGGTCGTGGCGCTGGTGCTGTTCGCCGCCGTCCGTGACCGCGCCCCGCTGCTGGCCGTCGCCGAGCTGGCGCTCGGGGCGTTGTTCCTCGGCTCGACGCTGTACGGGCTGCTGCTGGGTCACTGGTATCTCGTGGAGCGCCGCCTGACCACCCGCTACATGGTCCACAGCGCCTACCTGTACGGCGCCGGCGTCGTCGCCGCCGCTGCAGGGACGGTGCTGTCGGCGCGCAACCCGGCTCCCGAGGCGGGCAACCTGTCGCCGTTGATCGGCGTGCCGATCGTCACGGTCCTGCTGGCCGCGGGCTTCGTCGCGATCTGTGCGTTGATCGCGCCGTTCGTGTGGAAGCTGGCCCGTGAGGGTGGCCGCTCCATCCAGGCGGCGACCGGATACTTCTACCTGGCGGTCATCATGGCGTTCTCCGCCGAGATGGCGGCCAAGCTGCGCTTCTTCTAGCGCCGAACCCGCCTCAAAACGGGCGCTACAGTCTCTGCCGGCGCGCTGCCCCCGAAACGGCGTGCCGGCGATGGGGGACCCGTGAGGTCACGCAAGGGTGTCACGCTCGCCACGGCGGTCGCCGTGGCGCTGCTGCTCGCCGCGCCGTCCGCGCTGGCCGCGGAGTCCGACACGCCGAGCATCGCCATCCTCGCCGCGGACACCACCGATCGGCCGGAGACGACGCTCAGCGTCGCGCTGCGCCTCCCGCCGGAGCTGACGGGTACGCCGCCGCCGCTGATCGCCTTCTCCGCGCGGGAGGCCGGCAAGCGGCGCGAGGTGCGGGTGACGCCGCCGGACGCCGAGCAGCTGGAGGTCATGCTGCTGCTGGACACCTCGCGGGGCGCCGACATCGACACCCTGCGGGCGGCGCGCAGCGCGGCGGTCGAGCTCGTGCTCGGCCTTCCGCTGTCGGCGCGGATCGGGGTGATGGGCTACGGCGGACGGCCGCAGGTGGTGACCCCGCCGACATCGGACCGGCGTGCCGTCATCACGGCGCTCGGCGACCTCGAGGTCGGCGGACAGGCGCAGCTCGACGCGGCCGTCGTCGCCGCCGTCGGCGAGCTCGAGCGGGCCGAGGCCGTGCGTCGGGTGGTCGTGGCCTTCGGCGGTGGAGTCAACGCGGGCGTCACCGACAGCGACGACCGGGGCCACGCCGTCGACCTGCTCGACGACGAGGGCGTGATCTTCTACGCCCTGGACGCCGGACAGGGGGTGGCCACCGCCCCGCCCGCCACCTTGGCCGGACAGTCGGGGGGAACCCTGTTCACGGCTCTGTCGCCTTCGGGACTGACCGGCCTCGCCGACCAGGTCGTCCACGACCTCACGAACACCTTCGAGCTGACCTATCGGTCCGACGCGCAAGGCTCGCCGGTGGTCGAGGTGCTCTACGACGACGGGCTGGTGACGGCGGTCGCCAGCCGTACCCTGCGCGTCGGCGGTGTCCCGGCGCCCAGCCCGCAGGCGTCCGAGCCGGCTGTCGCGGCACCGGTGCCGCAGGCGCCGGCGCCGGCGCTGGAGCCCGCCGACGACACCAGCACCCCGCTGCTGCTGTTCGGCCTCCTTCTCGCGGTCTTCGCGGGGGCGATGGCAGCCCTGCGCACCGCCCACCGGCGTTGGTGGGGGCTGTGGTGGCGGGTGCCGACCGCCGTCCGCACCCGTCGCGGCCGGCGCGACGCGGCGCCGGCCGGCGCGACGTGGGCCGGCAGTCTGGTGCGGCCCGACCCCGACACTTCGGTCGAGCCGTCTGCCTCGCGACGCGGCGCCGAGCGCGCGGTGGCAGCCGCAGCGCGAGGCACGCGCGGTGGCGACGAGCGGCGCGAGGGCCGATCCCAGGAGGGGACCTGGGCCGGTGCTCGCGCACGCCCTCAGGCCGGAGCCGACCGCCCCGCGCCGCCGGGAGCGCCCGCGCACGAGCCGCCCGAGCTTTCGCCCGCACCGGGCGCCGGCGACCGGGAGCGGGTCCCCGCGACGTCGGCGGCGCCCGGCAGCGCTCTGACCGGCCGACCGGAGCCCGCGCCGGTGTGGCTCGACGCCGACCACGATGAGCAGTACAGCAGCCTCGCCGACGTCCCCGCCCTCCTCCCCGCGCGGGTGTTCTCGACCGTGGGCGCGCGGAGCGACGCCGAGCCGGCGCCCGCACGCCGCGGGGTCGGCGCTCCGGCGTCGCCCCCGACCCGATCCGGATCGTGCGCCGGCCGTCCGAGGTTCGCCTCGACACCGAGGGCGACAAGACGCGGTCGCGCGTCCCGGCCCAGCCGGGCCGAGCCCGCCCGGCCCGGCCGGACACTTCCTTGCCGGCACCCCGCGCCGGGCAGCCGCCGGCGGCGGGACCCCGCGACGCCGGGCCGCCGCCGGCGGCGGGACGCCGCGCGCCGGGCGCCGGCGGCGGGACGCCGCGACGCCGGGCAGCCGCCCGCCGCCCCCTTGGCGCCGGGCAGCCGCCCGCCGCTGGGCCGCCCGCATCGGCCTCTGGTACGAAGACTCCGACGCTCGCGCAGGCGCTCAGCGGCGCGGTCGTCCGCCGCGCATGGGCGCCGGCCGGGACGATCCGTCCCCTGGCCACCGACCTCCTGGTCGGTCAGTCCGTGTCAAGCGTGGCGCACGAGGGCCGCGACGTCTTCGTGCGCTTCTCGCCGAGCAACGTCGCGCTGCATGCGAGCCTCGGCCACCGGGGGACCTGGCAGATCCTGCCGGCCGGCGGGTCTCGCCAGGTGCTTCACCGAGCGGCGTTCGTCATCGAGGTCGACGGGTGGACGGCGGTCTGCGTCGACCCGCATCGTGCAGACTCCTCGCTCGCGAGGACGTGTCGGGTGCTGTGACCTCGCTGCCCGACGCCTGAGTCTCAAGACGTGTCATGCTGAAGGGGTTCTGCGGCACTTGGATACGACGTGTCCGCCATGGAACGGTCAACACGCTGCGACGGGGGCGTCGCGGGACAACCAGAAATGGAGCGATGGGGCGATGATGCGTGCAGCAGTGGTGACAGCGGTGATGGTGGCAGCTCTGGCGCTGGCCGCGCCGGGCGGCGCACAGCAGACCGGCAGCGTCACGGTCGTCCACGGGTTCCGTGGCCTGGTCGCCGACGTCTATCTCAACGGTGACCGGGTGCTCCAGGGCTTCGCGCCGGAGCGGAGCACCGACCCCTGTCCCTGCCCGCGGGCCGGCACCGCGTGGAGGTCCGCGAGGCCGGCAGCGGTCGCAACAGCGAACCCGTGGTCGCCGGCACGATCCGCGTGCGCGCCGGGGACGACCTCTCTGCGGTCGTGCACGCCGACGCATCGGGAGGGCCGACGCTGTCGACGTTCTCCAACGTCATCCAGCGACTGCCCGCAGGTGACGCTCGCCTCGTCGTGCGCCACACCGCGGCGTCGCGGCCCGTGGGGGTGCTGCTCGACGGGCGCATGCTCGACGGTCGAGTGCGCCCGGGTAACGAGAAGGCGCGTGAGCTGAGGTCCGGCCGTCACCGGATCGCGGTCACGCGGGTCGGGACCAACCAGCCGCTCGTGCCACCGACCGACGTGGAGTTCGACGAGGGTACGGCCACCGTCCTGTACCTCATCGGCTCCGCACCCGACGACAGCCTCGGCTGGATCGCGCAGACGGTCAGAGACGTGTCCGGCGCACCCAGCGGCGTGCCGTCCGGCGACAGCGGACTCGCGGCCCCCCGCCCGCTCGCCGACCTCCTGTCCGGTCTCGCGGTGCCGTCGGCGCTGCTCGCCGCGCTGGGGGCGGCGTTCGTGCTGCGCCGCCGGCGCCATCCTGCGTCGGCCTGACCGCCGCGCGAGGCGCCGGGCGCCCGCGGGCAGCCCTCGCGTGAGCCGGGTCGTCGCGTCGCCCCGGCCGGTCGGCTGCGTCGCCGCGGTCGCATTGCTCGCCGCCTTGGCGGGCGGCTGCGTGCCGGCGCAGGGATCCGGTGTCGCGCCACCTGCCTCACGCGCCGAGGGCGCCTCGGACGGCGCCGGGGCACGGTTGCCGGCTCCCCGCACCTCGGCGGACGCGGACCCGTCCGGGGCGGACCGGTCACAGGCGACCGCCGCGGCGGTGCGCCGCGAGGACCGCCAAGGGTGCCGCTGCCGGAGCTGCGCCACCGCTCGGCGCGCCTGGACGACGTCCAGCGGCGCAACGGGGGCCACCGCGCCGGAGCGCGTCCCCGTGCGGGTCCACGTGCCGGCGATCGGCGTGGACGCCGCCGTGGCCGCGGTCGGCGTGGACGCCAGCGGGCAGATGGCCGTGCCGCCGGACGGCACGACGACAGCCTGGTACCGGCACGGGCCGGCGCCCGGCGACGACGGTTCGGCGGTCGTGGCGGGTCACGTCGACTACGCCGGGCAGCCAGGGGTGTTCTTCCGTTTGCGCGACCTCGGCGACGGTGATCGCGTCGTCGTCGACTACGACGACGGGTCGCGGCAGGAGTTCACCGTCCGCGAGAGCCGCTCCTACACGAAGGTGTCGCTGCCCGTCGACGAGATGTTCACGCGCGCGCCTTGGGCCGTCCGGTGCTCACGCTCATCACCTGCGGGGGCCCGTTCGACGCCCGCGTCCGCCACTACCGCGACAACCTCGTGGTGCGGGCCACCCTCGGCCTGACAGGTCCGCCGCACCTGCCGGGCTCATCGGCTGGATGGACCCGTCGTCGAACGATGAGTTTCTCAGCCATGGCAGGTCTGATCGGTGACTGGGATCGGCCTCCTTCCTCGACCGAGATACACCGGCCGCGACGGAGCGGATGGAACTCCCCCCGGTGACGTTCGACCGGCGTGGCGACGGCACCCAGGCGGGTCTGGAGGGCACGGTGTTCCGTTATCCGCGGGCGCGCTCCTGGAGGCGCTTCCCGTCACCCCTGGACCGACGCGGAACGGGTCGTGGCAGGTGGGTGGCGTTCGGTGTGCCCGACCGGAGAAAACGCCTGGCGCTTGGCACGCGCGGGGAAAGGTGGAGGCGATGCCGCTCTCCTCCGCGTCGATCGCTGAGCTGGTGGCAGCGGTAGGACGCCAGCTGCCCGCTGTCGTCGAGGTCGACTCCTGGGCGCCGACCGTGCAGGGCGCGGTCGGACACGTGGTGGGCGTGCGCGGCGAGGACGGCTCCTTGTACGTGCTCAAGGCATACGGGCCGGGCGGAGGCCGACGAGCCGCGACCGAGGTGCGCGCGTTGCGTCTCCTGGGCGGTGTCGCGCAGATACCGGTGCCTCGCGTGCTCCTGCAGGGCGAGGTAGCCGGTGGTGGGCCGTTGTTCTACGTTCTCATGACGCGCCTTCCCGGGGTCCGCTGGGCCGACCGGCGGGCGGGTCTGGACGCGCAACGGAACCTGGCCCTGCACCGCGGCGTCGGTCAACTGCTGCGTCGGATGCACGTCCTGTCACACGAGCGGTTCGGTGATCTGCTCGACGACGGTCCTCGGTGGCCGACCGCCTGGGCCAGGGTCGACGCCAGGTGCGACCAGCTGGTCGGGCAACACGTGCACGCAGGCGGCCCGGTCGAGCTCGGACACCGAGTGCGCCGGCTGGTCGACCGGCACCGCGGCGCACTCGGCTCATGCGTCCAGCCGGTGCTGTGCCACAACGACTTCATCGGCAGCAACCTGCTCGTCGCCTCAACAGGCGAGCCGCAACTGTGCGGCGTGGTCGACCTCGAGAGGGCCTCCTGGGACGACCCGCTCGCCGACGTCGCCCAAACGAAGCTGCACGCGAGATATCACGACCCGGCCGCCGCCGAGGTGCTCGTGGAGGCCTACGGCCTGCAAGGTGACGCCGAGCATCACCGCGTCGCCGTGCACGAGGTGCTGCACGCTCTGGACGAGCGGACGTGGATCGAAAGCGACCGGCCCGCCGGCTGGAAGCGGTCAATCGCCTCGCTCGACGCCTTCCTCATGGACAGCACGTGACGACTGAACTCCTGTCAGCCTAACCACTTGCGCTCTGGCGCCTGAAGCGCCATTGTGGCGCCATGCCCAGCGTGCAGATCAAGGACGTCCCCGAGCACACGCACGCCGTCCTGCGTCGACGGGCCGCGGCTGCCCACCAGTCGCTGCAGGAGTACCTGCGGATGCGCTTGATCGAGGAGGCCGACACGCCGACCGTCGACGAGGTGCTCGAGCGCGCCGGCGGCAGGGCCGGCGGGCGAGTGCCGTTGTCGGTCGCAGCCGACGCGATCGCCGAGGACCGTGCTCGTCGTTGATGCGAGCGTCCTGGCCCCCGCGCTGGCCGATGACACCGCCGACGGCGACGTCGCCCGCGGGCGGCTGCGCGGCCAGACGCTCATCGCCCCCGAGCTGATCGACCTCGAGGTCGCGTCCGTGCTCCGCAGGCAACTGCTGGCCGGGGACCTCGACGATCGACGGGCCCGACTGGCCCTGACGGACTTGGTGGACCTGCCGCTGCGACGGGTCCCACACCGGCGGCTGCTCGGCCGGTGCTGGCAGCTGCGGCAGAACCTGACGGTGTACGACGCCGCCTACGTGGCCCTGGCCGAGCTGCTGGACCTGGCCCTCGTCACCGGCGACACACGGCTGTCGAACGCGCCGGGCCTGCGCTGCGAGGTCGAGGTGTTGAGCTGATCCGGCGGAGGCCGCGTGCACGCTCGCCGAACCGGCCCGGCTGCTCGGGGATCCTGCGGGCTGCAGGCCCTGCCAGCGCACATGGCGGGCAGGCGAGG
>JAUJMQ010000002.1:160004-165716 GCA_030446775.1 Egibacteraceae bacterium
ACGTCGGCGTACTGTGGGATCGGACGCGGAAGGAGTCGCGCCCGGCGGGCTGCCCGAAACGACAGGAGGTGGGACCTCGCGTGCCTTCAGCAGACATCGACATCATGCCGGTACCACGTCCGTGTCGGGCGTGCGGCCGGCCGACCACCCAGTTCAACCGGCGGCTCGGCGTCGCCGACTGCGGCCGCGACGACCGCGAGATGGCACCTGCCCGTAGTGGGGTGATCGAGGCCCTGGGACCGCCGCTGCGGGGGCGCGCCCAGTGGTGGCGCCGGCCGGTTCGCCACCGCGCCGGCTCCGCCGTCTGACCGCAGCGCGGGTCGCGCCGGCCCTCCTGCCACTCGATTCGTCGCGCCGTCCGCGTGACGCCGCGCTTCGCACAGCGCTGGAGCGCGAGCTCAGCGCCTGACCGGGGGCTTCCTGCTCGACGCCGGCCAGCGGGCTGGCGACGAGGCGCGCGAGCTCGCGGACTCGGCGTCGAGCGTCTGCCCCGGTTGACCGTCGGCGACGGGAGCGTCGTCGGGTGACAGCATCGAGCAGAAGAACTCGGCCCGGTCGCGCCGAGCCTGCGGGTCGGCGTCCGTTCCGTGACCGCAGGGGTACTCACGCCACGTCCGCGGCGGCACCGCGGCGGCGTAGGCGGCCACCGCCTCGGCCCTCGGCACCGTCTGGTCTTCCACGCCGTGCTGGAACAGCAGGTGGCGCCGGCCCGGAGTGGCGACGTAGGCAACGGGATCGAAGCGGTGGAGCACATCGAGGTATGGCCGAGCGTTGCCGACGCCCTGGCCCCGCAGCTCCTCGGCCGCCAGGCGCAGCAGCGTGCCGGATCCGTACGACGCGAGGACGATCGCCGCAAACCGCGGCTCCACCGCGGAGAGGATGGCGCCCTGGAACGCGCCGCCGCTGTGGCCGAAGAAGCCGAGGCGAGCAGGATCCACACCCACCCAGGTGGTCAGCACGTCGAGTCCCCGCCGCTGCGTCGACACGGCCACCCGGACGGCGTGGGCCGTCACCTCGGCGTCACCGTGGTCGGGGAAGGAGATCGCCGTCAGCAGCACCGCGAAACCGCGCCCGGCCAGAGCGACTGCTTCGTCAAGGAAGAACCGCCTGCCGTCCGCGGACCCGCCGTGGGCGATGATCACTCCCGCCCGAACCGCCCGTCCAGGCGTGACGACCGACGCCAGCGCCCGACCTCCGGCAGCGTGGTCGTAGGAGATGTCGGTGACGAGGGCGTCACCGCCGGCGTACCGACTGATCACCTCCACCTGCAGCGGGCGTTGCTCGTCGATGGTGAACAGCTCCGGCACCTGCTGCTGCTCCATGGCGACCGCGGGGCAGGAGCCGTCGAGGGAACCGAACACGACCACGAGTCTCCCCACCGGTCGACGTCAGCAACAGCGCCGTGCCGACGGCTCCCCGGCCTGTGGTGAGACGAACCGAGACGCTTCCACGTCGGGCTGCTGACCGACGCTCCAGGCGCAGCTGCGGCGTGCCGCCGGTGGGGGCGCCTCGGTGCCCTATCGGTCAACGGGGGCGACGATGGCGCGAGACGACGAGGCAGCCAACTGGTGTCGGGAGCACGAAGAAACGGGGACCGTAGTCCGCCGGGCTTGGGAACGACCCCCCCTCCAACGGTGCCCGGTCGGGATCCTCGACCGGGACCGGAGGTGGGGCTTGGGGCGGTGGAGTGCGACGCCGCTCGACCCGCTCGAGGGCCGCGGTCTCGGCCCACTCCCAGCGCGTGCGTGTGGCGCCACAGGCGGCGCAGGTTCTGCCGCCGGCGTTGACGCCCTCGCAGACGGCGCAGCGCCAGTACGCGGTCACGGGCTGCCGGCGTCCTTGAGCCGGGTCAGCAGCTTGCCGAGCAGCCGTCCCGAACGGGTGTCGGGCACAGGTGGTGCTGCATCGGCGACGCGGCCCACCGCGCGGAGTCCCTTGCCCCGCAGGGTGCTCGACCCCGCGGCGACACGCTCCCGAGGGCGCGGGCGCGCGGGCGCCGGCGTCGGCGCGCGCCCGCTCGACGGCGTGGCGTGGACCTCCGCGCCCGGGGGTCGCCCGGCCGGGGCGGCGAGCATCATCCGGTCGACGAGGTCCACCACCTCGGGCGGTAGCGTGCCGGGCGGCAGGTGCAGCACCTGGCCCGCGGTCAAGGCGACGCTGGGATAGCGGTAGCGCTCGTAGTCGAACGGCGGCAGGGCACCGGTCAGCATCTCGACGTAGATGAGCCCGAGCGCGAAGATGTCGGACTTCTGGGTGAGCTGATCCGCGGGCCCGGTCTCCTGGATGTATGCCACGAGCTCCGGCGAGTAGTAGTTCATGGTCCCGACGATCTCGTCGGGCGGTGGCGGGGCTCCGACCCGGTACGCGTTGTCGAAGTCGATGAGCTTCGTGGTGTAGCCGAACTCGGTGCGCTTGATCAGCACGTTGGTCGGCTTGAGGTCGCTGTGGACGATCGACAGGTCGTGCAGGATCTTCAGGCTGTGCGCCACGGTCTTGAGCAGCACCAGCTGGTTCGGGAAGTCCAGGGCGGCGATCTCGGCGGGCTCGAGGCCGGCTGCGTCCACCTTCTCGGTCACCTTGTAGTACTTGGCGCCGCAGCGGAAGAAGTCGAGGGTGACGATCAGGTTCCCGCCGTAGCTCGACACGGGGGCCAGCGCCTCCTGGATGCCGCGGTGGTGCGCCTCGAACGTCGCGCAGCGTGCCCGTTTGCGCGCCTTGGTCTTGGGGCTGCCCGGCGCGTCCTCGTCCGGGTAGGTCGGGCTCAGGAACTCCTTGATGAAGTACTCCCGCCCGTCCCGCTCCGCGAAGGTCCACTTGGACAGGCCGGCGCCGACGACCTTGAAGTCCTCCAGGATGGTGTAGCCCCCGACGACGTCCCCTGCCTTCATGATCCGTCCCCCTTCGCGGCGAGGTAGCGCTCGTATTCGGGCTTGTACGCATCCCACAGCTCACGCAGCAGCGTGCTGCGACGGTGGCGCAGCTCCGCGAGCTCCCGTTCGGCCTGCTGGACCTGGCTGTGGAGTTCGTCCAGCGGCTCGATGAAGCGGCGCCGCAGCCCACGGGTCCGCTCGGCGAACAGATCCTTGAAGCCTGCGAAGTCCGCCCCGACGCCGAGCAGCGCGAGGGCTGCGTCGTCGCCGGTCACCGCGGCGATCTCCGCCTGGAGCGCGCTGTTCCAGCCCTCGGCGTTCTCGGCGTCGTGCAGCGTGGAAAGGATCAGATGCTCGAAGTGCATGGGCGAGCGCGCGTAGTGAAAGCAGCCGTCGGTGGCGGACACCACCAGGCAGGGCGCGGAGAGGGCGACCTGCCGATAGTTCACGTGGAACTCCTTGTCCGCGGAAATGGTGTTGTCCATCGGGGAGTCGTCGGTCAGGTTGTGCAGGGCGTCGCCACCCGAGCGGAGGTCGTCGATCGTGAGCTGGCGAGCGCCGGCCTCCGGTTCCAGGACGTACGACCGGGAGTCGCCGGCCCAGAAGACGTGCGCGGCCCACGACGCGCCTGCGGGCTCGGTTCGCTGCAGGGCGACCAGCGCCATGGTGGTCGGCAGCGCCCTGACCAGCTTGGAGCGCAGCGCGCTCGTGGGCGCCTTCAGCTCGACCAGGCGCGCAGCCAGCCCCTCGACCAGGACGCGGTGCAGCTCGGTGGCCGTGGCGGGGCCGTCGAGCTGCCACTCGGGCTCGAACAGCTCGACCATGCGCCGCTCGACGAGGTCGCGTGCGACCCGCGACGCGATGTACGCGCCCGTGCGCGGCCCCTCGGGGGTCTCGTAGACGGTCCCGCCGGCACCGCCCATCCCGTCGAGCGCGCCGACAAGGCCCAGGTTGGGACCGAACCGCAGGATGGGGTCGGCGTCCTCTCCCTGGCCCTCGACCTGCGCCAGGTTGAAGCGGAACGAGACGGTGGCCACGGCTGGGGCGTCAGGCGTACTGGCGCCGGTGGTCACACCGAGTTGGCGATCGAGTCGATGATCGTGCCGTAGTCGACGTCGGACAGACCCCGTCCTGCCTGCGACGGGTGGTGGACGACGTTCTCCCACACCCCCGAGATGTCGCTCCACCCTGGGCCGTCGGGGGCGAACAGGATCAGACGCTTGGAGCTCGCGCCCATCGGGCCCTGGTCGTTCTCCCACAGGTCCGTCAGCGCGCTGAAGTCTTTGGGGATCCGGTCGCCGTACGGCGCCGGGGCGCCGGCGCCGTCGAGCGGCTGTGCCGGCTGATCCGTCCACACCACGATCACCTGCCGCCGGCGGTCGCCGCTGGTGGTCCAGTCCGAAGAGGTCGCCAACGCGACCGCCTCGAGGCCCGACTCGGGCGCGTCGCCGCCGCCCTCGGGCGTCAGTCCCCCGACGAAGTCGGCAAACGCCGCCTGCTCGTCGGGCAGGGCGAAGAAGGGCGACTCCTGGATCGCCGCCGCCCCGTCGTGCTTGAAGTCGCGGAACGCGATGACCCGCACCCGCAGCTCATCGACGTTCTTGGACTTCTCGGTCAGGTTGCGCTGCACGTCCTCGTAGAAGCGGAGCGCGTTCTCCTTCACCTTGTCCAGGATCGGGCTCATGCTGCCTGTCACGTCGATGCAGAACACGATGTCGACCGCGTAGCTCAGCCCTTGAGACGCCATCAGGTCCCCTCCTCGTCGTCGGGGCCTCCTTCCCTGATGGGGACCAACGGAACCGCCGAGCCGCTGCGCGCCCGCTGCCGGGCCTCGATCCGGGCCGCACACGTCACGCCGACGCAGTCCATCACCGGCAAGACGGAACGTCGTCGATTCGGCCGGTAGACCCCTTGGGGTAGGGGCTCGTGCATCGACGGTACGCCTTCGCCGGACACTCCGGGGTCTGGATCACTACCGACCTCCACATGGCGAGCCACGGTCCGGTTGGGCCAACCGTCTGACTTGGGGCCGCGACGCCACCGGCGCGGGCCAGACCTACGGCCAGCCGCCCTGCAAGTACGCCTCGACGACCTGGGAGCGGAACCGCACGCGTCCCGCGCGGCGGCGGGTGAGGCGGTGGTCGAACTCGACGCCTGCGCCGTGGAGCCGAGGTGCCGGGAGCTTTCGCGGCCGAGGCGTCTCGCGACCTCGGCGGCGTTGCGGTCCTCGGGGTCGAGCGCAGCGACCGCCTCCAGGTACCGTAGCTGCAACTCGGAAAGCCCCTCGAGGCGGGCGGCGGCGTACCGCGTGATCTCGCGTCGGGCTGCCTGCCAGCCACGCTGGGCCTCCTCGCCGCTCACGACCGCGCCGGTGCCCGCGTTCCAGGCCGCCTCGCCCGCCAGCTGGAAACAGGAACGGGTCGCCGAGGCACCGTGTGACGACGACGTCCACGGCCACCGGATCCATGTGGACGGCACGGGGACCGTCGTCGGTCAGCAGCGGCCAGCCGTCGGCGGTGAACGGCAAGAGCGCCGCGCGCAGGTCGGACTCGGTCAGCGGCTCGAGCTCCTCGGTCTTGAACCGCCGCGAGAACGTGGCGCCGGCTTTCGCCGCGAGGCTGCCGAAGTCGGGCAGTCCGGACAGGTAGACGGCGACCGGCAGGAGCCGCTCCCGCTCGATCCCCGCGGCGTCGGTCTCGGTCGTGGTCGCGTCGAGCGCGTCACCCACCGCCGTCAGCAGCTGCGACAGCTCCTCCGGGCCGCTGGTGTTCTGGATCTCGTCGATTCGCAGGACGACGAGCCGTCCGTGCGGCAGCTCACTGCTGGTTGCGCCGCGCGCGAG
>JAUJMQ010000037.1 GCA_030446775.1 Egibacteraceae bacterium
GGGTGAGCGACCGGTGGTACGGGGTGGGGTCGACGCTGCGGCCCGCCTCCCTGCGCGTCGAGGGGTGGACGTGGCGGCGCCAGGGGGCGTGGGTGGGGGCCCTGCCCGCCGCGGCGGTCGCGGCGGGGCGCCCCGCCGGTCCGGCCACCCGGCCACCGGGGCCTGTCGCACCGCCGGGCTACGCTGGAAGCCGATGAGCCCCGACCACTACCAGGCCCTGGGCGTCACCCCGCTCGCCGGGCCTCGGGAGGTCCGCGCCGCCTACCTGCGGCTCATGCGCGAGCACCATCCCGATCACCACCCCGGCGACGAGGCCTCGGCGGAGGTCGCGCGCCGTGCGAACGCGGCGTGGACCGTGCTCGCTGACGGCGCCCGGCGGGCCGGCTACGACCGCGCGCGCGCCGGCGGCGCGCCGGACCGCGTCCTCGTCACGCCGCCGCCGCGGACGCCTGCCCCCGCCTACTCCCCCGCCGGCCTGGACTACCGCGCGTCATTCTCCCGCGCCTGCTGGAGGGTCGGCGTCGCGGTGCTGCTGGTGGGGCTGGTCGTGCTCAACCTCGTCGCCTGACCCGTTCCGGCACCCGGCCGCCGGCGGACGCCGGGGGGCCGCCGCCGGTCGCTGCCCGGGGCGCCGCCGGTGCTGCCCGGGTCAGGTAGGGGCGGCGGCCGCGTCGACGGCGTGCTGCAGCGGTGACAGGAACGGCATGGCGCTCGGCAGGAGGTCCTCGGCGGGCGTGAAGGGGCCGAGCCCGTCGCCGAGCAGCGGGGCGGCGGTCACGCGCGGGGAGTGCCGGCGCGCGCCGAACGCGACGACGACGACGTCGACGGGGTCACCGGTCTCGTCGGCGGCCACCGCCTCGGCGACGAAGCCGTAGCACGGCGCCCCGGCCGGCGCCAGCACGTCGCGGGCGAAGGCCGCGAGCAGGTCGAAGCGGGCCGGGTCCTCATCGGGCCAGTCGGGCAGCGAGGTGACCTTCGTCGCCGCCGGCAGCGGCACGACGACGGTCGCCGGCACCGGCCGCTGCGGCCGCGCGGCGAGCGTGCGGGCCGCCTCCTGGCACACGAGCTCGAGCTCCTCCATCCTCACCGGACGACCTCGGCGAGCGCGTCGGCGGCCGCGACGAACGCGCCTGCCCAGTCGTTGCCCGCGGCCAGCGGCGGGACGATCTGCTCGGCGATCCGCTCGCGCAGGTCGCCGGGGACGGCGCGGTCGTCGCGCGGACGGACGCCGAGGCAGCGCTCCCGGTCGTCACCGGTGGCCGTAAAGTCCCCCGGGGCGGCGACCGCGACGAGCGCGACGTCGGCGTCCCAGGCCTCGACCAGCTCCCCGCCGGCGCGGAACGCCTCGCCGCAGCTGGACTGGGCGGTCTCGTAGGTGACCGCGACGACGTCCAGCCCGTGGGCGCGCAGGGCGTCCAGGCGCTCGCCCACCGCGCCGGCGTCCAGGATCCCGGCGAGGTCGAGCACCTGCTGGCCGGGCTCGCGGGCGGGCAGGTCCAGGTCGACGGCCGGCTCCCCGCAGCCGGCCAGGAGGGCGGCCGCCACGACGGCGGCCGCGAATCCCTTCCTAGTCATCCAGCGCCTCGCGCAGCCGCCGGATCGGCCCTTCGAGGTTGTGGCGTTCGGCGAGCGCGTCGAGCGCGGCGTCGTCACGCTGGGACCGGTCGACGGTCACGGCGACGTCGCGGCGGACGGGCACGACCCGGGTCATCGCCGCGAGGTAGCCGACGGCGCCGCGCAGGGCGGCGGCCAGCCGCGGCGGGTGCGCGCCGGCGTCCGCGGCGAGGGCGTACAGGTCGGGGTAGGCGGTGACCAGCGCCCTCGCCGTCTTCTCCCCCACCCCCTTGACGCCCGGCAGGCCGTCGGACGGGTCGCCGCGCAGGGTCGCGAAGTCGGCGTAGCGCGACGCCGGCACGCCGTACTTCGCGCGCACGGCCGCCTCGTCGAAGCGGCCGAGGTCGCTGACCCCCCTGACCGTGAACAGCACCCGCACCGCCGCCGTCCCATCGCCACCGTCGCGGACCAGCTGCAGCAGGTCGCGGTCGCCCGTCACGACCTCGACCTCATCGCCGGCGCCGGCCTGCTCGCACAGCGTCGCGATCGCGTCGTCGGCCTCCCAGCCCTCGGCCTCCGCGCGCGGGTGCCCGAAGGCGGCGAGCACCGTGCGCAGCACGTCGAACTGCGGCGGCAACGCCTCGGGGTCGTCGCGCCGGGTCGACTTGTAACCGGCGTAGGCAGCGACCCGCTCGGCCGGCCGCCAGTCGTGGTCGAAGACGTGGACGACCTCGTCGGGCCGCAGGTCGGCCACCAGGCGGGCGGTCATGTCCAGGTAGCCGCGGACCGCGTTCACCGGCCGCCCGTCGGGCGCGGTGATCGACGACGGGATCGCGAAGAACGCCCGGTAGGTCAGGCTGGAGGTGTCCAGCAGCAGTCGTGAGGCCACCCGACGACGGTAGCGGGGCGTGCACCTCCTAGCATGCGCGCATGACCGACGCTCTCGTGTGGATCACCGGCGCCTCGGCGGGCCTGGGGGCGGCACTCGCCGCCGCGGTGCCCTTCGACGCCGCCGTCACCGACATCTCCCGCTCGGGTGGCACCGACGGCACCGAGCACCTGCCGGCCGACCTCGCCGACCCGGCGTCGTGGTCGCTGGTCGAGGCGCACCTGCTCGCACGCCTCGCTCGCTTCTCGGGCAGCCGGGCGGTGTTCGTCTCCAACGCCGGGACCCTCGACCCGATCGGGTTCGCCGGCGAGGTCGACACCGCGGCCTACCGGCGCAACGTCATGCTCAACGCCGCCGCACCGCAGGTGCTGGGCAACGCCTTCATCACCGCGGTCCGCGAGTCGGGCTTCGCCGGCCGGGCGGACCTCGTCATGCTCAGCTCCGGTGCCGCGCGAACCGCCTACCCCGGCTGGTCGAGCTACTGCGCCGCCAAGGCGGCGGTCGAGCAGTGGGTGCGCAGCGTGGGCCTGGAGCAACGCGAGCGCGAGCCGTCGGTGCGCGTGCTCGCCGTCGCGCCCGGCGTGGTCGCCACGGGGATGCAGGAGCGGATCCGCGCCGCCGATCCCGTCGACTTCCCACGCGTCGAGCGGTTCCAGGCCCTGGACGCCGACGGGCGGCTCGTCGATCCGGCCGACGCGGCGCGCCGGCTGTGGACGCTGCTGGAGCGCGACGTCGAGACCGGCAGCGTCGTCGATCTCCGCGAGGTCGCGTGATGGCCGGCTGGCCTTCCCCGCCGCCGGTCAGCCCCATGGAGGCCAACGGCCTCGATGGTGCCGACCTGCGCCGCGCGCCCTTCGCGGAGCGCCGGCTGCGACGGAACGTCGCAAAGCAGGCCCACGGCGGCTACGTCCAGGGTGAGCGCGCGAAGGTGACGGTCAAGCATCGCCAGACCGTGGACATGGTCATCGGAGGCTACCGGCTGCACAAGCAGGGCGACCGGGCCGGGTCGCCGCTGCTCGGGCGGTACACCGACGGCGGCCGGCTCCACTTCATCGGCCACTGCTCGGGCTTCGGCGACGCCGACCGCGTGGCGCTCCTCGCGCCGCTGCGGGAGCACGAGGCGCCCGAGTCCTTCGGCGCGGGGGCGCGCCGGCCCGGTGAGCCGAGCCGCTGGAGCGGGGACAGCCGCCTCGCGTGGCTGCCGGTCCTGGCGGACGTCGCCTGCGAGGTCAGCTACGACGAGCTCACCGGCGACCGCTTCCGCCACGCCACCCGCTTCCAGCGTTGGCGTCCCGACAAGGAACCGGTCGAGTCCACCAGGGACCAGCTCGAGCGCCCGGATGGGCCGGCGTTGGCCGACATCGTCGTGACGTGACAGCTGAGGTCGCGGCCGGCGGTGCCGCCACCAGCGGTGCGCGGACGGACGCTCCCGTCGGGCCCACGCTCGTGGTGGCCGGGTGGCGCCCGCCGCACGACTGGAGCGAGCGGCTGCGGGTCGTCGCGGTAGCCCCGTCCCGGCTCGCCGGGGCGCTCGCTGACGCGCCCGGGGGCCGGGCGCACCTGCTCGCCGTCGGGTCGGCGACGCAGCAGGCGGTCGGCGTGGCGGCGAGTGATCCGGGCCGCGTGCGGTCACTCGTGCTGGTCGAGCCCGCCGGGCTCCTGGACGGTGCCGCCCCGGCCGCTGACAGGCCCTGGCCGGCCACGCTCGTGGTGCCCCAAGGCGCGCTGGACCCGGGGTGCGCCGCCGCGGTCGCGCCCGCGGTGCGCGAGGCCACCCGGCTGCGCGCGGCGGTGGCCCGACACGTCGCCGACGCCGAGGCCGCCGCGGCGCACCTCGTGCCGGTCGAGATCGGCGACCCCGATCCCCGGTGGCCCGGCCGGTTCACGACCGAAGCCGCCACGCTGCGCGCCGCGCTCGGGCCGCGTGCCCGCGCCGTCGCACACGTCGGCTCCACAGCCGTGCCGGGTCTGGCCGCCAAGCCCGTGATCGACATCCTCGTCGGCAGCGACGACCTCGACGCCTGCGTCGAGCCCATCCGGAACCTCGGCTACTCCTACTGGGCCGACGAGGGGGACCCGGAGCATCGCTTCCTGCTGCGCTGCGCCGACGGCGTGCGCACCCACCACGTCCACGTCGTCGGTTCCGGGGCGGACGGCTGGCGGGCACCGCTCGCCTTCCGCGACGCGCTGCGCGCCGACCCTGCCCTGGCCGGCCGTTACGCCGTGCTGAAGCGGCGGCTGGCGGCTGCCCACCACGACGACCGCGAGGCCTACACCGCGGCCAAGGCCGACTTCGTACGCCAGGCGATACACGGCTGAGGCGCCCGCCCTCAAGGTCATCGGTTCGGCGGCCGAGGTTACTGTACGTAACCAGCCCACCCGAGTCGAGGAGCCCCACCGTGTCACACCCCACGCTCAGCCGCCGCGTCGCGGCGGTCGTCACCGCCGCCGGCCTGGTGCTGTCCGCGCTCGCACTGCCGGCGGCCGCGGCGGGCCCTGCCGAGCCGCGCGGCGACAAGGTCGCCTCGTCCAGGGACAAGGGCAGCGAGGCACGCAAGACCGACCGCGGCCGCAGCCGTGACCAGCGCCGCGGCCGTGACCGCGTCCGCCCGTTCACGGTGACCGGCACGGTCGTCGCCGTGGACGGGACCGACGACAGCCTGACCATCCAGGTGCGCGGCGGCACCCGCGCCCTGCGCCGCTCGACGCCCGACATCACCGTCACCGACGGCGCCCGCATCCGTCACGACGCCGGCCGCGGCGAGTTCGCCGACTTCGACGTCCAGGACGCGGTCGTCGTCCACGGCACGGGGTCGCCGAGCCGGGGCTACACCGCCGACCGGGTGGTGGCCCGGTCCGCGTTGTTCCGCTGCGAGCGCAAGGAGACCAAGGACCTCCGGGACGCCACAAAGGCCGCCGCCGAGGCAGCGCGAGCCGCGCAGGAGGCCGCCGAGGCCGAGGCCGCCGCCGTCGCCGCCGAGCAGCTCGCCGTCGCCGCCGCCGAGGCGGCAGCCGCCGCCAAGGCTCGGGCCGAGGACACGCAGACCGACGAGGACCTCGACGCCGCACAGGACGCCGCGGACGCCGCGGACGAGGCCGCCGAGGAAGCCGCCGAGCGTCGGCAGGACGCCGACGAGGCCGCCGAGGAAGCCGCCGACGAGGCCGCCGGGGCCGCGCGGCGCGCCGCCAAGGCCGCACGCCGGGCCGCCGCGTGCGACGCGCTCGACGACGACGACGAGGAAGGAGACGACCACGACGAGAGCGACGACGACGCGGACGACGACCAGGAGGACGAGGCGGACGACGACGCGGGAGAGGACCAGGAGGAGGACGCGGACGACGACGCAAACGACGACGCCTGACCCGCGACGGTCACACCGCCGCCACGACGGCCCGCCCTCAGGCGGGCCGTCGTGCGTTCCGGGACCCGCCGGTCAGCACAGCCGCCGCCGCATCGCCGCCACCCCGTCCCGGCACCCGCGCGCTACGGTCGGCTCATGACCGAGCGGCGGATGACGGCCAGCGAGCGGCGCTCGCAGCTCGTCGAGGTGGGCAAGAGCGTGTTCGCCGAGCTCGGGTTCGACGGGGCGTCGGTGGAGGAGATCGCCGGCCGCGCGCGGGTGTCCAAGCCGGTGGTGTACGAGCACTTCGGCGGCAAGGAGGGCCTGTACGCCGTCGTCGTGGACCGCGAGACGTCGCGCCTGCTGGCGATGATCACCGACCGCCTCAGCGAAGGTGCCGGCGCCCGGGGGCAGGTCCACGGCAGCGCGATGGCGTTCCTGGACTACATCGAGGACGACCCCGACGGCTTCCGGGTCCTCACCCGGGACTCCCCCGCCGGCTTCTCCGGGGGTGGGATGGCGGGGCTGCTGTCCGACGTCGCGGAGAAGGCCGAGCAGATCCTCGCCGACTTCTTCACCCGCACGGGCGTCGACGTCGCCGCGGCGCCGCTGTACGCCCACGCCCTCGTCGGCATGGTCGTCCACGTCGGAGCCTGGTGGGCCGAGGAGCGGGTCCCCGACAAGGAGGTCGTCGCCGCCCATCTCACGGCGCTGGCCTACACGGGCCTGTCGCGCCTGCCCAAGCGCGCGGGCGACCTGGCCGGGTAGCGCCCTCCGGTCCAGCACCCCACCCGTCCCATCGGTTTGTTCTGCTCTGTGTCCGGGAGGGAACGGATCAGAACAGACCCGGGGGGCGCCGGTCGTCGCGGGCCGGTCGTGGTGAGCGGCGGTCAGGCGCGAGCGGCCGCGCGCTCGGCGGAGGCGGCCCGCTTGGCCTCGAAGCGCGACGCCTGCGCGTCGAGCGCCTCGAGGAACTTGCCGGTCTCGTCGCGGACCCGCTCGGCGTCGTCGTCCAGGCCCTCGATGCCGAAGAAGTCCCAGTGGCGCAGCAGCGGCCACACGACGTCGTCGTGGTGCACGCGCAGGTCGTAGATGCCCGCCTTGGCGATCTGCACGGCCTTGCGGTTGAAGTCCGACATGCCGCTGCCCGGCATCTCGAACCCGATCACCTCCGCGGCGATCGCCCGCACCGCCGCCGACGGGTCGAGCTCGATCGCCGCGGCGAGCATGTCGCGGTAGAACACCATGTGCAGGTTCTCGTCGGTCGCGATGCGCGCCATGATCCGGTCGGCGACCGGATCCTGCGAGAACCGGCCGGTGTTGCGGTGGCTGATGCGGGTCGCCAGCTCCTGGAAGGCGACGTAGGCCATCCCCTGCAGGGTGCTCTTGCCCTCCTTGTCGTAGCCGACCATGACGTTCTGCATCCGCCCGCGCTCCAGCGCGACGGGGTCGAGCGCGCGCGTCACGACCAGATAGTCGCGCAGGACGATCGCGTGACGCCCTTCCTCGGCCGTCCAGCGATGCACCCAGTTGATCCAGGCGCCGTCGCCGGCGCCGAACATGTCGTGGATCTCGCGGTGGTAGCTGGGCAGGTTGTCCTCGGTGAGCAGGTTCACCTCGAACGCCGTCTGTGCGACGCCCGTCAGGCGGGACTGGTCGGGAGTCCACGGGTCGCTGTCGAAGTCGCGCCCGACGCTGTAGGGGATGTAGTCGTGCGGGAACCACTCCCGTGCGGCCTTCTCGTGGCGGCGCAGCAGCTGTTCGGCCTTCGGTTCGAGCTCCGCGAGCAGGTGCTGGTCGGCGGACACGGTCATGCGGGCACTCCTGGATTGGCGCGCGGGTTCGGGCGGGTTACGGAAGCGTAACCTACGGCACCGTAGCTCAAACGGCCGGTCGTGTAGGTTGCCGCCATGGCCACCCTCATCCTCATCCGGCACGGGCAGTCGCAGTGGAACGCCGAGAACCGCTTCACCGGCTGGGTCGACACGCCGCTGTCCGACGTCGGCCGCGAGGAGGCCCGCCGCGGCGGGCAGCGACTCGCCGAGACCGGCATCCGTGTCGACCGGGCGTTCACGTCTGCGCTGCGCCGCGCGATCGACACCGGGAGGATCGTGCTCGACACGCTGGACCAGGCCGACCTGGCGCAGGTCGAGGCCTGGGAGCTCAACGAGCGCTTCTACGGCGCGCTGACCGGCCGCAACAAGGCCCAGACGGCCGAGGAGTTCGGGGACGAGCAGGTGCACATCTGGCGCCGCAGTTACGACGTGCCGCCCCCGGGCGGCGAGAGCCTCGCCGACACGGGGCGCCGCGCGCTGCCGTACTTCCGCGGCACCGTCCTGCCGGCGACCCGCGAGGTCGACACGGTGCTCGTGTCCGCCCACGGCAACAGCCTGCGCGCCATCGTCAAGGACCTCGACGGCATCAGCGACGCCGACATCCCCGGCCTGGAGATCCCGACGGGGGTCCCGACGATCTACACGCTGGACGGCGACGGCAGGCCCATCGACAAGCAGATCGCCGCGTAGAGCTGGCAATGGCCCGCGCGAACACCACCTACCGTTGCCACAGCTGCACCCAGATGCTGCCCTTCGTCGAGAGGGTGCGGGTGCCGGAGGCGTGCCTGCGCCGCTGCCAGGGGCGCTGCGACTGGGTGGAGGTCGGCCCCACCGACCCCGCGATCCGCATCCGCGCCTCGCTGGATGGGCCGCTGGACGCCGACGGTCTGCCGCGTGCCCAGCGCACCGCCTGACCTGCCGACCCGCGCCGACGTCGACGCGGCCGCGGCACGCATCGGCCCGCACGTGCGGCGGACCCCCGTCATGGCCGTGGAGCTCGACGGCCGGCAGGTATGGCTCAAGCTCGAGCAGCTGCAGGTCACCGGCTCGTTCAAGGCGCGGGGCGCGACCAACGCCGTGCTCGCCCTCGACCCGCTGCCGGCGGCGGTGGTCGCGGCGTCGGGCGGCAACCACGGGTTGGGCGTCGCGTACGCCGCCGCGGTCGCCGGCTGCGCGGCCACCGTCGTCGTCCCCCGCAGCGTCCCGGACTTCAAGGCGCGGCGGCTGGCCGCGGTCGGCGCGACCGTCGTGCGGCACGGCGAGCAGTACGCCGAGGCGGAGGCCCACGCGCGGGACCTCGCCGACGCCCTCGGCGCGCCGTTCCTCCACCCCTACGCCGACCCGCTCGTCGTGGCCGGGCAGGGCACCGTCGGGCGCGAGGTGCTCGCCGATGTCGGGAACCGCGTCGACGCGGTGCTCGTGGCCGTCGGCGGCGGCGGGCTCGTGTCCGGGGTCGCCCTGGCCTGCGAGGGCAGCGGGACGCGGGTCGTGGGCGTGGAGCCGGAGGGAATCCCGACGCTGCACGCGGCGCTCGCCGCCGGTGTCCCCGTCGACGTCGGCGTGGACTCGGTGACCGCCTCGGCCCTCGGCGCCCGCCGTACCGCGCCGCTGAACCTGGGCGTCGCCCAGCGCGCGGTCGACGAGGTCGTCCTTGTGTCCGACACCGACGTGCTCGCCGCCCGCGACTGGCTCTGGGATTGTTGCCGGCTGGCGGTCGAGCCGGGCGGCGCGACCGGCCTCGCGGCGCTCCTCGCCGGCCTCGTCGACGCCCGCGAGCCGTGCGTCGTGCTCTGCGGCGCTAACAGCACCTGGAACCCCGAGCGCTGACCCCCCGGGGTGCCGTGGATCGTCCACCGATCCGGTGGGGTATCCACGGCACCCCGGGTCCGCGCCGGGCGGGGCGGGGTCCTACACTGCGCGCTTCCCACCACCGGAGGCCTCTGTCTTGCTGTCGGTCACCGCCGCCGCCGTCGACCCGCTCGCCGTCGAGGCCGACCTGCTCGTCGTCGGGGTGTTCAAGGGCGGGATCGAGGGGCCGGGAGCCGGGCCCGTCCTGGCCGCGCTGGGACTCGACGCGCTGCCCGTCACACCCGACTTCCGCGGCGACATCGGCCAGTCGCTGCGGCTCGCCGCCCCCGGCCTGCCCGTCGGCGGCGTGCTGCTCGTCGGCCTCGGGCGGATGGACGCCACCGATGACGAGCGGTTGCGCCGGGCCGCGGGGGTCGCCGCCGCGGCCGCCGGTGACGCTCGCCGGGTGGCGACCACGCTGGCGCAGGTCCACCCCACCGCCGGTGCCGTCCAGGCCGTCGCCGAGGGCTTCCACCTCGGCGCGGCCCGCGAGCGCCGCTTCCGCAGCGACGGCTCCGCTCCGGACCTGCGCGAGGTCGTCGTCCTGGGGCCTTCCACGCTGCTGCCCGAGGCCGAGCGGGTGCTGCGCCGTGCCGCGATCTACGCGCGCGCGACCCTGGTGGCCCGCGACCTGGTCAACCTCCCCCCCGGGCACAAGCGCCCCGACGCCCTCGCCGCGGCCGTCGGCGAGCTGGTCGACGGCCGCTGCGAAGTCGTCGTCCGCGACGAGGCCGCCCTGGCCGCCGGAGGATTCGGCGGCCTGCTGGCCGTGGGCCGCGGGTCCAGCGAGGGGCCTCGCCTGGTCGAGCTGCGCTACCGGCCCGTCAACCCCCTGGGGTCGGTCGCACTCGTCGGCAAGGGCATCACGTTCGACAGCGGCGGGCTGAGCCTCAAGCGCGGCACCGGCATGGACACGATGAAGATGGACATGGCAGGCGCCGCGACGGTGGCGGCCGTCTGCACGGTGCTGGCCGACCTCGACGTCCGGTTGGAGGTCACGGGCCTCCTGGCGCTGGCCGAGAACCTGCCCGGCGCCGACGCGCAGCGCCCCGGCGACGTCATCACCGTCCACGGCGGGACCACCGTCGAGGTGCGCGACACCGACGCCGAGGGACGGCTCGTCCTGGCCGACGCGCTGGACCTCGCTGCCTCCAGGGCGCCGGACGCGATCGTGGACGTCGCCACGCTCACGGGCTCCGCGGTCACCGCAGTCGGCGGCCTCGCCGCGGCCCTGCTCGGCAGCGACGACGACCTCGTCGCGTCGCTGCGGCGGGCCGCCGAGGTCGCCGGCGAGCCGGTGTGGCCCCTGCCGCTGTGGCCCGACCTCGAGCGGCTGCTCGACTCGCCGATCGCGGACTGCAACAACACCGGCGACGGGGCCGGCGGCGGGGCGATCATGGGGGCGTTGTTCCTGCGGCGCTTCGTCGGCGACGTCCCCTGGGCGCACCTGGACATCGCCGGCCCGGCGTTCCTGTCGTCCCAGCTGGCCGACCACTACCTGCCGGTCGGCGGTACTGGCTTCGGGGTGCGCACGCTCCTCGCCTGGCTGGAGCGCCGCGGCGGCTGACCGTTCGCCCGCGTGTGCCCGCTCCTGGCGGATGGCTGTGCCGGGACGGGTGGCCGAGGCGACGCGGGCTAGCCCAAAGTGATCGTTTTCGTCACACCCCCTGTTCCGTATGCGCCAGACGCCGTACGGTGAGGCATCAGGTCCGGACTCCCGCGGGCCGCGGCCGAGGACCATTCCATGAACTGGTTGTACGCCCGCCTGTCCGCGTCGCTGCTACTGAGCGCAACTCTGGCGGCACTGTTCGTCACCCCGGCGGCGCCCGTGGCCGCTGCCCCGAGCGCCGAATGCCCCGCCGTCATGCCGGTCTCGCGCCTGCGGGCGATGCTGGCCGCCGAGCGGGACGGGTCGGGCCCCGCGGTCGTCGGCCAGGGGCTCACCGTCACGCGCGGCACCGAGCCGGAGACCTTCGCCGCCGGCAACTTCAGCGTCCTGGACGACGGGCTCGGCCCGGACCGCGACCTCATCCTCGCCGACCTGTCCGGCGCCGGGATCGACGGACCTGGCGGCGCCGGGGTGTGGGCGGGGATGTCCGGCTCGCCGGTGTACGTCGGCGATGACCTCGTCGGCGCGGTCGCCTACTCGCTGTCGTTCGGTCCGACGCCGCTGGCCGGGATCACCCCCGCCGAGGACATGGTCAAGCTGCTGTCGGGCGTGGCTCCGGCCGCCGCCCCACGGCGGGTCGAGCTGAGTGCGCGGCAGCGCCGTCAGGTCGCCGCGCACAGCGCCCTGGCGGCCGGCGCCGAGCTGCGCGCCCTGCCCGTGCCGCTGAGCCTGTCGTCGGTCGGCCCCAAGCGCATGGCCTGGCTGCGCGACCAGGCGGTGGCGGACTCCTCGCCGCTCCTGCCGGTCGCCGGCGGCAGCGGGGCGGCCGCCGCCGCGCCCGGCGACGTCGCCGACATCAAAGCGGGCGGCAACTTCGCCGCGGCCCTGTCCTACGGCGACATCACCGCCGCGGGGATCGGCACGACGACCATGGTCTGCGGCGACGAGGCCCTCGCCTTCGGCCACCCGTTCAGCTGGTCGGGCGCGACGACGCTGTCGACCTCCGGCGCCGTGGCGGACCGGATCATCCGCGACCCGGTGTTCGGTGGCTTCAAGCTGGCCACCCCGAGCGCCGCCGTCGGGCGGGTCACCGCTGACCGCTTCGCCGGGCTGCGCGCCGTCCTGGGCTCCGCCTTCGTGCCGCCGATGACACCGATCACCTCACGCGTCGTCGCCAAGGACGCCCGTGACCGCATCTACAACACCGACACCGGGCGCTCGGATGTCGTCCGGCGGCGGGACCTGCCGTTCGTGGCGCTGCTGCACACCGCGACGAACATCGACTACGGCACCGACCGCCTCGGCGCCGGCAGCTCCCGGATGGCGTGGCGGGTCGACGGCACGTACCAGGGCGAACCCTTCACGCTGTACCGGGTGAACCGCTACGCGTCACGCCAAGACATCGCGTTCGCGTCGGTGTTCGAGATGTACGGCAACCTCGCCCGCCTCCAGCGCTTCCCGGGTGCGCCGCGGATCGACGACGTGTCCGTCAGGGCGACCGTCGTGACCCAGAACCGCTACCGCCGGATCACCGACCTCAAGGTCCGGATCGGCAACCGCTACCGCAGCGTCGCGGGCCTGCGCGGCTACGTGCACACCCCCGGTCGGCCGCTGCAGCTGCGCGTGGAGCTGCTCGACCACACCGGCAACCGGATCGTCCGCGACATCGCGCTCGGCATGAGCAGGCGTGTGCTCGGCCCCGCCCGCGTCGTCGCCCACGGCGGCGACGGTGGCGGGGAGGACCCGTTCTGCTTCCTGTTCGGCGAGTGCAGCGGCCGGTCGGCCTCCGCCGGCACCTTCCAAGAGCTGCTCGACGACCTGCAGAAGGCCCCGCGCAACGACGACCTCGCCGTCGACTCGACCTGGCTGCGCGTCGGTGAGCGCCGCCCCGTCGAACGCACCCGGCGCACGCGCGTCGACCAGGTCGTCCGTGGCCGGATCGCCTTCCGGTTCCAGGTCGGCGCCAGCGCCCCCGAGCGGCCAGCCCCGGAGGGCTAGGACTGGCAGACGGGGCAGAAGTACACGATCCGCCCGGCCAGCGGCTCGGAGCGGACCGGGGTGCCGCAGCGCCGGCACGGCAACCCGGTCCGCCTGTAGACGTAGCGCCAGTCCTCGGGCCGCATCTGCCGGCGGGTCTTGCCGAGCTCGGCGGGGTCCACGGTGACGATGCGCCCCGTCCGGAAGCCCTCACCGAGCATGCGGACCACCGTGTCCCACAGCGCGTCGAAGCGGGCGCGGTCAAGTTCGCGTGACGCCAGGCCCGGATCGACGCGGTTGATGAACAGCGCCTCGGCCCGGAACACGTTGCCGACCCCGGCGACGACCTTCTGGTCGATCAACGCCGCCCCGATGGGGGCAGTTCGCCGCCGTAGCGCATCCCAGGCCCGCTCGCGATCGGCGTCGCGCCGCAGCGGATCGGGGCCGAGCCGCGCCCGGATGCGCACCTCGTCGTCGGGGTCGATCAGCTCGCAGGCCGTCGGGCCGGCCAGCCGGACGACGAGCTCGTCGGTGACCAGCTGCAGGCGGGTGCCGGGCGTCGGAGGCGGGGGCTCGTGGCCGGCCCCGCCGCCGGCGCCGTCGCGGGGCTAGGTCCGAAAGCCGCCGTACAGCCCCAGGTGCACATGCAGCGTCTCGCTGCCCGACCAGCGGTAGAACAGGTGCTTGCCGTAGGGGTCGACTTCGGTCAGCGTCCGCCCGTCGAGCAGCGCCGCCCCGGCCGCGAACCGGCCCTGGGGCGATGACACCGCGACGGCGCGGCCTCGCAGGTCCCGGCGGTGCTGGCGGGCGTAGCGGTGGATCGTGTGACCTTCCGGCACCGCGTGCACTCCTTTGCCAAGGCTTGGCGGCCAGCCCGGGGTATCCCAAGCATGACCGGGTATCCGGGCCATGAGACGTCTGCGAGAGGACCTGCCATGACCGACGGAAACCCGATCGCCACCGACCGCGCGCGCCAGACCATCGCCTCGTACCCCGACTACGCGCAGGCTCAGTCCGCGGTCGACTACTTGTCCGACCAGAAGTTCGCCGTGCAGCACCTGTCGATCGTCGGGGAGGGCCTGCGGCTGGTGGAGCAGGTGACCGGGCGCAAGGGCTACGGGTCGGCGGCACTGAGCGGCGCGGTGTCCGGCGCCGCGACCGGTGCGCTGCTGGGGTTCGTGCTCGGGCTGCTGTCGCTCATCAATCCCGTCGCCTCGGCGCTCGTGGTCGCCTTCTACGGCCTGCTCATCGGTGCGGTCCTGGGCGCCGTGTTCGGGCTCGTCGGCCACATGGCCACCGGCGGCCGGCGTGACTTCTCGTCCGTGGGCGGCATGCAGGCCGAACGCTACGACGTCCTGGCCGACGCGTCGGTCGCCGAGGAGGCGCGTCGCCTCCTCGCCGAGCGGCGCTGACCCTCGACGGACCGGGCGCCGGGCGCCGTCAGCCGCCCTCGGGGGCCGGGGCGGGGCGCCAGCGCAGCACCAGCTCGCGGCCGGCCCTGCCCTCGTCCAGACGCCCCACGGGAGTCGTCTGCGGCGCGGCGCGCAGCAGGTCGGGGTCGTCGGCCGCCTCGGCGACCACCTGGCGCAGCGCGGCGGCGAAGTCGTCGAGGGTCTCGCGCGACTCGGTCTCGGTTGGTTCGACCATCAGCGCCTCGTCGA
>JAUJMQ010000038.1 GCA_030446775.1 Egibacteraceae bacterium
CGCGGGGGCCCTGGCCGGCTCTTGTTGACCGGCCCGCTCCCGATGGCTTGCGAGGACGGTTCGATACGGGCTCGGTTCACGGTGGCCGCCGGCGAGACCGTGGAGCTGCGGTTGGGATACGTACCGGCCTTCTCGCAAGCACCCCGGCCTCCCGCCGACGAGGAGCCGACGCTGGGCGACACCCTCGAAGGCTGGGAGTCGTGGGGGCGTCTGCACCGCGGCTACGACGGATGCTTCAGCGAGCAGGTACGGCGCAGCTCGCTCGTGCTCCAGGGGCTCACCTACCAGCCATCCGGCGCGGTGGTCGCCGCCGCGACGCCCTCGCTGCCCGAGCGTCTGGGAGGAGATCTCAACTTCGACGACCGCTTCGCCTGGCTGCGCGACCTGAGCCTGACGATGCGCTCGCTGTGGATCGCCGCGTGCCCCGACGAACCGGCCCGCCTGTTCAGCTGGTTCGCCAACTCCGCCGGGCACATCCGCTCAGAGCTCGTCCAGATCATGTACGGCGTGGGCGGGGAGCGCGACCTCAGTGAACAGGTCCTGGAGCATCTGTCGGGATACCGCGACAGCCGGCCCGTGCGGGTCGGCAACGACGCCTGGTCGCAGAAGCAGCTCGACGTGCTCGGGGAGGTCCTCGACGCCGCCTACGTCCTGCGCGAGCAGCTGTCCGAGCTCGATCGCCCGGTGCAGCAGCTGCTGGTGCGCCTGGCCGATCGCGCCGCCGACGGCTGGTGGGAACCGGACGCCGGGATGTGGGAGGCCCGCGACGCCCAGCGGCAGTACGTGTCGTCGAAGGTCATGTGCTGGGTCGCTGTGGACCGGGCCGTCGAGCTGGCGCCGCGTCTGGGCGAGGGTGCCGACCCCTCCCGGTGGGCGGCCGCCCGCGACGAGATCCACGCCGCGGTCGTGGAGCAGGCGTGGAGCCGGGTGGCCGGGGCGTACACGGGGGCCTTCGCGTCCGACGACCTCGACGCGTCGGTGCTGCTGCTCCCGATCGTCGGCTTCCTCCCCGCCAGCGACGAGCGCATGTGGTCCACGATCGAGGCGATCGAGCGGGAACTCGGCGACGGTGGCCTGGTCCGCCGCTGGCCCAGCGACCCGAGTGGGTTCCTGATCTGCACGTACTGGCTCGTCGAGTGCCTCGCCCTCGCCGGAGAGACCGCCCGTGCCGAGGCGTGGTTCCGGCGCGCCACCGACCACGCCAACGACCTCGGGCTCCTCGCCGAGGAGGCCGACCCCGACACCGGCGAGCTGCTGGGCAACTACCCGCAGGCGTTCTCCCACGTCGGGCTCGTCAACGCCGCCTGGCGCCTGTCGGAGGCGACAGCGGCCCAGGAGCGCTGAGACGAGGAGCAATCCATGACGGCAGGAAAGCTGGACGGCAAGGTCGCGATCATCACCGGTTCGGACTCGGGCATCGGCCAGGCGACGGCTGTGGAGTTCGCAAAGGAAGGTGCCGATGTCGTCGTCAACTACCTCGAGGACGCCGACGGCGCTGCGCGCACCCGCGAGGGCATCGAGCAGGCCGGAAGGCGAGCCCTCGTCGTCCAGGCCGACATCAGCGACGAGGACCAGGTGGGCTCGCTGTTCGACGAGGCCGTGCAGGCCTTCGGCGTCGTCGACATCCTCATGAACAACGCCGGCGTCGACGCGTCGGGGAGTCCGGTCGCGGAGCTGTCGACTGAGGTGTGGGACAAGGCGATCCGCACGAACGTCTACGGCGCCTTCTTCTGCTGCCGGCGTTTCGTCCAGCTGCGGCAGGCGGCCGGTGGGGGCGGCAAGATCATCAACGTCACGTCGGTGCACGAGGAGAACCCCAACGCCGGCGGCGCCGACTACGACTGCTCGAAGGGGGCGGTGCGCAACCTCACTCGGACGCTCGCCCTCGAGCTCGCCCCGCACAGGATAAACGTCAACAACCTCGCCCCCGGGATGGTCCTCACGCCGTTCAACCAGGCGGCGATCGACGATCCGAAACTGTTGGAGGAGCAGGTGCAGAGCATCCCGTGGAAGCGGGCCGCGGAGCCGTCGGAGATCGCCCGGCTCGCCGTCTTCCTGGCATCCAGCGACGCCGACTACGTGACCGGCGCCTCCTACGTCATGGACGGCGGTCTCATGTGGAACCTGGGCCAGGGCGCCTGAACAGGCACCCCGCACCAGACGGTGGCCCGCCTCCGCCAGGTCGTGGAAGACGGGCCACCGTGGGGTGGGCGGAGCTGTTAGCTGGAGGCGAGCCCCAGGGGCGCGGCCATCGTGGGGCTGGGCTCGTGCGCCTGGTCCTTGTCGATCAGGCGCAGTGATCCGTCGGCGCCGACCATGAAGGTGCTGATCGTGCCCTCGAAGGAGTTCAGCTGGTACAGGAAGCGGCTGTCGCGGCTCAGTGACAGGTCGCTGGCTCCCGGTTGCACCTCGACGTCGGCCGCAGTCGCGTCCAGCAGTCGCAGTGAGCCGTCGGAGCCGACCCGGTAGCTGGAGATCCGGCCGGTACCGAAGAAGCTCGTGGCGTAGCCGTACTTGCCGTTGTCGGTGACGACGAACCAGCAGGTGTCGGTGCCACCGTTGTGCACCGAGCGGCTGGTCGGCACCAGGGTTCCGTCATCGTTGAGCCGGTAGCCGGCGGCGGCGCCCCTGCCGGGCCCCGCGATGCCGTCGAACTGCTCGCTGGTCAACAGGGCGCCCTGCTTGTTGAACGTGAAGCCGAACGGCCCCTGGCCGGTCGCGTCGTAGATGCGCTTGCGCCCGAGCGTGCCGTCATGGCGGACCCGGTAGGTCAGGATCACACCCTCGTCGTCGGCTGCCTGCCCGGCGGTCTTGGCGGTGCGCTCGGTGACGACCAGCACCTTGCCGCTCGGGTTGAACGACACCTGGGCGCAGCCCGAGTCGGCCTGGCGGCTGAGCTTGCGAGTCGAGCCGGGGATGTGGGTGAGCTGACCCGTCGCGGCGACGCGGAACCCGGTGATGGCCGGCAGGTGGCCGGACGCGCAGTTGGGCGGGACCAGGCCGTCGACGGTCTCCCCGCTGTTCAGGACGTAGGCGATCCCCCGGCTGATCGTGATGCTGACCGGCTTGGTGCCGAAGGAGCGCTGCACCTCCACGAGCTTGAGCCCGTGACGTTGGACGCGGAAGACCGAGATCGTGTCGCTGCCGGCGTTCGTGGCGAACAGCAGCCCCGCGTCCGACAGAAGGTTGTTGGGCGCCGACTCACCGCGAGCGGAGCCGAGCACCAGGCCGTTGGCGGTGTCCTCGAACCCACCGCTACCCCGGCCGCGTGTGGGGAAGGAGCCCACCCGTCGCAGGGTGCCGTCGGCGGCGCGGCTGAACGCCACGACGCTGTTGCCGTGCGGCGAGTTCGACATGCTGAACACGGCGCCGCGCCGCAGATCCGGCGTTGACGCCGCCGCACGGGCGGGCGCGGCACCGGACGCCACCGCCGCGGCGATCCCGAACAGCACGGCGAGCGCCGCCGCGAGCGGTCTGCTCGCGTTGAGTCGACCAAGAAACAGATTCATCGCACCCTCCTGGGAGATATTGCCTTGAGGGCGGTGACTGTGGCGCATATCCGGTGTACCGGGTGGCTCGAGGGCTCCTTGTTGCCTTTTCGTAATGCCTGCCAGGAGCCAACGATCACAATTGGCTAACAAATTTCCGAAGGGCTGTCGCCGCGCGCGTCAAGGGCCGCCACGGGCGCCGTTCGGCGGCGGGTGTGACCGGGAACCGTGATCCGAGACACCTACAGCCGAGGAGACACCATGCCCACGAGCTCCGAGGACCTGCCGGGGACGCTCAAGCGGTCCTCCAAGAAGGCCCAGAAGACGTACGCCGAGACGCTGGACAGTGCCCACGAGCAGTACCCCGGCGACGAGGAACGCGCGCACCGGGTCGCGTTCTCGTCGCTGAAGCACAGCTTCGCCAAGGTCGGCGACCACTGGGAGGAGAAGGACACCAAGGGCCCGTCAGACCCGCAGGCGGCGAAGTCGGGGAAGCAGGCACGCACCAGCAAGACGCCGACCGGCGGCGGGAAGGAGATCGGCACGACCCGCAAGGAGCTGTACTCCCAGGCGCAGGAGCTCGACATAGCGGGTCGGTCCAAGATGAGCCGCGACCAGCTCGCCCGGGCGGTCGCGAAGGCCAAGAAGTAGCCCGGACGCACGACGGCCGCCCCCGCGGGGACGGCCGTCGCCGAGAGCCGCGGAGAGCGTCGGCTCAGGCGTCGACGTCCTGGACCAGGCGGCAGCGGTAGCGCTCGCTGGCCGCGACCGGTCACACGACGTCGAGCTTGGCCAGCCACGAGTCGTCGGTCTGCTTCTTGCTCGGCCGCTTCTCGGGCTTGCGGTCGAAGCGCAGGAAGTCGATGCCGCGCTCGTAGTCGATGACGTGACGTAGTCCTTGTCGATCCAGTGCGCCGCGGACGCCGAGCCGACCACGGGCTGGAAGAAGCCTCGCTGGGAGATCTGCCCGTCGGTCGGGTTGACCTCCAGGATGCGCGTGCCGTGCTCGTACCAGCCGGCGGCGACGAGGTTGTCGCGCTCGGAGAACCAGTGCCCGGAGCACCCGAGCGTGTTGACGGCGGGGTTGCCGTCGGCGTAGTCGCCGCTGACGGGACGGAACACGTCGAGGACCTTCAGCTTGGCGCCCTTGTCGAAGTTCACGGCGCTGTAGGTCGCGAACGGGCCGCTGCCGTCGTCGCACTGCCCGGTGAAGTTCGTCTCGCCGTTGGACAGCAGCAGCTCGCCGTCCCGCAGGGCGGGGTCGGTGTCCCCGGCGGCGCGGGGGACGTACTTGTCGGCTCACGGCCGCAGGTTGTTGTGCTGGTAGGCGGTCTGGTTGTCGCGCATGTCCTGGCGGTCGGCCTGGGCGATGATCCTGGGCCGTTGCGGGTCGCGGACGTCGAGCATCGTGATCGGGGTGATGTCGACCGTGGCGATGCCCGCGGCGTCGACGTTGACGTTGTGGCCGTTGGTGCGCAGGCCCAGCTGCTTGGCCCACCCGGCCGGCAGCAGCTTCGGGTTCGTCTTGTCGCGCAGGTCGATGATCGACCCCTCGGAGCCGTAGACCCAGTCACAGGCGTCGTCGACGCACGACACGATGTGGCCCCCCTTGTTCGGCAGGAAGCCCACGAGCCTGGGGGCCGCGACGTTGCTCGCGTCGATGACGTGCATGTAGGTCCCGGTGAACTCGCTGACCAGCACGGTGCTCCCGTCGCGCGACACCGCGACGTCCTCGTTCTCCCAGTTCGGCAGCGCCATGTGCCCCAGGATCCGGGGATTGGCGGGGTCGGAGACCTCGTAGATGGTCAGCCCGGTCACGCCGGTGACGTAGAGGCGTTTGGACCCTCGCAGCGGCACGAGCCGGGCGCCGACCCCGGGCGCGTCGATCGGGATGGTGCCGACGTAGTCGATGTTGGGCGACGTGAAGCTGCCGGCGCCCAACGGCACCTGGGTCACGATGCCGACCGACGGGGCGGGCAGGTCGACCGCGGCGGCGGGGAACGCGCCGGCGGCGAGCGCGACGAGCAGCACAGCGGCGAGAAGGGGACGGCGCATCGCGGGGACTCCTGGATCGGACGAGCGCTCGGCGCGGCGCCCCTCGGGCGCATGTTCGACGCGCCGGCCCGGTGCTCCCGCCTGCTGGGCCAGATGTGCGCCACGCGCCCGCGGCTGCCGGCCGTGCGACGGGGTTCGCCGGCTCCCGCCGTTTCCCGGGTGCCGGTGTCGGGCATCCCGGTCGGTCCACACGGCGAGGGAAGGGACAACGATGGCGCGCAGGCTGCGGGGCAAGGTTGCAGTGGTCACGGGGGCGTCCAGCGGCATCGGCCGGGCGACGGCCACCGCGTTCGCGAGCAAGGGCGCCGCGGTCGTCCTGGCGGCTCGCCGGGCCGAGGCGCTCGCCGAGGTGGCGCGCGAGTGCGAGCAGCTCGGCGGCCGCGCGCTGGTGGTGCCGACCGACGTCACCGACTCCAAGGCCGTCGACGAGCTCGCTCGCCGCGCCGTGGAGGAGTTCGGCCGCATCGACATCTGGGTCAACAACGCCGGGGTCGGGCTGTTCGGGCGGCTGGAGGACGCGCCGCCCGACGAGTACCGCAAGGTGATCGAGACGAACCTGTTCGGCACCATCCACGGGATGCGTGCGGTCCTGCCGTACCTGCGCAGGCAGGGTCGCGGCGTCATCGTCAACAACGCGTCGGTCTACGGCAAGGTCGGCGCGGCGTACCTGAGCGCCTACACGACGAGCAAGTTCGGCGTCGTCGGGCTGTCGGAGTCGATGCGTCAAGAGCTGCTCGCCGACCGGGGCATCGCCGTCACGACCGTGCTGCCGTCCTCGATCGACACGCCGTTCTTCCAGCACGCGGCGAACCACATGGGACGGGCGGTCAAGCCGCTGCGCCCCGTCTACGACGCGGACAAGGTCGCCAAGGCGATCGTGCGGCAGGCCCGCCGTCCGCGCCGTGAGGTGATCGTCGGCAGCGCCGGCCGGATGCTGCGCCAGCAGCGGCTCATGAGCCCGCGCGCGTGGGAGAAGATGCAGGCGCGGCTCGTGGAGCGAGACCACTTCGAACGGCATCCCGCGGCGTCGACGTCCGGCAACGTCCACGAGCCGACGCCGGAGTGGACGAGCGTGAGCGGGCAGTGGCCGAGCAGCCGCGGGCCGATCCTGCGCAAGGCGCTGCCGCTGCTCGGGGTTGCCGCCGTCGCGGCGGCGCCGTGGCTGTGGCGCGGACGCGACGCGCGCTTTTCACGTGGGTGACCGCTGACTCAACCGCGCCGGGATGCCGCGCGCACGGTGACGTCGACGCGGTGCACGGCGTTGTTGGAGTAACCGCCGAGGTTCCAGCCCGGCTCCGCGGGCTGGGTGTTGCCCGCCGCGTCGGTCGCCCGGCAGCACAGCTGCCGCTCGCCGGGCTCCGCGGGCTGCCACCGCAGGGACCAGCGCTGCCACGCGTGGCGGCCGCGGGCGGCCTCGACGGCCGCGGGCTGCCACGTCGCGCCGGCGTCGTCGCTGAACTCGACCGTGGTGATCGGTCCCCACCCCGACCAGGCGCGGCCCTCCAGCAGGCACGGCCCCGCCGGCAGGTAGCGGCGCCGTGAGAAGAAGTCGGGGATGCCCGGCGGCACCATCAGCGACCGGGGCGCCATCCGGGTCACCGGCTCGCCGGTGTCTTCTGACCGCTGCCGGTAACGGTACGCCCGCGTCTGCTGGTAGCCGGTGAACGGCTCGTCGACGACGGTGATCCGGCGCAGCCACTTCACGCTCGTCATCCCGTACCAACCGGGCACGAGCAGGCGCAGCGGGAAGCCGTGCTGCGCAGGCAGCGGCGCGCCGTTGACCCCGTAGGCGAGCAGCACCTCGCTGCGGCGGGCCTGCTCCAGCGTCAGGCTGCGCTCGTAGAGCTGCTCGGTGCCGCCCTCGATGCCGCGGTCGTCACCGGTGAACACGACCTCGACGGAGCCGTCCGCGGGCCCCGCGTCCTCCAGCAGCGCCGCGAGCGGGGTCCCGGTCCACTCGGCGGTGCCGACGGCCTCGAGCAGCCACGGCTGGCTCAGCGTGCGCGGGGACATGCCGGCGCGGCCGTTGCCGGCGCACTCCATCGTGACGGGGACGGTCACCGCGGGTCGCGCGCGAAGGTCCTCCAGCGACAGCGTCAGCGCGCGCCGGACCGTCCCGCCGAGCTCGAGCCGCCAGGCGGCCGGGTCGACGGCCGGGATGTCGTAGTGGATCAGCAGGTAGTGCAGCCCGACGGGGGTGATGTCGTGGCGCAGCGCCTCCAACGGCATCCCGTGGTTGCGCGTGGCAAGCTGCAACTCCCCGCGGGTGATATCCCCGGTCTCGGCATCCGGCTGGCCGAGCATCCCGCTGCCCACGCCGCCACCTCCTTTCGGCCGCCATAGCATGCACCTCAAGCGCCGGGCGGCTTGCGTCCAACGACTCCTTTCGGGAGACGGGTGCAGGGGCGACTCTAGGCAGCGGTCGCGTCGTGATCAGTCCCCCGGGGCCTGGAGCACGCCGGGCGTGTAGGTGACCTTCGGGTCCCACAGGAGGAACTCGTCGATGCCCGCGTCGGCGCTCGCCTTGATCTGGGCGCGGACCTGCGCCGGGCCGTAGGTGACGCCGAGGGAGAAGTCCTGCAGCCACGGGACGACGCGCGCGCCGGTGCCCTCGACGGCGGTCGAAAAGTCCTCCAGCGAGCGGCGGACGATGGCGTAGGGCTGGCCGTCGGGGTCGGCGACGCCGTACTCGCCCGGCGCCCAGTGGGAGGGGTACACCATCGGCGCGACGTAGTCGACGTGGCGGGCGATCGCCGGGATGTCCTGGCCGATCTGGGTGGGCCGCGTCGCGGCGATGCCGTACACCGACGCGCCGTGCTCGACGCCGTAGGGGCGCAGCTGCCTGCGGCTCAGGGCCACGAACCTGGCGATCGCCTTCTCGGGGGAGACCTTCAGCCCGGGGATGACGAGCTGGTCGAGCGACCCGTCGGGCCGGCGCACGTAGTCGTACAGGATCGCGTCGACGCCGGCAGCCGCCGCCTCCTTGGCGATGTCGATGTTGTAGCGGCGGACCTTCGGGTGGGCGAAGTTCGTGAAGCCGCCGTAGCCGGCGTAGGGCTCGCCGTCGGGAGTCTGCAGGACGAGGTCGCGGTCGCCGGACCTCCACGCGGCGCCGGCCAGGACCGGGTCGCGGAAGGCGACGAGCCGCCCGACGACGTGCACGCCGCGGTCGTGCAGCTCGCGCACCGCCTCCCCCAGGTCGAAGATGCCGGCGGAGGCGCCGATCCTGCGGGCCAGCGGCACCTTGGTGTCGTAGCCCACCATGCCGGACTCGTCTTTGAGGTCCAGCTGCACGGTGTTGATCTCGCCGCGCTCGGCCATCGCCAGCACTGGCTCGCGCAGGCTGGACGCCCAGCCGTAGAACGACACGTGGACGGCGCGGACCTTGTCGACGGTCACGCGGGACGGGACGACCGCGAGGGCGATCCGGCGCGTGGTGACGTTGCCGGCGGTGTCGGTGGCCGTCACCCGGACCGGCCCCGTGGAGGGCTCGCCGTCGTCGACCGTGAACGCCCCGTCCGCGACGGTCACGGGCTCGCCGTCGACGGTGACCTTGGTGCCCGGCTCCACGGTGCCGGCGATCGTCACCGGCTCGCCGGCCAGGACCGGGGCTCGGGGGGGCCGGACCCGCAGCGCCGGCGCGGTGGCGTCCACGGTGAACCGCCACTCGTGGGTGACGGGCCGCGGTGACAGGCGTCTGGGCACGGTCAGCACGAGCCGGTGATCGCCGTCGGCGAGCTTGCCGGGCGCGAAGGTGACGCCCGTGCCGGTGGTGGTCAGCCGCTCGGTGACGTCGCGCCCGTCGAGCTGGAGGGTCGCGGCGGCGAACGCGTCGGGTCGCGGCGCCGCGGCCGCGAACACCGCGCCGGACACGTCGGCGGCGTTGAGCACCGCCCCGTCGTCGGGGCCCTCGACCCGCAGGCGCGGCCACGGCGCGAACAGCCGGCTGAGCGCGAGCCCCCCGACCACCCCGAGCACGGCCAGCGACAGCGCCGCGCGGCGGCTCCTGGCGCGCCGCCGGGAAGGGGCGGTGCGGGTCAACGGTGACAGGCGGACAGCGCTCACGAGCCGGTACTGTGCCGGTGCCGGGGCATCGGCGCCACCTGGCCGGTGAGCCGGGCCTCCAGCCACCGGCAGCGTCGGCGCTTCCCCGCCCGCTCCGCGGGTCCGCCGCCCGTCAGGCCTTGCGTGTGATCGGTGCTCTCGTGACCCGCCTCTCCGTGACCGCCGGGCTGTTGATCGTTGCGCTGATCGCCGTCGCCTGCTTCCGGCAGCCGCCGGTGGACCCGGCGGGACTCGATCCGGGCGCCGTCGCGGTGGAGGCGGCCGCCGAGCCGACCGAGCCGCCGCCGCCTTTGGTGGACCCCGCCCCGGTGGACGCAAACGAGCTCGGGGAGGTCCCGGTGATCATGTACCACCGGATACTGCCCGACCCGCCGGGGGGCTACGACCGCTTTCCCCGCCAGTTCCGCGCCGAGCTCAGGCAGCTGTACGAGCAGGGCTACCGTCCCGTCCGCGCCGTCGACCTCGTCCGCGGCGACCTCGACCTGCCGGCCGGCACCAGCCCGGTCGTGCTGACCTTCGACGACTCCACGCGCGAGCAGCTCGCCTACGACGAGGCCGGCGACATCGCGCCGGACACGGCCATCGCCATCCTGCTGGACTTCGCCGCCACCCACGAGGGCTTCGACCCGGTCGCGTCCGTGTACGTCAACGAGGCGCCGTTCGGGGGTGTTGCCGACGGTCCCAGGATGCTCGCCGACCTGCACGCTCGGGGCTTCGAGCTGGGCAACCACACCGCCGGGCATCGCAACCTCGGGCAGCTGAGCGCGGCGCAGGTGTGCCGGGGGCTCGCCGGCGGTGTCGAGCTCATCACCGACGCGGTGCCCGGCGCGCAGGTCCGCACCCTGTCCCTGCCCCTCGGGGTGCCGCCGCAGCGCGCCGGCTGGCCGCCCCGCGGGCGGGCCGGAGGCGTCGCCTACGAGCACGAGGGCGTCTTCCTCGTGGGAGCCGAGCCGGCGCCGTCACCGTTCTCCGTCGAGTTCGACCCGCTGGCGATCCCTCGCATGCGCTCGGCCTCCTGGGACGGCGGCGAGCCGGACTACGCGTCGGGGTTCTGGCTCGACGTGCTGGCCCGCCACCCCGGGCGCCGCTACCTCTCCGACGGCGACCCGTCGCGCGTGTCGTTCCCCGCTGCCCTGGGTGGCCGCGTCGCCAAGCGCTTCCGCACCGCCGCCAACCCCTACTGACCCGCCACGCAGCGCTCCACGGAACGGGGGTAGGTCCCAGGGCTGCCCCTTGGCCGTCCGTGGGTGTCGCGACGGTCGCCGGGCCGCCGGCCAGGGCATGTCGCGCCCAGCATGAGACGTCGACCCGAGGCGATCCGTTCGGTGGGCGGTAGGGCGGTTGATGTGTCGCGGCGGCGGTCCGGTCTCTGGGCGAGCCGTGGGCTCGGCGGCGGTCGGCCCTCGGGGAGGCCGAGGTCGGCGAGGGTGCGTTGGGCGATGGCGAAGGCGGCGTTGGAGGCCGGCACGCCGGCGTAGACGCCGGTGTGCAGCAGGACCTCGGCGATCTCCGACGGCGTGAGCCCGTGGCGCAGGGCGGCGCGCACGTGCATGGCGATCTCGCCCTCGCGCAACGCGGTGAGCAGCCAAAGTGATGCAGCTGCGGGTGCGCCGGTCCAGCCCCGGGCGGGCCCACACGTCGCCCCACGCGGCGCCGGTGATGTAGTCCTGGAACGGCGCGGTGAACGGCGTGGTCTGGGCCACGGCGCGGTCGACGTGCTCGTCGCCGAGCACCTCGGCGGACCTTCATGCCGGCGTCGCGGCGGGGATCGCTCACGGTTGCTCTCCTTGCGAGTACGGGGCGACGGTCAGGTGGGCGAGCAGCAGCGGGTCACGGTGTCGGCCTGCTCGACGTTGGCCAGGTGCGCGGCGTCGTCGAGGACCACGACCCGGCACCGGTGACGCCATCGGCGATGCGGGCGGCGTGCTCGGGTGGGGTCGCCGGGTCGTCGGCGCCGGCGATCACCAGCGTCGGCGCCCATAGCGCCGAGCGCCGATTCGGAGTCCATGCGCTCGATCTCGCCTCGCAGCAGCCGGCGTACCCCTCGGCCGGGGTGGCGGCGATCATCGTCCGCATGCGGTCGGCGAGGTCGGGGTTGCGCCGCACGAAGCCGGGGTGAAACCACCGGGCGAGCACCGCGTCGGCGACGGCGCCCGTCCGCTGGCGCGCACGGTGGCCGCCCGCTCGGCCCGCCTCGGGTGGCCCGAGCCAGGCCGAGCAGCACACGGCGAGCCGGTGGACCCGGTCGGGCGCGTGCGCGGCGAGCCACAGCGCGACCATGCCGCCCAGCGACAGACCGCACACCGAGGCGCGCGGCACGGCGAGGGCGGTCGAGCAGCGCGAGCACGTCGGCGCCCGAGGTCGTCCAGGCGGTAGGGCCCCGGCGGGACTGGCGACCGCCCGTGGCCCCGCAGGTCGTGGCGCACCACACGGAAGCGCTCGGTGAGCGCCGGCACCTGCGGGTCCCACATCGCCAGCGTGCTGCCCAGCGAGTTGCACAGCACGAGCGCCGGTGCGCCGGCCGGTCCCTCGACGACGGCGAAGGCCTCGACCGGCGATGAAGCCAGCGCCCGTCCTCGACGCGGCGATGCCGGCACGCCGTCAGCGTCCCCGTCCTGCGCGCGCCGGCTGGCGCGGCGCCCTGGACCTCGACCGGGCACGCCGTCACAGGCGTGCCCGTCCTGCGCGCGCCGGCCGGCGCAGCGCCCGGTCGCTCGCCGCCGGCGCTGCCGAGGAAGCCGGCGGGGTCGAGCAGTCGCGTGATGTCCTCGGCGGATAGGTGCGCGCGGACCGCCGGTGACGCCGCCGGCACCTCCCCCAGGGGCCGCCCTTCAGCCATCGCGTCGGCGCTCGCACGCTGCACGAGGTCGTGGGCGGGCAGGCGGCCCAGCGCCGGGGCGAGCGCGGTCGTCACCCGCTCGGCCAGCAGCAGCCCGCCGGTCGGTCGAGGTTGCACCGCATGCGCGCGAATCCACCTCGAGGTGCTCCAGGCAGTCACGGATCCACGCCGCCGCCGACCCCGTCGCGCGCAGCAGCGCTCGGTCGGGGGCCGCCACTCGGCGTGCCGCCCCCGCCGCCCGCTCGTGGGTGTGCCCGGCGGCGGCCGCCAGCAAGGGTTGCGACGAGTCCCGGCGCCTGTGCGGCGCCCCGCGGCGGCCGACACCGCGGCCACGGGGTTGCGCTTGTGCGGCAGCGTCGACGACCCCCCACGCCCCGGCGGGCCGCCCTCGGACACCTCCCCCACCTCGGTGGAGGCGAGCAGGACGACGTCGCCGGCGATCTTGCCGATCACCGCGGCGGCCTCTCCCAATGCGGCGGCGAGCTCCGCGCGTGCGGATCGTGTGCCACGGCAGCACCGGCTCGGCCAGCCCGAGCTCGTCGGCGAACAGCCCGAGCACCCGCACGCCGGCGTCGCCGAGCGACGCCAGGCTGCCCGCTGCTCCGCCCAGCTGCGCCGCCAGGCGGTGCGGCGGACCTCGTCGAGGCGGGCGGCGGCCTCGTCGAGCCCGACGAGCCAGCCCGCGGCCTTCAGCCCGAACGTGATCGGCAGCGCGTGCTGCAGCAGCGTCCGCCCGCGACGAGGGTGTCGCGGTGGGCCGCGGCAAGGCCGACCGCCGCGTCGGCGGCGGCGTCGAGGTCGTCCAGCAGCGGCGCGAGCGCCCGCTGCGCCACGAGCATGGCGGCGGAGTCCAGCACGTCCTGGCTGGTGGCGCCGCGGTGCACCGCTCCGCCCGCGGGGTCTGGCACGGCGGCGGTCAGCGCGCGCACGAGCGGGATGACGGGGTTGCCGCCGTCGGCGGCGTCGGCCCCAGCGCGGCCACGTCGAACCGGTCGGCGTCGCAGCCGCCGCGATCGCGTCCGCGTCGGCGGCGGGCAGGAGCCCGGCGCGCGCCTGGGCGCGGGCGAGGCCGCTTCGACGTCGAGCATCGCCTGGACCAGGACCGGTCGTCGACGGCGGCCCGCACGCCGCCGCGGGCAAGGACGCCGTCGAACAGGCCGCCCGGCGGTCCCTGCGACGGCCGCTCAGCCGGCGGCGGCGGCGCCACGCTCGCCTTGCCGGCGCGGGTCCGACCCGGATGCACCGGCGGCGGCGGCTCGCGCTGCCGCCGGCGAAACCCCGAGCCCCTCGCGCTGAGGTGGTTGTGCCGTCGGCCGTCGCGCTCCACGACCGGCCGGGTGCAGCTGGGGGCGTATGCGCACCCGACCGCACCCGCTCGCCCTTCGGGCCGCCGAGCCTGCGTCAGGCGTCGCAGCCGGCGCGGGCGCACCCCGGGCCGGTGCCCAGGCCGGCGCGGGCGCGGCCGCAGCCGGCGCGGTCACGGCTCCTCCGTTGCCGTGCGTACCAGGGCCCGCAGCACGTTGAGCTCGGAGGATGTCGGCGCGCTGGTCACAGTCAGGTCATCGGCGACGGCGAGCCGCCAGCCGGTCGCCTCGCGAGCCCGCTCGACGTCGACACCGGGATGGACCGAGGTCAGCGTGAGCTCGCAGGTGGCCGGGTCCGGCTCCAGGACGCCGAGGTCGGTGATGACGCGGACCGGCCCGCGGCCGCGCAGCCCCAGCCGCTCGCGGTGCCCCGGTCCGGTGCCGTATCCCATCGACGTGACGAAGTCGACGCGCTCGACGAACGTCCGAGGGGTCTGCCGCACGACGACGACGACCTCGCCGCACGACGCGGCGATCTCGGGGGCGCCGCCGGCGCCGGGCAGGCGGACCTTGGGGTCACGGTAGTCGCCCACGACGGTGGTGTTGATGTTGCCGAACCGGTCGAGCTGCGCGGCGCCGAGGAAGCCGACGTCGATGCGCCCCGGCTGCAGCCAGTAGTTGAAGACCTCCGGGACGCTGATGACCGCGTCCGCGGTCTCGGCGAGGACGCCGTCGCCGATCGACAGCGGCAGGCGGGTCGGCTTGGAGCCCAGCGTCCCGGACTCGTAGACGAGCACGAGGTCCGGGGCGTGGGTGCGCCGCGCCAGGTTCGCGGCCGTGCTCGGCAGCCCGATGCCGACGAAGCAGGTCATCTCACCCCGCAGCGCGCGCGAGGCCGTGACCGTCATGATCTCGTCGGCGGTGTAGTCGGCCGGCGCTGCGGCCTCCGCCGACGGCTGCGCGGTCATGAGGCCCTCAGATCCAGCTTCGACGGCTGCGCGGTCATGACGCGTTCCGATCCAGGTCCCACGGCTGGGCCGTCACGAGGCCCTCCGATCCATGTCCGACACCCACGAGGTGAACGTCTCGCGGTTCCGGCTGACGGCGTCCCAGGCCCGGTAGTAGGCGTTGTCGCGTTCGTAGTACCCCTGCGCGTAGGACGGATGCGCGCCGGAGGGCACCTCGGTGACGTACGTGACCGCCCACCCGGGCAGCACCACGCCCCCCGGCCGGGGGTCGAGGTCGTCGACGATCTCCTCGACCGTCACCAGCGAGCGGCGGGCGGCGAGCACGGCCTCCTTCTGCACACCGGTGATGCCCCACATCTGGACGTTGCCGCGGCGGTCGGCGCGCTGGGCGTGGATGACGGCGACGTCCGGGTTGAGCGCGGGGACGGCCGTCAGCTCCTCACCCGTGAAGGGGCAGGCGATCGTCTTGATCGTGGTCGTGTGCGCCGGCAGGTCCGTGCCGACGTAGCCGCGCAGGACCGCGAACGGCAGCCCCGAGGCGCCGGCGACGTAGCGGTTGGCCATACCGGCGTGGCTGTGCTCCTCGATCTCCAGCGGCACCGGCCAGCCGGTCTCGACCGCGTCGCGGAAGCGGTGTAGCGAGCCGACACCGGGGTTGCCGCCCCAGGAGAACACGAGCCTGCGCGCGCACCCGGCCCCGATGAGCTGGTCGTAGACGATGTCGGGGGTCATGCGGACCAGCGTCAGGTCCCGCCGACGCTGGCGGATGATCTCGTGGCCCGCCGCCACGGGGATGAGGTGCGTGAAGCCCTCCATGGCGATCGTGTCGCCGTCGGTCACGAGATCGGCCACCGCCTCGCTCAGCGGCGCGATCCAGGCCATGGGCATGTGCCTCTCGGAGGGCTCGTCGGTGTTCGCCATGACCACAGTCGTGCCCGGCGCGAACCGCGGACGGACGCTACCGGAGGGGCTTTCGGGGGGTCAACCGCGGCCGTTCACCGTGGCAGCACCTCGCTGCCCGGAACCGGCTGATCGATGACCGCTCTGTGCAGGTCGGGCAGCCGGGGCAGGCACGCCGCGGCGACCGCGAGCGCGGCGACACCTCCCACCGCCAGCGCGGCGCGTGCGCCGAAGTGCTCGCCGACCCAGCCCGACCCGCCGAGGTGACCGAGGCCCGGATGGTGTTCGAGCTCGGCACCGTCGGACTGA
>JAUJMQ010000039.1 GCA_030446775.1 Egibacteraceae bacterium
CATCACCGCGAGCATCATCATGCAGCTGCTCACCGTGGTGATCCCCAAGCTCGAACAGTGGCAGAAGGAAGGGGAGTCGGGCACCAAGCGGATCACCCAGTACACGCGCTACCTGACGGTGGTCCTGGCGATCCTGCAGTCGGTGGGGCTCATCGTGCTCATCGAGTCGGGCAACCTGTTTCCCGGCATCGCCGCAGCGGCCGGGCTCATCCCGGACCCGTCGGTGCCCATCAAGCTGCTCATGGTGCTGACGCTGACTGCCGGCACGGCGTTCATCATGTGGCTCGGCGAGCTCATCACCCAGCGCGGCATCGGCAACGGCATGTCGTTGATCATCTTCTCGGCGATCGTCGCCCAGCTGCCGAGCCAGGGCAGCGCCATCCTGCAGCGCGACCCGGGGGGAGAGATCCTGTTCGCCGTCACGCTGCTGGTCGGGCTGCTGCTCATCGTCGGCGTCGTGTTCGTCGAGCAGGGGCAGCGCCGCATCCCCGTCCAGTACGCCAAGCGCCAGGTCGGCAGACGCACCTACGGCGGGAGCGCGACCTACATCCCGCTGAAGGTCAACCAGTCCGGCGTGATCCCGATCATCTTCGCCTCGTCGCTGCTGTACCTGCCGACCCTGGCCTCCACGATCGTCAACCGCCAGGGGTTCACCGACTTCGTCAACCGCTACTTCACGACGGGAGCGCACCCCCTGTACGTCATCGCCTTCGCGGTGCTGGTGATCTTTTTCGCCTACTTCTACACCGCGATCACGTTCAACCCGATCGATGTCGCGGACAACATGAAGAAGTACGGTGGGTTCATCCCCGGCATCCGACCCGGTCGCCCGACCGCGGAGTACCTCGACCGGGTTCTGACGCGCATCACGCTGCCCGGCTCGCTGTACCTCGCGGCGCTGGCCGTGCTCCCCCTGATCGTGCTCGGCATCGCCGGGGTCGACTTCCCCTTCGGCGGCTCGACGCTGCTCATCGTCGTCGGCGTCGGTCTGGAGACGATGAAGCAGCTGGAGTCACAGCTGCTGCAGCGTCACTACGAGGGCTTCCTCAAGGCTTAGAAAGGTTCGGCGCGTGCGACTCGTCCTGCTCGGTCCGCCGGGTGCCGGCAAGGGCACCCAGGCGGTCCACATCGCGCGCGCCTACGCCGTCCCGCGCGTCGCGACCGGGGACATCTTCCGCGACAACGTGTCCGGCCAGACCTCGCTGGGAGCGGAGGCGAAGGTCTACATGGAGCGGGGGGACCTCGTCCCTGACGACATCGTCATCCGGATGGTGACCGACCGGCTGGAGCGCGACGACGCGGTCAACGGGTTCCTGCTCGACGGGTTTCCCCGCACCGTGCCGCAGGCGGTCGCCCTGGAGGAGTACCTGGACTCGGTCGGTCGCCCGCTGGACGTCGTCGTGCGCTTCAACGTGCCGGAGTCCGACATCGTGCGCCGCATCGTCAACCGGCGCGTGTGCCCGGTCGACAACAGCGTCTACAACCTCGACTACGCGCCGCCGAAGGTCGACGAGGTGTGCGACCTGTGCGCCACGCCCCTGCAGCACCGCCAGGACGACACCGAGGAGGTGGTGCTGCGCCGGCTGGAGGAGTACCACGCCAAGACCGAGGACCTGGAGTACTTCTACTGGGAGCGCGGGCTGCTGCGCGACGTCGAGTCCGTCGGCCCCGTGGAGGAGGTCACGCGCCGGACGCTGGCGGTGCTCGACGACCTCGACGGCGACCCGGTGCAGGCGCCCTCGTGATCCTGAAAAAGTCCCGCGCCGAGGTCGCCGTCATGGCCCGCGCCGGCAAGGTCGTCGCCGACCTCCACGAGATCCTGCGTGAGGCCCTGCGGCCCGGGATGTCGACCGCCGACCTCGACGAGATCGCCGAGCGCGAGGTGCGCGGCCGCGGCGCCATGCCGTCGTTCAAGGGCTACCGCGGCTTCCCGGCGACCCTGTGCACCTCGGTCAACGCCGAGATCGTCCACGGGATCCCGTCGCGACGCGTCGTCCTGCGCGAGGGGGACCTGGTCAAGATCGACGCGGGCGCGATCGTCGAGGGCTACCACGGCGACTCCGCCGTCACCTGGGTCGTGGGCGACGAGACCTCGGTGGATCCGGCGGTCGCCGACCTCGTCGAGCGCACGCGGGCGGGGCTGTGGGCAGGGCTGCTCGCGGCACGGTCGGGGGCTCGTCTGTCCGACATCTCCGCAGCGGTCGAGGCCCGGGCACTGCCGCACTCCTACGGCGTCGTGCGCGAGTACGTCGGCCACGGCATCGGACGGGCGCTGCACGAGGACCCCCACGTGCCCAACTACGGGCGCCCGGGACGCGGCCCCAAGCTCGTGCCAGGGCTGGTGCTCGCCGTCGAGCCGATGTTCAACCTCGGCGGCCCGGAGACCCGGACGCTGGACGACGACTGGACGGTCGTCACCGCCGACGGGTCGCTGTCGTCACACTGGGAGCACACCGTCGCGATCACCGAGGACGGGCCGTGGGTGCTGACCGCGCGCTCCGACGAGCCGGCCTGGCCGCTGCGCGAGCCCGAGCGCGTCCCCCGCGCCGCGACGTTGGACGCTCGCGGGGCGCGGTGATAGCCTGGCCGTTCGGCCTGTGGGGGTCGTGCTGCTGCGCGCGCATCCCCGGGCCTTCTGTGCTGCCCGTCGTGGTGCGCAGGTGCGACGCTCGGGGCTCGCGTCCTCGGCGGCTCCTGGCGCGACGGTGCGCCGTCGCCCACCCCGAGGATCAGGCAGGTCAGGGAGCCCACCAGTGAAGGTCCAGCCGTCGGTGAAGAGGATCTGCGAGAAGTGCCGGGTCATCCGCCGGCACGGTCGCGTCATGGTGATCTGCAGCAATCCGCGCCACAAGCAGCGCCAGGGCTGAGGCCCGCGAAAGGACAGGGTTCATGGCACGTATCGCCGGTGTCGACCTGCCACGCGAGAAGCGCGTGGAGATCGGTCTGACCTATATCTACGGCGTGGGCCGGACGCGGGCGTACTCCACGCTCGTGGCCGCGGGCGTCGACCCGTCCATCCGTGTGCGCGACCTGTCCGACGAGCAGGTCAAGCGGCTGCGCGACTTCATCGACGCGAGCTACAAGGTCGAGGGTGACCTGCGGCGCGAGGTGGCGCAGAACATCAAGCGCAAGGTCGAGATCGGCTCCTACCAGGGCATCCGCCACCGGCGTGGACTGCCGGTCCGCGGGCAGCGCACTCACACCAACGCCCGCACCCGCAAGGGACCCAAGCGCACCGTCGGCGGTCTCAAGAAGAAGATCAAGAAGTAGGGGCGCCGAGATGGCACAGCAGCGCAAGCAGGCCGGGGCGAAGGCCAAGAGCCGGGCACGCCGCAAGGAGCGGCGTCAGGTCTCCTACGGCCAGGCGCACATCAAGAGCTCGTTCAACAACACGATCATCACGATCACCGACCAGCAGGGCAACGTGCTGTCGTGGGCGTCGTCGGGCAACGTCGGCTACAAGGGCAGCCGCAAGTCCACGCCGTTCGCCGCCCAGCTCGCCGCCGAGCAGGCCGCCCGCCGTGCCGCCGAGTACGGCGTCCGCAAGGTCGACGTGTTCGTCAAAGGCCCCGGCTCCGGCCGCGAGACGGCGATCCGGTCGCTGCAGGCCCACGGCCTTGAGGTCGCCGCGATCCGCGACGTCACCCCGATCCCCCACAACGGCTGCCGGCCCCCCAAGCGCCGGCGCGTGTGACCAGACAAGGACCGTAGACCGCATGGCTCGCTACACCGGACCGGACTGCAAGCTGTGCCGCCGTGAGCGGCAGAAGCTGTACCTCAAGGGCACCCGCTGCGAGGGCCCCAAATGCGCCATCGAGAAGCGCCCGTACCCACCGGGTGAGCACGGCCGCGGCCGCATCCGCGAGAGCGAGTACCTGCTGCAGCTGCGCGAGAAGCAGAAGGCCCGCCGCATCTACGGCGTGCTGGAGAAGCAGTTCCGCAACTACTACCAGGAGGCCTCCCGCCAGTCCGGCTTGACCGGCGAGAACCTCCTGGTGCTGCTGGAGACCCGCCTGGACAACACGGTGTTCCGCGGTGGTCTGGCGCGCTCGCGCGACGAGGCCCGCCAGCTCGTGCGCCACCGCCAGTTCCAGGTCAACGGCCGCACCGTCAACATCCCCTCCTACCGGGTGCGCGTGGGAGACGTGGTCACGGTCCGCGATCGGGCCCGCAACATCGTCCCGATCCTGGGCGCCCTCGAGCTCGTCGGCGCTCGCCAGTCCCCGCAGTGGCTGTCGCTGGACTCCACGAAGCTGCAGATCAGCGTGCTCGACCTGCCCAAGCGCGGTCAGATCGACGTGCCGGTCCAAGAGCAGCTCATCGTCGAGCTGTACTCCAAGTAGGGGCAGCTTGGCGGTCGTCGCCGCTGCCGGTTGCACCGTGCTGCGCGCCGCTGACCCGCCCGTCCTCCCAGGCCCCCGCCCGACGGCGGCCCGTCCGCTCCCACCGCTCGTCTGTTGAGAACACCAGATCGCCGAGGAGGCGAAATCATCAAGTGCTGATCGTCCAGCGCCCCACCATTTCCGAAGAGGTCCTCGCCGAGGGCATCCGTTCCGCGTTCAGCATCGAGCCGCTCGAGCCGGGGTTCGGCTACACCCTGGGCAACAGCCTGCGGCGAACCCTGTTGTCGTCGATCCCCGGCGCCGCCGTGACGAGCGTGCGCATCGAGGGTGTGCTCCACGAGTTCAGCTCCATCGAGGGGGTCAAGGAGGACGTCACCGACGTCATCCTCAACCTCAAGGAGCTCGTGCTGCGCTGCACCAGTGACACGCCGGTGGAGATCTTCCTCGGCGGTGAGGGTCCGGGTGAGATCACCGCCGACTTCATCACCGCGCCCAGCGACGTCGAGATCCTCAACCGCGACCTGCACATCGCGACGCTGAACCGCAAGGGTCGCGTCGAGATGTACCTGACCGTCGAACAGGGCCGCGGGTACGTGTCGGCCGAGCGCAACAAGCGTGCCGACCAGCCGATCGGCGTCATCCCGATCGACTCGATCTACTCGCCGGTGCGGCGCGTCACCTACCGGGTGGAGCCGACCCGCGTCGAGCAGATGACCAACTACGACCGGTTGATCCTCGACGTCGAGAGCGACGGGTCGGTGACGCCGGGTGAGGCGCTCGCGAGCGCAGGCGAGACGCTGCGCGACCTGTTCGGCCTGTTCGCCCAGTTCGAGGAGTCGGGTCCCGGCGGGCTGTCCATCGGTGAGGGCGCGGCCGCCGGCCTGGCGGGCTCGCCCAACCTGCTGCTGCCGATCGAGGACATGGACTTGTCGGTGCGGTCCTACAACTGCCTCAAGCGCGAGGGCGTGTCGACCGTCGGCGAGCTGGTGACCAAGACCGAGCAGGATCTGCTCGACATCCGCAACTTCGGGTCCAAGAGCATCGACGAGGTGAAGCAGAAGCTGGCCGAGATGGGGATGGGGCTGGCGGACTACGGCGGCTAGGCCCGGTACCGCTGTATTCGGCCGGTGCCGGTGGGCCTGGTCGGGTCGGTGGGCGGGTCATCTCGACCTCCGGGCCGCTCACCCGCCCGCCCTCCAAGGCCCTCCGGCCGAGATGACCCGCCCACGTGGTCGGGGGCCGCACTCCATGCCACGCCCGCCGCCTCGTCCGTCACTAGGAGAATCTGAGATGCCGCAGCCCAGGAAAGGGCCCCGGTTCGGGGAGCCCGGCCCATCACAACATGATGATGGCGAACCTGGCCACCGAGCTCATCCGGCACGGGCGTGTGCGCACGACGCTGGCGCGCGCCAAGGGCGCGCAGCCCCTGGCCGAGCGGATGATCACCTTCGGCAAGCGGGGGACGTGCACGCCCGGCGGCAGGTGCTGCGCGTCATCCGCGACCGCGATGTGGTCCACAAGCTGTTCTCCGACGTGGGGCCGGCGTTCGCGCAACGCGACGGGGGCTACACGCGCGTGCTCAAGCTCGGAGCCCGCAAGGGCGACGCCGCGCCGATGGCGCTGCTCGAGCTCGTCGAGGGCGTCGAGGTCGCGGGCGTGGGCGAGCTCGCCGAGCAGCCCCGCCGCCGCTGGAGCCTGCGCCGTCGCCGGGGGAGCACGCTGTCGACGACCGCCCGGGAGAGCGCCGAGGAGCGCCAGGCCGCCGTGGACCGCGGCGAGGACGTCGACGTGGCCGTCGACCCGGAGGGGTCGGGGGACATGGCCGAGGCCGTGCCCGCCGGCTCGCTGGAGGTCGCCGGCGACGACTCGCCCGACCGGGTGCAGGCCGACCCGGCCGAGGTCGAGGCGCGGCTGGCCGCGCAGGACAGCGAGCTCGACGGGCCGGCCGAAGACGACGACGCGCCGGTCACCGACGCGCCGGTTCCGGCCGACGAGCAGGACGCACCGTCGGAGGAGCGCCTGCCCGACGCCACCGACCCCGAGGACCGCGGCTAGCGGCCCTGGACGGCTCGGGCACGGTCCGCCTGCGCATCGACCTCGCCTACGACGGCGGCGGGTTCGCCGGCTTCGCGCGGCAACCCGATCGGCGCACCGTGCAGGGCGTCGTCGAGGCCGCCCTGGAGCGGTTGTGCGGGCAACCCGTGGCCACGACTGGCGCGGGCCGTACCGACGCCGGAGTGCATGCCGCGATGCAGGTGCTGTCCGTCGACGTCCCTGCCGGCTGCCGTGCCGTGACCGACCTCGCGGGGGCCCGCTCCGCGCTCGACCGGCTGTGCGGCCCCGAGATCACCGTGGTGCGGGTGCGGCGCGTGCCGGCGTCGTTCGACGCGCGCTTCTCGGCGACGCAGCGCCGCTACCGCTACCGGATCTGCGACGCGGCGGCGATGCCGCCGCTGTGGCGACACGACACCTGGCACGCCGGCCCCCCGCCGCTGGACGTGGCGGCGATGGACGCGGCGGAGCCGGCCTCGTGGGTGAGCACGACTTCGCCAGCTTCTGCCGCCGTGCGGACGGGCGGCACCTGGTCCGGCGGATCGACCGGCTGTGGGTGCGGCGCCACCGCGCCGGGTTGGTCGTCGTCGGGGTCGAAGGACCGGCGTTCTGCCATCAGATGGTGCGCTCGATCACCGGCTGCCTCGTCGACGTCGGGCGCGCCAGGCGCCCTGTCGAGTGGGTGGGCGAGGTGCTCGCCGCCCGCAACCGGCAGGCCGCCGGCGCCGTGGCCCCACCGCACGGCCTGACCCTGACCGCGGTGTCCTACTGAGCGAGGAAGCCCGTCACCAGCGCGTTGACCCGCGCGGGAGCCTCGGCGTGGACGAAGTGCCCGGCGTCGATCATCTCGACCCGGCAGTCCGGCGCGAGATCGTCGCCCGGGTCGGCCAGCGCCGGCGACAGGGCGGGGTCACGGCGGCCCCACACCACCAGCACGGGTGCGCGCACGACCCCGGACCGCTCCGCCGGGACGGGCCGGTAGGGCGGCAGGCGCAGCGCCCGGTAGTACGCCAGTGCCGCCGTCAGGGCGCCGGGCTGGGAGAACGCCTCGGCGTAGCGCTCCAGATCGTCGTCGGTGAACGTGCCGGGAGCCGCGGCGGTGGTCAGCAGCCGGCGCAGGCCCGCGCAGCGGCGGGCGCCCAGCGCCAGCTCGGGGGCGGCGGGCAGCTGGAACAGCGCCACGTAGGCCGAGCGCAGCGCCTGGGTCGGCCGGCGCAGCCCCCGCCGGTAGGCCAGCGGGTGGGGGGCGTTGACGACAACGAGCCGGTCGACGACCCGCGGGTCCGATGCGGCGACGAGCCAGGCGGCGATGCCGCCCCAGTCGTGGCCGACGAGCCTGGCAGGCCCCGCCCCGCAGGCCCGCACCAGCGCGGCGACGTCGGCGGCGACGACCGTGCTGCGGTAGGCGCGCAGCCCGGCCGGCCTGCCCGACCGGTTGTAGCCGCGCAGGTCGACGGCGACGACGCGGAAGCCGGCGGCGACGAGCGCGGGGATCTGGTGGCGCCACGACCACCAGAACTCCGGGAAGCCGTGCACGAGCACGACCAGGGGGCCGTCGCCGGCCTCGACCCAGTGCAGGCGCACGCCGTTGACGACGCCCTCGCGATGCTCGACCAGCCCCTCGACGTCGGCGTCGTCCAGCACCCGAGAACCTTTCGCCCACCGTTGCCGTGCCGCCTGGATGCCCGCCGCGCCGGGCTTTGACCCTCCACAGGAAAAGCGCGTAGCCTGGGCCGCGTGCGGTGGAGCCGTGGCGTCGTCGCGCCCGCTCCCGCCACCCGCTCGACCCGCCCCAGCCGCCGATCGACCACGCGATCCGACCCCGTCGGACTGAGAGTCCTCAATGCGCACGTACTCGCCCCGCCCCGCCGACATCGACCCGCAGTGGTTCGTCGTCGACGCCGCCGACATGGTCCTGGGGCGCCTGGCCACCCGGGTGGCGCATGTCCTGCGGGGCAAGCACAAGCCGACGTTCGCGCCGCACATGGACACCGGCGACCACGTCATCGTGGTCAACGCGGCGAAGGTGCGGCTGACGGGCGCCAAGCCCGAGCAGTCGATGTCACGGCGCCACTCGGGGTATCCGGGCGGCCTGAAGTCGATCTCGTTCGGCAACCTGCTGCAGACACGCCCCGAGCGGCTCGTCGAGCAGGCGGTGCGCGGGATGCTGCCCAAGAACACCATCGGGCGCGCGCAGATCCGCAAGCTCAAGGTCTACGCCGGCTCCGAGCACCCGCACGTCGCGCAGCAGCCCCGGACCCTGGAGCTCTAGATGGCCGACAAGATCTACACCGGACGTCGCAAGACGTCGGTCGCGCGTGTCCGCGTCGTCGCGGGGACGGGCCAGTTCAAGCTCAACGGCCGCCCGCTGGCCGACTACTTCCCCGTCGAGACGCTGCAGGCCGAGGTGCTCGAGCCGTTCCGCGTCACCGAGACCGAACAGCGCTACGACGTCATCGCCCGCATCAGCGGCGGCGGCGTGTCGGGCCAGGCGGGCGCGCTGCGCCACGGCATCGCCCGCGCGCTCGAGGGTGACGACCCCGACCGGCGGGGACCGTTGAAGAAGGCCGGGCTGCTGACACGCGACGCCCGCAAGACCGAGCGCAAGAAGTACGGGCTGAAGAAGGCGCGCAAGGCGCCGCAGTACTCCAAGCGCTGATCCGCCACGGCGCCTGGCCGGCGCGCGGGAGCGGGCGCGGACGGCGCCCGCGACCGAGGAAGGGCCTGGATTGCCGCAGCTGTTCGGGACCGACGGTGTCCGGGGGGTCGCCAACGCCGAGCTGACGCCCGAGCTCGCGCTCGCACTCGGGCGGGCGGTGGTCGCCGTGCTCCGCGAGCAGGGCGTCACCCGACCGCGCCTGGTCGTCGGCCGTGATCCGCGCGCGTCGGGCGAGATGATCGAGGCGGCGCTGGTCGCCGGGATCGCGTCGGCGGGTGGAGACGTGTCCGCCGCGGGTGTCGTCACCACGCCCGCGGTGGCGTTCGCGACCGTCGCCGAGGGCGCCGACGCCGGGGCGATGATCTCGGCGAGCCACAACCCGATGCCTGACAACGGGATCAAGTTCTTCGACCGCGACGGCTACAAGCTCACCGACGCCGACGAGCGGCGGGTCGAGGCCGTGCTCGCCGGGCCGGCCGCGGTTCCGGCGGTCGGTGCCGCGATCGGTCGCGTCAGCGCCCGGCCGGACCTCGTCGACGCCTACGTCGACCACCTGGAGGGCACGGTCGACGCGGATCTGTCCGGCCTGCGCGTCGTCGTCGACTGCGCGAACGGCTCCGCGTCATCGGTCGCGCCCGCTCTCCTTCGCCGGCTGGGGTGCGACGTGGTGGCGCTGTCGGCCGCTCCCGACGGGCTGAACATCAACGACGGTTGCGGGTCGACGCATCCGGAGGTCGTCGCCGAGGCCGTGGTCGCGACCGGGGCGGACGTCGGCCTCGCCCACGACGGCGACGCCGACCGCCTCATCGCCGCCGACGCCTCCGGCGCCGTCGTCGCCGGCGCCGTGATACGCGCCGTGCTCGCCCGGCAGCGGCACAGCGAACGCGGCCTGGCCGCCGTGGTCACGACGGTCATGACGAACCTCGGGTTCAAGCAGGCGATGAGCGACCTCGGCATCGCGGTCGTCGAGACCGCGGTCGGCGACCGCTACGTGCTGGAGGCGATGCGCGCCGGGGGGCACCCGCTCGGCGGTGAGCAGTCCGGGCACGTCATCTTCGCGGAGCACGCGACCACCGGTGACGGCATCCTCACCGCCGTCCAGCTGCTCGCGGTGATGGCCCGCAGCGGCCGGCCGCTGCACGACCTCGCCCGCGTGATGCGGCGCCTTCCGCAGGTGCTCGTCAACGTGCGCGACGTCGACCGGTCCGCGCTGGCCGGGGCCGAGGTCTTGTGGAAGGCGGTGGCGGCCGAGGAGGCCGAGCTGGGTGCCGACGGCCGGGTCCTGGTCCGCGCCTCCGGCACCGAGCCACTCGTGCGGGTGATGGTCGAGGCGCCCACCGCCGAGCGGGCGTCCGCGGCGGCAGACCGCCTTGCGACCGTGGCCGCCGAGCAGCTGGGCACCGCCTGACAGGCCGGCGGGTCGCGGGGACCGGCTCGCCCGCCGGCCGTCAGCGTGCGAGGGCGTCGACGAGCCGGTCGAGCTGCTCGGCCGACGCGGTGGCCGGGAACAGCAGCAGCTCGTCGCAGCCGGCCTCGGCGTAGCCCTCGAGCATCTCGCGGACGGCCAGTGGTGTCGTGAGCAGCCCGTCGGCGATCCGTTGGGCGAACGGCCCGACGAACGCGTAGTAGTCCAGCAGGTAGTCGCGGCCGGCGCCGTCGTCGTCGAACGCGAAGTAGCCCATGCCCCACAGCTGCGGCTGGTCGGGTCGCCCGGCGTCGGCCCACGCGGCACGGGCCTGCCCGGCGGCTCTCGCGAACGCCCGCGGCGGGCCGCCGGCGTGGACGTAGCCGTCGGCGAAGGCGGCCATGCGCGCCAACGCGGGCCCGCCGGTGCCCCCCACGAGGATCGGGGGTCCGCCCGGGCGGCACGGCGCCGGCCCCACCGCCGGGTCCTCCCACTGTGACCGCATCACCGCCAGCTGGTCGGACAGGCGCGCTCCGCGACCGCCGTACGCAGTCTCCGAGGTGTCGTAGTCGTCGCGGCGGGCGCCGGTCGCGACGCCCAGCGTCACCCGGCCGCCGGAGAGGGCGTCGAGGCTGGCGACCTGCTTGGCGAGCGTCGCCGTCTCTCGCAGCGGGGCGATGAGGATGCACGTCACCAACCGCACCCGGCGGGTCACCGCGGCCGCGGCGCTCAGCGCGATCAGCGGGTCGTAGTTGCCGTAGCGCAACCGGTCCACGACCGCGACGCTGGCGAACGGCCCGTCGTCGGCCCGGCGCGCCCAGTCCACGACGAGGTCGCCGGGCGCCCCCGGCACGCCCGCGGGCAGTCCCACCCCGACCCTCACGACCCACCGCCGTGCGCGGGCTGCGCCGGCGCCAGCCATGGGGGCGGCGGCGGCGACGGGCGGCCGAGGACGCACAGGTCGGCCTTGCCGGCGGCGAGCAGGTCGTTGACGACGCCGGTGTCGGGGATGCTGCCCGACGTCATCGTCGTCACGGACGCACCGTTGCGGACGAGGTCCGACCAGGGCGCGTAGAAGGCGGTGTCATAGCTGGGGTGGAACGCGGGGGTCGTGTGCCCGGCGACGACGTCGAGCAGGTCGGCACCCTCCCCGGCGAGCAGGCGGGCGGCCGAGACCGCCTCGGTCTCGGTCAACCCGCCCGGCTGCAGATCGCTGGCCGACACGGTGACCCACAGCGGCCTGGACGCCGGCCACTCGGCGCGCACAGCGGCCAGGACCTCCAGCGGGAATGCCATGCGGGCCGGCAGGTCACCGCCGTAGCCGTCGTCGCGGTGGTTGGTCAGCGGTGAGATGAAGCTCGCCAGCAGGTAGCCGTGACCGAAGTGCAGGCCGAGGGCGTCGAAGCCGGCGTCGGCGGCCCGCCGCGCCGCCGCGACGAAGTCGTCGCGCACCGCGGTCATCCCGTGCCGGTCCAGGGCGGCCGGCGTCGGGCTGAAGCGGTTGTAGGGCAGCGGCGACGCCGCGACCAGCGGCCACGCCTCGTCGCGCAGGGGCCGGTCGCTGCCGGCGCTGCGGGGACGGGTCGACCCACGGCGGCCGGCATGGGACAGCTGCGCGCCGACCAGCGCCGAGGTGCGGCCCGCCAGACGCCCCAGCACCGTTCGCCAGGCGCCGGTGTGGCGGTCGTCGTACAGGCCGGCGTCACCCCGCGTCACCCGCCCGGACGGCGAGACGGCCACGGACTCGACGACGACCAGACCGGCGCCGCCCAGCGCCAGCCGCTCGACGGTGGCCAGGTGACCGGGGCTCGGGGTGCCGTCGACGGCGTCGCCGGCCCGGTCGGCGACGAGGGCGACGCGGTTGACCAGCGTGACGCCGCCCAACCGCAGGGGGGTGAACGCCGGCTGGGGCGCCACGAGCAGCGCCGCCCCGTCCGAGCCGGCGCCCGAGACCTGGCCGAACCACCGCTCGACCCCGCCGACGAGCTCGGGGTCGCGCAGGCGCAGGTTGTCGTAGGTGACCCGCTTGCTGCGCGTCAGCAGGCTGTACGCGAACTGCGGTGGCTCGAAGCCGAGGTAGCGGCCGTACCGGGAGAACCAGTCCAGGCTCTCGGAGGCCGCCGCCTGCGTCCGCTCGACGGCGACCCGCCGGTCGGCCTCGTAGGCCGCCAGAGCGGTGTCGAGGTCCTCGCACCGTTCGAGGGCGGCGGTGAGCGCGATCGCATCCTCCATCGCCAGCTTCGTGCCCGAGCCGACCGACCAGTGAGCCGTATGGGCGGCGTCACCGAGGAGCACGACGTTGCGGTGCCGCCAGGTCTTGTTGCGCACCGTGACCCAGTCGTACCACTTGGAGCCGTTGCCGAGGAGCTTGTGGCCGTCCAGCTCGTCGGCGAACAGGCGCCGGCAGTACTCGATGCTGTCGCTGTCGCTCTCGCCGGGGCGCAGCGCGGCCGGGTCGACGGCGTCCATCCCGGCGTTGCGCCACGACCGCTCGTCGCACTCCACGATCCAGGTGCTCGTGTGCTCGTCGAACGGGTAGGCGTGGACTTGGAAGCGGCCATGCTCGTTGGCGGTGAACAGGAACGTGAAGGCGCGCAGCGGCTTGGTGGTGACCAGCCAGATGAACTTGCCGCCCTCCACGGTCGTGGTCGGTGCGAAGGCGGAGGCGAGGCGGCTGCGGGTGACGCTGTGCACCCCGTCGGCGGCGACCACGAGGTCGGCGTCGAGGTGGGCGGCCGGGTCGGCGACCTCCGCGCCGAAGCGCAGCGACACGCCCAGCTCGCGGCAGCGCTCCTGAAGGATGGCGAGCAGTCGCTTGCGCGCGATGGCGGCGAAGCGGTTGCCGCGGGCCCGCACGCGCGTGCCGCGGTAGACGACGTCGACCGGGTCCCAGCGCGCGCAGGACGACAGGATCGCGTCGTAGGTGTCGGCGTCGGCGTCGGCCAGTCCACCCAGCGTCGAGGCCGAGAACACCACACCCCAACCGAAGGTGTCGGACGCGGCCTGGCGCTCGTAGACGGTGATCTCGTGCCCGCGGCCGGCCTTGGCGAGCAGCAGCGCCGTGTACAAGCCTCCCGGCCCACCGCCGATGCAGGTGACCTTCACCGCTGCATTCCAGCACACCGCGGCCCGAGCCGGGCGATGTTGCTAGGGTCGCGCGGCTGGAACGTGGCGGCGGGACCGACAGGAGGGGCCGGGTGAGCATGCCCCAGCCCTCCGACGTCACCGAGCTGCGGACCCTCGCGCGCGCGGAGCTGGCGCCGCTGGCCCTGTCGTGGCGGGGACACGAGGGCGTCGACCGGCGGCTCGTGCGGCGGCTCGCAGACCTCGGGCTGCTGGGCCGGCTGTTCCCGGTCGAGCCTGTCACCCGGGGGCGCGACGTCTCGGCGGTGGAGCTGTGCCTGTTGCGCGAGGCCATCGCCTGCGAG
>JAUJMQ010000040.1 GCA_030446775.1 Egibacteraceae bacterium
GTCCCGGGGGGGTGGGCGCCGCGCCGCGCCACGGGGACGCCGGCGCCCGCCAGCACCCGGGCCGGTGGCGGCCTCCCCATGGCGAGCCCGGTCGCCGGGGCGAGGGCCGCCACCACCCCGGCCGCGGCGAGCGCCGCGGCGGCGCCGGCGTCGACGAGCAGCAGGTGGTCGGCGGACGCGGCGCGCAGCTCGGCGGCGAGGCGGGCGCCGCCGGTGTGCGCGAGCTCGTCGGCGTGGACGCGGGGGACCAGGCCGGCGGCGCGGCCGGCCGTCAGGACCCGCCGGGACTGCGCGACGGTGAAGTAGCCCTCGTCGCAGAACACGTCGCAGAAGCGGGCGCCCGCTCGCGCCGCGTCGGCGCACCAGCCGGCGACCGCGTCGGCGTAGTCGTCGGCGTCGCTGCCCGCGGGGACCGCGTGGGCTCCCAGGAACGTCACGGCGAGGTCGGGCAGGCCGGGCCGGCCGCGCAGCCCGGCCAGGGTCCGGACCCCGTCGAGCTCACCGTCGCGGTCCAGGGTGTAGCCGGTCTTGACCTCCATCGTCGTCGTGCCGGACGCCAGCCACCGCCGCAGCCGGGCCGCGGTCGCGTCGCGCAGCGCCCCGGCCGATGCGGTCCGGGTGGCGCGGACCGTCGCGGCGATCCCCCCGCCTGCGGCCGCCAGCTCGGCGTAGCTCGCGCCGGCGCTGCGCCGCGCGATCTCGGCCATCCGGTCGCCGGCGTACAGGGGATGGGTGTGGGCGTCGATCAACCCGGCGGTCATCAGGCCGCCGCCGAGGTCGTCGACGGACTCCACCCCGGCGGCGAGGTCGGCCGGGGGACCGGGCCGCGCGGGCCCGGTCCAGGCGATCCGCTCACCGTCGAGCACGACGGCCGCGTCGGTCAGCACCCCGGCGTCCGTGCCGGTCCACAAGCGCCCGATGTGCTCGAGCAGTCTCACGCTGGCCCCGCGTGCACGTCGCGCAGCGCGGCGTCGAGCGCCCCGGCGACGTCGGGGATCGCGCCGTGGGCGCCGTCGGCGACGACGGTGCGGCCGCCGACCACCACGGAGCGGACGTCGCCCGCCGCGGCCGCGAACACGACGGTGTCGACGGCGGTGTCGCCCGTCGCGCCCGCGGTGCGCACCGACCGCAGGTCGACGCTGACGAAGTCGGCGAGCGAGCCCGGCGCCAGCGCGACGTCCCACCCGAGCGCCCGGGCGCCGGCGGTCGTCGCCGCGGCCAGCAGGTCGTCGCCGCGGTGGCAGCCGCGCCGCTGCGTCGCGAGCCGCTCGTCGAGCTCGACGGCGCGGGCCTCTTCGAACAGGTCGATGACCGCGTTGCTGTCGCTGCCGACGCACAGGGGGCTGCCGGCGTCGCGCAGCGCCCGGGCCGGCCCGATCCCGTCGGCGAGGTCGCGCTCGGTGGTGGGGCACACGCAGACCGTCGTGGCGCTGGCGCCGAGCGTCGTCGCGTCGGTGGCGGTCAGGTGGGTGGCGTGGACCGCGGTGGTATTCCGACCGAGCACGCCGACCGACTCGACGAGCTCGGTCGGGGTGCGGCCCGTCGCCGCCAGGCAGGCCTGGTTCTCGGCGCGCTGCTCGGACAGGTGCAGGTGCAGGGGAGCGTCCCGGCCGAGGGCCCAGTCCCGCACGACGCCCATCTGTCCGGCCTCGACCGCGCGGACGCTGTGGATCGCGGCGCCGACGCGGACGGTGGGCCTGCCGGCGACGGCGCCGGCGAGGGCGTCTGCCCGCTGTGCCCACGCGTCGGCGTCACCGTCGGAGAAGCGCCGTTGCGGGCCGTCCGGCGGCCGGCCGAAGCCGCCGGACAGATAGCAGGTGTCCAACAGCGTGATGCGGATGCCGGCCTCGCCGGCGGCGACGACGAGCGCCGCGCCCATGGCGTTGGGGTCGTCGTAGGTCGTGCCGTCCGGCGTGTGGTGGACGTAGTGGAACTCACCGACGGCGGTCACCCCGGCCAGGGCCATCTCGGCGAAGGTCGCGCGGGCCAGTGCGTGGTAGCGGTCGGGGTCCAGCCGCGCGGCGACGCGGTACATCGCGTCGCGCCACGTCCAGAAGGTGCCACTGGCGGCGTGGGTGCGCCCGCGCAGCGCGCGGTGGAAGGCGTGGGAGTGGCCGTTGGCCAGCCCCGGGATCGTCAGGCCGCTCAGCCGCGTCGCCCCCGCCGGCGCCGGCGTGTCGGGCCGGACGGCGGCGAGACGGTCTCCGTCGACCTCCAGCAGCACCTGCTCGCGGACCTTCCCCTGCACCCAGGCGAGCTCGGCGTGCCAGCGCCTCGCGCCGGAAACCTCAGCCGAGCGGCTCATGGGTGCACCTCCAGCGCCGGGCGGCTCACGCCAGCGCCGCCGACGAGCACGCGAGGGACTGCAGGACCACGCGCAGCGCCGCGACGCCCGCGACGCAGTCGGCGGTGTCGGCGTGCTCGGCGGGGCTGTGGCTCACCCCCGTCGGGTTGCGCACGAACAGCATCGCGGTGGGAACCGCGGCGGCAAGCGCGCCGGCGTCGTGCCCGGCGGCGGTCGGCAGCGCGACCGTCGCGACGCCGGCGTCGTCCAGGCCGGCGGTGACCCGCTCGCGCAGGGACCGGTCGAACAGCACCGCCCCGCTGCGCGACTCGACCGACAGCTCGACGGATACACCGTTGGCGGCGGCCACCTCGTCCACGCTCGCCGACCAGCGGCCGAGGATCGTGTCGAGCGCCGCGTCGTCGGGGCCGCGCGCGTCCAGCCAGGCCGATACCCGCGCCGGGACGCTGTTCGTGGCGTTGGGGACGACGCTGATCCTTCCGACGGTGGCGACCCCGCCCGCCTCGTGCGCCGCGCCGCGGGCCGCGGTGATCGCGGCGGCGAGGGCCAGCGTGGGGTCGCGCCGGTCGGCCAGCCCGGTGGTACCCGCGTGGTTGGCCTCCCCGCCGAGGTCCAGCCGCCAGCGGCCGTGCGGCCAGATGCCGGTGCCCACAGCGACCGCCGCGTCCGTGCCGGCGAGGCCGCGGCCCTGCTCGACGTGCAGCTCGACGAACGCCCCGACCGCCGCGAGCCGCTCGGGGTCGGGCCCCATGGCCGACGGGTCGACGCCCGCCCCGACCAGGGCGTCGGCCAGGCGCGCGCCGTCGCCGTCGCGCCGGTCGAGCACGGTCGCCGCGTCCAGTGTGCCGGCGAGCACGCGGCTGCCGAACGTCGGCAGGTTGAAGCGGGCGCCCTCCTCGTCGGCGAAGCTCACGACCGCGACCGGGCGCCCTGGCGTGACACCGGCGGCGCGGAGCTCGGACACGGCGCACAGCGCGGACACGATCCCCAGCGCCCCGTCGAACGCCCCGCCGCGGGGGACGGTGTCGGCGTGGCTGCCGGTGACGACCGCCGGGCCCGCCGCGTCGCGGGGACGCCACCACGCCCACTGGTTGCCGCCCGAGTCGACCTCGACGGCCAGCCCCCGGGTGGCGGCCTCCGCCGCGAACCACTCCCGCGCCGCGCGGTCCTCGGCGGTCCAGGCCAGGCGCGTCCATCCGCCGGCGGGGTCGCGGCCGATCGCCGCGAGCCCGTCGAAGCAGTCGCGGAACCGTGGGGCCGCGTCAGTCACTGTCGAGCATGGGCACCCGCACACCCCGCTCCCGTGCGACCTGGACGGCGCGGTCGTAGCCGGCGTCGGCGTGACGCATCACTCCGGTGCCAGGGTCGTTGGTGAGCACGCGCTCGATCTTGGAAGCGGCCAGCGGGGTCCCGTCGGCGACGACGACGACGCCGGCGTGGATCGACCGGCCGATCCCGACGCCGCCGCCGTGGTGGACGCTGACCCACGACGCGCCGCTGGCAGTGTTCAGCAGGGCGTTGAGGATCGGCCAGTCGGCGATCGCGTCGCTCCCGTCGGCCATGTCCTCGGTCTCGCGGTACGGCGACGCGACCGACCCCGAGTCGAGGTGGTCGCGGCCGATGACGATGGGCGCCGACACCGCCCCGGAGGCGACGAGGTCGTTGAAGCGCAGCCCCATCCTGTGGCGCTCGCCGTAGCCCAGCCAGCAGATCCGGGCCGGCAGGCCCTGGTAGGCGACCTTGTCGGCGGCCATCGTCATCCAGCGCGCCAGCTCCTCGGACTCCGGGAACTCGTCGAGGACAGCGCGGTCGGTCGCGTCGATGTCGGCGGGGTCGCCCGACAGCGCGGCCCAGCGAAACGGGCCCTTGCCCTCGCAGAACAGCGGCCGGACGTAGGCGGGCACGAAGCCGGGGTAGTCGAACGCCCGCTCGAAGCCCCCGAGCCGTGCCTCGGCGCGGATGCCGTTGCCGTAGTCGAACACCTCCGCGCCCTTGTCGAGGAACGCCACCATCCCCTCGACGTGGCGGGTCATCGACGCGCGGCTGCGGCGGACGTACTCGTCGGGGTCGTGGTCGCGCAGGTCGGCGGCCTGCTTGAGGTCCAGCCCGGCGGGGACGTAGGACAGAGGGTCGTGCGCGGACGTCTGGTCGGTGACGATGTCGATCGGAACGTCGCCGGCGGCCAGCGCCGGAACGAGCTCGGCGGCGTTGCCGAGCAGGCCGATCGACAGGGGCCGGCGCTGCTGCTTCGCCTCCAGCGCCAGCCGCTTGGCGTCGTCGAGGTCGGCCGCGGCCACGTCGAGGTAGCGGTGGTCGATCCGCCGCTCGATGCGGGCGGGGTCGACCTCGACGCACAGCGCGACACCGCCGTTGAGCGTGACCGCGAGCGGTTGAGCGCCGCCCATCCCCCCGAGGCCGCCGGTGAGGGTGACCGTACCGGCCAGCGAGCCGCCGAAGCGCTGCGCCGCGACGGCCGCGAACGTCTCGTAGGTGCCCTGCAGGATCCCCTGCGTGCCGATGTAGATCCACGACCCCGCGGTCATCTGGCCGTACATCGTCAGGCCTTTGGCCTCCAGCCGGCCGAACTCCTCGGGCGTGGCCCAGTCCGGGACGAGCAGCGAGTTGGCGATCAGCACCCGCGGCGCCCACTCGGAGGTGCGGAACACCCCGACGGGCTTGCCGGACTGCACGAGCAGCGTCTCGTCGTCCTCCAGGTCGCGCAGGGTCGCCACGATCGCGTCGAACGCCGCCCACGACCGGGCCGCGCGGCCGGACCCGCCGTAGACGACGAGATCCTCGGGCCGCTCGGCCACCTCGGGGTCGAGGTTGTTCATGAGCATCCGCAGCGCGGCCTCCTGGCCCCATCCCTTGCAGCTGCGCTGCGCGCCGTGGGGTGCCCGAACGGGTCGTGCCCCCGAGATGCGTCCCGGTGCGCCGCCAGTCGTCATGGTTCGCCCGTTCGTGTCGTGGGTGCGGGTTAGCCTGCGTGCGGGCGGCATCTGACGACACGCCCGGTCCTCGGTGGACTTATGGTCTACCGCAGCCACCGCCGCGCCACTTGCGCCGAGCCCACCGAACCGAGCCGCCCGGCGATTGAGGTGCAGGCATGAGTAGCCCGGCGATGGAGGTGCAGGCATGAGCCAGCTGCAGCTGCGCTTCGTGTCCGGCCCCGACATCGAGCGCCTGGGGCTGACCCGCGGGGACGTCTTCGGCGCGGTCGAGGGCGCCGTCCGCGCGCAGGGCCTGGGGCAGGTCGTGCTCGAGCCGCGTGTCCACCTGGTCCCTCCCGGCAGCACCAGGGGGCACTTCAACGTCCTGCGCGGGGCGCTCGGGCCGCCCGCCGACGTCGCCGGCGTCAAGGTCGTGGGCGATTTCGTGGACAACTACACGGTCGGGCTGCCCAGCGAGCTGGCACTGATCACCCTGTACGACCCGGGCACCGGCGCGCCGCTGGCGATCATCGACGGAACCCTCATCACCGACGCGCGCACCGGCGCGCTGACCGCGCTGGGTGCCCGGCACCTGGCCCGCGCCGACAGCAGGGTCCTGGGCCACATCGGCGCTCGCGGGACCGCGTGGTGGAACGTCACGATGCTCGACGACCTGTTCGGTTTCGACGAGATCCGTGTCACGAGCCGCCGCCCCGAGTCGCGGGAGGACTTCGCGCGGCGGCTGTCCGATGAGCTCGGCAAGCCGGTGAAGGCGGTCGCCACGGCCTCGGAGTGCCTCGTCGGCGCCGACATCATGGTGGAGGCGTCCCGGCTGACCGAGCCGGCGGTGCTCGTGCGCACCGAGTGGGTGACGCCGGGGACGTTCGTGGTCCCGTACGGCACGGTCAGCGCGGTGGAGCTGTCGCTGACCGACGTCATGGACAAGGTCGTCGTCGACGACTGGGGGCAGGCGGGCGCCGGCCCCCTGGGGTCGCTGCGCCGCCACGTCGACAGCGGCAGGCTCACCCGCGAGTCGCTGCACGCCGAGCTCGGCGACATCGTCGCGGGGCTGGCGCCCGGGCGGGAGCACCCCGACGAGCGGACCCTGCTGTGGCACCGCGGCCTGTCGACCACCGATCTGGCGGTGGCGCAGCTGGTCCTGCGCCGTGCGGAGGACGCGGGTGTCGGAACTGTGCTGGACTACCACTGACGCGCCGACGTCCCCCGAGTCCCAGCCAGAGGCCGCGATGATCGTGTTCGAGTCGGTGAACAAGACCTTCCCCGACGGGACGACCGCCGTGGCGAGCCTCGATCTGGAGGTCGGCGAGGGGGAGGTGGCCGTGCTCGTCGGGCCCTCCGGCTGCGGCAAGACCACCACCCTGCGCATGATCAACCGCATGATCGAACCGACCGGGGGACGGCTGACGGTGAACGGACGCGACGTCATGAGCGTCGACCCGCCCGAGCTGCGCCGCGGCATCGGCTACGTCATCCAGCAGATCGGGTTGTTCCCGCACCGCACGATCGCCGAGAACATCGCCACGGTGCCGGCGCTGGTGGGGTGGGACAAGCGCCGCACCCGCGAGCGCGTCGACGAGCTGATGACGACCATCGGTCTTGACGCGGGCGTCGCCGACCGCTACCCCCACCAGCTGTCCGGCGGCCAGCGCCAGCGGGTCGGGGTGGCGCGGGCGCTTGCCGTCGACCCGCCGATCATGCTCATGGACGAGCCGTTCGGCGCGGTGGACCCCATCGTCCGTGCCCGCCTCCAGGACGAGTTCCTGCGCCTGCAGTCGGAGGTCAACAAGACGATCGCGTTCGTCACCCACGACATCGACGAGGCGATCAAGATGGGCGACCGTATCGCGATCTTCTCCCAGGGCGGTCACCTCGAGCAGTACGACACGCCCGCGAACATCCTCGCCGAGCCGGCCAACGAGTTCGTCGAGAGCTTCCTGGGCGGGGAGCGCGGACTCAAGCGGCTCGCGCTCATCCCGGTGGCGGAGATCGAGGCCGACCCGGGGCCGGTGGTGGCACCCGACGACAGCGCCGAGCACGCCGCGCGGGTCGCGGCCGAGCACGGCACGGACTGGGTCGTCGTCGTCGGGCCGGACCGCCGGGTGCGTGGCTGGACGTTCGTCGACGGGGTGGGGGATGCGCGCGGGACCGTCGGCGACGCCGAGCTGCGGCCGTTCGCGCTGCAGGTCGCCGCCGGCGACTCCCTGCGCGCCGCGCTCAACGCGATGATGGCGTCGCGCACGGGTGTGGCGGTCCGCGTCGACGGCGACCGCCGCTACGAGGGCATCCTCACCCAGGAGCTGTTGAGCAGGACGATCCGGTGAGCGTCCTGCCCGACCTGCCCGCGATGGCGCCCGTGGTCGCCGCCGAGCTCGTGCGCTGGTCGTGGATCGGCGACCACGTCGACGACATCAGCCGGCGCTTCAACGAGCACCTGTTCCTGACGCTCGTGCCGGTCGCGGCCGGCTTCGCGATCGCGTTCCCCCTGTCGCTCGCGGCCGTCCGCTGGCCCCGCCTGTACGGGCCGCTGCTGTCGGTGACCGGCGTGATCTTCACGATCCCGTCGCTGGCGCTGTTCGTGCTCATGATCCCGTTCACCGGGCTGTCGCGGCTGACGGCGATCATCCCGCTGACGATCTACACGCTGCTCATCCTCGTGCGCAACACCGTCGAGGGGCTGCGGGGCGTGCCCCGAGACGTGCGCGAGGCCGCGGAGGCGATGGGGTACCGCCCCGCGCGCCGGCTGTTCCGGGTCGAGCTGCCGCTTGCGCTGCCCGTCATCATGGCGGGCCTGCGCATCGCCACCGTCACCACCATCGGGCTGGTCACCATCACCGCGCTCATCGGCCGGGGCGGGCTGGGGCAGCTGTTCATCGACGGCTTCACCCGACGCTTCTCGACACCGCTCGTCGTCGGTCTCGTGCTGTCCGTGGCGTTCGCCGTGACCGCCGACCTGCTCCTGCTCGGCGTCCAGCGGGCGCTGACACCGTGGGCGCGGGAGAACCGCTGACATGGACATCCTGAGCGCGCTCGCCGGGTGGCTGACCGATCCGGCCAACTGGCAGGGCTCCGACGGGATCCCCAACCGGATCTTCGAGCACGTCTGGTACTCGCTGACCGCCACCGCGGTCGCGGTCGCCATCGCGCTGCCGATCGGCCTCGCGCTGGGCCACACCGGTCGCGGCGGGCAGCTGGCGATCAACGTGTCGAACGTCGGCAGGGCGATCCCGAGCTTCGGGATCATCATCCTGGCGTTCATCCTCGCCGGGATCGGCTTCATCCCCGTGCTCATCGCGCTCGTGGCGCTGGCGATCCCCCCGATCATCACCAACAGCTACGTCGGGATCCGGGCGGTGGACCCCGAGATCCGCGAGGCCGCCGCCGGCATGGGCATGACCGGCGCGCAGATCCTGCGGCGGGCGGAGCTGCCGGTGGCGATGCCCCTGGTCATGGCCGGGATCCGCACGTCGGCGGTGCAGGTCGTCGCGACCGCCACGCTGGCCGCGGTCATCGGGCTGGGGGGGCTCGGCCGCTACATCATCAGCGGCTTCTCCCAGCAGGACACCCCGCAGGTCCTCGGCGGCGCGATCCTCGTCGCGCTGCTGTCGCTGGCCACCGAGGCCGGGCTCGGCGCGGTGCAGCGGGCGGTCGTGTCCGAGGGGCTCGCCCAGCGCAACGCCGAGGCCGCGGTCGCGGCGAAGGTGTCGGCCACGACGACGTAACAACCGTCGCTGCGGCGCGTGGCACTATCGGAGGCAACCCACGAATCGAGAGGATGCGAACATGCGCGTGCTGCGGCTGGCTGCGGTGCTGGTGGTGATCGTGCTGTCGGCGGGCGCCTGCGCGTCGCAGGGCGGCGACCCGCTGGCCCAGGACACCGGCGACACCGCCACGGAGCCGGGCACGGCGGCCAGCGACGGCGCGACGGGTGCCGGTGAGCAGGGCACCGTCGTCGTCGGCTCGGCGAACTTCCCCGAGCAGCTGATCCTGGCCAACATGTACGCCGACGTCATCGAGAGCACCGGCGCGACGGTCGAGCGGCGGCTGAACCTGGGCTCGCGGGAGGTCATCTTCCCGGCGCTGGAGAGCGGCGAGATCGACGTGCTGCCCGAGTACACCGGCGCGCTCAACGCGTTCATCACCGGTGGCGAGGAAGCCGAGGACACCTCGACCGACGCGCTGCTCGCCTCGCTGGAGGAGAACCTGCCCGAGGGCGTGGTCCACCTCGAGGCGTCCGAGGCGCAGGACCGCGACGCCCACGCGGTCACGCAGGAGACGGCCGAGGAGTTCGGTCTGAAGACCCTGTCCGACCTCGCCGAGGTGTCCGACCAGCTCGTCGCCGGCGGCCCGCCCGAGGAGGAGACGCGCTTCGTCGGCCTGCCCGGCCTCAAGGAGGTCTACGGCATCGAGTTCAAGGAGTTCCGGGCGCTGGACGCCGGCGGCCCGCTGACCACCGAGGCGCTCAACAGCGGCCAGATCGACGTCGGCCGCGTATTCACGACGCAGGGGGTCATCGAGGAGGAGGGCTGGGTCGTCCTGGAGGACGACAAGGGCCTGGTCCCCTCCGAGAACGTCGTCCCGGTCGTCCGCGAGGAGGTCCTCACCCCCGAGATCGAGGCCGCGCTCAACGAGCTGTCCGCGACGCTGACCACCGACGACCTCATCGACCTCAACAAGCGGGTCGAGATCGACAAGGAGGATCCCGACGCTGTGGCGCGCGACTACCTCGAGGAGAAGGGGCTGCTGGAGTAGGCGGAGTAGCGCCCCGGTGGGGCCAGCCGGCGCAGCGCGCCGACGAGCCCCGCGTCGGCGGTCGCGAGCGCCTCGGGCCATCGGAACCACCGGACGCGCTGGCTCTCGCCCGGCGGCGGCGTGGGGTCGGCGTCATCGCCGCCGACGAGGTAGCGCAGGTCCAGGTGGGTGTGCCCGCGCCCGCCGGCGTGCACGTCGACGTGGATCAGCGCCGGGGCTCCACCGACTCCCGTGAGATGGGACACCCGCAGACCTGTCTCCTCGGCCACCTCCCGCAACGCCGCGTCCCAGGGCATCTCGCCGGGGTCGATGTGGCCACCGGGCTGCAGCCACACACCGAGGCGCTTGTGCTCGTGCAGGACCGTTCCGCGGGGCCCGACCACGACGGCGGAGGCGGTCACGTGGACGGGGTCGGCGTGCTCGTCGAACGGCCGGGCCAGGCGGTCGAGCTCGTCGAGGAACCGGCGCCGGCTGACCGCCTCGCGTTCGTCGACGGGGTCGATGGCGGCGACGTCGCGCCGCACGAGCGCGGCGACGGGGTCGCTCACTGCGGGCCCGGACGCCGGACGACGTGGCGGCACGGCGGCCGCGCGGCGCCCCGGCGGAGCATCTGTCAGGCGGCCGGGGTGACGTAGACGTGGTCGACGGCCTGATGCGGCACGTCGACCCGGTCGCCGCCGACGTCGGCGAGCACCGCACCCGCGCGCAGGCTGAACGCCGCCGTCACGCCGGGCCGCAGCCCGTGCTCGCGCAGGAAGCGCATCGCGGTGACGTCGCCCTGCAGTCGCTCGGAGATCCGCGTCACCTCGGCGCGCTCGCCGTTGCGCGCCGCGACCGCCATCGTCACCATCGCCGGCTGCGGGGCCGTGGTCGGCGCCAGCCCCGGGATCGGGTTGCCGTGCGGGCACGTCGTCGGCGAGCCGAGCAGCTCGACGAGCCGCTGCTCGACGGCGTCGGAGATGACGTGCTCCCACCGGCACGCCTCGTTGTGGACCTGCTCCCACTCCAGCCCGATGACCTCGGTGAGCAGCAGCTCGGCCAGGCGGTGCTTGCGCATGACGGCCATCGCGAGGTCCCGCCCGTGGACGGACAGCTGCAGCGTGCGGTCACCCGCGACGTGCATGAGCCCGTCGTGCTCGAGGCGGGCGACCGTCTCTGACACCGCCGGCGCGGACAGGCCGAGCCGCTCCACCAGGCGCGCCCGGATCGGTGGGATCCCCTCTTCCTCGAGCTCCCAGACCGTGCGCAGGTACATCTCGGTGGCGTCGATGAGCGGCGTGGTCACCCCTGCCTCCTTGTCGGCCGGCCCAGCCTAGACCGCTGAGAAGGCTTCTCAGTCGCGTTTCCGCCTTCCCGGCCCCGGATAGGCCAGGTGACGATGTCGGTCCTGACCGCGGTCTACATCGACTTCCAGGACCCGGCGAGCTACCGGGCCTGGCGGTGGCTGTCGCTGCTCCCGGAGCGGCACACGGTCGACATCCGGCCCTTCTGTCTGGACCGCGAGGCGGGCGGGCCGCGCAACCCCTGGGACCGCACGACGCCGAGCTGGTCGGTGGAGCTGCTCGCGCTGGGTGAGATCGCCCGGGAGACCGGCCGCGAGGCGCACGAGCGGCTCGTCGACGCCGCGTTCGCGGCGGTCCACACCGAGGCGGCCGAGCTGTCGTCGATGGAGGGCTGGCTTCGCATCGGCGCGGAGGCCGGCCTGGACCTGCAGGCCTTCGCCGCCGACGGCGAGCGCTGGCGGGCCGAGGTC
>JAUJMQ010000041.1 GCA_030446775.1 Egibacteraceae bacterium
CCGCGACCGCCGCGGCGGTCAGGACCACCAGCCACGCCCCGTGGCGCAGCCAGGTCCACCCGTCGACGCGCAGGTAGGCGGGCAGCAGCGTCGACCAGACCCGGTACCACGGGTCGCTCACCCGCCACAGGTCCACGACCCAGTTCAGCCGTCCGCGCATCCCGTCGGCCACGACCCAGCCGTAGGTCGCCACCCCGAGCAGCCCGACCCCGACCGTCGCGGTCAGCGCCCGCCGTGACGTCGACACCGCGACGGCGACGGCGAGCACCGCGCACGGCAGGACGACGACGACCTGGCGCCCCGGAAACCAGAAGCCGTGCATCGTCAGGGCGACGAAGGTCGCGTTGAGCCAGCCGACCGCCAGCGGCGCGGCGAGCACCGCCCATCCCGGCGGGCGCCGGCGGGCGAGCACGGCGAGCGCCGGCACGACGAGCAGCCACGCCGGCTGCCAGGCGGCGAGGCCGAAGTGCCGGTCGACGAGCAGTCCCAGCAGGCGGCGGCTGCGGCCGAGGTAGTCGGGCGCGAAGCCGACCACGGTGAACTCCCCGCCGGTGAAGTGGTCCCCGGACGCGTACGGCGTCACCCCCGTCCAGACGGCGACGTGGACCGCCGCGAACACCACGCCGGCAGCCACGCCCGTCACGACGAGGCCGAGGGCCGGGCCGCGGGCGCCCCGCCGCCACAGCCGGTGGACCGCGAGCGCCGCGAGGGCGGCTGCCACCGGGGCGTACTTGACCGCCAGCCACGGCAGCGCCACCACGGCCGCGGCCAGCAGGTAGCGGTGCCGGCGCTGGAACGGTCCGGTGAGGGCGGCGACGGCGAGCGTCACGGTGAGCGCCGCGGGCAGCTCCGGATAGACCTGCGTCCCGAACGGCGCGAGGGGCGCGGACAGGGCGAACACCGCCACGACCGCCGCCGCCACACGCGGCGGCACGCCGAAGCGGGCGGTGGCGGTCCACGCGAGCAGCGCCGCGAGCGCGCCCGCGACGACCGACATGGCGAGCTTGGCGCCGACCCAGCCGCCGGCGGCCACGGGGCCGGCGAGCAGCAGCGGCAGGAGCGGGTCGTGCGGGCTGACGCGACGGATCCCGCCGCCGGCGCCTGTCAGCGGCCGGGTCTGCTCGGGCAGCGGCGCGGCGTGGAAGGCGCGCCAGCGCCGCGCGGCGAGTTCGTCGGCGATGTCGAGGTCGCCGTCCTCGGCGATGCTGATCGCGGTCAGCAGGTACTGCGGCTCGTCGGCGGTGGTCTGCGCCCCGCGGGTGGCCGGGACCCCGGTCCCGGCGGCTGCCGCCAGCGTCGCGGCCACCGCGAGCGCGACGAGGAGCCCGGGATCCCGCCGCCGTTCGTTCTGATCCGTTTCCAGTGGGTTACCGATCAGTGGGTTACCGATCAGAACGAACGGCCGGGCGAGGCAGGGCAGGGGGCTGCGGGAGGTCAGTCGAGCGCGTCGAAGCGCCGGATGACCAGAAGCCAGGTGAGCACGCCCGACAGGGCCAGCAGCAGCAGCGCCGTCAGGCTCGCGTCGCTCCAGAAGGCGTCCTCGGTGGCGTTCCAGATGCGCGTCGCCAGCGTCTGGAACCCGGCGGGCGCCAGCAGCAGCGTCGCGGGCAGCTCTTTCATCGCCGACAGCAGGACGAGGCCGCCGCCGGCCAGCAGCCCCGGACCGAGCAGCGGCAGCTCCACCGCCAGGAAGCGGCGCAGCCCTCCCGCGCCGAGGGTGCGCGCCGCGTCGGCCAGGCGAGGCGGCACCCCGGCGACCGCCACCTGGGAGGCGCGCAGCGCCTGCGCGCCGAAGTGGACGACGTAGGCGAACACCAGCAGCGGCAGCGTCTGGTACAGCGAGGCGGTGAGCAGCGGCCCGCGCAGCGTGAACGAGACGAGCGCCAGCGCGACGACCAGGCCCGGCAGCGCGAAGCCTCCGACGACGACGGCGTTGACGCCGGCCCCGAGCCGGGTGCGGTGGCGGACGGTGAGGTAGGCGACGGGCAGGACGACCACGACCGCCGTCAGGGCTGCGACGACGGCGGTGCTCGTGGTGTTCCACAGTGGCCCGCTGAGGGCGCCGGGGTCGGTCACCACCGCGCTCGCGCGGTCCGAGCCGCGCAGCAGGCCGCGTCCCGCCCAGTATCCGAGGACCGACACCGGTGCGAACAGCGCGAACACGGCGAGGGCGAGCAGCGACAACCCCGCCGGGGCGCGCCAGCGGCCGAGCCCGACGAGCAGCGCCCGGCTCACCCGCGGCGACACGGCCAGCCGCGGTCCGCGCGTCAGCGCCCGCTCACCGGCGACGACCGCGACGGCGAGCATGCCCAGCTGCAGGCTCAGCGCGAGCGACGTCGGCGGGTCCAGGCGCGACGCGTAGATGACGCGGGTGAGCGTGTCGTAGCGCAGCAGCTGCACCGCGCCGAAGTCGCTGATCGTGTACAGGAACACGAGCAGCGCGCCGGCGGTCACCGCCGAGCGGACCTGGGGCACGACGACGGTGGCGAACGTGGTCCAGGGGCCCTTGCCGAGCAGGCGCGCCGACTCCTCCAGGGACCCCGGCAGCTGGCGCAACCGCGCGGACACGGGCAGCAGGACATAGGGGTACGTGAGCAGCGTGAGGACGCCGAACGCCCCCCAGAACCCGCCGATGCGCGGCAACGCCACCGTGCCGGGGAGCAGCCGGTCGAGCAGCCCACCCGGCGCGAACGCGGCGAGCAGGGTGAACGCGCCGATGAACGACGGGATGACCAGGGGCAGGGGCAGCAGCGCCCGCCACAGCCGCCGCAGCGGGACGTCGGTGCGCATCGTGAGCCAGGCCGCCGCCGTGCCGAGCACCGCCGTCGCGGCGCTGACGGCGGAGGCGACGGCCACGCTGCGGGCCAGGGGCGCCAACGCCGTGGTCGACGACAGCGCCGCGAGCACGCCGGCGCCCTGCAGGTTGCGCAGCACGAGCCAGGCGAGCGGCACCGAGAAGGCGCCGCCGACGGCGGCGGCGCCCACGCGCAGGGCGGGCGGCACCTGACTCCCGGGTCGCGCTGCCCACCGCCGGGCGGGCGGGGCGGCCGGCAGCTCAGCCGTCGAGGCCACTTTGCTCCAGCAGCTCCCTGGTGCGGGCGAAGCCGCCGCCGAGGGCGTCGACGTCGACGTCGGCGCCATCCAGCGACGCCAGCGGCGGCAGGTCGGCGGCCGGTTCGACGCCCGCGGCCAGGGGGTACTCCAGCGTTTCCTCGGCGAAGTAGCGCTGCGCGTCCTCGCTCAGCAGGTACCTCACGAACGCCTGAGCGTCCTCGGGCCGGTCGGTGCCGGCGATGACGCTCGCCGACGACTCGATGACGAGTGAGCCGATGTCGCCGTCGGGAAAGACGTGGTTGCGGCTGGGCAGCGAAGGGTCCTCGGCACGGAACCGCTCGTTGTAGTAGTGGTTCACCAGGCCCATCGGCACCTCTCCACGACCCACCGCCTCCACGATCGCGTTGTTGTTGGCATACACCGGCGCGTCGTTGGCCGCCATCCCCCGCAGCCACTCCAGCGCGCGCTCGTCGCCGATCTGCTGGCGCATGGCGGTCACGAAGTCCTGGAACGAGGCGTTGGACGGCGCGACCGCGACCTGCCCCCGGTAGCGAGGGTCGGTCAGGTCCAGCACCGACGGCGGGATGTCGGCGGGGTCGACGAGATCCTCGTTGTACACGAGCACCCGCTGGCGGGCGGTGACCCCGACCCAGCGGCCCTCCGCGTTGCGGTAGCGCTCGTCGACCCGGTCCAGGATCTCGGCCGGCAGCCGAGCGAGGAGACCGGCCTCGGCGAGGAAGCCGACGGTGCCGGGGCTTTGGGACAGGAAGACGTCGGCCGGGCTGCGGTCGCCCTCCTCGGCGATCTGCAGCGCCAGGTCGGTCGAGTCGCCGTACCTCACGGCGATCGGGATGCCGGTGTCGGTGGCGAACCGGTTCAGCAACGGCTCGACGAGGTCCTGGCTGCGTCCGGAGTACACGATGAGCTCGTCGCCGCCGTTGAAGCAGCCGGACAGTGCCAGCGCGGCGGTCAGGGCCGCGAGAAGGCCGACGGTGCGCCGGATGCCGGCCCCCGCCCGGGGTTGGTCGCCGGCGGGCCGGCGGCGGTCGCGGGTCACACGAGCTCCGTGGGGTTCGGGTTCCGGACGGGGCCGGCGCTGGACGCTCAGGTTAGGCTGCCCTTACATTAGCCGCGTCTCGTGGACGTGGCCAATCGACAGGGGCGGATGTGGCACAGCGGTCCTCGGTGCGATGGTGGGCCGGCGCCGCCCTGCTGGTGGGAGGCATGGCGTTCGTGGCGCGCAGCCTGGACACCGCCGCGCTCGCGGCGACGTGGTCGGCGGCGCGGGTCCGACCGGCGGGCATGGGGCTGGCGCTGGTCGCCTACGCGGCCGCCTTCGGGCTGCGGGCGCTGCTGTGGGTGCGGGTGCTGCCGCGGCTGGGGCTGGGCCACGCCCTTGCGGCCCTGCATGTGTCGCTGGCGGGCAACCATGTCCTGCCGCTGCGGCTGGGCGAGGCCTTGCGGGTGACGAGCGTCGCGCGAAGAACCAGTATCGGCCTGGCCGAGGCGGCGGCCTCGACGGTGACCCTGCGGGCCGCCGACGTGCTGGCCGTCGTGACGCTCGCGGCGTTGCTCGGCCCCCGGTTGGTCGCCGACCTCGCGGGTGGGTGGGCGTGGCTGGTGCCGCCCGCCGTCGTCGCGGTCGGCGCGGTCGGGGTGGCGTGGCTGCGGCGCCTCGCACGACGCAGGCGCGCACAGGTGCGGCTGCCGGGGGCAGCCGTGCTGGCCGGTGCGGCGGCGGCCTGGGTGCTGGAGAGCGGGGTGGTCTGGCAGTCCGCCCGCTGGGCGGGCCTGGACGTCACGGCGCTCGACGCGGTGCTCGTGACGGCGGTGACGATCGCGGCGCAGGTCGTCGCGGTCGCTCCCGGCGGCCTGGGGACGTACGAGGCCGCGGCGACCGCCGCGTTCGTGGCGCTGGGGGCCGCTCCCGGTCCGGCGCTCGCGGCGGCGCTGACCGCGCACGCGGTGAAGACCGGCTACGCGCTGCTCACGGGGGCGGTGGCGGTTGCGGTGCCGGCGCCGAGCCTGCTCGGTCGGGTGCGCCTTGTCCGGCGCGCCGAGCCGAGCCAACCGGCCGCCGGGTCTGCCGAGGACGCGCCGGGGGCCGCGTCTGCCGAGGACGCGTCGGGCGGCGCCGCGTCTGCCGGGGACGCGTCGGGGGCCGCGTCTGCCGGGGACGCGTCGGGCGGCGCCGCCTCCGGCGACGATGCGCCGGGTGGTGTCGCACCGGTGGTGCTGTTCCTGCCGGCGCACGACGAGCAGGACAGCGTGGGCGATGTCGTCCGGCGCGTGCCCGCGACCGTCGCCGGGCGGCCGGTGCGCTGCGTCGTCATCGACGACGGATCCGCCGACCGCACCGCCGAGGTCGCCGGCGCGGCGGGCGCCGAGGTCGTGCGGGTCGCGCCGAACCGGGGACTGGGCGCAGCGGTCCGCCGAGGCCTCGCCGAGGGGCTCGCACGCGGGGCGGCGGCTGTCGCCTTCTGCGACGCCGACGGCGAGTACGCCCCCGAGGAGCTCGAGCGCCTCGTGGCCCCGGTGCTGGAAGGTCGCGCCGACTACGTGGTCGGCTCCCGGTTCTCCGGAGAGATCCGCCGGATGCTGCCGCACCGCCGGTTGGGCAACCGCGCGCTCACCGTGGCGCTGCGGTTCGTCGCCCGCCTACCGATCAGCGACGGGCAGAGCGGCTACCGGGCGCTGTCGCCCGCCGCAGCCGCCGACGCCGAGGTGATCCACGACTTCAACTACGCCCAGGTGCTCACGCTCGACCTGCTCGCGAAGGGGTTCCGCTACGCGGAGGTCCCCATCAGCTACGGGTTCCGGGAGACGGGCCGATCCTTCGTCCGCCTGCACCGCTACCTGCGCGCGGTCGTCCCCGCCGTCCACCGCGAGCTCAACACCCCGGCCGCAGCCGCCGAGGGCGGCGTTCAATCCTCGACCACGTGAGTCCGGAAGCGCCGGCGCGCGGCGGCCCAGGCGGCGTCGTCGAAGCCACCGCCGGGGCGCAGCGCGTCCGCGGCGGCCCGGGCCATGGCCAGGGCGTGGTGGGTGTTGTCGTGGGCGAACAGCCCTTGGCGCCCGAACGTCAGCAGCCGCGGCTGCGCCGACGCCCACCCGTCGAGGGCGGTGAAGTCGCCCTCGTAGCCGCTGCGGTAGACGGGATAGGCGTGGGCCAGGCGCCGCACGACCACGTCGCCGGGCGCGGCCGCCGGCAGACCGCACGCGTGCAGCCCGGCTGCCACGAGCCGCCCGAGGGCCGCGTCGTCGGACCGCCACAGGCCGTCGCCGACCTGGCACGGAACCTCGGCGCACAGCACCGTGCGGCCGGGCGGGTCGTCGCCGTCGCGGTAGTTCTTGGGCTCCGACACCCGTGTCACGGGTGTCTCGGGGCCGGGCAGGTAGTGGGCGTCGTAGGGCGTCCAGCGGTCGACGTCGAGCACCAGGTACACGAGCAGCAGCGACCGGAATGTCAGGCGACGGGCCGCCGCCGTCACCGCGGCCGGTGGCGCGGGGTCGGCCAGCCGCGCCAGGAGCGGAACCGGGACGGTGGACCACACGCGCGCGGCCTCGACGGCGCGCCCGTCGGCAGTCGTGACCGCCACCCCGTCTGGGCGCAGCGCCAGGGCGGCGACCTCCACGCCGTAGCACAGGCGCGCGCCGGCCGTCTCGGCGGCGCCGGCCAGCGCCTCGGCGATCTGGCCGAAGCCTCGACGGGGGTAGAAGAAGGTCGCACGACCGCCGCGGGCGCCGTGCACGACCCGCTTCGCGAGCTTGGCCGGGGAGTTCGCGCCGACACGCCGGCGCGCCTGCTCGCCCGCCAGCGTATCGGGGTCCACGCCCCAGATCTTGCGGGCATACGGCCCGTAGAAGCGGAACCACATGGTCGGGCCGAGCCCGGCGCGGACGACCTCGGCGAAGGTGTCGCGGCGGGGACGGCGCAGGGGCGCCAGCAGCGTGTCACGCATGGCGGCGACCGCGAACGACGGCGGCAGCCGCCGGACGAGGTCGCCCGCCTGCAGCGGGAACGCGATCCAGCGGCCGGCCAGGCGGATCCGCCCGTTGCGGGGCCGCTGCTGCAGGTCGTTGCCGAGGAGGACGCGCAGGGCGGCGAGGATGTCGGGGTCGGTCGCGGAGTGCAGCCGGTGGCTGCCGTGGTCGACGCGCTGGCCGGCGACGCAGAAGCTGGCCGCCAGGCCGCCCGGTCCGGTCGACCGTTCGAGGACCGCCACGGTGTGGCCGGCGCTCGCGGCCCACCAGGCGGCAGCCAGTCCCGCCGGCCCCGCTCCCAGGATCGCGACGTCGACGCGTCCCGGCAGCGGCCTGCGGTCAGCCTGTCCGGCGTCGGTGGGATCCGGCTCGGTGGGGGCGGCACGAGCCGGACCCGGCTGGGAAGGACCGGCCGTCAACCCTCAGGCGCCGGCGGCTGCGCCCACGCAGACCGGCGCCTCGCCGGTCGCCGGGTAGCCGACGGTGGGGGCGCCCGCGTAGCGCACGGCCACGCGGTCCCCGCCGCGGTGCACCGGCGCCGCGAGGATGCGCGCCCGTACCACCGGGCCGCCGTCGGGGCGCACCAGGTAGACGGCGTCGTGGCCGTAGTACTCGACACGCTCCACCACGCCGTCGTCGCCGGGCTCGACGAGCAGCTGCTCGGGTCGCACGAGGACGTCGACCGGTCCAGACGCCGCCGCCCGCAGGGGCACAGGGCCGACCGGGGTGTCGGCGACGGTGCCGCCGGCCGAGCCGGGCACGAAGTTCGCGTCGCCGACGAAGGCGGCCACGGCGCGGGTCGCGGGGCCGTCGTAGAGGTCGGCGGGGCGGGCCTGCTGGACGAGGCTGCCGTCGAGCAGGACGGCGACCTCGTCGCCGACGACGAACGCCTCCTCCTGGTCGTGGGTGACGAACACGGCGGTCACCGACAGGTCGCGCAGCAGCCGCTGCACCTCGGCCCGGATGCTGACCCGTAGCGTGGCGTCGAGGTTGGAGAACGGCTCGTCGAGCAGGATCGCGGCCGGCCGGTTGGCCAGCGCCCGGGCCAGGGCCACGCGCTGCTGCTGGCCGCCCGACAGGGTGGCCGGCATCCGCGCGGCGAGCCCCGTGAGCTCGACGAGGGCCAGCGCTGCCTCCACACCGCCGTCGCGGCGCTCCGACCGGCTCAGCCCGAAGCCGACGTTGCGCCCGACCGACAGGTGGGGGAACAACGCCCAGTCCTGGAACACCATCCCGATCCGCCGCCGCTCCGGCACCACGAACCCGTTCGCGTCGGACAGCGTGCGCTCCCCGAGGCGGACGTCGCCGGCCTCCGGGCGCTCCAGCCCCGCGATCGAGCGCAGCAGCGTGGTCTTGCCGCACCCGCTGGGGCCCAGCAGCGCCACGATGGAGCCCGCCGGCACGGTCAGGTCGACACCCTGGAGGACCGCGGTCGCCCCGAACGACTTGCGCAGCCCGCGCACGACCACGGCCTCGGCAACCGTCTCGGGGGCACCGGCCGGCCGTGACGCGGCGACCCGCGGTCGCGCCGGGCCCGCCAGCAGAAGGTTAGGCATCCCTAACACCGTACACCGCCGTCCAGGCCGACACGAGCGCCAGCGAGCCTGAACCGACGACCTCGCCCCTGGCGGCGGGTCCTCGGCGTACGCGGCGTGCGGCTCGCTCAGCGACGCGGCGCGCGCTCTCAGTAGTAGTAGCGGTGCGCCCGCGACGCGGCGCGCGGCTCGCTCAGTAGTAGCGGTGCGCCGAGTACGCCGCGCGCGGCGCTCGGCGCGTCGGCTGACGCACGAGCCCCTGCCTTCCCGCTGCCTCCACGAGCCGGATGACCCGGCCGCGCTGCCCGGCGAACGGCGCCAGCAGCTCCAGCATCCCGGCGTCGGTCCAGCGACCGTGCGGGCCGTCGCCGTCGGGTCCGTGCAGCGCCGTCCCGACGAGCGCAGGCAGGTGGTAGTCACCCACGCTGACCGCGTCGGGGTCACCCAGCCGCAGTCGGATCTCGGCGCTCGTCCACGCGCCGACCCCGGGCAGGGCCCGCAGTCGCCGATCCAGCGCCGTCCACTCGCCGGTCGCCTCGGCCTCGCGGCGGGCGTGCTCCAGCCGCCCGTCCTCGACGGCGCCGGCGTGCAGCGCGCGGGCGCTGCGCAGCGACACCCCGCAGGGGCGCAGGCGCGACGCGGGGACGGTGCCGAGCTGACGGGCGGTGGGCCAGCACCACACCTCCGTGCCGGCCCGGGCGCCGGCAAGCACGGCGACCTGGGCGATCGAGCGGAACGCCTCCGCCGACTGCACGAGCTGCTCGAGCACCGCTCGGCCGAGGGCTTCAGCGAGCCGCGGGATCCGCGACAGGCGCGCCTCGGCGCCGTGCCGGAGCGCTCGGCGCAGCACAGGCGACACCGCCCACAGCTCGTCGAGGCCTGCCATGTCGTCGTCGAGACCTGCCCACGCGGCGGTCGCGACCAGCGCCTGCTCCGCTTCGTCGGGCGGCGTGGCCGCCGGTCCCCACACCTCCAACCGGGTGCCGCCGCCGTCGGGTCGCGCCTCCAGCAGCAGCGACCCGCGCGTGCCCGGCTCGGCGCGCCGGACCGCGCCCGCCCGTGCCTGCACGCACACCGCGGTGCGGATGGCCCGATCGGTGCGGATGACGCTCGGCAGGTCGACGGCAGCAACGTCCTCCGCCGGTCGCCGCCAGCAACGTCCAACGGCGCCGTCGGCCGCCGCGGCGCTGTGGGCGGCTGTGGCGCTGTCGGCTGTGGCGCTGCGGCGCTGTGGGCGGCTGTGGCGCTGTGGGCGGCTGTGGCGATCGGGGAGGCGGTCACGGCGGCAGCGTGCCACGCGGCCGCCCGCTCCGGGGTGCCGTGTATTCACCACCGAATGGGTGGCCTATCCACGGCACCGCGGGCGCCGCGTGCAACGCGAAGGGCGGGACCTCGGAAGGTCCCGCCCCGGCTCGGTCGCTCGGCGGATCAGGCTGCGGCGAGCTCGTGCTGCAGCCGCGACAGTGCCTGGTTCTCGATCTTGCGCACCGACTCCCGGGACAGGCCCAGCTCGCGTCCGAGGGCGTCGAGCGTCAGGGCCTGGCGCCCATCCAGGCCGTAGCGGCGCTGCAGGACGTACCAGCTGCGGTCGTCGAGGCGCGACTCGGCCAGCGAGAACAGCCCGTCGCGGAACTCGCGCTCCACGACCTCGTCGGCGGGGGAGTCGTCGGCGATCGCCACGAACTCGCCGAGGTCGCTCGCGTCGGAGTCGTAGCCGACGGGACGGTCCAGCGACGTCATGGAGTGGTCCCCCTCCATCGCCCGGACGACCTTGGCGGGCGTCAGCTTCGTCGCGACCGCAAGCTCGTCGACCGTCGGCTCACGCCCCGTCTCGGACTCCAGCCGCGCCGACGCGGCCCGGACCTTGACCAGGGCGTCGTGCAGCGCGACGGGAAGCCGGATCGTGCGCTCGCTGCCGGCCACGCCGCGTTGGATCGCCTGGCGGATCCACCAGGTGGCGTAGGTCGAGAACTTGTAGCCACGGCGCCAGTCGAACTTCTCGACCGCGCGCAGCAGCCCGAGGTTGCCCTCCTGGATCAGCTCCCCGAGGTCCAGCGTCGACCGCTTCGAGAACTGCGCGGCGACGCTGACGACGAGCCGCAGGTTGGCCGCGACGAAGTGGTCGAACGCCCCCTGCCCCTCGCGGACCAGGCGCTCGAGCTCGCTGCGGGCGCGCGCGTCGGTCACCCCCGCGTCGAGCTGGGCCTGGGCCTCGTGGCCGGCCTCGATCGTCTGGGCGAGCCGGACCTCGTCGGCCGCCGTCAGCAGCCGGACCTTGCCGAGCTCGCTGAAGTACAGGTCGAGGAGGTCTTCGGGGACAGCGTTCATGCGTCCGTACCCTCCCTGAGCTCTTGTGCGTTGGACTCTTGTGCTTGTCTTCACATGGTTCCCAACACCGTTGGGAGCCGAACTGTTCCCGGCGACTCGATCCTGCTCCCTCTTCGACGCAGGTCAGCCGCCGGTTCGGACACCCCCCGCAGGGTTTTGCGAAGGCTTTACCCGCCGGTGGAACGGGCCGGGCGATCCGGCCCGTCGTAGGCTCCGCCCATGGCGCTGCCCAGCAATCCGTTGCTGTCCCGTCTGGGCGGCTATCCCCTCGCGGCCTTCCAGGACCTCGCCCGCGAGCTGCGCGCGCAGCCCGAGCCGCTGCACGACTTCTCCATCGGCGACCCGGTCGAGCCGACCCCGCCGTTCATCCGCGCCGCACTCGTCGACGGGATACCGGAGACGTCCCAGTACCCGACGGCCGCCGGCCTGCCCGAGCTGCGCGCCGCCATCGCGGGCTACGTGGCGCGACGCTTCGGCGTCGTGGTGGACCCCGACCGCGAGGTGCTGCCGACCGCCGGTTCCAAGGAGGCGATCTTCCACGTCCCGCTCGCCCTCGTCGACCCGCACGGCGAGCGGCGAGCCGCCATCTGGGGCGACCCCGGCTACCTGGTCTACGAGCGCGGACAGCTGTTCGCCGGCGGCACGTCCGAGCCCGTCGCCCTGACCGAGGAGCGCGGCTGGCGCCTGGAGCTCGGCGAGCTGCCGACCGACCGGCTGCGCGCGGCATGCGTCGCATGGACGAACTACCCGCACAACCCGACCGGCGCGACGGTCGACCTCGACTACCACCGGCGCGCGCTGTCCACCACCCGTGAGCACGAGATCGTGCTGTGCAGCGACGAGTGCTACGCCGACGTCCACCCCGACTCCGACCGCCCGCCGTCGCTGCTGCAGGCCGCCGCGGACGGTCCCGGCCGCCCGGACCTGCGCGGCCTGCTCGTGGCGCTGTCGTTGTCGAAGCGCTCGGGGATGACGGGCTACCGCTGCGGCGCGCTGGTCGGCGACTCCGACCTCATCGCCGCGCAGCGGATCCTGCGGCCCAACATCGGCACCGCCAGCCCCGAGCCGATGCAGCGCGCGGCGGTCGCGGCCTGGTCGGACGACCGCCACGCCGAGCAGCGCCGGGCGCTGTTCAACGCCAAGCGCGAGGTGATGCTCGCGTTCCTGCGCGACGCCGGCATCCGCGTCAGCGGCAGCGCGGCGACGTTCTACCTGTGGTTCGCGGCACCGGGCGGCGACGACGCCGCCTACGCCCAGGCCCTGCTGCGCCACCGGATCATCGCCTCGCCCGGCCGCGCGTTCGGACCTGGAGGCAAGGGCTGGCTGCGCCTGGCGCTCGTGCCGAGCGTCGACGGCTGCCGCGACGCCGCCGCCATGTGGGCCGACGCGATCGCCGCGGGCTCGCTGCCCGGCCACGACTGACGACCCCGAGGGAGGACACGGCGTGACCGACACCGCGCCGCTGCGCGCCGCCGTCGACGAGGCGTTCGACGGTGGGGTGCACGACAGCGACCACGCCCGCAGCGCCGTCGCCGCGGCGGCGGCCCGGCGCGAGCGCGGGGAGGTCCGCGGCGCCGGGCAGGGCGACGGCGCCTGGGGCGGCCACGGGTGGCTGCAACGGGCGTTCGAGCGGGCGGTTCGCCCGCGGGCGCTGGCCGCGGGCGGGGTGGGGGGGGTCGGG
>JAUJMQ010000003.1 GCA_030446775.1 Egibacteraceae bacterium
GGCGCGAGCAGTGCCGCCGTCTCGGCCAGGAGTGCGGGCAGCGGGCGGGTTCCGGCGGGCACGGTGGCGCGAGCACCCCGGCGGCCATGCTGGCCAGGCGCGCGGCCGGGGCGTGGCTCGCGTGACCGGCTGCCGGCGAGGTAGCGTGCGGACGCCGCAGTGTTCGGGAAACCGGTGCGAATCCGGTGTGGTCCTCGCCACTGTGACCGGGAAGCGCGACGCCAACGCGCCACTGGGCCGTAGGTGGCCCGGGAAGGCGGCGTCCGCGGGGATCCGGGAGCCAGGAGACCGGCTGCGGCGGCTGTGCCCCTATTCCTCGAGGCAAGGAAGGAAGGCTCCATGGCCGTCCCCGCTCCCCCGACCGCCGGTTCCGGCCGCCGCCTGCTGCCGATCGCGCTGCTGTGCGCGGTCCTCACGCTGTCCGCCTGCGCCGGCTCCACCCCGACCGCCGCCCCCACGCGGGACACACCCACCGCGAGCGCGACGGAGCCCGCCGAGACCGTCACCGCCAACGCCACCGACGGCTGCGTCGACGAGGTCCGCGCGGGCGTCGACTACTTTCCCGACAAGGTGACGTTCGAGCACGCGACCGGCGTGACGGTGACCTACGCCGACACCTACAAGGTCGTCGAGGTCACGCCGGCCGGCGGCTCGGACCGTCCCATCCGCTACGTCCTCGTCCAGTGCGGCACCGAGCCCCCACCCGCCGAAGGGAAGCTGGCCGACGCCCAGGTGATCGAGGTGCCGGCTGCCGAGGTGATCAGCATGACGACCACGAACCTGCCGCACTTCGACGAGCTCGGCGCCGTCGACACGCTGCAGGGGGTGGGCACCGGCTCCTTCGTCAGCACCCCGTCGGTCGCGGCGCGTGTGGCGGAGGGGACATTGGACGACTTCGCGACCGTCGAGGGCCAGCCCGACACGGAGCGGATCATCGGCGCCGACCCGGACCTGCTCATCATCGACGGCTTCGGCGACACGGTCCTGGACGACGTCGGCCGCTTCGTCGACGCGGGGGTGCCCACCGCCATCAACGTCGACTTCACCGAACCGGAGCTGCTCGGTCGCGCCGAGTGGCTGAAGTTCACCGCCCTGTTCCTCAACGCCGAGGCGGCTGCCAACGCCGCGTTCGACGAGATCGCGTCGGCCTACGCCGAGGTCGCCGCGGCGGCGGCCGGGGCGCCCGAGCGGCCGACAGTGTTCGCCAACCAGCCGTTCGAGGGCACCTGGTTCATGCCCGGCGGCGCCTCGTACTTCGCCAACGCGGTCGCCGATGCCGGAGGCGACTACGTCTTCGACGACGACGACTCGACGGCCGCGCTGGAGCTGGACTTCGAGACGGTGCTGGACCGGGCGGGCGACGCCGACGTCTGGCTCCAGGCGGGCTCGGTGGCCGGGACCCTCGACGACCTCCTCGCCGCCGACGAGCGCTTCGACGAGTTCAAGGCCTTCCGCGACGGACAGGTGTGGGCCTACGACCTCGCGACGAACCCGGGTGGCGGCAACGCGGTGTTCGAGACCGCCTACACGCGCGCCGACCTGTTCCTGTCCGACCTCGTCGAGATCCTGCACCCCGATGTGCTCGACCACGAGCTCCGCTTCTTCGGCCGGGTGCCCGCCGGCGAGGGGCGCTGACGGTCGCCGTGACCGCGGTCACCCGGTCGCCGCCGGCACCGGCTGCCGGCCCTGCTTCGGCGGGCGACGGCGAGCGCGGCCAGTCGGCGAGCCGCGGCCGCGGCGCCCTGGTGCTCGGCGGAAGCGCCGCCGTGCTGGCGACGCTGTTCGTGCTCACGATCGCCGCCGGCTCGGTCGCCATCCCGCTCGGCGAGGTCGCGGCCGTGCTGCTCGGGCGAGCCCCCTCCGACCCGTCGTGGGCGACCATCGTGTCGCAGGTGCGGCTGCCGCGTGCGGTGACCGCCCTCCTGGCGGGGGCCGGCCTGGGAGTCGGCGGCCTGCAGATGCAGACGCTGTTCCGCAACCCGCTCGCCGACCCGTTCATCCTCGGCATCAGTGCCGGCGCCAGCCTCGGGGTGGCGCTCGTCGTGCTCGTGGCCGGCAGCGCCGGGTCGACGCTCGTCGGGGGGCTCGGGGTGCTCGGCACCGTCGGTGTCGCGGGTGCCGCGGCCCTGGGGGCGGCGGCGGTCACGGGCATCGTGCTGGCGGTCTCCCGGCGGGTCACGAGCCCCGCGACGGTGCTCATCATCGGGTTGATGGCGGGCTACGCGACGAGCGCGATCGTCAGCCTCCTCGTCTACTCCGGCTTCGGCCGGCTCGAGCGGATCCGGGCCTACATCGCCTGGGGCTTCGGCAGCTTCGGGGGGACCACCTGGAGCGAGCTGCGCGTCCTCGCGCCGGCCGTGGTCGCCGGGCTGGTCCTCGCCGCCCTCACGACGAAGCCGTGCAACGCACTGCTGCTCGGCGACCGGTACGCCGCCAGCATGGGCCTGAACGTGCGGCGCACCCGGCTGCTCGTCGTCGCGGCCGCGTCACTGCTGGCCGGCTCCGTGACGGCGTTCTGCGGGCCGATCGCGTTCCTCGGGGTTGCCGTCCCGCACCTGGCGCGGGGGCTGCTGCACACCGCCGACCACCGGGTCCTCGTGCCGGCCGTGGTCCTGCTCGGAGGCGTCGTCGCATTGGCCGCCGGGCTCGTCGCCCAGCTGCCCAGCAGCGAGGCGACCCTGCCGCTGAATGCGGTCACGTCGCTGCTCGGCGCGCCGGTCGTCGTCGCCGTGCTCCTACGGCTGCGACGCTCCGGACGGGAGCCGCGAGCGTGACCGCGCCCCGAGACGAGCCGGCGCCTGGGCTGCGACGCGCCGGCGCGGCGGCCCCGGAGTGACGGTGCTGCGCGCCGACGCCCTGACCGTCGGCTACCGGGGTCGGCGCGGGACGCGTCGTGAGGTCCTCGCCGGGCTGGACCTGACCCTGCCCGCCGGCGAGCTGACCTGCCTGCTGGGTGCCAACGGCAGCGGCAAGTCCACCCTGTTGCGCACCCTCGCCGGGATGCAGGCCCCCTTGGCCGGGCGGGTGACGCTGCTCGGCGACGACGTGACGGCCCTCGAGCCGCGAGAGCGGGCCCGCCGCCTCGCCGTCGTGCTGACCGACCCCGTCGAGACCGGCGGCCTGACCGGCGCCGATCTCGTGGCGCTGGGCCGCCACCCGCACACCGGCTGGTCGGGCCGGCTGGGGCCCGCTGACCGCGACGCGGTCGACTGGGCGCTGCGCGCGACGGGCGCCGCGCCGTTGGCCGCCCGGCCGGTGGGCCAGCTCAGCGACGGCGAGCGGCAGCGCCTCCTCGTCGCCCGCGCCCTCGCCCAGCAGCCGGCGGTGCTCGCCCTCGACGAGCCCGTGGCCTTCGTCGACCTCCACGGCGGGTGGAGCTGATCCGGCTGCTGCGCCACCTCGCGCGCGACTGCGGCCTGGCGGTGCTGCTGACGACCCACGACCTCGACCTCGCGCTGCGCTCGGCCGACACCCTGTGGCTCGTCCAGCCGGGGCCGCCGGCCGGCCTGGCGGTCGGCGCCCCGGAGGACCTCGTGCTCGCCGGTGCCCTGGGCCGGGCCTTCCCGGCCGACGACGTCGCCTTCGACCTCGAGCTGGGCACCTTCGTCGCCACCGACGGCCGCGCCCGGACGGCCGCGGTGGCGGGGACGGGCGCCGCGGCGACCTGGGCGCGCCGCGCGCTGGAGCGCGAGGACCTGCGTGTCGTGGCCGCCGGCGACCCCGCCGACCTGCGCGTCGAGGTGCTGCCCGGCCCACAGTGGCGGCTGCTCGATGCCGGCGCCCTGACCGATCTGGCCACGATCGGCGCGCTCGTCACCGAGCTCCGCGGCCGCCACGCCCGCCGAGCGCCGAGCGCCGAGCGCTGAGCGCTGAGCTGGCTGAGCGCTGTGCGTCGGCCAGCCCGGTTGGCGGCCCCTGGCACGCACAGTTCGGGACGCGGCCAGCGCTGCTCAGTCGCGAGGCATCGGAGGTGGGTCGAAGTGGCGGACCTCTCCTCCCGGCTTGCGGTCGACGGGCCGGACGGGGACGAGCTCGACCCCCCGCAGGCGGCTGCGCGGCCCCGACCACGCAGCCGGCGGGGCGACGACGGCGTCGTTGAGGGCGTAGGCGATCGACTCGTAGTTGTTGCGCCAGCCCCGGAAGTGGGGCCATGCCTCCTCGGGCGTGCGCGGCATCGGGAAGTCGACCTGCTGCAGGCGGGAGATCCCGACGAGGTACTCGCCGTAGGTCAGCGCCAGGTCGGCGTCGGGATCCGGGTCGTCGTCGTATGGGATGGCGAGCACTCGGGCCAGGTCCCGCAGCGTGGTGAACCCCTGCCGCAGGCACAGGCGGGTCTCGGAGGGGGCGTCGTCGCCGTGCAGCGCGTGGTACAGCGCCGCAGAGTCGAGCACCGCGAGCAGCGCCAGCGCCCAGGAGCGCAGGTGGTGAGGCGACCGGAAGCTGATCAGCGTCGGATAGTTCGTGTGGCTCTCGGCTACCTCGGCGGCCCACGTCTCCCAGTCGGCGTAGAAGTGCCGCAGGTTGTCCATGATCCCAACGAGGTGGTGGCGCGCAAGGATCTCCGGCCCCCACGCCGGTGATCCCGCGCGGCTGACGAGCATCGTGACGAGCACCTCGCGCCGGCTGAACGCGCCGTAGAGGACCGGCAGGTAGGCGATCTGCAAGGGCGACGGTGAGCAGCCCGGTGATGGCCGCCGCGAGGTCGATGAACGTCGCGGCCGGCCGGTCGCGGGCGGCGAAGCCGAGGGTGAACAGCGACGAGCCGATCTCGCGCATCGCGGCCGGGAACGAGCCGCCCGCCAGCGGCCACAGCACCAGCGCGTAGCCGACCTGGAACAGCAGCAGCCAGGTCAGCAGCAGGACGAGCAGCGACACCGGGCCGGCGCTGGCCAGGATGCGGTCCTTGGCCTCGTAGCTGCGGGCCCGGTCCGCCCAGAGCTGGAAGACGGCCCGCACGAGCGCCGACACCCGGTGCGGCAGCCCGCGCACGCGACCGCGTGGCACGACGAGGGTCTGCACGAGGTTGACCGCGGTCGCGACGACGGCGACGAGGCCCACGAGCGCACCCGCCCATCGAACGGCGTCCTGCAGCATGGCGGCATTCTGCCGTCACCGCGGCCGGCCCCGCCGCCGACCGCAACGACCGCACCCCGTCCCCGCGGGCCGCACAACCCCCCGCCCCCTCGGCGGGGCGGTCAGCGTCAGCCGCAGGCCAGGTCGTCGGAGGCTCGCGGCCAGCGCTCGACGGTGCCGCCCCTGACCAGGTACACGGCGCGGTCGGCGTCGGAGGGCGCCAGCCACAGTTCGTAGTGGTCGGTGCGGTAGCCGGACCATTCGGCATCCGGGGCAGCTCGACGTTCGCACGGAAGGCCTCGATGCGCCCGCCGCTGCCTGCCAGCACCCCCAGCGGGTCGCGGACGTACGTCCGGCGCCCGGCGCCCCCGCCGCCGGCGCCCCCCCGCGCCCAGCCGCACCCCCCCCCCCGCGAGGACTGCCCCTCGCAATGCCGCGGGCCGCGGATCACCGAGATGACGTCGGCGCCGACACGGGCACCGTCACGCCGCCACGGCCCGTCCTGGCTGGGGGTGGTCCGCAGCGAGGAGCCGAGAACGCCACCCGTGACGACCGCGACGGCGACGGCGACCACCACCACCGCCCACCAGCGCCCATGCCCCACGGCTGCTCCTCGTCCTCGCCGAGACTCCTACGGCCGAGACTCCTACGGCCGAGACTCCTACGGTAGGACGCCAGGTCAGGTCGGCGCGTTCCAGGTCCCCAGCACCGGGCGGTCGTGGTAGACGCTCAGGACCGACACCGTCGCGGTGTCGAGCTTGAACAGCCGCCCCATCTGCGGGCCGAGGCCGAGGTAGCGCGCGGCGAGGATCCGCAGCGTGTGGCTGTGCCCGACGAGCAGCCCCCGGCGGACGCCCGCGTCCACGAGGCGCTGCAGCACCGCGTCGGCCCGCGCGCCGACGTCGGGAGCCGTCTCGCCGCCCGGGCAGCCGTCGGTCCACAGGTCCCACGTCGGGCGGCGCGTGCGGACCTGCACGGTCGTCAGCCCCTCGTACTCGCCGTAGTCGAACTCGACGAGCCCGTCGTCGACGACGTAGTCGCGACCGAGCGCGTCGGCCGTCGCGACGGCCCGTCGTGCGGGACTGACGCGGACGACGTCGAAGTCCAGGTCGCTCAGGCGCTCGGCAGCGGCGCGAGCCTGCTGCTCGCCGACTGCGGTCAAGGGCAGGTCCGTGGCGCCGGTGTGCTGCCCTGTCCGGCTCCAGGCCGTCTCGCCGTGCCGCAGCAGCCACAGATCCACGTCGCGGTCCTCCTTGCCCGGCGCCGTCAGGTCGAGGTCGGAGCCGGGGCCAGCCCGCGCAACCGGGCCTTCACCGCCGGCACGGCGGGCGGTGCCACGCTCAGCTCTCGCACCCCCAGCCGCACCAGCCGGGCGGCGGTCTCGGGGTCCGCGGCCAGCTCGCCGCAGACGCCGACCCAGCGGCCGGCCGCCCCCGCGACCTCGCACACGCGCCCGACGAGCGCGAGCACCGCCGGATGGGCTCCCCGCGCCAGATCGGCCACCGCCGGGTTGGTCCGGTCGGCGGCCAGGACGTACTGGGTGAGGTCATTGCTGCCGACCGAGAAGAAGTCGACCTCGTCGCAGAAGCGCTCGGCCAGCAGCGCGGCCGCGGGGACCTCCACCATGATCCCGACCTCCTCGAGGTCCCCGAACGCGGCCCCCGCGCGGCGCAGGCCGCGGCGGGCGTCGTCCAGCGCCCGGCGCGCCGCGCGGACCTCCTCGACGTCGGTGACCATCGGGAACATCAGGCTGACCCGCCGGCCCTGTGCCACGCGGAGGATCGCCCGCAGCTGGGTCGCGAACAGCGCGGGACGCGCGAGGCTCAGCCGCAGGCCCCGCTCCCCCAGCGCGCTGTTGCGGAACGGGTCCAGCCCGAGGGCCGGCGCCGGCTTGTCACCGCCCACGTCGAGCGTCCGCACGATCGCCGGGCGGCCCTCGAGTGCGTCGAGGACCGCCGCGAGCGCCGTCACCTGCTCGTCCTCGGTGGGCACGCTCGGCCGGTCGGCGACGAGGAACTCCGTGCGCAACAGGCCCACGCCGTCGGCCCCCGCGGCCACGGCGGCGCGGGCCTCGGCGACCGAGGCGACGTTGGCGGCGACGACGACGGTGACGCCGTCCGCCAGCCGCACCGGCTGTTGGGCGGCGGCCACCGCCTCCCGCGCCTCGCGGGCCTGGCGGTCGCGCCGCCGGCGGGCCTCTGCGAGGTCGTCGGCCGCCGGGTCGACGCGCACCTCGCCGCGACCACCGTCGAGCAGCACGACGGTTCCGTCGGCGACGTCGTCCAGCGCCGGCCCGGCCCGCAGCACCAGCGGCAACCCCAGCGCCCGCGCGAGGATCGTGACGTGCGCCGTCGGGGCGCCCGCCCGCAGGGCCACGCCCGCGACACCCGCGTCGACGAGCACCGGCACCTGTGAGGGCACGAGGTCGTCGGCGATCACGACCGCGCCCGCCGGCGGCACCGGTGTCGCGGCCCCGACCCCGAGCGCCTCCAGGACGCGACGGCCCACGTCGACCACGTCGCCGGCGCGGGCCGCCACGACCTCGCCGGGCTGCCCGGCCAGGCGGTCACGCGCGCCCGTGACCGCCGCCCACCACGCCGCGGCCGCGGAGCGCCCCTGCCGCAGCCCGTCCTCGGCCGCCGCGACGAGCTCCGGGTCGTCCACGAGCAGCCGGTGCGCCCCGAACACGTCCGAGCCCGTGCCGCCGGCGGCGTCCAGGTCGGCGGCGACCCGCGTGCGTGCCGCCTCCAGCCGCCGGCGTTCGGCCCAGACGTCTCCGGCCGGCTCCTCGGGGACCTGCGGCTCGACCGCCGCGAGGAGGGCGGCCGGCCCGACGGCGATGCCAGGAGCACCGGGCGCGGCCACCACGACCTCGTCGCTCTTGCCGGGGAGGGGCGGCCCCGGCCCAGGCGGCACCGGCGGCCCCGGCGACGAGGCCGAACCCGCCTGCCCAGGCGGCCCAGGCGGCGCCGGCGACCCCGCCGGCGCCGTGGCGGCCTCCCCGAACCCTTCGGCGACCATGCCGGCCAGCCGCTCCACGGCGGCGGCCGCGTCGGGACCGGCGGCCGACAGCCGCAGCCGTGTCCCCCCGGCGGCTCCCAGCCCCACCAGCCCCAGCAGGCTCCGCGCCGACACCCCGCTGCCGCCTCCGGCGGAGGCGACCCGGACGTCGGCGTCGAGGTCTGCCAGCGCCCGGACCACCGCCGCCGCGGGGCGGGCGTGCAGCCCGAGCGGGTTGACGAGCTCCACCTCGCGCACCAGCTCGCCGGCCGGCATTCCGGTCGGCGAGGCGCCATCCCCCGGCGCCGCCGCTGCCGCGAGCTCGGCCAGCGCCGCCTCGACGTCGGCGACCGAGGCGCCGCCGGCCGCGGTCGTCGCCGCGACCATCGCGCCCTCGACGAGCGGCGCGTCGACGAGCCGGACCCGGTGCCGGCGGTCGTCGTCCAGCGACTCCAAGGCGAGCTCGGCCGTCATTTGCGCGCTGCCGAGGTCGAACAGCACGACCGCGCCCGCCCCGTCGGCGTCGGCACGCTCGACCGCAGCCAGCACCTTGTCCAGGCTCGTGCCGACCTCGCCGTCGTCGGTGCCGCCCGCTGCCGCGACCGGCACGTCGGGCGCCATCTGGGCGACCAGCTCGACGACGCCGTCGGCCAGACGCTCGCTGTGGAGACGATCACCAGCCCGACCACGCCGCCCCTGCCCTCCACGGAACCCTTCCCGCCGACGTCGCCGCCCCGCGAAGGTCGAAGACGTCGGTTCCGATACGGACGCCGGTGGTCAACCTTCGGGCGGCGGGGGCGGGGGCGGCGCGGGCGCGGGCGCGGGGGCGAGGCAACCGAGAGGCGGCCGTCCCCCGGGCCGTGACCAAGCGGGCCGGGTGAGGTCAGTCGACGTCGACCCACCCGTAGGTGCGTTCGACCGCCTTCTTCCAGCCGGCGTAGGCCGACTCGCGCTGGTCCTCGCTCCAGGTCGGCTCCCAGCGCCTGTCCTCGTTCCAGTTCTCCCGCAGCGCCTCCTGGTCGCCCCAGAACCCGGTGGCCAGGCCGGCGGCGTACGCGGCGCCGAGGCTGGTCGTCTCGGCGACGACCGGGCGTGACACCGGCACGCCGAGGATGTCGGCCTGCATCTGCATGAGCAGGTCGTTGGCCGTGGCGCCGCCGTCGACCTTGAGCACGTCGAGGTGGACCCCCGAGTCCTTCTCCATGGCGTCGGCCACGTCACGGGACTGGTAGCAGATCGCCTCCAGCGTCGCCCGCGCGAGGTGGGCGTTGGTGTTGAACCGTGACAGCCCCACGATGGCGCCGCGCGCGTCGGAGCGCCAGTAGGGCGCGAACAGCCCGGAGAACGCCGGCACGAAGTACACGCCGCCGTTGTCGTCGACCTGGCCGGCCAGCCGCTCGCTCTCCGCGGCGCCGCTGATGATGCCCAGCTGGTCGCGCAGCCACTGCACGGCCGAGCCGGTCACGGCGATCGAGCCCTCCAGGCAGTACACCGCCGCGGCGTCACCCATCTTGTAGCCGACCGTCGTCAGCAGGCCGTTCTTGGAGTGGACCAGCTCGTTGCCGGTGTTGAGCAGCATGAAGTTGCCGGTGCCGTAGGTGTTCTTCGCCTCGCCGGGGGCGAAGCAGACCTGCCCCACGGTCGCGGCCTGCTGGTCGCCGAGCACGCCGGTCAGCGGGACCTCGCCGCGGATCGCGCCCGGAACCCGGAGGACGCCGTACGCCTCCGGGTCCGACGACGGCACGATCGTGGGCAGCATCGACCGGGGGATGCCGAAGAAGCCGAGCAGCTCGTCGTCCCAGTCGAGCGTCGCGAGGTCCATCAGCATGGTCCGGCTGGCGTTCGTGACGTCCGTGACGTGCACGCCGCCGTCGGTTCCGCCGGTGAGGTTCCAGGTCAGCCAGGTGTCGGTGTTGCCGAACACCGCCTCCCCGCGCTCGGCCGCGGCCCGCACGCCGTCGACGTTGTCGAGGATCCACTGCACCTTGCCGGCGGAGAAGTACGTCGCCGGCGGCAGCCCGGCCTTCTGCCGGATGACGTCGCCCTTGCCCTCGCGTTCGAGCGCCGACGCGATCCGGTCGGTGCGGGTGTCCTGCCAGACGATCGCGTTGTAGTACGGCTGACCCGTCTTGGGGTTCCACACCACGGCCGTCTCGCGCTGGTTGGTCACGCCCACCGCGGCCAGGTCCGACGAGGAGAGGTTGGCGTTGCCCAGCCCCCGCTCGATGACGGTGCGGGTCCGCTCCCAGATCTCGGCCGGGTCGTGCTCCACCCAGCCCGACTGCGGGAGGATCTGCTCGTGCTCGAGCTGGTGCTTGGCGACCTCGTTGCCGCCGTGGTCGAAGACCATGAACCGGGTGCTCGTGGTGCCCTGGTCGATCGCTCCTACGAATTCGGCCATGTCTTGCGCCTTTCGTGCGTCGGTGCCGGTTGGATCGGTCGTCGCCCGCCCACGCCGGGTGGTGGCGGGCGTTGGTGAACTACCCCTTGTCCTCGCAGCGCAGCGCGCCGAACAGCAACGCCGAGGAGGTCGCGCCCGGGTCGACGTGCCCGGCGCTGCGCTCCCCCAGGTAGCTCGCGCGGCCCTTGCGGGCGACGAGGGGGATCGTCTCGTCGCGGCCGGTCTCGGCGGCCGCCGCGGCGCCGGCAAGGATCGCGGGCAGGTCCTTGCCGCCGTCCAGGGCGGCGTGGGCGGCGGCAACCGCCGGCGTCCACGCGTCGATCATAGTCTTGTCGCCCACGTCGGCCTTGCCGCGCGCCTTGAGCCCTTCCAGGGCCGCGTCGAGGGCGGCCACCACGGCCGTCTCGTCGAGCTCGACACGCCCGGCCACGGCGCTCCCGGCGCGCAGGAACGCCGTCCCGTACAGCGGCCCCGCGGCGCCGCCGACCTTGGCGATCAACGTCGTGGCCACGGTCTTGAGGACGTCGGCCGGTGTGCCGTCGGCGACCTCGGCGAGCTTGGGCACCGTCGCGCGGAACCCACGGTCGAGGTTCTCGCCGTGGTCGCCGTCGCCGATCGCCGCGTCGAGCTTGGTCAGCCGCTGCCTGTGCTCGGCAACGACAGCGGCGTACCGCTCGACGAAGCCCACGACGTCGGCGGTGGTGACGGCCACGCCGACGCTCACGCCCCCCGGCGCAGCGCGGGCGTGACGACCGGCGCGTCCCACAGCTCGGTCAGCTCGGCGTCGAGCTTGAGGACCGTGACGCTCGCGCCCGCCATCTCCAGCGCCGTCATCCACGGGCCGACCAGCGAGCGCGTGACCCGCACGCCGCGCTCGCCGAGCAGCTCGGCCGCGCGCCGGTAGGCGATGTAGAGCTCGATCAGCGGCGTCCCGCCCATGCCGTTGACGAACAGCAGCGCCTCGTCGCCGTCGCCCAGCGGCATGTCCTCCATGATCGGGTCGAGCAGCCGCGCCACGATGCGGTCGGCGGGCTCCAGCGGCATCCGCTCGCGGCCGGGCTCGCCGTGGATCCCGATGCCGATCTCCATCTCGTCCTCGCCGAGCGTGAACGTCGGCTCGCCGGCGTGCGGCACGGTGCACGACGTCAGCGCCATCCCCATGGAGCGGGCGTTGGCGTTCACCCGCTCGCACAGCGCGACGACCCCGTCGAGGTCGTCGCCGCGCTCGGCCGCGCCGCCGCAGATCTTCTCGGCCAGCACCGTCGCGCCGACGCCGCGGCGCCCCGCGGTGTACAGGCTGTCCTTGACGGCGACGTCGTCGTCGATGACGACCTGGCGGACCGACGCGCCCTCGGCCTCGGCCAGCTCGGCGGCCATCTCGAAGTTCACGACGTCGCCGGTGTAGTTCTTGACGATGTGGAGCACACCGGCGCCGCCGTCGACCGCGGTCGTGGCGGCCTGCATCTGGTCGGGCGTCGGGGAGGTGAACACCGCGCCGGGGCAGGCCGCGTCGAGCATCCCGCGGCCCACGAACCCGCCGTGCATCGGCTCGTGGCCGCTGCCGCCGCCGGAGACGATCGCGACCTTGCCGGCGACCGGCGCGTCGGCGCGCACGATGTAGGCGGGGTCGTGGTTGACGCGGATGAGGTCGCCGTGGGCGGCCTCCATGCCCCGCAGCGCCTCGGCGACGACGTCGGAGGGGTCGTTGATGAGCTTCTTCACGGTCGGCTCCTGTCCGGCGGCAACCCTAGAAGCCGAGGGCTTTCCACACGACCGCGCCGAGGATGCCGCCGACGATGGGTCCCACGACGGGGATCCAGCTGTAGCCCCAGTCCGAGTCGCCCTTGCCGGGGATGGGCAAGACGGCGTGGGCGATGCGTGGACCGAGGTCGCGGGCGGGGTTGATGGCGTAGCCGGTCGGCCCGCCGAGCGACAGGCCGATCGACAGAACAAGGAGGCCGACGAGCAGCGGCACGAGTCCCGTGCCGAAGACCGGCGCCAGGCTGATCTCTTCACCGGTGCCGGCGATCGCGTCGATGTTGCCGACGATGCCCAGCACGCCGAACACGAGGACGAACGTCCCTATGACCTCGCTGACGAGGTTAGCGGGGGTGTTGCGGACGGCCGGACCGGTGGAAAAGGTTGCCAGCTTGAGGCCCGGGTCCTCGGTGAGGCCCCAGTGCGGCAGGTAGTGCGCGTAGACGATGCAGGCGCCGACGAACGCGCCGAGCATCTGGGCGATGATGTAGCCGGGCACCAGGGACCATTCCAGCAGCCCGATGCTCGCGAACCCCAGGGTCACCGCGGGGTTGATGTGCGCGCCGCTGACGCGCCCCACCGCGTACACGGCCACGGCGACGGCGAGGCCCCAGCCGAACGTGATGACGATCCACCCGGCGTTCTCGGCCTTGGACTCGCGCAGCAGGACGCCGGCCACGACGCCGTCGCCGAGGATGATGAGAACCATCGTGCCGATGAACTCGGCGAGGTACGGCTCCATGTCGCAGACGTCCTTCCCGTGGGAGCGCAGCAGGGGGTGGCACGTGCCGCAGCTGCTCGGAGGCCCGTCGCCCTGCGGCGACGGGCTGGTCCCCGTCGGTCCGTCCAGCCGGCATGTCCCGTCGCGGCGCCCGCTGTCGGTCCCGACCGCTTGAAGCAGTGCGCCGCGACGCTAGCCACGGGCTGGGGCCGCGTCAAGGACGCCGCGAAGCGGCCGGGGCGGGGTCAGACCGCGGGGCCGTCCTCGCGCGGATGACCGGGTAGCCCCGGCTCGTCGTTGAGGTCGGCCTGGCCCTGCGCGAAGCCCTTGCCCGAGTCCGGGTCGGCCGGGTTGCCGACCTCCTCCAGGTCGGTCTGGTCTTCGGCGAACTGCTTGCCCGACCCCTCGGGGATGACGCCGCCACCGCCCTGGTGACTGTCGGGATCGCCGCCCTGTCGCCGTCGCTCCTCGTCGGCCACCCGCTCGGCGCCGGTGCTGTTGTCCTGATCACTCATCTGCGACCCTCCGTGCCCGCGTGGACGTCGGGCTGACCCTGCCCACGCGCCGCCGGTCCCACACGGCTGCGACCGCTCCGCGCACCAGCCCCAGGATCGGGGTAGAACGCACGCGTCGTGGGCGAGTCGAAGGGAGCACGATGAGGTCGGCGCAGCTGAGCCCCGAGCACCGCCGCGAGTCGTTGCGGCGGATGCGCGAGGAGGTCTTCGACATCGTCGTCGTCGGTGGTGGGGTCGTCGGTACCGGGACGGCGCTGGACGCCGCCAGCCGGGGCCTGTCGGTCGCGCTCGTCGAGGCGCGCGACTACGCCGCCGGCACGTCGAGCAGGTCCAGCAAGCTGTTCCACGGCGGCCTGCGCTACCTCGAGCAGCTCGAGTTCGGGCTCGTACGCGAGGCGCTGCACGAGCGCGGTCTCATGCTGACCCGGCTGTGCCCTCACCTCGCCCGTCCGGTGCAGTTCCTCTACCCACTGCGGCACCGCATCTGGGAGCGGTTCTACGTCGGCGCCGGCGTGCTGCTGTACGACCTGCTCGGGGGCGCGCGCGTCATGCCCCGCCATCGCCACCTGACGCGCCGGGGAGCGCTGAAGATCGCGCCTGCGCTCAAGCGCAGCGCCCTGGTCGGAGCGATCCAGTACTACGACGCCCGGGTCGACGACGCCCGGCACACGATGACGATCGCCCGCACGGCGTCCGCCTACGGCGCGGCGATGGCCACGAGCGCCCGCGTGACGGGCTTCTTGCGCGAGGGTGAGCGGGTCGTCGGCGTCCGCGTGCGCGACCTCGAGCAGGGCGGCGAGGAGCTCGACGTCCGGGCCGGGATGGTGATCAACGCCACCGGCGTGTGGACCGACGAGGTCCAGGAGAAGGCGGGACGCGGCCGGATCCACGTCCGCGCCTCCAAGGGCATCCATCTGGTCGTCCCCCGCGACCGGATCAACTCCGACACGGGGCTGATCCTGCGCACCGAGAAGAGCGTCCTGTTCGTGATCCCGTGGGGTCGCCACTGGATCATCGGCACGACCGACACCGACTGGGACCTCGACCGCGACCACCCCGCGGCGAGCAGGGCCGACATCGAGTACCTGCTCGAGCACGTGAACTCCGTGCTGAGCTCGCCGCTGACCGAGGCCGACGTCGAGGGGGTCTACGCCGGCCTGCGCCCGCTGCTGCACGGCGAGTCGGAGTCGACCAGCCAGCTGTCGCGCGAGCACGCCGTCTCCTCTCCGGTGGCGGGCCTGGTCACGGTGGCCGGCGGCAAGTACACGACCTACCGGGTCATGGCCGAGGACGCGGTGAACGCCGCCGGCCGCGGCCTGGACAAGCGCGTGCCGCGGTCGTGCACGAAGGTGACCCCGCTGGTCGGGGCCGAGGGCTACCAGGTCGCCTGGAACCGGCGCGAGCGGCTCGCCGCCGAGTCGGGGCTGCACGTCGCCCGCATCGAGCATCTCCTGCGCCGCTACGGCACCCGCGTCGACGAGCTGCTCGCGCTCGTCGTCGAGCGGCCGGAGCTCAAAGAGCCGCTGCCCGGCGCCGACGACTACCTCGCCGTCGAGGCGCTGTACGCCGCGTCCTGTGAAGGGGCGCTGCACCTCGACGACGTGCTCACGCGCCGGACCCGGATCTCCATCGAGACCTTCGACCGGGGGGTGACGGCCGCCGAGCCGGTCGCGCGCCTGATGGCCGGGGTGCTGGGCTGGGACGAGGCGACGCTGCAGCGCGAGGTCGAGCACTACCACGCGCGGGTCGCCGCCGAGCGCGAGTCCCAGGAGCAGGGGGACGACCGCACCGCCGACGCCGCCCGGCTGGGCGCGCCGGACGTGCGGCGCGGCGTCTCCGCCGGCGTCGACGCCTGACGCGGGCGCCGGCGCGGGGCGTGGCGTGCGGGCTCGGCCGCTGGGGCGGACGGGGCTGACCGTCAGCCCGGTCGGCCTCGCGCTCGCCGCGCTCGGCCGCCCGGCCTACATCAACCTCGACCACGCCGCCGACCTCGGGGACGACCGCAGCGTCGCCGCGCTCGAGCGCCGCGCGCACGCGATGCTCGACGAGGCCGTCGGGGCCGGCGTGCGCTACGTCGACGCTGCCCGCTCCTACGGTCGCGCGGAGGCCTTCCTCGCGTCCTGGCTCGACGGCCGCGGCGCCGGCGCGGTGCCGGTGACGGTCGGCTCGAAGTGGGGCTCCACCTACACCGCCGGATGGCGGGCCGACGCCGACGTCCACGAGGTCAAGGACCACTCGCTGGGCACGCTGCGCCGGCAGGTCGCCGAGTCCCGCGCCCTGCTCGGCGACCGGCTCGACCTGTACCAGATCCACTCCGCCACGCTGGACAGCGGCGTCCTCGACGACGCCGGCGTGCTCGCCGAGCTCGTCGCCCTCGGCGACGGAGGCGTCGTCGTCGGCGTGAGCGTCAGCGGCCCCCGGCAGGTCGAGGTCGTCCGCCACGCACTGGCGGCGCAGGTCGACGGGATCGTGCCGTTCCGCTGTGTCCAGGCCACCTGGAACGTGCTCGAGCCCTCCGCCGGCGCCGCGCTCGCCGAGGCCGCCGACGCCGGCTGGGGCGTCATCGTCAAGGAGGGCGTGGCCAACGGCCGGCTCACCTCCCGCAACGACGACCCGGGTTTCGCGGCGCAGCGGGGGGCGCTGGACGCGGTCGCCGCGCGCCACGGGGTCACCGTCGACGCCGTCGCTCTCGCGGCCGCCCTCGCGCAGCCGTGGGCCGGCGTCGTCCTGTCGGGAGCGTCGACGCGACAGCAGCTACGCAGCAACCTCACCGCGGCGACCCTGGCGCTGACCGGCGACGACCTCGACGCCCTCGCGCCGCTGGCCGAGCCGGCGGACGTCTACTGGCGCACCCGCTCGCAGCTGCCCTGGAACTGAGGCCCTCAGCCCTTGACCGGCGGTGCCGGTTGCGCTGGAATGTCCAGTTAGCTGCGGGCGCTTCCGCGCCGCCAAGTGGGCGCGGAGGGTACGCGGCCAGCAGACCCAGCAGACCGGGGAAGGGCCGGACTCCCCATGGACGCGCTGCGAGGCCGGCACCCCTCTCCGTCCACCTCGGCACCAAGGAGCCGCCATGGCAGACAACAAGGGCGTCGTGTACCTCGGGCCCGGCAAGGTCGCGGTCCAAGACCTCGGCTACCCGAAGCTCGAGGTACCGGGGGAGTCTCCGACGGGATCGGCATCAAGCGCCAAGCGCCGCACGCCGTCATCCTGAAGATCGTCACCACCAACATCTGCGGCAGTGACCAGCACATGGTGCGCGGCCGCACGACGGCCCCGGAGGGCCAGAGCCTCGGGCACGAGATCACCGGCGAGGTCATCGAGAAGGGCGACGACGTCCTGTTCCTCGACGAAGGCGACATCTGCTCGGTGCCGTTCAACATCGCCTGTGGTCGCTGCCGGATGTGCAAGGAGCGCAAGACCGGCATCTGCCTCAACGTCAACCCCGCCCGGCCCGGTGCCGCGTACGGCTACGTCGACATGGGCGGCTGGGTCGGCGGCCAGGCCGAGTACGTCATGGTGCCCTTCGCCGACTTCAACCTGTTGAGGTTCCCCGACCGCGACCAGGCCCTCGCGAAGATCACCGACCTCACGATGCTGTCGGACATCTTCCCGACCGGCTACCACGGCTGCTACACCGCCGGCGTCACGTCCGGGTCGACGGTCTACATCGCCGGGGCGGGCCCGGTCGGGCTGGCGGCCGCGACGTCGGCGCACCTGCTGGGCGCTGCGGCGGTCATCGTCGGCGACATGATCCCCGCGCGCCTGGAGCAGGCGCGCAGCTTCGGCTGCGAGACGATCGACCTGACGGAGCCGGGCACGCTGCCCGAGCGGATCGAGCAGATCCTCGGCGAGCCGGTCGTCGACGCCGCGGTCGACTGCGTCGGCTTCGAGGCACGCGGGCACGGTCCGGACGCCCAGGAAGCTCCCGCCACAGTGCTCAACTCCATCATGACCGTCGCACGCGCCGGCGCGTCCCTCGGAATCCCCGGCCTGTACGTGACCGGAGATCCCGGCGGCATCGACGCGAACGCCAAGAAGGGCACGCTGGGCATCGACATCGGGCTGGGGTGGGCGAAGTCCCACTCGTTCACGACCGGCCAGTGCCCGGTGATGAAGTACAACCGCCAGCTGATGATGGCGATCCTGCACGACAAGGTCAGCATCGCCAAGAACGTCAACGCGACGGTCATCGGGCTGGACGAGGCGCCCGAGGGCTACGCCGAGTTCGACCAGGGCGCCGCCAAGAAGTACGTCATCGACCCGCACGGGATGGTCGCCGCCTAGACCCGCCCGGCCCCCGACGGGCCCGCGGCGTCGCGGGCCCGTCTTCGGGCCCACGTCTCAGCCCCAAGGAGAAGGGTTGGTCACGAAGTCGTGACCAAGGCTCCTATCAGGGCGGTGGCGTCGCGGGGTTGCGTTGCGACAGCGCGTCGGGCAGGGCGGCGATCACGTCGCTCGCGATGGTGTAGTCCGCGCCGACGCGCTCCGCGGCGATCCGTCCGCGCGCGCGCGTGCGCGAAGACGCCGGCGGCGGCGGCGGCGAACGGGTCCAGGCCCTTGGCCAGCAGCGCGCCGACGAGTCCGGACAGCACGTCGCCGGTGCCCGCGGTCGCGAGCGCGGGGGTGCCGCCGGGGCTGACCGCCACGGGTCCGTCGGGGCCCACGACGAGGGAGTCGTCGCCCTTGAGCACCACGACGGCGCCGCTTTGCCGCGCCACGGCCCGAGCCGATGCCAGGCGCCGCCGGCCGACCTCGTCGGATGTGGACTGCAGCAGCGTGGCGAGCTCGCCGGCGTGCGGGGTGAGCACGGTCGGCGCACCGCGGGCCCCGAGCGCGGCGAGGGCGTCCGGCCCGGCGTGCGCGTTGAGGCCGTCGGCGTCGAGCAGCAGCGGCACGTCGACGCTCGCCGCCACGGCACGGGCGAACGCGACGGCGCCGTCGGAGCGGCCGAGCCCGGGGCCGAGCACGACGGCGCCGGCCCGTCCGGCCAGCTCGGCGACGGCGCCGGCACCGTCGGCGGTGTGGGCGCCGTCGTGCTCGGGCAGCCCGCGGGCCATGGCCTCGAGCAGCCGCAACTCCATCGCCGGCACGGCCGACGCCGGCACGGCGACCTGCACGTACCCGGCGCCGGCGCGCATCGCGCCGAGCGCCGCCATGGTCGGCGCGCCGGTGAGCCCGCGCGAACCCCCCGCGACGACGACGACGCCGGAGGTGAACTTGGATCCGTCACGGGGCCGGGGCGGTACGAGGTCCAGGACGCGCTCGGTGATGAGCCCCGCGGTCCCCGGGGGCGGCTCCCCCGGCGGGATGCCGATGTCGACCACCCGGACCTCCCCGGCGGCGAACGCACCCGGCGCGACACACAGGCCGATCTTGAGGGCGTGGAACGTGACCGTGACCGTGGCGCGGACCGCCTCGCCGACGATCTCGCCCGTGGAGGCGTCCACCCCGGACGGGACGTCGCACGAGACGACCGGGGCACCGGCGCGGTTGATCCCGGCGATCGCGGCGTCCGCCGGTGCGCGCGGCGCGCCCGAGAAGCCGGTGCCGAAGATCGCGTCGACGACGACCGCCGCGCCGTCGAGGGCGGCGCGGCCGAACGGGGCCGGCGGCGGGCCGGGCAGCCGCTCGAGGTTCGTGCGGGCGTCGCCGGAGAAGGCCGGCAGCGGGGCGACCGTCAGGACGTCGACGTCGCGTCCCGCCGCGCGCAGCAGGCGCGCGGCGACCAAGCCGTCACCGCCGTTGTTGCCCCGTCCGACGACGATTCTGACCGGGCCGCCCGGTGCGGCGCCGGCGACGCTGTCGGCGAGCGCCGCGCCCGCACGTTCCATGAGGTCCAGACCGGCGACGCCCCGCTCGGCGGCGCCGGCGTCGGCGCGGCGCATCTCTCCGGCGTCGTAGAGCGCGTCGAGCCAGCCGGGAAGGGCCATGCCGGGTAGCGTCTCCCCGCGGGCCGGCGCCGGCAAGCGCCGGCCCGCGGTCGACGCCACGGTCAGGTACCGATGCGGTAGCCCGTCGCCGTGCGGCTCTTGTAGATGAAGACCAGCGAGGGACGGGGCGGCAGGCCGGGGTCCCGGTCAGGCCAGTCGCTCACCGGAGGTTGCAGCGGCGAGCCGAACACCCCGCCCTCGCCGGGGTGCTGCACCGCGCAGAACAGCGTCTGGTTGTCGGGTGACAGCTCGGGACCGCAGGCCTCGGCGCCCTTCGGGACGGACAGGAACTGCTGCACGTGGCCGCGCTCCTCACCGAACGCCGGCACCGCGTGGAAGGCGTCGTTGAAGCCGATCGCGCGCGGCTGGCCGTCGGTCGCGATCCACACGTTGCCGCGGCGGTCGAACATCACGTTGTCGGGCGCCGCGATCGGGCTCACCAGCTCCGGAGGGAAGCCGGCGAAGTAGGTGTGGGGGTCGTCCGGGTCGCCGCACAGCAGGAAGATGCGCCAGGCGAACGCCGTGGCGGCGGCGTCGTCGCCCGCCTCCACCCATTCGATGACGTGCCCCCACCTGTTGTCCGCGCGGGGGTTGGCCTCGTCGACGCCCTGGTAGCGGGGCGTCTCGGGGTCGTCGACGAGCCGGCGGTCGGTGTTGTTGGTCAGCATCGCGTACACCGCGCCGGTCACGGGGTTGGGCTGGATGTCCTCGGGCCGGTCCATCGCGGTGGCGCCGAGCAGGTCGGCGGCGCCGCGGGTGTTGATCAGCACGTCGGCCTGGCTGGCGAAGCCGTTCTCGGCGGTCAGCGGGCCCTCACCCTGGACCAGCGGCATCCAGGTGCCGATGCCCTCGCCGGTGGCGCCGACGTCGAACTTCGCGACGTACAGCGTGCCGGAGTCCAGCAGGTCCAGGTTGTGGGAGAGGTCGCCCTCGACGTACTGACCGTCGCTCACGAACTTGTAGATGTAGTCGAAGCGCTCGTCGTCGCCCATGTACACCGCGACGCGGCCGTCGTCGGTCAGGCGCGTCGTGGCGCCCTCGTGCTTGAAGCGGCCGAGGGCGGTGCGCTTGCGCGGCGTGAAGTCCGGGTCGTAGGGGTTGATCTCCACGACCCAGCCGAAGCGGAAGATCTCGTTGGGCTCCTTGCTCATGTCGAAGCGCGGGTGGTACCACTCCCACTTGCGCTCGCTGGTCGCCAGGCCCGCCTCGAGCTCCTCGATGGTGAACGACTCCAGGCCGTAGCGCTCGTGGATCGCCAGGAGCGGGTCGTCCTCCGGCAGCGACAGGTTGCCGAAGTACTGGTCGAAGTTCTCCTCGCAGGTCAGTACCGTGCCCCACGGGGTCGTGCCGCCGGCGCAGTTGTTCAGCATCCCCCGCACCATCGTCCCCGTCGGGTCGTACGACGTCCGCATCCTCTCCGCGCCGGCGGCCGGACCGGTGATCTCCATCGGGGTCTCGGCGGTGATGCGGCGGTTGAAGCGCCCGCGCTGGATGTGGCGGTAACCCCGGTACCGGCCGTTCCAGCGCTTGATCTGCAGGACCGAGCCGCCATGCGCGGCCATCTCGATGTCGACCTGCTCGCGGGTCGGCTGGTCGGGGTCGTAGTCGGGGAACATCAGCTCGGGGTTGGTGTACTCGTGGTTGACCCACAGCAGCCCGTGGCGGTTGCCGTTGCCCGCCGACCCGCGAGAGAAGAAGGCGACATAGTCGTTGTTGTAGCCGAACTGTGCCGCCTGGGCCTGCGCGGTCTGGTGGTGGAAGTCCCACTCCGGAGCGCCGGGCAGCACCGGGTCGCCCCACTTGCGCAGGATGTCCCAGTCATAGCCGCGCGGGACGACGACGTCGTCGACGACGGTCGGCTCTATCGGCGTGAAGCGCAGCCCCGGGCGCGGCACGACGTCCGCGGCGGCGCCCGTGCTCGCCAGCGCCCGCTCGGTGCCGGTGAGGACGCTTCCCGCGGTCGACAGGACGATCGCCGAGGCGATGCCGCCCTTGAGGAACGAGCGGCGGCTCAACCCTCTGGCGACCACCTGCTCGAAGGTCTCGTTGCCGCTGCGGTTGGGCACCTGGGAGAAGCAGGCGTCGCCGCACTTCCAGCGACAGGTCTCGTGGCTGCCCGGGGTGGCGCTGAAGATCGGCAGGGAGGTCGTCACGCTCGTACTCCTGTCCTGGGGTCGATTCCTGGGGTCGATGTCGGGCCGGACCCTCGCAGCCCCGCGTGGGCGAACGCTGACGCAGGGATGAACGGATGAGAATAGTCCCATGAAGGACCGGCGCGGGTCGCGGCAGGCACGCGCGGGTGCCACGATGCCGGCGTGAGCACGATGACGGCCGACCGGACACGGGCCGCCCCCGCGCACCGGCGGCACGCGCGCGTGCGCCACGCGGTCACCCCCCCTGCCGGAACCACCCGGGCGGCGTCCTGACCGGACCCTGCCGGGTGCTGACCGTCGACCCGAGGACGGCCGAGCCACACACGCTCGCGCCGGCGGCGGCGGTCCTGCGCCGCGGCGGCCTCGTCGCGTTCCCCACCGAGACGGTGTACGGGCTGGGGGCCGACGCGCGCTCGGCCGCGGCCGTGACCCGGGTCTTCGCGGCGAAGGGACGGCCCGCGGACAACCCGCTCATCGTCCACGTCGGCTCACTGGCCGCCGCCGAGCGGGTCGTCGCGTCGATGCCGCCGCTGGCCGCAGCGCTCGCCGCCCGCTGGTGGCCCGGCCCGCTGACGCTCGTGCTCGACGCGGCGCCCGGGCTTGCGGCTGCGACGACCGGCCGCCTGGCGACGGTGGCGGTGCGGGTCCCAGACCACCCGGTCGCCCTCGCGCTGCTGGCGGCGGCGGACCTGGCCGTGGCGGCACCGAGCGCGAACCGCTCCGGGCGGCCCAGCCCGACGACCGCCGCCCACGTCTGCACCGACCTGGGCGACGCGGTCGACCTCGTCGTCGACGGCGGCCCGTGCCGGGTCGGCGTGGAGTCCACCGTCGTCGACGCGCGCGGCAGCGCGCCGGTGGTCCTGCGCGAGGGCGCCGTGACCCGCGAGCAGCTGGGCCTCGGCGCGACCGACACCGGACCGGGCGACCTCGACGCGTCCCCCGGCACCCGCTACCGCCACTATGCGCCGGCGTGCCGTGTGGAGCTCGCCCCACCCGGCGAGGGGCCCGCCCGCGCGGCGACCCTCGCTGCCGGCGGCGAGACGGTGGGGCTCGTCGCCCGCCGTCCGGGGCAACCCCCCGTGCGCACCCTGGCCGTCGCGCGCGACACCGCCGACCTCGCCCGCGCCCTGTACGGTGCGCTGCGTGCCGCCGAGGCCGCCGGCGTGGACGTCGTCGTCGTCGAGGGCGTGGCGGACACGGGCCTCGGCCGCGCCGTCATGGACCGCCTCCGGCGCGCCGCCGCCCGGTGACCGGGGCCCGGGCCCCAGGCGCGGCTACTCCAGGTTGGCGCGCAGGAACTGCAGCGTGAGCTCCCAGGCACGGGCTGCGTGCTCGGCGGAGTAGGCCTCGGGGCGGTCGTCGTTGAAGAAGGCGTGGCCGGCGCCCCGGTAGAAGTGGAAGGTGACCTCGACGCCGGCCTGCTCGTGGATGGTCGCCTCGAGGTCGCGCGCCTTGTCCGGCGACGCGCCCTCGTCCTCCTCACCGAAGTGGCCCAGCACCGGCCCGGTGATGCCCGACAGGTCCGGGACGTCACCCGCGAAGACGCTGTAGAACGGGACGGTCGCGCCGACCTTGTCCCCGTTGCGGGCGGCGAGTACGAGCACGAGCCCGCCGCCCATGCAGAAGCCGATGGCGCCGATCCGGTCGCCGGTGACCGCGTCGGAGCCGAGCAGGTAGTCGACCGCGCCGCTCATGTCGCGCGCCGCCCGCTCGATGTCGAGCTCCATCATGAGCTTGCCGGCCTCGTCGGGCTCGGTGGTCTTCTCGCCGTGGAACAGGTCGGGGGCCAGGGCGACGAAGCCCTCCCCCGCCAGGCGGTCGCAGAGGTCGCGGATGTGGTCGACGAGCCCCCACCACTCCTGGATCACGACGACCCCGGGGCCGCTGCCGGCCGGCGGTATCGCGAGGTACCCGTCGGCGGTGGCGCCGTTGCTGCGGAACTGCACCGACGAACCTGCGCGCTCAGCCATGATCTCCCTGTCGCCGTCGAGCTGACGGCGCGCACTCTAAAGCCGCGCGACCGTGCGCCGGAGCCGCCTTCGCCGCCGGCCGTGCGTCAGCGGCGGGCGCGCGCCGACCACACGGGTGTCCCCCGGTAGGCCAGCGCGGCCGGGAACTCCCCGACGACGCGCTCGTCGACGCCGGCGAGGGCTGCGGCGCTGGCGATGTCGCCGGGACCGGCGTCGCCGGCGACGTACCCCCGCAGGACGGCGACGAACTCCTCGACGAACAGCGGATAGGCGACGTCGACGACGCGGCCGGACACGTCGAGCCACAGATGGTCGACCTCGCTGCCGCGCAGGTCCAGCCCGCCGCGGTACACCGTCGAGCGCAACCCCAGCTCCTCGGCGATCGCGGCGACGCGCCGGACGCAACCGCGCGCGTCGAGCGCCGAGAACGGCTCACGGCCGTGCTCGTCGACCAGACGGACCCGCAGCGCCCGCGCCGTGGGCGCCGGGAGCGGCTGCGACCGGAACGCGACGGTGCGCATCGCACTTTCCTCCTCGACGGCCGAGCTCCCGCAGTATCCGTCGGCGGGAGGCCCGCGTTGTTGCACGTTCATTCCACCCTGGCTCACCCTCGCTCACCCTCGCCCACCCGGCCGAGCGCCGACCGCGACCCGTGGGTCGAGCTCGCCGGCGGCCTCGACGAGCCGGTCGACCAGGCACGTGCGCCGGCGCCGCGCGCCGGAGCCGAGCCGGCGGGCTGCCGTCGCCACGAGACCGGCGTCGCCGACGAGCAGCAGCCCCACCCGGGCACGCGTCACCGCGGTGTAGACGAGCTCGCGCCACAGCATCGCACGGTGGGCGCCGTCGAGGACGAGCACGACGACCGGCCACTCCCCGCCCTGCGCCTTGTGCACGGTCAGGCACCACGCGGGGGCCAGGTCGCCGGCACGCGCGGCGTCGTAGGTGACCGTCCCGGACGGGAACGCGACCTCGACGGTGCGCTGGCCGGCGTCGGTCGCCACCACCTCCCCGATGTCGCCGTTGGCGACGTCCAGCTCGGCGTCGTTGCGCGTCTGCACGACACGATCGCCCTCGTGCAGCCCGCTGACCGCCCGCCGCCCGTTCGCCGGGTTCAGCCGCTCCTTGAGCCGCTCGTTGAGGCGGTCGACGCCGCCGGCGCCCCGGTACATCGGCGCGAGGACCTGCACCTGGGACGGCTGGAGGTCGTAGAACGCGGGTGCACGGACCGCCACGATCTCGGCGACCCGGTCGGCGAGGTGCACGGGGTGCTCCGCGACGACGAAGACGTCGCCGTCGCGCCCCGGCAACGGCGGTACCGAGCCGGCGTTGATCTCGTGCGCCAGGGTGACGATGCGACTGGCGGCCGCCTGCCGGTGGATGCGGGTCAGCCGCACCGACTCGACGACGCCGCTGAGGCGCTCGTCGAGCAGGTCGCGCAGGACGGCGCCGGGCCCGACCGACGGCAGCTGGTCCGCGTCGCCCACCAGCAGCAGGTGCGCGCCGTCGTCCACGGCCGCGACGAGGGCGGCCGCGAGCGCGGTGTCGGCCATCGACCACTCGTCGGCGACCACGACGTCGAAGGGCAGCCGGCGCTCGGGGCCGTAGCCGAACGCGAAGCCGACCCCCTCGTCGGGCCGGCCGCGCGCCTCAAGCAGCCGGTGGATCGTCCCGGCCGGCCGGCCGGTCATCTCCTCCATGCGCTTGGCAGCCCGCCCGGTGGGCGCGCACAGCGCCAGGTTCAGCCCGCTCGCCTCGCAGACGGCGGCCAGTGCGACGATCGTGCGTGTCTTGCCGGTGCCGGGACCGCCGGACAGGACCGACACGGGGCTCGTGAGCGCCGCGCGTACCGCGCAGCGCTGCTCGTCGGTGAGATCCGTGTCGAGCGCGGCCTCGCGCGCCGCGGCCGGCAGCGCGGACCGGGCCCGCAGCAGCCTGGCGAGCTCCGCCGCGAGTGCCCGCTCGGCATGCAGCTCTGCGGGCGCCACACCAGTCCACGGTCGTCGGCCAACGCCTTGCCGGCCAAGGCACGCTGCAGGCCGCGGCGCGCGTCGACAACATCGACGCCGAGCAGCCGGGCGGCCTCCGTGACGACCTCGTCGGGTGGCGAGGCCAGGTGCCCGCCGCGGCCGCAGCACTCCGCTGCGCCGCGACGGCGCCGGCCGCCAGGCGCCGCACGTCCAGCCGGTCCAGGCCCGCGGCGCGCGCGAGCGCCTCGGCGTGCGCCCAGCGCGCGCCGCGCACATCGAGCAGCGCGTAGGGATCCCGCGCCAAGACCTCGGCGGCACCCTCGCCGAACGTCCGCTGCACCGCCAGCGCGACACCGGCGGGCACGCCGGCGCCGGTGAGCTCGGCGACGAGTCCCGCCAGCGCGCCCGCACCCCGCCAGGCCTCGCCGATCGCGTGGGCGAGGGTGGCGCTGATCCCGGACACCTCCGACAGCCGCCCGGGGTCGGAGGTCGCGACCTCGCCGAACGTCAGCCCGAACGCGGTGACGAGCCGGCGCGCGCGGACCTCGCCGACCCCGGGAAGCGGTCGGACGCCAGGAACGCGACCAGACCGTCGGCGCTGCGGGGCGGCGCCTGCTCGTAGGCGAGCGCCTCGAAGGTCGGCCCGTAGCGCTCGGACTCGACCCAGCGCCCGACGAGCCGCACCGACTGGCCGGGGACGAGCGCCGCCAGCGGTCCGGTGGCGCGGGCCCCGTCGTGCTCTTCGCCGGGCGCCGACAGCTCGACGACCCCGAAGCCGGAGTCGGGGTTGCAGAACACGACCGCCGCGACCTCACCCTGCAGCTCGTCGGCGTCGGCGGCCATGCCGGCGAGTGTGCCAGGCGGCTGGGACGCCTCACGCCAGCGTCCACAGCCGGGCTGCCGGGCTCACCCGGCGGCGTCGGAGCGGACCTGCATGTCGACGTCGGTGACGCCCTCGACCTCGGCGACGACGGCGCGCAGATCCTCCTCGTCGAAGCCCGGCGGCACCGACCCGCGCACAAAGACCGTGGACTCCACGACGTTGACGACGACCGGCGGAAGCGCGGCGGTCCGGGGGTCAGTGCGCAGGGCTGAACGGATCCGCGCGTCCAGGAGGCCGGCTCGGGAACGCTCTCGGTGGCCGGCCCCGCGCCGCCCGGGTCGGCGGCCACGGAGGCGAGGTCGGCGGACTCCGCCTCGAGCGGATCGGCGACGAGGCCGCCCGTCGCGGGGCCGCCGACGTCGAGTCCCTCAGACCACTCGGCGTCCTCGCGCCGAGCGGCCGCCAGACGCGCCACGGCGAAGCCGACACCGACGCCGAGCAGGCCGAGCAGCCACACGGGGAAGCGTCGCTTGGGCGGCGTGAGGTTCATCCGCTCGGCTGCGCCGGACTCCGTCAGCCAGGCCCCGAGGCGGTCGTAGGTGCGGTCGCCCGCCGTCCGGGCCGCCTCGACGGCCTGTTGGGTCGCGGGCGCGTCGCGCAGCCGCGCCTTGAGCTCGGCGGCGCGCTCGTCCAGACCGCTGTCGTGCAGCTTCTCCCGAGCGAGCCGGGCGAGCTCGGCGCGCTTGGCCGCTGCCGCACGCACGGCCTCGAGCTTCGGCCGCCCGCGCACGCGCCGCGGCCTCGGCGGCGCGGTCGGAGACCGCCTGCGCCGTTCGTGCTCTGCGCTTCATCGTGGACCCCTTGGTCGTGGTGTGCGTCGCGTCGTGGTGTGACTCGTGGTGTGGGTCGTGGTGGCGCCGTCGCCGTGCGCCGTCGCGGCGACGCCGAGTCCGGATCTCTCGACCTACCCGGCGGCCCCCGGCGGAAACGGGAGCCGGCCGTCACACTGGGCCGCCGTGGCCGCCGCCCGCCTGCTCCTCGCTGTGCTCGTCACCGCTGTGCTGGTGCGCGCCGCGCGCACGGCGTGGCTCCAGCGCCGACTCGCACTCACCGTGTGGGGGCGCATCCGGCCGCGCCACATCGCCGGCAGCGCGGCCCTGGCGGTGGTCGTCGTGTCGGTCGCCGTGGGCCTGTCGGTCGCGGTCCCGGCGACCGGCTTGGGCCTGGGCAGCGTCCTGGGCCTGACCGGCAACGCGGTCTTCGCCCCGATCGAGGAGGCCGCCAGCCGCAGCGGAGCCGCCTCGCCGCTGACCGGCGGCGCCGGCGGGGTGAGCTGGCCCCTGAGCGCGGGCACTGCAGCGTTCCTGCTGCTGGTTGCGGCGCTGTTCCCGTGGCTGGCCTACGCCGAGGAGCGCACGTTCCGGATGGGCCTGGAGCACGCCGGCCTGCTGGCCCAGGTCCGCTCGGCGCTGCGCTTCGGGCTCGTGCATCTCGTCATGCTGATCCCCGTCGCGGCGGCGCTGGCCATCGGCGTCGCCGGGTTCGCCTACGGCCGGATCTACCGCCGCGCGTACTTCCGGGCGCTGCAGCGACCCGGGCCGCGGCCGGGCGCGCCGGCCGGCCCTGCGACCGTCATCGCGCCCGAAGCGGCGGTGCTGGCGGCCTCCCCCACCGCCGCCCGCGAAGCGGCGGTGCTGGCGGCGACGGTGTGGCACGCGACCTTCAACACCCTGATCGTCGGGGTCGTGCTGTTCATCGTCCTCGCCGGCGGCCTGTCGGCCTGACCGGCGACAGCGTCACCGCGGCGCCGCCCCCGCCGAGAAGGATCGGTCACGCATTCGTGACCAAGCCTTCTCGATGGGCGGGGGAGCTGGCCCCACCGGGCGCCTCAGTCGAGAAGACGCCAGGAGACGGCGATCTCGTCGAGCACGGTTGCCGGGTCGGTGGCCTGCGAAGGCGTGGCGACGCCGGCTGGGAGCCGGCCCTCGAGCATGCGCCGCGCACACACGACCGCCGTCACGGCGGCGGTGGCGTAGACGTCGGTGATCTCGGCAACCGCCCTCCGCGTGCCACCCCGCCCGCGGACCTCCACCAGCACGGCAGCGGTCGTCTTGGCCCGCAGCGGCTCGGCCGGCCCGGTCCGCGCACGCTCGGCGACCGTGTCCAGCAGCTCCCACAGCGGCGTCGCGGCCACCCCCCGCGTGACCAGCGCCGCCGGTCGGGCGAGCAGGGGGGCGAGCACGGCGAGCCACGGCCCGGTGACGACGTAGGCGCGCGCGCTCGCGACACCGATCGATCGCCCCAGCGTCACGACCTCCGCAAGCGGCATCGACACCGCCGACCGCACGCCCAGCGGTGGCGGGAACGGGACGTCCCAGCGGTGGGAACCGAGCGCCTCGGTGACCAGCCGCCCGTCCACCCACGCCGCGCCTCCCGTCGCGCCGACCGCCAGGGCCGAGCGCAGCGTGCCGCTGGTCACGTTGAGCGAGTCCACGTGCACCGCGACGCGCGCGCTGTCGGCCGGTCCGCCGAGGTCGGCGGCCGCCACCGCGGCGAGCAGGTCGCCCGGCACCCCGTCGAAGCCGGCGCCGGGCACCAGCGCGACGTCCGCGGCGACGGCCCGCTCGTGCAGCGCGTGCACCTCGGCCAGGAACGGAACCTCGCCGCAGACGTCGACGTAGCCGCAGCCGGCGCGCAGCGCCGCCTCGACGACCGGGCGGCCGAGCCGCTGGTAGGGCCCGACCGTCGTGAGCAGGACGTCGCTGGACTCGGCGAGCGCAGCCAGCGCGCCGGCGTCGGTCACGTCGACCGTGGCGGTGGTGATGTCCCCGCCGAAGCGGGCCGCGAGCGCCTCCAGCGCCTGGGGCCGCCGCCCTGCGAGCCGGACGCGCAGTCCCCGGCGGACCGCCTCGGCGGCGCACAGCCGGCCGGTGTACCCGCTCGCACCGAGGATCGTGAGCGAGCGGCGGTTCCGCCCGCCGGCCACGCCGGCGCTCACGCGCGGCGGTGCAGGAAGTCGCGGACGACGAGGCTGCCGAGGTCGTCGAGGTCGGGATAGAAGATCCGACCGCCGTAGGCGGAGACCATGCGCTCGACGAACGCCGCGGCACCGGGGTCGTGGTCGAGCAGGAAGACGTTGAGCGTCGCCCCCGTGCGGGCCAGGCGCGCCGCCTCGATCATCGTCAGCTGCAGCGTGCGCGGCTCCGGTGGCCACGCGAACTGCGGGACGTCGCCCTCCAGGTGCGCGGTCGGCTCGCCGTCGGTGACCATGATCACCTGCTGCTCGGCCTCGGGATGCGCTCCCAGCAGCCGCCGGGCGAGCATGAACGCGTGCTGCATGTTCGTGCCGTACACGCGCTCCCAGCCGGTCTCCAGCAGGTCGCGTGGCTGCAGGCGCCGTGCGTAGTCACTGAACCCGACGACGTAGAAGCGGTCCTCGGGGAACTTGCCGTCGATGAGCGACTGCAGCGCGAGCGCGACCCGCTTGGCCGGCACCCAGTTGCCCCGCAGCGGCATCGAGAAGGACATGTCGAGCAGCAGCACCGTCGCGGCCCGCACCCGCCGCTCCGCCTCGGCGAGCTCGAAGTCCTCGGGGTGCAGGTGCACACGCCCGCTCGCGGCGATGCGCGCTCCCCCCGCCTGTGACCGCATGACCGCGTTGCCGATCGTGCGGGTGACGTCCAGGCGGAAGGGGTCGCCGAAGCGGAGACGGCGGGTGGCGCCGGTCAGCTCACCGTCGCCGCCGGCGCCCGACGCGCGGTGCGAGCCCGTCCCGCCGTTGACGGCGTGCTCATAGATCCTGGCCAGGGACCGCTCGCCGAGCCGGCGGATACCGCGGGGCGTCATCTCCAGGCGGCCGTGCCGCCGGCTGGCCGCCCCGGCCTCCTCCAGGGCGCGCTCCACCTCCTTGAGCGCCCGCAGGTCACGGGCGCCGTCCTCGCCGAGCAGCCGGTGCACCGCGTCGTCGTCGATGTCCTCCAGCCGCGCCCCCGGGTAGCGCTGCCCGAGAGCCTCGGCGAGGTCGTCGTAGCCCTGCAGATGCTCGACCCAGTCCACGGTCTCGGCCAGCCCGCCTGACTCCTGGCCGGTCGGCATCGCGTCCGGGACACCCCGGTCCCAGCCGAGCTCCGGGAACAGTGACTGCAGGCTGCGCGACAGCTGCTCGGCCTGGAACGACAGGTCCGCGTCGCCGAGCAGCTCGGAGGCCATCTGCGCGAGCTGCGCCCGCTGGTCGGCGTCGAGCCCCGCCAGCAGCCGCGACATCGCCGCCATCCGCCGCGCGAGCTCGGCCAGCAGCTCGTCGAGGGTTCCCGGCGAGCCGGGCAGCAGGTCGCCGTAGCGCGCGGAGAACGCCGCGAAGTCGTCGCTGACGTCCTCGCCGCGGTCGCGCTTGGCGACCATCGCGTTGAGCTCGGCGAGCATGTCGGCCATGCGCGACAGGTCAGCCGGCTCCATCGAGCCCAGCGCCCCCGCCAGCCGCCCCAAGGCGGCGTGGGCGACGTCGCGGCGGAGCTCGGCGAGCAGGTCGGCGAACGCCTGCCCGGCGCGCGCGTCGTACCAGTCGTAGTCACGCAGCGCCGACAAGCGGGCGGCGACGTCGGCGGGCAGCGTGTCGAGCTGGTCGGCGCGGTCCCCCACCGCGTCGTCGTCGGGGGCGAGATCCAGCGCGGCCCGCTCGGTGGCGACGATCTCGGCCAGCCGCTGCTCGACCTCGCGCAGCGGTCCCTCCAGGCCCATGCGCCCGAGCTCGCGGCGGCGGGCCTGTTCGACGCGGCGGCGCAGGTCGTCCAGGCCGGCGACGCGCCCGCCGGACCGTCCGGGAAAGCCGCGTCGCAGCAGGCGCTGGAGCGCGACGTCGGCCTCCTGCCCGGCGAGCAGGTCGTCGGCGATCTCGTCGAGGACCGTGTCGGGCGACACCTCGGTCGGGAACGGGTCCTGGCGTCCGGACCAGGGGCCGTAGCGGATGCGCACGGCGATCCCCTCCTGTCAGCCGCGCGTGAAGCGGACGACCCCGGGGCCGAGGTCGTCGCGGTCGATCTTGCGCTGCAGATGCAGTCCCTCCAGCGCGAACTCCAGCGCGGAGGCCGCCAGCGCCGGCGACTCCTCCTCGACGTCGAGGGCGCGCAGCAGGCGGGCGAGCCCGGGCACCTCGTCGAGCTGGCCGAGCAGCTCGGCGGCGGGCACGAGGTCGCCGGTCTCGATCGCCAGGCCCTCGTCGAAGCGACGGACGAGGCCCGACAGGTCCACCCCCGCGGTGCGACGGCGGAACACCTCCTGCAACGCCCGGCGGAGCAGCCGCTGCAGGATCTCGGCCTCGCGTCCCTCCTCGAACGTCTCGAACTCGACCTTGCCGATCCCCGCACCGAGGACGTGGCCGAGGTCGGTCGGGCGGGCGGCGGCGCGCTCCTCGCCGGTGCGCAGCGCCCGGCGCACCGCGCTGCCGGCCAGCGTCTCGTAGTTCGCGATGGAGAAGCGCACCGACACGCCGGACCGCTGGTTGACCTCCGGTGCGCCGCGCAGCAGGCGCGTGAACGCCGCCAGCACCTCGGCGAGGAAGGCGGGCACCACCACGACCGGCAGGGACGCTGCGCCCGAGCCGCTCGCCACGTGCGACTCGGCCCGCATCACCGCCACCTCCTCGGCCAGGCGCAGCGGGTAGTGGGTGCGCACCTCGGCGCCGAAGCGGTCCTTCAGCGGGGTGATGATCCGCCCGCGGTTGGTGTAGTCCTCGGGGTTGGCGGTCGCGACGACGAGCAGGTCCAGTGGCAGGCGCAGCGAGTAGCCGCGGATCTGGACGTCGCGCTCCTCCATGACGTTGAGCAGCGCGACCTGGATGCGCTCGGCGAGATCGGGCAGCTCGTTGATCGCCACGATCCCGCGGTTGTGGCGCGGGATCAGCCCGAAGTGGATGGTGTCCTCGTCGCCGAGGTGACGGCCCTCGGCGACCTTGATGGGGTCGACGTCGCCGATGAGGTCGGCCACGGCGATGTCGGGGGTGGCGAGCTTCTCGGCGAAGCGCTGCTCGGGCGGCAGCCACGCGATCGGGGTGTCGTCGCCGTGGTCGGCCACGGCGCGGCGGGCCGGCGCGCTGAAGGGGTGGTAGGGGTGGTCGCAGACCTCGCTGCCGGCGACGACCGGAACCAGCTCGTCGAGCAGACCGACGAGTGACCGCAGGATGCGGCTCTTGGCCTGCCCGCGCTCCCCGAGCAGGATCATGTCGTGGCCGGCGAGCAGCGCGGTCTCCAGCGCCGGCAGGACGGTGTCGTCGAACCCGATCAACCCGTCCACGACGGGAAGGCCCTGGCGCAGCCGGGTGGCGGCGTTCGCCGCGACCTCCTGCTTCACCGTGCGGTCCGGGTAGCCCGAGGCGCGCAACGCTCCGATCGTCGTCGGGCGAGCTGCCATGGCGGCCACTTTCGCTGGAGCCGTCCGTCGCGCGGTCCGGCTGGGCGGCACCGACCCGTGACCGGGTGCGGGTGTCCCCGCCCGGTCTACCGCCTGTCGGGGTGTGGTGCCACGACGCGAACCGCCTCGGTTCGCGGGCGCGGGGAGATCCAGCCGCCACAATGGACGTCCGCGGCCGGACGGGGCCGCCATACGCGGGACGCGATCGGTGGGCAGCACGTTGCGGGGGGAGGCGGCCGGGGCCGGGATGGTACGGGGCGCCCTCGTGCGGATCGCGGTGTCCGACGGCTGGTGGGCCGAGGACCTGCCCCCCGTGCCGGCCGGACACGTCGTCACGGTGTCGCTGTCGGACCCCGCGGTCGAACAGGAGCACGCCGACGCGCTGGCGTTGCTGGGCTACACCGTCGTGGCCGGGCCTCCGCGCGGGTCGGCCGCGGACGCGGGCCGCGCCGACTTCCTCGTCGAGCAGTCGCTGCTGGAGACCTATCCGACGTACTGGCGGTCCCTCGCCGACCGCGCGGAACGGGCGTACAGCCTGTCGCTCGGTCCCGTGCGTCGCCTGCTCGCCGAGGTGCTCGCCGCCCACGAGCCGGCCCACGCCGCCCGGCGCCGGGCGGCGGGGACGGCGGGCGGGGATCTCTAGACCGGGCCCGGCTCCGGCGCCGGCAGGTTCAGGCCCGGCCAGCGCTTGTACAGCCGCACCCGGGTCTGCTCGTGGTCGCGGATGAACTGCAGGTCGTCGACGAGCTCGCGCATCAGGAACACTCCCCGCCCGGACTCCTCGTCGTCGGCGATCGGGTCAGTGCCGTCGCTGGGGACGAACCCCGGACCGAGGTCGACGACCTCGACCGTGCAGCCGTCCACTCCCACCTCCAGGCGCACGGAGTACTCCATCGAGTCACCGGAGTAACGCACGGCGTTCGCGCACGCCTCGGAGACCGCGAGCTGGATGTCGTCGTTCGCCTCGGCCGGGACCCCGAAGTCGGTCATGACGCAGTCGGCGACGCTCCGCATCATCGACACGTACCGCGCGTCGGTCGGGAGCGCCAACTGCATCTTGACCTGCACACTTCTTCCTTCCGGGGACAGGGGCGGAAGCGGGGCCGTGGTTCGGCGTACCGTTCCCCCCGCCCTGAGCCGTCAACCGAAAGGCCAGCGTGAGCCGCCCGGCGACTGCGAGGCCCGGCGGAAGCCGCCCGGCGACTGCGGTGCGGTGACCCGTCGGCTGCGCCTGGCGTCAACCAACCTGCTGCACGGCATCGACGTCCGCAGCGGGACCGTGGACCTGCCCGCGATGCTCGCCGCCCTGGCCGCGCTCGACGTCGACGTGCTCGCGCTGCAGGGGGTCGACCGCGGCCAGCTGCGCTCCGGCGGCACGGACCAGGCCGCGGCGGCCGCGGCCGCGCTCGGCTGGCAGGCGGCGTTCGCCCCCGCGCTGCTCGGCAGCCCGGACACCCGCTGGACCGCTGTCCGGGGCCATGACCCGGGAGGCCCCGCCTATGGCGTCGCGGTCGTGTCGCGCCATCCCATCGTCGCCACGACGGTGCGCCGGCTCCCAGGCGGCGGGGACGGCACGCGCGCGTCCGCGGCCTCACCACAGCGCCCGGGGTGGGACTTCGAGCCCCGGGTGGCACTCAGCGCCGACCTCGACGTCGACGGCCGGCCGCTGCGCGTGACGACCACGCACCTGTCGTACCTGCCGTGGCGGGGGCTGGCCCAGCTGCGCGTCGCCGCCCGCGCCGCCCGCGGCACCGGGGGGCCGGCCGTGCTCGTCGGCGATCTCAACCTGCCGGTGTGGCCGGTGCGGGCGCTGCTGCCGGGATGGCGGCACGCCGGCGGCGCGAAGACCTATCCGGCGTGGGATCCCCGCATGCAGGTCGACCAGCTGCTCGTGCGCGGCCCGCTCACCGTCGACGACGTCGGCGTGGGGCCGCCGACGACCAGCGACCACCTGCCGCTGCGGGTCGGTCTGTCGCTGGACTAGCCCGGACCGCCCGCCGGCGGCCTCACCAGGCCGCCTCGCCGCGCCGGTTCAGCCGCACTCCCCCGCCTCGGCGAGCTCCTCCACCGCGTCGACGAAGGCGTCGGCGACGGCCTCGACGTCGGGCAGCAGGTCGCGGTCGGCGTTGAGCCCGACGTGGACCGTGCCGGCGTAGCTGAACAGGGTCACGTTGAGGCCGCACATCTCGTGCACGGGACCGAGCGGGTACATCGCCTCCAGCCGCGCCCCGGCGCAGTACAGCCGCGAGCGGGGACCAGGGACGTTGGAGACCACGACGTTCCAGATCGGCCGGTGCCGGTCCGCGCCGCGGGTGCGGGTGTACAGGCGAGCGGCGAGCGACTGCAGCGCGCCGGGCGCGATCTCGGCGATCTGTTGCAGGGTGTGAGCGCCGAGCGCCCCATGCTGCTCCTTGGCTCCTGACGTGCCGGTGCGGACGCGGCGCAGGCGGATGACCGGGTCGGCCTCGTCGACGGGAAGTGCGACGAGCATGACCGACAGGTGGTTGCCGGGCGCGCCCCGCTGGTCGCGGCGGCGCACCGAGATCGGCACCATCGCCACGAGCGGCCGGTCGAGGCGCTCGCCGCGCGCGGCGAGGAACCGGCGCAGCGCCCCGGCGGCGGCGGCGAGCACGACGTCGTTCACCGTCCCCCCGAGCCGGTTCTTGACGTCCTTGACGCGAGCGAGCGGGATCTGGGTCAGCGCCACCCGCCGGTGCGGCCCGATGGCACCGTTGAGCACCGTCATCGGCGCCCCGAACGGCGCGGGGGGCGGCGGGGAACGGCCCGGCCCGGGCTCCCCGCCGTCCTCGCGAAGCCGCAGCACGTCCGCGAGGGCGTCCAGCGCCTGACGCCCGACGCGCACCGCCTCCCAGGGGCGTGTGACGAGCTTGGCGCCGGCCTGCAGCAGCAACAGCAGCTCGGGCGGCGCGGGCTCGGGCTCCCACACGCGCTCGGGCGGAGGCGGGGAGGCGTCGGGCTCGCGCTGCAGCAGCGCGGTGGCCAGCTCCACGCCGGAGATGCCGTCGACGGCGGCGTGGTGGGTCTTGGTCACGAGCGCGACGCGGCCGTCGGCCAGACCGTCGACGACGTACAGCTCCCACAGCGGGCGGCTGCGGTCGATGCCGCGGCTCATGACGTCGCCGGTGACCTCGGCGAGCTCGGCACGACCGCCCGGCGGCGGCAGCGACGCGCGGCGCACGTGGAAGTCGACGTCGAAGTCGGCATCCTCCACCCACACCGGGTGATCCAGGCGCAGCGGCACGGGCGCGAGGCGGCGGCGGAAGGGGGGCGCCAGGTGCAGCCGCGCCGCGACGTAGGCGGCGACGTCGTCGCGGGTGACCGTGCCACCGGGGGCGGTAGCGGGGTCCAGGAGCAGGACGCTGCCGACGTGCAGGTGCATCGTCGGGGTCTCCAGGTACAGAAAGAACGCGTCGAGCCCCGACAGCCGCGTCGGCATGGCACCTCCTCGGTCGACCCGCGGGCGCCCGACGCTAGCGTCCGCGAAGCAAGGTAGGCACTGCCACCGCCGCTGCCGGCCGCCCGGCGGGCCGCACTAGCGTTCTCGCGGCCGAGCGACGACCAGGAGTGCCCATGACCGCGACCGAGGAGCTGCTGGCGAACGCGGAGCGCTACGCCGCCGGCTTCGACAAGGCCGACCTGCCGCTGGCTCCCGCCCGGCACGTCGCCGTGGTCGCGTGCATGGATGCGCGGCTGAACCCCTACGGGCTGCTCGGCCTGGCCGAGGGTGACGCGCACGTCATCCGCAACGCCGGGGGTGTGGTCACCGAGGACGTGATCCGGTCGCTGGTGATCTCCCAGCGGCTGCTCGGCACCCGCGAGATCGTGCTTGTCCACCACACCGGGTGCGGGATGCTGACCTTCTCCGACGACGCGTTCAAGCAGGAGATCCTCGACGAGGTCGGCATCAAGCCGACCTGGTCGGCCGAGTCGTTCAGCGACCTCGACGCCAACGTGCGCCAGTCGTTGGCGCGCATCTTGTCGAGCCCGTTCATCCCGCACAGGCAGAGCGTCCGCGGCTTCGTCTACGACGTCGGCGACGGACGGCTGCGCGAGGTGGAGCCCGCCCCCGCGCCGGTGGCGGGATAGAGCCGACGGTCTGTCTCGACGTCGTCCCCCCGGGCGCATCCCCGCCCGGCCGTCACTACGCTGGCAGCGGTCAGCTGCAGCCAGCCAGGAGGAGCACGCCAATGCCCACCAACCCTGACGCGCTCGTGACCACCGAGTGGGTCGCCGAGCACCTCGGCGAGCCGGGGATCGTCGTCGCCGAGGTCGACGAGGACGCCACCGCCTACGCCGCCAACCACATCCCCGGCGCGGTCGGCTTCGACTGGAAGGCCGACTTCCAGGACCCGGTCCGCCGGGCGTTTCTGGACCGCGAGGGCTTCGCGGCGTTGATGAACGCGCGCGGCATCTCCAACGACGACCACGTCGTGCTGTACGGCGGCAACAACAACTGGTTCGCCGCGTACGCGTACTGGTACTTCCGCATCTACGGCCACGACAAGGTCAGCCTCATGGACGGCGGCCGCAAGCTGTGGGAGCTGCAGGGCCGCGAGCTGACCGACGAGCCGACGAAGGTCGCCTCCAGCTCCGGCTACGTCGCCGGCGAGCCGGACCCCGAGATCCGCGCCAGGCGCGACCAGATCCTCGCCGACTACGTGGGCGCGCCCGAAGGCAAGGCGCTCGTGGACGTCCGCTCCCCCGCCGAGTTCGCCGGCGAGCTCATCGCGCCGCCGCACCTGCCCAACGAGGGTGCGCAGGTTCCCGGCCACATCCCGGGGGCGGCCAACGTGCCGTGGGGCAGCGCGGTCAACCCCGACACCGGGCAGTTCCTGCCGACCGAGCGGCTGCGGGAGCTGTACGCCGCCAAGGGCGTCACACCCGACAAGGATGTCGCCGCCTACTGCCGCATCGGCGAGCGCAGCGCCCACACCTGGTTCGTCCTCCACGAGCTGCTCGGTTACGACCGGGTGCGCAACTACGACGGCTCGTGGACGGAGTACGGCTCGCTCGTCGACGTCCCCGTCGAGCTAGGACGCACCTCAAACGCCGGGCGGCTTGGCGCGACTCCCTTCGGGAGACAGGGGCTAGGGGCGCGGCCGCACCCTCGTCCCGCCGGCCCGAACCACCCGAGCCGCCGTCACGAGCACACCGTCGTGGGGCGTTCGTGACGGCAGGGCGTGCCGGCTCGTCGCCCGGTGGCACGCTACGGCGCGTGGACGCTCGAGACTTTCTCAAGACGGTGCTGGATCCCGAGCGGCTCGCGGTCGTGGGCGCGGTCGCCGCGCGGCCCGGCAGCGCCGACGCCCTCGCCGAGCGGACCGGGGTGGCGGCGCGCGATGTGCTCGCCACCCTCGCACCGCTCGTGCAGGCGGGCGTGGTCGACCGCGACGGCGACGCCTACCGGCTGCGACCGGAGGCGCTGCGCGAGCTCGCACAGGACCTGCCGCAGCCCCGCCGCCGGCGCCCGAGGTGCTGCACGGCATGACCGCCGACGAGCAGGCCGTCCTGTCCCGGTTCTTCCGCGGCACGCGCCTGCTGGAGATCCCCTCGCAGCGGTCCAAGCGCCTGGTCGTCCTCGAGCGGCTGGCGCTGGAGTTCGAGCCGGGCCGGCGCTACAGCGAGAAGGAGGTCACCGGCGTGCTGGCGCTGTGGTATCCCGACTACGCGGCCCTGCGGCGCTACCTCGTCGACGAGGGGTTCCTGGACCGCGCCGCAGGTGAGTACTGGCGCAGCGGAGGCCGTGTGGACTGAGGCCGGCCTGGGAGACCTTGCGCATGGGCGACCGGACCAGCGACACGGAGCGGAGCGTCACCGCGACCTTCACGAACGCCGAGGCGGCGCGTTCAGCGATCGGTGCTCTGGAGGATGGCGGCGTCGACGGCTCACGGATCGTGCTGTTGGGCCAACAGGCGGCGGAGGCGAGCCAGGAGGCGACCACGGCGCGCCAGGACGAGCGCTTCATCGATCGCATCACGAAGACCATTGCCGGCGGCATGGTGTTCGGCGGCCTGGTCGGCGCAACCCTCGGCTTCATCGCGGCGTTCTTCGCCTTCATCCTCCCCGAGGGCGGATCCCTGCAGGCCGGAGGGGTCTGGGCGCTGGTGGTGGGCGGCCTCGTGGTCGGCCACATCATCGGCTTTTTGATCTTCGGGCTGGGCCGCATGAAGCAGTCCCAAGCCTGGGAGCGCAGCTACGCCGACGTCAGCGAAGGGCCCGCGCGTGTTGGTGTGCGGTCACCGGACCCGGCGGAGCTGGCGACCGCCGTGACGGTCCTTCGTGAGCACCACGCGACGGAGATCGAGGAGAGCGCGGTCGACGTGCGCAACGAACAGACGACCGGAGTGCCGCGGCAGCCGGAGGACCGCTCGCGTCCCACCTAGCGCGCGTGGCGCGCGTCCTGGCCGGCGCCGAGCGCTGGTCGGCACCAGGCGCCAGCGGCCCCGCCGGCGACATCGGACTGCTGCTGCTGCACGGCTTCACCGGGAATCCCGTCAGCATGCGGCCGCTGGGCGAGGAGCTCGCCGACCGGGGCTTCGCCGTCGAGCTTCCGCGGCTGCCGGGGCACGGCACGCACTGGCGGGACCTGCAGCGCACGACGTGGCGCGAATGGGCTGCCGGCGCCCGCGCCGCACTGGCGGGGCTGCGGACCAGGACCCGCGTCCAGGCGGTCGTCGGGCTGTCGGGCGGAGCCACCCTGGCGTTGCACCTCGCGGCCGGCGGGGAGCCCTTCGCCGGCGTCGTCGCGATCAACCCGTTCCTCACGGTGTCCGACCCGCGGCTGCGGCTGCTGCCGGTGCTCAAGCACGTCGTCGGATCGCTGCCGGGCGTCGGCAACGACATCGCGAAGCCGGGCGCCGACGAGCGGGCCTACGACCGCCTGCCCCTACGGGCCTTCGCTTCCGTGCTGCAGCTGCAGGACGAGGTCCGGGCCGCGCTCCCCCGGGTGACCGCGCCGCTGCTGGTGTTCACCTCGCGCGCCGACCACGTCGTGGCGCCATCGGACAGCGCACTGCTCGTCGAGCGGGTCGGCTCCCGGCAGGTCGAGCACCGCTGGCTCGAGCGCAGCTACCACGTCGCGACGCTGGACCACGACCTGCCCCAGATCGTCTCGGGGACCGCCCAGTTCGTGTCGCGCCTGGCCTGACCCGGGGTGCCGCGGATCTGTCAATGCCGGGGGCCGGATCCACGCCACCCCGAGGACTGAGCCCGGATCGGGCAGGATGTCGGCTTGCACCCGTATCGCGGGAAGCCGGATCGGAGCCCGCCGTCGGCCAGAGCGACGAGGAACCATGCGCCTGATGTCCGTTCGCCATCGCCGTGTGGTGGCCGTCGTCGTCGCGCTCGGATTCACCGGGCTGGCAGTCTCCGCGGCGACGGCGGGGCCACCCCCCGCAGCGCCGCATCCGGTCGATCGGAGCGCGCCGCCACCGGGGGCGGCGGGCACCGACCCCATCGTCGACACCGACGTCCCGGGCCCCACCGTCGAGACGCTCACGGGCACCGTCGGCGGCGACGCCGGCGGTGCGACCAGTCACCCGGTCGTGGTCGACGAGCCGGCGCTGCTCCGCCTGACGCTGCACCGCGTCGACCCGGCATCCGAGCCGGCATCCGAGGTCGTGCTGTCCCTGGACGACCCGACCGGCACGACCGTCGCTCGCACCCCCGGCCGCATGCCGACGGGCGTGCTGCTGGTCGAAGCCGCCACGCCCGGGACATGGCACGCCGGGTTGCGCGCCGCCGCCGGCGCGACGGGCTACACGCTCACCGTCGAGCGGTTCACCCTGCCGACGTTCGCCACGCGGGCGACGGTGATGCGGGGCGAGGTCGGCCCGGGTTCACGGTCGGCGGTGCACCCGCTGCCCGTCGCGGCCGGCTCCCGGCTCAAGGTCGTCCTGCGCTGGCCGGACCGCACCGCCGACCTCGACCTCGCAGTCCGGGGTCCGGCCGGCACGCGTGGCGGGCAGGCGAGGTCGGCGCTGCTGCGACCCGAGGTCGCCGTCGTCGACGCGCTGGGCGGGGGAACGTGGGCCTTCACCGTCCGCGCCCGCCGGGGGTCGAGCGCGTACACCTTGCGCGTCACCGTGGCCGACCAGCCCGCGGGACTGCTCGCGGCCGACGTGGCGGCGAGCTCGGGCATCGACACCACCCCCACACTGTCGTGGCGACCGTCGGTGGCCGACGTGGACGCCGACGGGCGCGACGATCTGCTGTTCAACCGCCACTGGGAGGCGCCGGCGACGCTGTACCGCAACACAGACGCCGGGTTCGTCCGCGACGCCGCCGGCAGCTTTTCGACCAGCGACCGGCACGACTGCGCCTGGGGCGACGTCGACCGGGACGGCGACCTCGACGTGTACTGCACCGTCGGCGCGAACCTCGGCGACGTGGTCAAGCGCAACGAGCTGTGGCTGCAGCAGCCCGACGGCACCTTCGCCGACGCCGCCGAGGCGTGGGGCGTCACCGACCCGCTGGGCCGCGGCCGCGCCGCGGTGCTGTTCGACGTCGACAACGACGGATGGCTCGACCTGTTCGTCGGCAACTCGTTCCCCCGCAACGACGGGCAGCCCAGCTCCAACCGGCTGTGGCGCAACGACGGCGGCCGGCAGCTCGTGCCCGCGCCGGAGCTCGGGGTGGACACCGAAGTCGGTGGCCGCTGTGCGCAGGCCGGCGACTACGACCGCGACGGGTGGACCGACCTGCTGCTGTGCGGTCAGGAGCACCTCGTGCTGCTGCGCAACGACGCCGGCCGCGGCTTCGTCGATGTCACGGCCGAGGTGGGGCTGGTGGCCTGGGCGGCCGACGCGGTTCTGGCCGACGTCAACGGCGACGGCCGGCTCGACGTCGTCGACGTCACCCCCGCCGCGCTGCGGGAGCGGCTCAACCGCGCCGGCCGGTACGGCCGGGTCACCGTCGTGCGTGCGCTGACCGGCGGGGCAGGGCTCGCCGTCGGCGACGCCAGCGGCGACGGCCGGCCCGACCTGTTCGTGGTCCAGGCGGACCCCGCCGCGCCCGACATGCTGCTCATCAACGACGGGAGCGGTCGTCGCTGGACCGACGTCCCGTTGCCGGCCGCGCCCGGCGGCCTGGGGGAGGCCGCCGCCGCGCTCGACGCCGACGCCGACGGGTTGGACGATTTCGTGGTCACCAACGGCGCGGAGCGCGTCCGCGGGGTCACACAGCTGCTGACCATGTTCGGGGTGCCGCAGGACCCGGCCGTCCGCGCCACCGACGACAGCGCGACGCTGCGGGCCGACCGGCTGCTGCCCGTGCGGGTCCTGGACAACGACTCGCCCGGTTTCGTGCCGGCGCTCGTCGCCGTGCTCGACGCCCCCGCATCGGGCACGGCCGCCGTCCAGCCCAACGGGGCCATCGCCTACGAGCCGGCGGAGGGCTGGTCGGGCAGCGACCGCCTCGTCTACTCGGCGTGCGACCGGGCGGGCGCCTGCGACACCGCCACGGTCGCGGTCACCGTCGAGCCGTCCCCGGCGGAGCCCCCGCCGCCGCAGCCGCCCGAACCGCCGGAACCGCCGCCGGCTCCGTAGCCGGGCGCTACAGCCAGCCGAGCAGGGCGGCGACGAGGAGCAGGAACGACCAGATCGTCAGGGCGAGCAGGACGCGCAGCCACAGCCGCTTCACCGCGGCGCCCCCGCTACTCGCCGGTGAACAGCCGCTTGCCCTGGTCGATGATGACGATGATCGAGAAGAAGCCGAAGAACAGCACCGACCAGCCCATCGCTCCCAGGCGGAAGCCGCGCAGCTTGATCGCCTTCGGCAGGGTGAAGTGGTTGAGCTGGATGAGCAGCATCGAGTAGATGAACATCACGACGCCGTTGATGGCCGAGGCGATGACGAGCAGGACGATCGGCTGGGTGACACCCGACAGCAGGATGACCGACCCGAACAGGATCTCCAGCCAGATCACCGCGAAGTAGATCTTGCTCTCGGTCCAGGTGGCGTTGTCGCGCAGCGGCCCGACCTTGAGCACGTCGGCGGTGAGGCGTCCCACGTGGTCGAGCACGCCGAGGTTGGTCGACAGCAGCACGACCACGCCGGTGAGCCAGAAGAACGTCCCGAACCACGGCGCGACGATGTCCTTGAGCGCCTCGCCCTCCAGGCGGATGAAGTCGAAGTTGTTCTCGACGTTCTGCCCGCCGATGGTCGAGTAGGTCAGCAGCGACAGCAGGATGATCGACAGCGCTCCGATGACGCCGAACGTCCAGAAGTGCTCGGCGTTGGCGACCTTCCACCAGCCCCGCCAGCGCGACAGGTTCTCCTCGTCCTGGGGGAAGAAGTACCCGGTGGACGCGGCCGCCTCCTCGTGCCCGGTGAGCGGGGAGACGATCTTGGGGATGTAGGTGCCCATCGCCAGGCCCTTGTCGCGGATCCAGTTGCTCTGCACCAGGTTGAGCGTGCCCCCCGCGCCGGCGAAGGCCAGCGCTCCCAGCAGCGTCGCGACGGGGATGCCCGAGGGAATCCGGCCCACGTTGGCGAACCCGCTGCCCAGGTCCGCCCATGCCTGTCCCGTGATGCCGAGGAAGACCGCGGCGACGAGGAAGACCAGGATGATCGCGACGAGGACGAACTGGATCTTCTCCACGGCCTGGTACACGACGGGCGAGGCGGTCAGCGCGATGCCGATGGCAACCAGCGCTGCGATGGTCATCGCCGGCACGGCGGCGTCGCTGACGCCCAGCACGAACGTCAGCGCCGTCGAGGCGCCCGTGGCCCAGCCCGGCCAGCCCCACGCGAAGATCGCCATGACCATCATGACGAAGCCCCAGCCCTTCCACAGGCGGGTGAAGCCGGTGACGGCCGTCTCGCCCGTGGCGAGGGTGTAGCGCTCGATCTCCATGTTGATGAAGAACTGCGTCGCGACGCCGAGCACGGCCATCCACATCGCCACGAGACCGACCTGCGAGGCGATGAACGGCCACAGCACGTACTCGCCCGAGCCGATGGAGGCGGCCAGGATGATGACGCTGGGCCCCAGGACCCTGCCCAGCGGCAGCGGCGCGGGCATGTCCCGGTAGGGCACACCGGGCAGGTTGCGGTCGGGGATCTCGGGCGCGAGCCCGCCCCGCGGTCCGGGCCCGGAGCGGTCGACGACCTCGGCCATGCTGCGTCCCTCCTGTTTCTCGGATGGTGGAACGATACGACCGTGCAGTGGAACGCTACGCCCGACCTCGCAGGAGAATCAAGGATGTCGGTCCCCGCGCCGGGCCGGGTCACCGGCCGAGAGCAGCGCGGCGGACGCGTCGGCCGACACCCGCAGCATCCGCGGCAGGATCCGCTGCCGGCGGCCGGGCCCCAGGCGGCTCGTAGGCCCCGACACCGACATCGCGGCGGGCGCGTCGTCGGGCCCGAACACCGGCACCGCGATGCAGCACACGCCCTCCTCTTCCTCCTCGTCGTCGACGGCGTAGCCACGCCTCGCGACCTGCTCGAGCTCGCGGTACAGCCGCCCGGCGTCGGTGATGGTGCGCCCGGTCCGGCCGGGCAGGCCGTTGCGTGCGATCACGGCACCGGTGACCTCGCGCGGGCGGAACGCGAGCAGCACCTTGCCCACCGCGGTCGTGTGGGGTAGCAACCGGTTGCCGACCTCGGTGAACATCCGCACCTTGTGGCGGGACGGCACCTGCGCCACGTAGACGACGTGGCTGTCCTCGAGCACGGCGAGGTTGGCGGTCTCGCCCGACAGCTCCATGAGCTCGACGAGCCACGGGCGCATCCAGGTGCCGAAGCGCCGGCCGGCGCTGCCGCCGAGGCGGACCAGTCGCGACCCGAGGCTGTAGCGGCGGGTCACGGGGTCCTGGTGGGCGTAGCCGCGCGACAGCAGGGTGGCCAGCAGCCGGTGGATCGTCGCACCGGGCAGCCCGGTGGCCTCGGTCAGCTCGGTGACGCCCATCTCGTCGGGCGCGGCGGCGAGCACCTCGAGCAGGTCCAGGGCGCGCTCGACCGACTGCACCGCACCGCCGCCGCGCCGTCCGTCCGCCACTGCGCCTCCTGTCCGCCACGCCGTTGCCGTCGCCGCAAGGCACCGCTAGGGTGCGTCTCCGCAGCGAGCAGCCTATTCCACATGGTGGAAGCGATGCGGGGAGACCGGTGACGCTCGACCTCGTGCGACGGGAGGTCGCCGCCGCCCTGCCGGACGACTGCCTGGTCACCCGGCCGGCGCAGCTGCGGACCTACGAATGCGACGGGCTGACCGGCTACCGCGTCGCACCGGGCCTCGTGGTGCTGCCGACGACGACAGCCCAGGTCGCGGCCGTGGTCCGGGCGTGCGCCCGCCACGGCGTCCCGTTCGTCGCCCGCGGCGCCGGCAGCGGGCTGTCCGGGGGTGCGCTGCCCGTCGCCGAGGGCGTCCTCATAGGGCTGTCGCGGATGCGGCGGATCGTCTCCGTGGACCTGGTCAACCAGCGGATGGTCGTCGAGCCGGGCGTGACGAACGCCGAGATCTCCAAGGCCGTGGCGGCGCACGGCCTGTACTACGCACCCGACCCCTCCAGCCAGATCGTGTGCACGATCGGGGGCAACGTCGCGGAGAACTCCGGCGGTGCGCACTGCCTGAAGTACGGGTTCACCACCCACCACGTTCTCGGCCTGGAGGTGGTCACCCCGGGTGGCGACGTCGTGCAGCTGGGCGGTGACGGCGTGGACGTCCCGGGCTACGACCTGCGCGGCGTGTTCGTCGGCGCGGAGGGCACCGTCGGCATCGCGACGAAGGTCACGGTCCGGTTGCTGCGCGTCCCCGAGGCGGTGCGCACCCTCGTCGCGGACTTCTCCGATCCCGCCACCGCCGGGGACGCGGTCAGCGCCATCATCGCCGACGGCATCGTGCCCGCTGCGGTCGAGATGCTCGACACCCTCGCGATCGAGGCCTGCGAGGCCGCCACCGGCGCCGGCTACTCGACCGACACCGGCGCCGCGCTCGTCGTCGAGCTCGACGGGCCGGACGCGGAGGTGGCGGCCGAGTTCGAGGCCGTCGAGCGCATCTGCCGCGACACCGGCGCGACGAGGATCCGCATCGCCGGCGACGCCGCCGAGCGGGCGCTCATCTGGAAGGGGCGCAAGGCGGCGTTCGCGGCCATGGGCAGGCTGTCGCCCGACTACTTCGTCCAGGACGGCGTCATCCCCCGCCAGCGACTCGGCGAGGCGCTCGCGCGGATCGCCGAGATGGCGTCGGCCGAGGGGCTGCGCGTCGCCAACGTCTTCCACGCCGGCGACGGCAACCTCCACCCGCTGGTGCTGTACGACGCCGCCCGGCAGGGCGAGGCCGACCGCGCCGAGCAGCTCGCGACCGCGATCGTCGTGCTGTGCGTGGAGATGGGCGGCTCGATCACCGGTGAGCACGGCGTCGGGACAGACAAGGCCTGCTCGATGCCCAAGATGTTCTCCGAGGGCGAGCTGGCGGTGATGGCGCGGGTGCGCGCGGCGTTCGACCCGGACGGCATCGCCAACCCCGGCAAGGTGTTCCCGACCCCGCGGCTGTGCGGGGAGCGACCGGGGCCGTACCGCCCCCACCCGCTCGAGGCGGCGGGCCTGGTGGAGCGACTGTGACCTCGCGCGACATGGCCGGCGGGCAGACCGCGGCGCCGGTGCAGCCGCTGTGACCTCGCCGGCCGTGACGGGCGCGCAGACGTCGGCGCCGGTGCCGACCCTGCGCCCGGCCGACCTCGGGGAGGCCCGCGACGCCGTGCGCGACACCCCCGGGGCGCTGCTGTTCGCCGGCGGCGGTACCAAGTCGCAGTGGGGCGCGCGCCCGGAGCGGGTCGACGCGGTCGTGTCGACGGCCGGGCTCGACGCGCTGGTCGACCACAGCGCCGGCGACATGGTCGCCGTCGTGGGTGCCGGCCTGCCGCTCGCGCGGCTGCAGGCGTCGCTCGCCGGCGCCGGGCAGTGGCTGGCGCTGGACCCTCCGCACACCCCCGACGGGGCCACGCTCGGCGGCCTGTTCGCCGCGAACGACGCCGGGCCCCGGCGGCAGCGCTACGGCAGCCTGCGCGACCTCGTCATCGGCGTGACCGTGGTGCTGGCCGACGGGTCGGTCGGCAGGGGCGGCGGCCGGGTCGTCAAGAACGTCGCCGGCTTCGACCTCATGCGGCTGCTGTGCGGCTCGCTGGGAACCCTCGGGTTGGTGACGGAGCTCGTCGTGCGGCTGCACCCGCTGCCGGAGAGCGGCGCGACCCTGCGGCTGCCCGCCGACCCCCTCACCGCGACGGCGCTGACGACCGCGCTGCTGGCCTCCACCGCCGTCCCAAGCGCCATGGAGGCCGGCGAAGGGGCGCTGTGGGTCCGCATCGAGGGACGCCAGGCGGGCGTCGGTGCCCAGACCGAGACGGTGCACCGGCTCGCCCGCGACCTCGGCGTCGACGGCGTCGAGGAGCTCACCGGCGACGACGAGGCGCGCGCCTGGGAGCGGCTGACCGCGGCGCACGGCGGCGGCGCACAGACGACGACGGCCCGGGCCGCGACGCTGCCTGACCGTCTCGCCGGCGTCGCCCGGGCGTTGGAGCAGGCTGCCGGCGCGGTCCCGGACGTCCAGGCCGAGCTCGTCAGCTCGGCCGGGATCGGCCTGCACACCGCCCGCCTGCGCGGCGGCGACCCGGCCGGGCATGCCGCTGTGGTCGCCGGCTGGCGCCGCGGGGTGGCGGCGCTCGGCGGCACCGTCGTCCTGCGCGACCGTGTGGACGGCGTCGACGCCTCGGTCGACCCGTGGCTGGACCCGGGCGTCGCGCCACCGTCGGCGCTGCCGCTCATGCGCCGGATGAAACACGCCCTCGACCCGCAGCGGCGCTGCGCGCCGGGACGCTTCCTGGGAGGACTGTGACGTGACGACGACGAGCGCGGGCGACGGCCTGCCACCCGGACAGCCGGGGGTCGGCGACCCCGGGACCGTCGTCACCGGTGTCGACGTCGCGGCCGGGGCCGGCGCCTTCGACGCGTTCCACCCACCCTCGGCCGACCGCATCGACGACTGCGTGCACTGCGGCTTCTGCCTGCCCACCTGCCCGACCTACGCGCTGTGGGGCGAGGAGATGGACAGCCCCCGCGGTCGCATCTACCTGATGCGCATGGGGCTGGAGGGCGACGTCGCGATGGACGACACGTTCGTCACCCACTTCGACCGGTGCCTGGGCTGCATGGCGTGCCTGACCGCCTGCCCGTCGGGGGTCCGCTACGACGAGCTCATCGAGGCGACGCGCGCCCAGATCGAGCGCAACTACGAGCGCCGCGCCGACGACCGGTGGTTCCGCGCCGCGATCTTCGCGCTGTTCCCCCACCCCTCCCGGCTGCGGGCCGCGGCGGTCGGCGGGTGGCTGTACCAGCGGCTGCACGGCGACACGGTCGTCGGCTTCCTGGGCCTGGACGCGTGGCTGCCGCCCCGCGCCCGGGCGCTGCAGTCGCTGCTGCCCGACATCTCGCTGCGGGACCTGCGCCGGCGCACCCCGGCGCGCACCCCCGCCACCGGCGAGAAGCGACTGACCGTGGGGCTGCTCACCGGCTGCGTGCAGTCCGTGTTCTTCACGCGCGTCAACGACGCGACCGTGCGGGTCCTGGCCGCCGAGGGGTGCGAGGTCGTCGCGCCGCCGGAGCAGCGCTGCTGCGGGGCGCTCGGCGTGCACGCCGGTCGGGAAGCCTCCGCCGCCGACCTCGCGCGCGCCGCGGTCGACACGTTCACCGCCGCCGGCGTCGACATCGTGGTCACGAACGCCGCCGGCTGCGGCTCGACGATGAAGGAGTACGGGCACCTGCTGCGCGACGACCCGGCCTACGCCGAGCGTGCGGCCGCGCTCGCGGCGAAGGTCCGCGACGTCACCGAGGTGCTCGACAGCCTCGAGCCGCGCGCACCCCGCCACCCGATTCCCGCGACGGTCGCCTACCACGACGCCTGCCACCTGGCCCACGCCCAGGGGGTCCGCGCGGAACCCCGCCGCGTGCTGCGGTCGATTCCCGGCCTGCAGGTGGCCGAGGTCGCCGAGCCGGAGCTGTGCTGCGGGTCGGCGGGGATCTACAACCTCGTCGAGCCGGACGCCGCCGAGGCTTTGGGACGGCGCAAGGCGGCGAACATCGCCGCGACCGGCGCCGCCGCGGTCGCGACGGGGAACCCCGGTTGCCTGCTGCAGCTGCGGCGCTACCTCGACCTGCCGATGCTGCACCCCGTCGAGCTGCTCGACGCCTCCCAGCGCGGCGTCGACCCGCTGCCCGTAGTCAAGGAGCCGCCGTGATCACCGTCCCGTTCTCCTCCCGCGCCGACGACGCCGCCCGGCCGTCGCGCCTGCGCCGGTCGTGCCTGGCCGTGCCCGGCTCGGACCCGAAGATGATGGCCAAGGCCGCGTCCAGCGAGGCCGACCAGGTCTTTTTGGACCTCGAGGACGCGGTCGCCCCGAACGCGAAGAAGGACGCCCGCCCGAAGGTCGTGCAGGCCCTCAACGCCAACGACTACGGCGACAAGGTCGTCGTCGTGCGCGTCAACGACGCGACCACCCGGTACTGCTACGACGACGTCATCGAGGTCGTCCGCGGCGCCGGCGCGAAGCTGGACTGCCTGATGATCCCCAAGGTCCAGAACGCCGGGCAGCTGTGGTTCGTCGAGAACCTGCTCAACCAGCTCGAGGCCGACCTCGAGCTCGACCGGCGGATCGGGCTGGAGGTGCAGATCGAGACGGGCACCGGCTCGGTCAACATGACCGAGATCGTCCACGTCACCGACCGCATCGAGGCGCTGATCTTCGGTCCGGGTGACTACGCCGCGAACCAGGGCGTCCCGCAGCTGGAGCTGGGGATGATCGAGCGTGACTACCCCGGCCACCAGTGGCACTACATCATGGCCCAGATCGTGAACAACGCCCGCGCGGTCGGCTGCGACGCCGTGGACGGACCCTACGGCGACTACGGCGACGCGGACGGCTACCGGGAGTCCGCGACCCGCGCGAAGCTGCTGGGCATCGACGGCAAGTGGTGCATCCACCCGTCGCAGATCGCCATCGCCAACGAGGTGTTCACGCCGTCCAAGGATCAGTACGACTACGCCGAGCGGCTCCTGGCCGCCTACACCGAGGCCACCCAGGCCGGCAAGGGCGCCGCGTCGCTGGACGGCAAGATGATCGACGAGGCCTCCCGCAAGATGGCCGAGAAGCTGGCGGCCCGCGGGCGCGCCGCCGGCCTTGGCTGAGGCCGCGCACCTGGTGGACACGGGCCCGGGCGTCGGTGAGCCGGCGCCCGACTTCTGCCTGACCTCCGACGCCTTCGAGCCGGTCACCCTGTCGGCGCTGCGCGGCCGGCCGGTCGTGCTCGTGTTCGTGCCGATGGCGTTCAGCCCCACCTGCGAGGGCGAGTTCTGCGCCCTGCGCGACGACCTGGACGGGCTCGCCCGGCTCGACGCCTGTGTCCTGGGCGTCAGCGTCGACTCCCGCTGGGTGCTCAAGGCCTGGGGCGAGCAGCAGCGCTTCGGCTTCCCGCTGCTCGCCGACTTCCACCCCAAGGGTGAGGTCGCCCGCCGCTACGGCGCCTACGACGAGCACAAGGGGTACGCCCGGCGCCGGACGTTCGTGATCGACCGCGACGGGATCGTCCGCGACGTCGTCGCGTCCGACCAGCTGAAGGTCGCGCGCGACCTCGACGCCTACCGGCGCGCCCTGGACCGGCTGGCGCGACAGGGCGTGGCCGGCTCGGGCGGATGATCAGCACGGAGGTCTACGCCGTCGGGCGCATGACCGGCGCGCAGCTGTGGGCGGTGGTCGGCGACCCGTGGCGGCTGCCGGAGTGGACCGACGCCGACGCCGTCCGCGCCGTCGACCCTGAGCCGGTCGAGGTCGGCACCGCCATCGCGACCGTCGAGGGTGGCGCGGCGCGGACGTGGCGGGTGACCACCGAGGCCCGCTGGCTGCGGGAGATGAGCGCGACGACCGACGCCGGCGAGCTCGCGCTGGGCTACCGGGTGGTGCGCGACCCGCTCGGCTGCCGGTTGATCCTCGCCGCGGGGCTGGAGCCCGGCGCGGGCCGGGGTCGCCGGTCGCTCCTGCGGTCGCTGCGCGCACGCGTCGTGGACGCCCCCATGCTCCGCTCGCACCTGGACCGGTGGTCCGGCGCGGCGCTGCGGGCCGCCGACCCCGACGGTTGAGCCCCGCTGTCGACAGCGCCGGCCCCGGGGGGTGGGCGCGGTCGGACGGCGCCCAACGGCGGCTTGCCCGTCGGGTCACACGCGGCCGCGCTCACCTGTCGCCGGCCGGGCGGCCGAGGTGGACCGGGTCGCCGACGCGCACCGGCCCCGGCCGCAGCACCTCGGCGTAGACGCCCACGCGGGAGTCGCGGGTCCGGCGCAGCCGAGGCAGCAGATCCGGCTCGGCCGCCAGCCCCGGCTGGGCCTGGTTGACCACGGTGCACCGGACCGTCGGCTTGACGATCCGCAGCACGACGTCCTCGACCGACACCTCCTCGCCGACCCAGGCGTCCTCGGTGCCGCCGTCGCGCAGGTCGACGACGAGGTTCGGGCGGAAGCGCCGGCGGTCCCAGCCGTCGGCGTCCAGGGTGGCCGTTGAGACGAGGTGCACCGGGCTGTCGTCGAGATAGGCGCCTGGCGCGGGTGCGGCCACGAGGCGGACGTCGCGCTGCAGCCACGCCGACAGGCGGTCGCCCGCCCGCGGGTCGTCGGCCGCGACCTCCGCCCCGGTGGGCAGCCGCAGCCATATCCCGGTGTCGCGCGTGACGGCGGCCGCCTCGAGCATCCGTGGGTCGCGCGCCGCGGTGACGGGCTTGCCGTCCGCGGCCGCGACCACAAGGTGGTGACGGTCTCCGTGCACTCCTCCCACGGCCACCGTCAGCCCGGCCACGCGCTCGCCCTGCATGCCCTTGACCGGGTAGCGCCACAGCTCGGCCACCGTGCCGGCGATGCTGCGGGCCGCCGAAAGAGCAGGTGCCGGGGAGGTGCTCATCGCCGCCCAGGCTAGGACGCCGTGACACGCGTCGCGTCGCGCCTGAGCGCCGCCGACGACGGCCCGGCTCACGCCAGGCCACGGCGTAGCATCGCGGCGTGCCCTCCGCCTCGCGCCCGCTGACCGGAGTCGTCCTGGCGGGCGGGACCAGCGTGCGGATGGGCACCGACAAGGCGCTGCTCGAGCTGGGTGGGCGCACCTTGGTGTCGCGGGTGGTGACGGCGCTCGCGGGCTGCTGCACCGAGGTGCTCGTCGCCTCCGGGGACGGGCTGCGCCTGCCAGGGCCGGGGCTGCGGCAGGTCGCCGACGTCACCCCCGGCGCCGGCCCGCTCGGTGGTCTCGTCGCAGGGCTGGAGGCGGCCGGGGACGACCTCGTCGCGGTCGTCGCCGTCGACATGCCGTTCGCCGAGCCGGCGGTCCTGCGCCTGCTCGCCGAGCGGTGGACGGGCGAGCCCGCGGTCGTGCCGGTCGCCCGTGGACGCCTCCAGCCGCTGCACGCGGTGTGGGCGCGCGCGGCCGCTCCCGCCCTGCGCCTGCGCATCGACGCCGGGCTGCGGTCGCCGACGGGGGCGGCGGAGGCGCTCGGTGCCCGTCTCGTCGCTGAGCCCGAGTGGCGCGCGGCCGGTGTCACCGGCGCCTGGGCCGACGACATCGACGACCCCGCCGGCTGGCAGGCGTTGCTCACGGCTGTGACGGGGGGCGCTAGGGCCTGTCTCCCGAAGGGAGTCGCTGGACATGAGCCGCCCGGCGTTTGATGTGCGTCCTAGGCGCGACGCAGGTGCACGCCGCGCACCGCGTGGTCGGGTCCCTTGGACAGGATCAGGTGGGCGCGCTGCCGGGTCGGCGCGATGTTCTCGCGCAGGTTGACGGCGTTGATCTCGTGCCAGATCCCACGGGCCGTCTCGCGGGCCTGCTCGTCGGACAGGGCCGCGTAGCGGTGGAAGTAGGAGCGCTCGTCGGCGAACACGGTGCGCCGCAGCGTGAGGAACCGCTCGACGTACCAGCACTCGATGTCACGCTCGTCGGCGTCGACGTAGATCGAGAAGTCGAAGTAGTCCGACACGAACGACCGCGGGGGCCTGCCCCGACCGTCGCCGGTCTGCAGGACGTTGAGGCCCTCGACGATGACGATGTCGGGCCGGTCGACGATCTGCACCTCGCCGGGCAGGACGTCGTACTCGCGATGGGAGTAGCGGGGGATCTCGACGCGGGGACGCCCTGCCTTGACGTCGGCGACCACCTGCAGCAGCCGGCGCAGGTCGTAGCTCTCCGGAAACCCCTTGCGCGACATGAGCCCGCGCTCCTGTAGAACCTTGTTCGGCAGGAGGAACCCGTCGGTGGTGACGAGGTCGACCGCGGGGTGGTCTGGCCAGCGGGCGAGCAGCGCCTGCAGGATGCGCGCGGTCGTGCTCTTGCCCACCGCGACGCTGCCGGCGATGCCGATGACGTAGGGAACCGGCGTGGCCGGGTTGCCCAGGAACCGGTCGGTGACCTGTGACAGCGCGCGGGTGGCGTCGACGTACAGCGTCAGCAGGCGCGACAGCGGCAGGTACACCGCGGCGACCTCGTCCAGCGACACCTGCTCGTTGAGGCCGCGCAGCCGCGCGAGCTCGGACTCCGACAGCGGCAGCGGCGTCTCGGCACGCAGCTGCGCCCACCCTTCGTTGGTGAACGACACGTACCGCGACAGCGCCATGACCGGCAGCCTAGAGAGGCGTCCCGCCGCCGCATCCCGGGCTCAGACGCCGGCGGCGGAACCTGGCGCCGGTCGCGGCCGTCAGCTGCCCGGCACGTCCCCGGAGCGCCAAGCGCGGGTCAGGCGGCCCGGATGTTGCTCCAGACGCGGCGCGGCGCATCGAACAGCCGGCTGACCAGCGACACGATCCTCGGTGGCTGCTCGACGCCATCGGCGTCGAGGGAGGCGACGAAGACGATCTGCTCGAGCGAGGGGGGCCCGACGGCCAGGTTGCGACGCAGCGCCGCCCATGCGCTGGCCTCGCCGTCGTGCACCAGATGCGCCGCCGCCATGGTGCCGGTGCGGCCGACACCGGCACCACAGTGGACGTAGACCAGACCCTCAGCCGCGTCGAGCACGTCGAAAAAGCGGCGCACCTCGCCCGGCGTCGGCGTCTGACCGTCGCGGATGGGGATGGCCACCCGCTGGATGCCCAGCTCGGCGAGCCGCTGCTCGGGGACGTCGACGGTCCGCTCGGCGTGCAGGTCCACGATCGTGCGCACACCGCGGTCGGCAAGGGCCTCATACCCCACGCCCGACGGCGCGTCCCCGCGCCACAGCTGCTCGTCGACGGCTCGGGCGTGGTCGATCCCCGGCAGGGCGGACAGGTTGGCCGGCGGCGCGGTCATTCGGGCGAGTCCGAAGCCGGCGAGGATGAGCAGGTTGCCGGCGACCAGGACAGCCACGCCACCGATGACGACGCGGCGCGCGGCGCGGCGCGGGGCGGGGGACTTGGCCGCAGGGCGCGGCTGTGCGCTGACGGGCATGCGGCCACGCTAGCGATGAGACTGCTCGGCCGCGGCGTCGGCCACGACCGTGACCGCCTCTTTGCGCATCCTCGCCCGTTCGCCGAGGCGACGTTGACCTGGCGTACCTAGGGTGGCCTGGTCAGCGCTGGACCGCTCCCGCGGCCCGCCGCGTGCGGCGGGCGTGGGATGTCGTGGTCCGCGTCCGCCGGAAGACCACAGGAGGCGGCTGCACAGCCTGTCCGGGAGCCGAGGAGACCGTCGTGGCAGAGCCAGTCGAGGACCGTGCCGGCGAGTCGAGCGCCCGGTCTCCCTTCCCCCCGGCGTGCCGCCGGCGCGAGCGGTGCGGCGGTCGCCGAGTACCCCGGCGACGCTGCAGACGTCCGACCGAGGGTGCTGCGCCTGGACGACGGGCGCGCCGCCGATGCCCGGCTGACGGGCGGCAAGGGTGCGGCGCTGGCCCGGGCCACCGCCGCGGAGCTGCCCGTGCTGCCGGGATTCGTCGTGACGACGGCGGGCACGGCCGAGGTCGACCGGGCGGGCGACGTGCGCCGGCTAGGCCCGGACGCCAGGCAGGCCTTCCAGCAGCTGGTGGGTCCGGGCTCCACCCCCCTCGTCGTCCGCTCGTCGTCCACCGTGGAGGACCAGGGCGAGGACTCGATGGCGGGACGGTTCGAGTCCGTCGTCGGCGTGTCGGGGTGGGAGGCGTTCCTCGACGCCGTCGCGACGGTGCTGGACTCCCGCGAGCAGGCGGCACGGGGCAACGCGTCGCTGGACGCCGACCACCCCATCGCGGTGCTCGTCCAGCCGGCTTTGGAGCCGCGCGCGGGCGGGGTGATGTTGGGCGTCGACCCGGTGACCGGGCGCAGCGACCGGATCGTCGTGTCGGCGGTGAGCGGCGGACCGGACAAGCTCGTCAGCGGGGAGACCGACGGCCGCCGCTACGTGCTGGACCGCAGCGGTGCGGTGCAGTCGGTCAGCGACGAGCCGGACGGCGTGGACCTGAGCAGCCGGCGGCTGCGCGACCTCGCCGAGATCGCCGCCCGCGTTGAGCTGCTGTTCGACGGTCCCCAGGACGTCGAGTGGGCCGTGGACCGCGACGACCGCCTGTGGCTGCTGCAGAGCCGTCCGGTCACCACCGCGGTCAAGGGCGTGCCGACCGGTCCGGTGCTGGGTCCCGGCCCGGTGGCCGAGACCTTCCCCGACCCCCTGGACCGTCTCGAGGAGGACCTGTGGGTCGAGCCGCTGCGGCGGGCGCTGCGCGAGGCGTTCGGGTTGACCGGCATGGTCGCCGGCCAGGCGCTGGACGCCTCACCCGTCGCCGTGTCCGTCGGCGGCCGCATCGCCGTCGACCTGAGCCTGTTCGGGCAGGCGGGCGAACGGCCGTCGCTGCGCGAGCGGCTCGACCCCCGACCGAAGCTGCGCCGCATCCGCGCCGCGTGGCGTGTCGGACGGCTGCGGTCCGCGCTGCCCGGGCTGGCCGAGGACGTCATCGACCGGGTGGACGCCGAGCTGGCGGCGGTGACCAGCCTCGACGTCCTGACCGACCGCCAGCTCGTGGCGTTGCTCAAGCGCGCACGCGAGGCGCTGGCGTCCGTCCACGCGCACGAGGTGCTCGTCGGGCTGCTCGTCGACCCGGAGTCGCCCCGGCTCACGGGGACGTCGGTCGCCCTGCGCGTGCTCGACCACGCCCGCCACGACGGGATGGCCGACGCCGACATCGTCGCCGCCCACCCGGTCGTGCTCGCGCTGACGTCGCCGCGGATCGCCGCGGCCCCTGCGCTGCCGGCGGCGGCCGAGGCGCCGCCGTGGACGCCGGGCGACGACACGGACCGGGCCGCCGTCGTGCGTGAGGCGTTGCGGCTGCGCGTGCGCTGGCTGCAGGAGCTCGGCGCGCGCGCCGCGTGGGAGCTCGGGGAGCGCCTGCACCGGGCCGGGCGGCTGCAACAGTCCGAGGTCGTGCGCCACTTCTCCCTCGAGGGCCTGGAGATGGCTTTGCGGGGCCGGGCCGCGGTATGGCGCCGCGACGAGCCGGCGCGGCCGCGCGCCGGCGAGGCGCTGCCCGCACGGTTCCGCCTCACCGCGGACGGCGAGGTGGTGGCCGTCCGCGCGGAGGGCGACGGCGACGGCGGCAGCGGCGCCGGTGGCGGGCGGGGCCGCGGGCCGGTCCACTCCGGCGACGGCGACCCGCCGGAGGGTTCGGTGCTCGTCGTGCGCAGCCTCGACCCGCAGCTCGCGACCCAGCTGCCGCGGCTGGCGGGTCTGGTGGCCGAGACGGGCAGCGTGCTGTCGCACGTGGCGATCCTGGCCCGCGAGGCGGGGGTGCCGACCGTGGTCGGCCTCGCCGGGGCGCTCGAGCGCTTCGGGCAGGGCGGTGTGGTCGAGGTCGACGGCACCAGCGGCGACGTCCGCGTGGTCGACGAGGCAAAGGGTGACGCGTGAGGGCCGCACGAGGGTTCGCATGGCTGGTCGGCGGCCTGACGCTGCTCGCCGCCGGTGTCTACGTGCTGCGCTACCTGTACTTCTGGGAGTGGCACCGGGCGCTGATCACCGGGCTGCTGTTCGTGGGCGCCGAGGTCGCCGTGGCGACCGCGCTCGTGCTGCGCAAGCTGTCGGCGGTCGACCGTAACCCGTCGCGCCGGCCGCAGGCCCCCGACCCGGTCGTGCTCGCGCGGATCCGGCAGGCCGCGCCGCGGCGCGACCACTTCGCCTGGCTGACGCGGCACGACGGCGAGCTCGGCGTGTTCATCACGCTGCTGCTGGGAGGCGGGATCATCGTGTCGGGTCTGGCCTGGGTCGTGGAGAAGGTCGCCGGCAACACCGCAGCGCCCGCCATGGAGCACGACCTCGCCAGCCGGCTGTCCACGATCGCGTTTCCCTCCGGCGGCCTGGTCCCCGACGACGGCGAGCTGCTCGCCCAGGAGGGCCCCTACGCCGAGGACGAGCAGCTGCGCCTGCTGCTGGGACCGCGGAGCCGGCGGTGACGCGCGTCGCAGTGGGCGTCGTGCTCGTCGTGGCCGCCGGCGCCGGCATCTGGTTCCTGCGCGCGGAGACGATGGCTCGCAACACCCCCGACGAGTTCGGGTCCGCGCTGGCGGTCATCGTGCGGGCCGAGGTCCGCCGCGAGCCGGAGTCCGCGACGCTGGAGATGGCCCGGGCGCTGGTCAACACCTGCCGGCTGCAGGTCGACAGCACGCTGGTCCAGCCGCTGTTCCGGCAGGTCGACGACGACACCTTCCGCTTCGTGCTCGAGCCCGACCTCATCGAAAGTGACCGGCGGCAGCTGCGGGGATGCCTCCAGGACGCCAGGCTCCAGCACCTCCAGCTGGACGTCCTCGACATGAGGCAGCTCGAGTAGGGGGCGGCAACGGGTCTGCCCCGGGCGCCCGCTGACCGTGGCGGCCGCAGCCGGTCACACCGGCGTGTCGGCCACCAGCCGCCCGTCGGCCAGCTCCACGCGGCGGCTGACCCCCACCCGGTCGAGGAACTCCCGGTCGTGGGACACCGCCAGCAGCGTGCCGTCGAACCCGGCGAGCGCCTGCTCGAGCTCCTCGCAGGCCTCCAGGTCGAGGTGGTTCGTCGGCTCGTCGAGCACGAGGCAGTTCGCGCCCTGCGCCATGAGCACGGCCAGGCCCAGCCGGCAGCGCTCGCCCGGCGAGTAGGTGGCGACCGGCCGCAGCACGTGGCCGGCGCCGAGGTCGAACTTCGCGAGCAGCGTGCGGGCGTCGGCCTCTGCGCTCCCGGTGGCCCGGCGCAGCACCGCCAGGCCGGTCGGCCCGTCGGCGCCCGCCCCGTCGGCCGCCACGTTGCCGGCCGCCTCCGCGAGGACCCCGCCCTGGCGCAGCAGCCCCACCCGCACCCCGTGCCCGCGCCGCACCGCGCCGGCGTCGGGAGCGATCGCGCCGGTGAGCAGCCCCAGCAGCACGCTCTTGCCGGCACCGTTGTGACCCTGCAGCGCGACCCGCTCACGCCAGTGCAGCGACAGCGACAGCGGTCCGAGCGTGAACTCGCCGTAGGTCTTGCGCACGTCGGTCAACGCCGCGACGAGGTCGCCGCTACGCGCCCCGGACGCCAGCGACAGCCGCAGGTCCCAGCCGCTGCGCGGCGCCTCGACCTCCTGGATGCGCTGCAACCGGCGCTCGAGCGCCTTGGTGGCCTTGCCCGCCTGCCTGCCCGCGTTCTCGATGTGGAGGTTGCGGGCGGACTTGTCGCCGTCGCGGGGCGGGTTGCGGTCGCTGGTCCGGCTCGCGGTGACCCGGCGGGCCCGGATCTCGGTGCGCAGGCGGCGGACCTCGGCGACGTACTCGGCGTAGCGGGCGGAGCGGGCGGCGAGGACGCGCTCCCGGACCTGCCGGTACTGCGCGTACGGCAGCCCGGAGACGGTCGCGGTGTGGTCGTGCTCGTCGATCTCGACGACGTCGGTGGCGGTCGCATCGAGCAAGGCGCGGTCGTGCGAGACGAGCAGGAACGTCGCGTCGGCACCGGCGACGAACGCCTCGAGCAGCTCCAGGGCGTGCAGGTCGAGGTTGTTGGTCGGCTCGTCGAGCAGGTACAGCGCGTGACGGGAGGCGAGGATTCCGGCGAGCCCGACGCGCACCTGCTGCCCGCCCGACAGCTGCCCGACGGGGCGGGCGAGCACCGACGCCGGCAGCCGCAGGTCGTCCAGGACCCGGGCGGCCCGCCCCTCCAGCTCCTAGCCGCCGAGCAGGGCGACCCGCTCCAGCGTGTCGCCGTAGGCGGCCAGGGTGGCGGGGGCGCCGGCGCCGAGCGATGCCTCGAGGCGGCGCTGCCGCCGCCCGCCCGCGAGGAGTCCGGCCCGGTCGGGGTGGACGTCGGCGACCGTCATCCCGGCGACGTGCCCGTCGTCCTGCGGCACGTAGCCGACGGTCGCGCCGGGCGCGATGGTGACGGTCCCCGAGTCGGGGGCGAGCACGCCGGCCGCCAGCCGCAGCAGCGTGGACTTGCCCGAGCCGTTGACGCCGACGACGGCGGTGCGGCTGCCGGCGGCGACGGTCAACGTCACGCCGGTGAGCGCCGGGCGGCCGTCGAAGGCCTTGGAGACGGCGGCGAAGGTGAGCAACGGACGATCCTCGTCGGGACGGCAGGCGGGCCGCACGACGTGCCGGAGAGCCGGCGAGCGCCGGTGGCACGTCAGACGAGGAGGTGCATGCGGGCAGGATAGTGCCCGGTCCGGCGTCACGCACGTACCGGGGCAAGGGCGGCCGTCGAGGCGGTCCAGCCGGCCGCCCCTGCCAGCGGCCGCGCTGCCGGCGCCGTGCGGACTTCGAGCAGGGGCTGCTGACCGGTCGCCCGGGTCAGGCGCCGGCGGCGCGCTCGCGCAGCTCGAGGCGGCGGATCTTGCCGGTGAGGGTCTTGGGCAGGTCGTCGACGAACTCGATCTGACGGGGGTAGGCGTAGGCGGACGGCGCTGCCGGACGTGGTCGGCGAGCTCGGCGGCGAGCTCGTCGGACGGCGCGGTGCCCTCGGCGAGGACGACGAATGCCTTGACGACGGAGCCTCTGGCGGCGTCGGGCACGCCGACCGCGGCGGCCTCGACCACGGCGGGGTGCTCCACGAGTGACGACTCGACCTCGAACGGGCCGATCCGGTAGCCCGCCGCGATGATCACGTCGTCGTTGCGGCCCTCGTACCAGACGTAGCCGTCGTCGTCGGTGCGGGCGACGTCCTTGGTGTGGAACCAGTCGCCGCCGAAGTCCGCCTCGCTCTCGGCGGGCCGGTTCCAGTAGCCGAGCGGGTAGTGCGGGTTGCTGCGCGCCCGCAGGCAGATCTCGCCCATCTCGCCGGCCGGGACGGGTTGCTCGTCGCCGTCGAGCAGCGCGACGTCCCACCCCGGCGCGGGCCGCCCCATCGACCCGGGCCGGACCTCCATCGTGGGGAAGTTCGAGCACAGCGGATACGACTCGGTCAGCCCGTAGTAGTCGAAGATCGTCGTGCCGTAGGCGTCGGCGAACCAGCGGATGACCTCGGGGTTGAGCGGCTCACCGGCCGAGCACGCGTGGCGCAGGCGCAGCTTGAAGCGGTCCGGGTCGGCGACGGTCGCGATGGCGCGCAGCGCCGTCGGGGTGGTGAACAGGTTGCCGACCTCGTGGCGCTCGAGCAGGGCCAGCGTCTCGGAGGGCCGGAAGGCGCCCTTGCGCTGGTAGACCACGGTCGGGGTGCCGAAGCGCCACGGCCCGAGGATCCCAGGGACGATGCCGGCGATCCACGCCCACTCCCCTGTGGAGTGGAAGAACTCGTCGTCGCGGACGTCGTGGGCGTACTCGTACTCGTTGTGCCCGATCAGGTAGCGGTGGGCGTGCAGGATGCCCTTGGCCAGCCCCGTGGTGCCCGACGAGTAGTACAGCTGCGCCGGGTCGTCGGCGCGCGTGTCGAGGGTCGCGAAGTCCGAGGAGGCGGCCGCGACCGCGTCGGAGAACGACACGTCACCACCGTCGCCGCCCATCACGACGACGGTCTGCAGCGCGTCGACCCGTGACCGCATGTCGGCGACCCGGGCCAGCGCATCGGCGTGGGCGACCAGCACCTTGGCCCCGGAGTCGCGCAGGCGGTGCTCGATGCCCTCGTCGCCGTAGAGCATCGACAGGCTGAGCAGGATGGCGCCGAGCTTGTAGACCGCGGTGAACGCCGCCGCGGTCTCGGGGGTGGCGGGCAGCAGGCACGCGACCCGGTCCCCCGGCTCCACCCCAAGTGAGGCGAGGACGTTCGCGATCCGATTGGCCGTGTCCCGGACCTCGCCGAAGGTGACCTCCCGGTGGCTGCCGCGCCAGTCCTCCCACACCATCGCGAGCTTGCCGTCGGGGTGCTTGTCGACGGTGTCGGCGGCGAGGTTGTAGCGCTCGGGCACCTCCCAGCGGAACTCGCGACCATCTCGTCGTAGGGCTTGGGGAACCACCTGCGGTCGACCATCGCGTCCCTCGATCGTGCTCGCCGACCGCGTAGCCGACACCCGCGGCCGCACCGTGGCAAGGGGTCGGGCGTCGCGGGGTGTCGAAGGAGGAGCCTGGTCGGTCGCGAGGGGGCGGTGGGCGCTCCCCGCGCCGCGGCTGCGGCGCCTTGCGGACCTCGCCGGTCAGCGCACCGCGAGGGGCAACGGACGGCGGGGCCGGCGGCCGCGGTCGTCGAGGTGGGCGGCGAGCTCGTCGTAGACGGCGTCGGAGGTCATCGCGCGCAGCTCGGCCTCCATCGTCCGGTAGACGGGCTGCGCTCCGATGTGCGCCTCGGCGGCGTCGGTGCACCACCAGCCGAAGTCGGCACCGCCCGGACCCCAGGCGCCACGGTCGTAGGACGTGATCGTCGTCGTCCACGACACCTCGCCGTCGTCGGCGGTGCCCGCGACGACCTCGCGACGCAGCGGCACGATCCAGCAGACCTCGGGCTTGGTGGTCATCGGGTGCACGCCACCGGCGAGGGCGTGCTGGTGCAGCGCGCACCCCGGCCCGGCTGGCCAGTCGGCGCGGTTGAGGAAGATGCACGCGCCGCGCACGACGCGGGTGCGCAGCTCACCGCCCGGGACCACGGCGGTCACGCCCCGCCGCACCGCGTCGGCGTGGAACTGCATGCCGGTGGGCCCGAGCTCGGCGACCATCGCCTCGACCCGCGCCCGGTCGGCGTCGTCGACGTAGTGCGCGCCCAGCGAACAGCAGCCCGTCACCGCCGACGGCTCGGCGCCGATCCCGGGGCACCCGCGGCCGTAGATGCAGGTGTAGCGCGACAGCAGGAAGCTGACGTCGAAGACGTAGCGGTCGTGGGGTTCGTCGGGGTCGACCAGCGACACCCACTCGCGCTCGAGCATGTCGCGCAGAGTAGGCGTTCGGCGGGCCGTCGTGGATACTGCCTCCCCATGGTCGACTATGAGTACGAGCATGAGGACGACTACGGGCCCCGCGTGCTGTGGGGGCGCATCGCCTTCTACGTGGTCGGCCTGCTGCTTGCGTTCCTGGCCGGCCGCTGCGTCTTCGGCGGGGGCGAGGGGGACTCCGCTGAGCTGACCGCGGCCCGGCGCCAGGTCCAGGCGCTCGCGTCCGACAAGGCCGTGCTCGAACAGCGGCTGGCGGCCAGTCAGCAGGCCGCGAACGAGGGGGAGGACGGCGGCGGACAGGGCGGACAGGGCGACGGGGGGGACGGCGGAGGGGACGGCGGCGGGGCGACCGAGGGGCAGACCGAGCCCGAGGGGCAGGATCCCGTCGACAGCGAAGGCCAGACCTACACGGTGCAAAGCGGTGACACGCTGATCGACATCGCCGAGGAGTTCTACGGCGAGGCCAGCAAGTGGACGCTCATCCGCGACGCGAACAACCTGGACGCTCCCCTGCAGGTCGGCCAGGAGATCGTCATCCCGCCGGAGGAGTAGGCGGGCGTCGGACGTCGGGCGCGGCTGCCCCGCGGCGGCTCGTGCCCGTTGCGCCGCGGGTTCCTCGGTGCACCGAAGGTATCCTCGGCCCGCCGACATCCACCGACCCTCGCGCGCCCCGCCCGTGAGACCGGTCCCGACACGTCCAGGAGGCCATCCCCATGGACCCGTCCAGCGCCGACGCCCCGCTCCCCTCCCCTTCCTCCGACAGCTCCGACCAGGCTGCCGACACCCTGCCGGCGGTCGACCCCCTGCCCGCGGAGCCCGACCGCGTCGGCGTCGAGCCCGACCCCGAGACGCTGGACCTGCCCCTCCGGGTCGAGCCGAACCCCGAGGCGCTCAACCCCACCGACGTCGAACCCGACCCCGAGGCCCTCGACCCCACCGACGGCGAACCCAACCCCGAGGCGCTCGACCCCACCGACGGCGAACCGGACCCCGAGTCCCTCGACCCCACCGACGTCGAACCCAACCCCGAGGCGCTCGACCCTCCGGCACCGGCCGGCGCGCCGGCGGCGGAGGCTGCCGGCGCCGGGGACCCCGCCGCGGCGGGCCCCGGGCACGGCCGGCGCGGGCGCAAGGGCAAGGGTGGCGGCGAGGCGAAGCCGGCCTCCCAGCCGGCGGCGAAGCGCCCGGCGAACAGCCCCGACCCGGCGGAGGTCACGCGCCGGATCGGCTCGACGAACGCGGCGGCGCTGCGCTACGTCCTGTCCCCCGACCCGCAGCTGTCGCGGCTGTCGCGCAAGGTCCGCGAGGCGCTCATCACCGACATCCCGCCGGTCACGGCCGGCGCGCTGCTCGGTCCCGAGGCGCTGGCGCGGCACTTCGTGGCGTCGGCGGCCGCCGGCCGCTACCGCGACCTGTTCGCGCTGTGGGAGCTGTTCCGCGCCCGCCCGGAGGCGTGCAAGCCGGTGCTCGCCGAGCGCCAGCGCGCGCTCGAGCGCGCCCGCCAGGCGCTCACGACCGCGGTGCGACTGGGCCTGCGCGGGCGCGCCGACCGCGTCGTCGGTGACATCGCCCAGGCAGAGGGGCTCATCTGGACATGGCTGCGCGACGCCCTCACGTCGGACCTGGCTGCCGTCGGACGGCGACCGCAGGTCGTGGCCGCCCTGCTCGCCCGCGAGCCGGGCCTGGACATCCCGCTGCCGCAGCAGCCGTCGGACGCCTGGCTGGCCGAGGCCGCGGCCGCCAAGCAGTCGGGCGAGGTGCCATCCGCGCTCGACGCCCTCCTCGCGGGGTCCATCGACCGGCTGCCCGCGACCGTGGCGACGCTGTCCCTCGTCAGCGAGCACTACCCCGAGCGGTTGCCCGCGCTCGTCGACCGTATCGACCTGTCGGGGCCGGACATCGGCTCGATCCAGGCCTGGGCACGCGACCACGGCGTCGCCGACCGCATCACGTCGCGGGTCGCCGGGCTCATCGCCGACACCGCCGCGCACGACCGTGCCGGCGGCCTGGCCATCTGGCAGGCGTGGCGGGAGCGCGGCGTCGAGGTACCTCTGCCGGAGTCGCTGCAGTCCGCCACGATCGAGGGACTCGACCTGGCCCGGCCGGAGTCGGCGTTCCTGGTCAGGACGCTCGTGGATCGCGGCGCCGACCTCGACCCGCAGGGTGAGCTCGACGCGCTCGCGCAGCGCAACCGCCAGCTGGCCGAGAAGGCCTACGAGGCGTTCGTGTGCGCCGAGCTCGACGTGCATCTGCCCCTCGCGCTCGAGGGCAACCCGATCGTCAGGGACGGCACCCGCTGCCCCGCGTGCCAGGCGTGGACATGGGTCCGTCCGGGCCACGAGCGGCGCTGCCCGCGCCGCCGGGAGGAGGAGCGGACGCCGGCATGAACCAGGCCGCCGACGTGCTCGGCGTGGCGGAGTGACGCCGGCCGAGGCGACGCCCGGAGGTGGTCGCGACACGTTCCCGCGGCAGTACGCGCGGACCCGGCGGTTCACGCTCGGCCAGCCGCGGGCGTTCGTGATCGCACCTGACGACGCCCGGGTCGCGTTCCTGCGGACGGCCGGCGGCTCGGACCCGGTGGGTTGCCTGTGGGTCGTGGACCTGCCGGGCGGGGTCGAGCGGTGCGTCGCCGACCCGCGTCAGCTCGGGGCCGACGACGAGGACCTGCCGCCCGAGGAGCGCGCGCGCCGGGAGCGCGTCCGGGAGTCGGGTGGCGGCATCGTGGCCTACGCCACCGACCGGGCCGTGCGGACCGCGGTGTTCGCCCTCGGCGCCCACGCGTTCGTCGCCGACCTCGACGGGGGCACGGTCCGTCCCCTGGCGGTGGCGGGGCCGGTCGTCGACCCCCGCCCGGATCCGCTCGGCATCCGCGTCGCCTACGTGCGGGACCGCGGGCTCCGCGTCACCGAGCTCGGCGGCAGCGGCGAGCAGCGGCTGGTCGGCGATGACGACCCGGACGTCACCTGGGGGCTCGCGGAGTTCATCGCCGCCGAGGAGATGGGCCGCGAACGCGGCTTCTGGTGGTCACCTGAGGGCACCCGGCTCGCCGTCGCGCGGGTCGACGAGACGTCGGTGGTGCGATGGCACCTCAGCGACCCGGCGGACCCCGCCACCGCGCCGGTCGTCGTGGCCTACCCGGCGGCCGGCACCCCGAACGCGGCGGTGTCCCTGCACGTCGTCGACCTCGGCGGTCACACCGTGCGGGTGGCGTGGGACTCGGACGCGCTGCCCTACCTCGTCGACGTGCTCTGGTCAGCCGACGGCCCGCTGACCGCGGTCGTGCAGTCCCGTGACCAGCGCACCGTCCAGGTGCTGGCCGTCGATCCGGACACCGGCGCGACCCGGGTCGTCGCCGAGCAGCGGCAGCCCTCCTGGGTGGAGCTCGTCGCCGGCGTCCCCGGCTGGCTGCCCGGCGGGCGTCTCCTGACGACCATCGACGACCGCGACACACGCCGGCTGGCGGTGGACGGCCGTCCCGTCACGCCGGTCGGCCTGCAGGTCCGGCGGGTCGTCGCCAGCGACAACGGGATCGTGACGTTCACCGCCTCCGGCGCAGACCCGACCGCCGTCGGGGTGTGGCGCGTCGACCCCGACGGCGGTGAGCCCTCGTCGCTGGCGGGCCTCGACGGTGTCGCCGACGCCGCCGTCGCCGGCGGTGTGGCGGTGACCGTGACCCGCAGCCTCGACGAGCACGGTGCCCGTGTGCGGGTGCGCCATCGGGTGGGTGAGCTGGAGCTGGCCTCGCTGGCCGAGACACCGCTACTGTCCGCGCGCGTCGAGATGCTGACGCTCGGCGAGCGGGCGCTGCGGGCCGCGCTGCTGCTGCCGGCCGACCATGACCCGGCGGGGGGCCCCCTGCCGCTGCTGCTGGACCCCTACGGCGGCCCGCACGCGCAGCGCGTGGTGCGCAGCGCCGACGCCCACCTGTCGTCGCAGTGGTTCGCCGACGCCGGCTTCGCGGTCCTCGTCGTCGACGGCCGCGGCAGCCCCGGACGGGGTCCCGCCTGGGAGCGCACGCTCGCCGGCGACCTGGCCACGGCCCCCCTCGACGACCAGGTCGACGCGCTGCACGCCCTCGCCGCGGCCCGGCCCGGCCTGCTCGACCTCGACCGGGTCGCGATCCGCGGCTGGTCGTTCGGCGGCTACCTCGCCGCCCTCGCCGTCCTGCGGCGCCCCGACGTCTTCGCCGCGGCGGTCGCCGGCGCGCCGGTCACCGACTGGGCGCTGTACGACACTCACTACACCGAGCGCTACCTGGGGCTGCCCGACCGCGACCCCGCGGCCTACCGGCGCAGCTCCCTGCTCGACGGGGCCGCCTCGCTGGACCGGCCCCTGCTGCTGATCCACGGGCTCGCCGACGACAACGTCGTCGTCGCCCACACGCTGCGGCTGTCGCGGGCGCTGACCGAGGCGGGCCGTCCCCACACCGTCCTCCCGCTGTCGGGCGTCACCCACATGACGCCGCAGGAGTCGGGCGCCGAGACCCTGCTGCTGCTCCACCTGGACTTTCTGCGCCGCGCGCTCGGCGCCCCGGGACCGCCGGAACCGCACGCCGCAGCCCATGCGCCGCGTACGGCGGGGTTCACCCTCGTGAATGAGCCCGGCGCACCGGCGCCGGCGCGGGTTAGTGCGGCGCCTCGGGCCGTCGCGACCCCCGAGGGGAGCTGTCACCGGCGGCTTCCAGCTGGGCGCGGCGCTGCTCGGCGTGGCCCTTGAGGTCCTCCTTGGAGGTGTTCGCGGCCTCGCTCTTGATGGCCGGGGCCCTCTGCTCGACGCGGGACAGCGCCTGCTGCCACTTCTGCTGCATCGGCTGGATGCCGCCGCCGCCGATCGCGATGATCGCCGACCCGGCGATGACGGCCAGGAAGGCGTAGAACAGCCCGTTGACGATCGCCGGGGCGATCTCGATCTGGTTGAGCGCGGCGAACACGCCCACGGCCAGGATGGCCACCGAGGCGACCGTGCCCAGCGTCTTGCCGTAGGACAGCCCGCCGAACGAGGCGACGACGAGCTCGCGGACCCCGCCGCGGCGATCGCGGCGGCGACGACGAGGATGATGATCGCCACGATGAGCTTGGGCAGAAAGGCGATGACGGCGAAGATCAGCTCGGAGATGAAGTTGTCGCCGAACACCCCGAACGCCATCTGCAGCACGAACAGGAACAGCGCGTAGAACACGATCTTGGACAGGATGCTGCTGGCGTCGTACTGCGACTTCGCCAGCGCCTTCTTGACGCCGCCGCGCTCCACCGCGCGGTCGAAGCCGACCTGCTCGAGGACCTTGTCGACGACGCCGGCGACGATCTTGGCGACGATGTAGCCGATGATCAGGATCGCCAGGAAGGCCAGGAACGTCGGCAGGAACTCCCGCGGCGGTGGTCAGCGCGTTGCGTAGCGGGTTGGTGTCGATCTGAGCAAGCATGAGTTGTCGTCCTTTTCTGCGTTCTGGGAGAGTGCGAGCTGGAGCCGGGCTGGGCTGCCTTGGCGACCCAGCTCCCCGGGTGCGGCTATGCCTCCTGGTCGAGTTGCAACTCGTCGACCTCGATGTGACCGCCCTGCTGTCGCAGCATGTCGGCGCCCTCCTCGGCCGTGACGCCCAGTTCCCCCTCGAGGTCTGACGGGTTCTGTGTGACCGTGCCCTCGAAGCTGACCGTCTGGCCGGCCTGGACCTGGAACGGGACCTTCGCCACCGGTCTTGGCCGACGAAGACGCGGTCGGACTCGCTGTTGCCGACCCAGAAGCCCTCGTCGCTGACGACCGACTCCACCACCACCTGGGTGCCGGTGGCCGCCTGGCCGGCTGTGCCCGTGATCTGTGCCGCCGCTCCTGGCAGCACGTCGTCGCCGGCGACCGCAACCGTCCCTGCCTGTCGGGTCGCACCCGACCCGCCGCCGACGCGCCGGAGTCGCTGGCCTCGCTGGCGCCGGCCGCCACACCGGAGTCCTCGCCCTCACTGGCATCGGCGGTCGCACCGGAGTCCGGGTCGGCGTCAGCCTGGCACTGCTCGCCGCGACGTCGTCGGTCGCGATCCCGGCGGCACCGGCCGCGTCGGGGTTCCCGCCACGAGCGCACGCGAAGAAGAGCACGCCCACCAGCAGGGCCAACCAGCAGTAGCAGCCACCACGGAACGCCCGTGCGCCTGCGTCTTTCGCCGCCGGGGGCGTAGCTACCGGTCGACCGGCTTCGATCCTGATGACGACATGCCGATGTCCTCAGTTGTACGGCGGACGGCGCGGCTCGGCGCGCGTCCGCCGTTGGATGGATGGCCGTCGGCGCCGCGGGGCGGCTGGTGTCGGTGCGCTCCGTTGCCGCGACCGACTCGTCGGCGTCGACCTCGATGCGCCTGGTGACCTCCTCGTCGACTCGGACCTGCTCGGTGACCGTGTCCGTGTCCACGCGCACGCGCTCCACGGGGACGGCCTTTCTGGACCACGGGCCGTTCCTCGGTGAGCGTGACCTCGTGCTCCTCGGGAGAACGCCGCCGCCGTGGCGGCGTCGACGTTGGCATCGGTGATCGGCTCGCGCTCGATGCGGACCTCCTCACGCGTGACCGGCACCGTCTCGGTGACGTGCTCGGTGTCGACGTACTTGCGCAGCCGCACCCGGCCGGCCTCGGTCCGCTCGGTGCCGACACGCAGCTGCCCTCCGACCGCGTCATCGCGTCGTCGGCGGTCGGGCCGCTCGTGTCGTGGCCGACCGTGTCGTAGTCGCCACCGCTGGTCGGGGTGCCCTGGGGCAGGCCGCTGTCGGAACGCGCCTCGGAGTAGTCCATCCCGTAGTGGCGGTAGAGCTCGCCCTCCTCGACCGGGGACAGCTCGTGTTCCGCCTCGATGGTGGGAGCGTCTTTCACCTGCGCCTTGTCGACCGGCACCCGAAGCTCGTCGCCGGTCACCTGCGCGCCCTGCAGGCGGCACGAACGTCGACTTGGTCCCGGAACATGCCGGTGTTGACCAGTGCCCACTGGCCTGAGCCGAGTCGCGGTCGAGGTAGATCTCCTCGACCTTGTCGATTCTCTCGCCGTTCGCGTCGATCATCTTGGCGCCGCGAAGCTGGTCGTAGGAGCCGGCTTGCATGCAGACGTCCTTTCGAAGGGGTGTGCGGGCGAAGGCCGGCCGCGCGGTTGCGGGCGCGGGCAGCGGCGTGCCTGGGGCCTTCAGAGGGGAGAACGCCGTCGGGGCCGCGGCATTACGCACGGCCGCGATTTTTCTCGGCACGGATGCGGCACCAAAGCCGCTGTGCGCAGCGGGGGAGCCAGAGGGGAGGACGGTGGTGGCGCGTTCGGCGGGGGCCGGGCACGCCGACGTGGCCGAGTCGGCGCCGGTGATCCGGCGGGTGGTCGCCGCGCGCGTCGGACCCGGAGACGGTCGGTGACCTCGTGCAGGAGACCTTCGCGCGGCTCACGGTGCGCTCCCGGCTCAGCGACGAGGCCGTCATCCCTTACGCCGTCGTCACCGCTCGCAACCTCGTCCGGTCGATGGTACGCTCCCAGGGCACGGCGCAGCGTCACCTCCATCAGCTCGTCGACCTGCGCGAACCCTCGTCACCCGCGGAGGAGGCGCTGCGCCGCGAGGAGGCGGAGGCGCGTGAGCGCCGCGCTGGAGACGCTGCGACCTCGGGACCAGACACGTTGATCGCCCACGAGATCGAGGGCGTGGACACCGCCGCGCTGGCGGACAGCCTGGGCTCGACTCCCGGGGCGGTGGCGGTCTCGATGGCGCGCACCCGCTCCAAGCTGCGCGTGGCGTACCTGCTGGCGCTGCACCGCACCGAGCTGCCGACGCCCCGCTGCCGACTTCCTGGTGCTGCTGTCGCTGTCGGCCGGCGACCGCCGCCGGCAGCTGGCGGTCTGGACGCCGGCGCGCACTCGCTGGAGTGCGCGACCTGCGCCGAGCTCAGCCAGTTGCTGCTGCGCGGGCGCGTGCCGGCGGTCGCCGTCCTGCTGCCCGCCGATGGTGGCTCGCCGGCCAGTTCCGCGCCTGGGTGCGCGACCGGCCCTGTCCAGAGCTCGGTGGCGGCATCGGGCGTCGCCGCGGCTGCCGTGGTGACACGCCGCGGTCGTCCTGGGTGGTGGATGTCCGGCGCCCGAGGCGGGGAGCGGCGCGCCGGCGGCGGCGGGCCAACCTGCTCCTGTCCCGGACCGCAAGCCAGCGTCGCCGGCGCAGGCCGGTCCCCTGCGCATCGACGACGCGGCGTCCCGCGCTCGCTGGCCCGGGCGGGCTGGCTGAGCACATCGGCCGGCGGGCGGTCGCCGAGGAGGTCAGCGTGCAGTCGGTGGTCGCCGACGAGGCCTTCTGGGATCGGCAGACGACGCCTGGGGTGCTGGTGCGCCTGCGTCCGAGCGGCGAGTCGTCTCAGCGGGTGCGGGCGGGGCAGCGCGTCGACTTCACCGCGAGGGTGGTCGGCAACGGCGACGACCTGGCCGCGCGGCTGGGGGTGGACGCCGACCAGGGCGCCGGCCTGCTCGGCGAGCAGGGGCGCACCTGGAGGCCGCCGAGGTGCGGGTAACCCGGCGCCGGTGACCGCGACGGAGCCGACGCCGAAGGGCGGACCAGCATCGGCGCGTGTACCGAGACGGATCACCGGCCGATGGCGAAAGTGGCCTGACCAGCGGGCTTAGCACTGTGGTTGAAGGCGATGTCTAAGCGAGTGCTCACAGCAGCGCCGTGAGCGGTAGCCGTCAGCCGGAATCGCGCCCGGGGCGAGCGCGGTGCAGCCCTCGCCGTCGCCGGGCATGCCGTGGGCGTACGTCCGCAGGGTGATGGCAGATGCCGCGTGGCCGGGGCGTTGACTGGCCGCCCGCATCGGGGACGCGCCGGCGGCCAGCGCCGCGGGTCGCGCAGCCGTGTCGTGGTCGTGTTACCCAGAGGCTTTAAGGATTGCGGTGAGCATTCCGATCTCCTCAGTCCAGAGGTATCGATGCTACCGCCGGAAGGGACCCGGCGGTGGCGAACAGGCGGTGATCCCGCCCATCGATCAGCGGACTCCCAATGCGACGCCGACGCCGCGCTCGCGGCTTCCGCGATCGTGCCGGAGGCGACGCACGACGTCGGACGGCGAATGGCCGGATCGCTGGGAGGCGACGCACGACGCCGAGAACCCGCTACGACCTCCGATCACGACGGGCTGGCTAACCGCGGCGAGTTTCCGCAACCACGCCGACCCGCGCGACGAGGACTCTGACAACGACGGTGTGGACGACCGCGACGAGGAGGTGCGTGTTCGACACCGAGCCCGACGACCGCGACGACGACAACGACGGCGTGCGTGATGGTGACGAGGACTTCGACCACGACGGGGTCGAGAACGAAGACGAGGACGACCTGCTCGAGGGCTGCCGCGCCGACGACGACGACCACGACTCTGACGGCGTCGACGACGAGGACGAGAACGAGGTCCGCCACACGGCCGGGGACTTCGACGCCGACGACGACGGGGTCGCTGACCGCCGCGACGGCGACGACGACAACGACGGCCGGAACGACGTGCGCGACGCCGACGGCAACGCTGACGGCTTCGAGGACGGCGAAGACGACTTCGACGGCGACGGTGTCGACAACGAAGACGAGGACGACGACGCCGACGACAGGTGCGACATCGACGATGAGGACGACGACGACACCGCGAGGACGAGGACGCCGAAGATCTGGACGGCGACGGCGAGGACGACGACAGCGACGACTAATCCGCGCCAGCGCCGCGTAGGACACGAACGACGCCCCGTCCCGGACAACCGGGAGCGGGGCGTCTGCTCACGGCGGTCCCTGCTCTGTGGGGACACAGGGCAGGATGACCGTCATGTATCGCGACGACGTGTGCGCCGTATGCGGGAGCCGCCGCCCGGACCACTTCTACTGCCGTGAGCACGCGGCCACGGTCGACGACCGGCTCCACGAACTCGGCACGCTGCTCGCCCGGGTGGGCGCCGACCTGCCGCGGCTCGCCGAGCTGCTCGACGGGGTCGCGCCCGAGACCTGGGACTACCTCGCCGAAAGGCACGGCCAGGACGGCGGCGACGAGCCGGACTGGCCGCCGGCCGCCCCCGTCGATCTCCGGGCACACGCCGACGACGTCGAGGTCGACGTCGACACGGAGCCGGGTCACGTGCGGGTGCGCGTCGACGCGTCACTCGGGCCGCTCGTCGCTGCTGTCGCCCGGGCGCTGGATTCGCCGGCGCCGCGCGGCTGGCCGCGGCCTGCCGGGCCGCCGAGGGTGCCGACGCCACCCACTGAAGCGCGTCCGGGACCCAGGCGGCGCGCACTGGGACGCACCTCAAACGCCGGGCGGCTCATGTCCAACGACTCCTTCCGGGAGACAGGCCCTAGCATTGGCCGCCGTCGTCGCCGATGAGAGGAACCGCGCGATGCAGTACCGCAAGCTTTGGAAGGTGGGGGCAGGTGTCCAGCGCGTGGGGCTGGGCTCGTGGCTCACCTACGGCGGCTCGGTGGAGACTCGGCCGCCGTGGACTGCATCCACCGCGCCTACGACCTCGGCGTCAACTTCTTCGACACCGCCAACGTCTACATGCGCGGGCGCGCCGAAGAGGTCGTCGGCAAGGCGCTGGCCGGCTTCCCACGCGAGTTCTACGTCCTGGCGACGAAGGTCTTCTTCGACATGGGCGACGGCCCCAACGACGGCGGCCCGTCGCGAAAGCACGTTCTGGAGCAGGCCCACGCCAGCCTGCGGCGGCTCGGCGTCGACTACGTCGACCTGTACCAGTGCCACCGCTACGACGAGGACAGTCCGCTGGGCGAGACCCGCCGGGTGATGGACGACTCATCCGCCAGGGCAAGATCCTCGTACTGGGGCGGCCGGGAGGACCGCCGACCAGATCGCGCACGCCGTGTCGCTGCGCCGCGCGAAGGGCTACGCGCCGCCGGTGTCAAACCAGCCGCAGTACTCCGCGCTGTGGCGAGGGATCGAGGAGCGCGTCCTGCCGGTGTGAGGACCTCGGCCTCGGCAACGTCGTCTGGTCACCGCTGGCCATGGGGATCCTGACCGGCAAGTACAGCTCGGTCGACGACGTGCCGGCCGGCAGCCGAGCCGCCGGTGACGACGCGAAGATGATGCAGCGCTACTTCACCCAGGACGTCCTCGACGCCGTCGGCGAAGCCAAGGGCGTCGCCGACGAGGCGGCATCGCCGGCCAGCTGGCGCTCGCGTGGTGCCTGCGCCAGGAGTTCGTGTCCTCGGTGATCGTGGGTGCGACGAAGACCTCGCACGTCGAGGACAACGTCGCGGCGGCCGACCTGGAGATCGACGACGAGGTTCTCGACGCCTTCGACGAGCTGCTCGAGTCCGTCGCCGCGTCCTAGCGCTTGACCTCGACTCGACGGCCGTCGCTATCCGGGGCGCTGCGCGCCAAGCCCGGGTTCCTTGTCGCGCTCGTGCGCTTCGGGGTCGTCGGGGCCATCGGCACCGGGGTCAACCTCGCCGTGCTCGAGCTGCTGCACGGCCAGCTCGGATGGGGCTTCACCTGGTCGTCGGCGATCGCGACCGAGGTCGCGATCGCCGGCAACTACCTCGGCAACGAGCTGTGGACGTTCCACCACCGGCGGCTCCGCCTGCGCCGGCTGGCCCAGTTCAACCTCACGATGCTCGTGGGGGCGGCGGTGCAGGTCGGCGCGGCGACACTGCTCAAGGAGTTCCTGCCCTACCTCGTCGCGCAGACCCTCGGCATCGGCATCGGCAGCGCGCTGAACTTCGCGTTCAACTTCGGCTGGACCTGGCGGCGCTGACAGCCCGCCGGCGGACGGCCCGCCGCGCTCACACGGCGCGGCCGCGGTCGACGAGCTCGCCGCCGCCGCGTACCGACAGGTCGTTGCGCAGGTCCCACAGGTGCGGGAAGTAGCGGTACCGGGTCGTGCGCTCGAGGTAGCTGATCGCGGTGCCGGCGGTGCCGCGCACCCGGGCGCCGAGGGTCCGCTCCACGAGCGTCACGTGCTCGTTGCGCCAGCGGATCCAGCGCTCGTCGTAGTCGACGAGCGACTCGCAGACGACGTAGAACGCCCCGTCGGGCCCGGGGTCGGTGTAGAAGTCGGCCCAGTCGCGGATGCCCAGCCTCCGCGCCGCGTCGGCGTGGGCCTCGGCGAGGCTGCGCTGCTCCAGGCGCCGGCGCAGCTGCGGCGGCAGCTGCCCGCCGCTGAACGACGCGAGCGCCTTGAGGTGGGCCGGCTCGCGCAACCCCGACAGCAGCTCCAGCTCGCGGAACTGCACCGACTGCAGGCCGCTGGCGGTGCCGAGGTAGCTGCGGAACTGCTGGAGGCTCCACGGCGGCATGTCGTGGAGGCTGCGCATCTGGTCCAGTCCGAACGCCATGACGTCGTTGACCCGCCGGAGCAGCACGAGCGTGCCCGCCCAGTCGTCGGCGTCGAGCGCGGCGACGATCCGCTCGAGGTCGTGCAGCAGCAGCTTGAACCACAGCTCCAGCGACTGGTGCACGACGATGAAGTGCAGCTCCTCAGGATGCGGGGGCTGGCTGCGCAGGTGCTGGAGCGACAGCAGCTCACCGACCCGCAGGTACGTCAGGTATGTCAGCTCCTCGTCGTCCATGACGCGAGGCTAGACCCATCAGGTCGCCGAGAGAGCCGGTCGAAGGCCTGCCAGCGCCGGCAGAATCAGTGCCCCTGTCGGTCGGTGGTCGCGGAGTCGGTGTCGACGAGGCGCTCGAACAGCGCGCGGAAGTGCCGCATCGCCTGGCGGAGGTCCTCGGTGCTCGCGTCGCCACGGTCGTTGGCCTGCGACACCTCGTGACCGGCGCGGTAGTCCTGGACGACGTCGGGATGGTCGACCGACAGCTCGGTGGACCGGGTCTCGAAGTCGTCGACGGGGTAGCCCCGATCGCGCATGACCTCCGCGATGAGGACATGCGCCTCGTGCACGGCGGGGCCCGGCTCGTCCACGAAACGCGACTGCGCGTCGCGCCACGCCGACCGGTAGCGGTCACGCTGCTGCGGATCCAGCGGCCGGATGTCGAGCTCGTCGTGGCGGCGCTGCCGCTGGGTGAGCTCGGACTCGGCGGCGCGGCGGTCCCCGGTGGAGGCGACGGTCCGCTCGTACTCGGGGCCGAAACGCTCCCGCAGCCGCGAGCTGCGGCTCTTGCGGAGCCCGAACACGATCGCGCCCACGAGCAGGGCGAGCACGACCAGGACGACGACCAGGACGACGACGATCTCGACAGGGCCCACGACGGCTCCCTTGTCCAGCGGGGTCTCGCCGCCTCGCAGATGGTTCCCGGCCGAGCCCGTCGTCACGCCGTCGCTACCATGCCCACATGGCGCTCGCCGAGCAGATCTCCCGCGACCTCACCGCCGCGATGAAGGCTCGCGACGCCGAAACCGTGGCCACGCTGCGCATGGTCGTCGCGGCGATCCGCAACGCCCGGGTCGCGGCGGGCAGCGGCGGCGAGGTCGGCGACGCGCAGACGCTGGAGCTGCTCGGCCGCGAGGCGAAGAAGCGCCGGGAGGCCGCCGACGCGTTCCGCGCCGCCGGTCGCCCCGAGCTCGCCGACAAGGAGTCCCGGGAGCTTGCCATCGTCCAGCGGTACCTGCCCGTCCGGCTGACCGACGAGGAGCTGGAGGCCGCCGTCGACGAGGCCGTGGCCGAGACGGGGGCGTCCGCACCCGGCGACCTCGGCAGGGTGATGAGCGCGGTCATGCCCAAGGTCAAGGGCCGCGCCGACGGCAAGGCCGTCAACGCGGCCGTGCGGGCGCGTCTCGGGAGCTGACGCCGCCCGGCGACACCGGCGACCACGTCGAGATCCTCGGCGAGCCGCCCATTCCAACGCTGATGCCAGAGGCGTTCGAGCACGGCCGTCCCTGGAACTCCTTCGCCACGGCGGCCGGCTTCTTCGTCTCCTCCGTGCTCGCCAACGCCTGAGCGGGGAGCGGGGCGTGCGGGGTCCGCCACTGCGACCGAGCTTGTTCCGGTCGCCGTGGCCGGCCGGGCCGAACAGAACAAACCCCGGGTCGCTAGCCCGGGGCGAGGCGGAGGACGTCGCCGGACAGCGACAGGACGTACAGCTCCCCGTCGGGGCCCTCGCCGAAGGAGACCGGCTGGGCGACGTCGACGCCGAGCCCCGCCTGCTGGGTGACCTCGCCGTCGCGCTGCGCGAGTGCGCGCAGGTCCCCGGCGCACAGGTCGGTGTAGACGTAGGCGCCCCGCAGCGCCGGCAGGGCCTGCCCGCGGTAGACGAACCCGCCGGTGATCGAGCAGCCGTCGTCGTGGGAGTACTGGCCGATCGGGTCGACGTTGCGGTCGGGCCGCTGGCCGCCGTTGTACGGCTCGGTGCCCTCGCGCAGGTTCCACCCGTAGTTCGCCCCGGCGCCCTCGCCGGCGGGCGCGAAGTTGATCTCCTCCAGCGCGCTCTGCCCGACGTCGGCGATCCACAGGTCGCCGGTCTCCCGGTCGAACGAGAAGCGCCAGGGGTTGCGCAGGCCGTAGGCCCAGATCTCCGGCCGGGCATCGCCCTCGCCGACGAACGGGTTGCCCTCGGGTATCGAGTACGCGTCGTCGCCGGTCGGCCGGGGGTCGATGCGCAGCAGCGATCCCAGCAGGGTCGAACGGTCCTGGCCGTTGCCCTGAGGGTCGCCGGCGCTGCCACCGTCGCCCAGCCCCAGGTACAGCATCCCGTCGGGGCCGAGCACGACGTTGCCCCCGTTGTGGTTGCTGTAGGGCTGGTCGACGGCCAGCAGCTCCCGTCGCGACCCGGGGTCGACGACGCCGCCGTCGACGGCATAGGCGTCCAGCCGGCTGTCGCCGTCGAGGTTGGTGTAGCTGACGTAGAGCTCGTCGCCGCCCGGCGACACCGCCAGCCCGAGCAGCCCGCGCTCGCCGTCGGTGGTGGTGCGGTCGCTGATGTCCAGGACCGGCTCGTCGGCGACGTCGCCGCCCGACAACGCCCGCACGCGGCCGCCCTTGCTCGCTGACCCACAGCGTCTCGCCGTCGGGCGCAACCGTCATGGCGGTCGGGGCGTCGAGCCGGGCGACGGGCTGCAGGGCGACGGCGACCTCGCCGAGCCGCGCTCGTCGGCGCCGTTCCGCCGCCGGCCCGGCGCCCCGGTGGCGGCCTCGGGTCGCCCCCGTGCGTTCGGGCGCCCGGCTCTCGGATGCCTCGACGACCTCGCTCGGCGACGCCGCGGCGGTGACCGGGCCGGGGGTGCGGCCTGCGGCGGGCTCCCCGGCGAGCAGGCTCCCAGCATCACCGCGACGGCGGCGGCGACGGTGAGCCGCCGCCGGACGTCAGCTCCCACCCCGGTCCCGCAGGTACCGCTCGAACTCCGCGGCCAGCTCGTCGCCGCTGACCTCGGTGTCGGGCAGCGCCCGCTCGTCGGTTGGCGGCGGAGTCCGCTGCTCGAGCTCGGCGACGTACTCGGCGAGGTCGTCGTCCTCGGCGAGCAGCGCCCCGATGTCGTCGGCCTGTGACACGGCCTCGCGGGCGAGCGCATCCAGCGACACGTCGGCACCGAGCAGGCCCAGCACCCGCTCGGTCAGCGCGAGCGTCGCGGTCAGGAACGGCGTCCCCGACAGGTAATGGGGGACGCCCGCCCACACGCTGACCGCGTCCAAGCCCGCCTCGACGCAGGCGTGGTGCAGCACACCGGTCATCCCGGTCGGCCCCTCGTAGGTGCTGCGCGCCAGCCCGAGGCGGGTCGCGAGCACCGGGTCGGAGGCACTGCCCGTCACCGGCACCGGACGGGTATGCGGGACGTCGACCTGCAGGGCGCCGAGCGTGACGACCATCTCGACGCCGAGGTCCAGCGCCGTGTCGGCGATCCCAGCGGCGAACGTGCGCCAACGCAGGTTGGGCTCCGTGCCGTCCAGCAGCACGACGTGGCGGTCGGCGCCGGGCAGGTCCGCCCAGTACAGGCGGTTGTCGGGCCAGTCGATGCGACGGACTCCCTCGACGCGGCGCACCGTCGGCCGGGTCGCCTGGAAGTCGAAGAAGTCCTCGGCGTCGACGTCGGCGAAGCCGGTCGCGCCGAGCTCGCGCACCAGCAGCTGCACCGCGCCGCTGGCCGCCTCGCCCGCGTCGTTCCAGCCCTGGAAGGCGACGAGCAGCACGGGGCGACGCAAGGTCGGGGGCTTCCGGCGGATCCGCACGACCTCCACACACGCTCCTGTCGCCGGTACCAGTCTGGCACGGCCGGTCAGTCTCGCCGGGACGCCCTGGTGAGGAAGTCCAGCAGCACCGGCTCGACCAGCCGGGCCCGGGTCAGCTGCACATCGTGTCCTCCTGCGGGGACGACGAACTCGTCGGCCTGCGGCCACACCCGCCGCAACTCGGCGTACTGCGCCGGGTCCACGGCGCCGTCCCGGTCGCCGCGCACGAGCAGGACCGGGCAGGTCAGCGCGGCCAGGCCCGGCACGTCGACGTCGATGCGCATGCCCTTGCTGTCGCGCCGGCACACCTGCATCCAGCCGTCGGGTCCCAGCGGGGCGTGGATCTTGGCCAGGTGCCGCGCCCACACCGGGTACTCGCGCTGGAGCACCTCCGGGTCGAAGTGGGTGCGCCAGTCGTGCAGGCCGGGGTGCTCGCGGACGCTGACGCCGACGAGGGTCAGCGACGCGAACAGCTGCGGCGCGGCGGCCGCCAGCGCGAGGCTGGCGTGCCCGCCCATCGAGAAGGCCGCGACGTCGACCGGCGCCCCGAGCGTGTCGAGGTAGCCGCCGACGGCCTCGGCGAGGACCTCGCGCCCGTAGCGGTCCGGGTCCTCCAGTGGCGTCCGCCCGTGGCCGGGCAGGTCGGGAAGGTGCAGCCGGTACCGGGCCGAAAGGCCTTTGACGAGCTTGGACCAGTGGTAGCGCCCCGTGCCGATGCCGCCGTGGAGGAGCACCAGGTCGGGTCCGTCGTCGGGCCCTACGATCTCGGCATACATGGCTATCGATGCTAGGGCCTGGCTCCCGAAGGGAGTCGTTGGACCCGAGCCGCCCGGCGTCTGGGGTGCGTGCTGGCCCCCGGCGTTTGAGGTGGGTCCCCGCGACGGGTCCGGCCCCGTCTGGGACGACCGGCCCTGGGCGCCCCTGCCGGCGCTGCGCGGGACGGTGTCGGCCGACGTGTGCGTCGTCGGGCTCGGCGGCTCCGGCCTGGCGGCCGTGCACGAGCTGGTCGCGCTGGGCGCGGACGTCGTGGGCGTCGACGCCGGACGCGTGGGCGGGGCGGCTGCGGGACGCAACGGCGGCTTCTTCCTCGCCGGGACGCCCGACTTCTTCCATCGGGCGGCGGCGGCGATGGGGGCCGACCGTGCCGCGGCGCTGTACCGACTGACGCTCCACGAGCTGGACCGCATCTGGGTCCAGACGCCGCAGGCGTTCCGCCGCACCGGCAGCGTGCGGATCGCCGCCACCCAGGAGGAGATCACCGACTGCCGGGCGCAGCTCGCCGCGATGCGGTCGGCCGGCCTGCCGGTGCAGCCCTACGCCGGCCCCGAGGGCCACGGGCTGCTGTTCCCGCTCGACGTCGCCGGCCAGCCGCTCCTGCGTTGCCGGCTCCTGGCGTCGCGTGCCCGGATGCTGCGGGCGAAGCTGTACGAGGGGTCGCCGGCCGTCGACGTCGCCGGACGGCGGGTCCGCACCCGCGGCGGCGAGGTCCGCTGCGGGTCGGTGGTGGTGGCCGTGGACGGCGGCTTGGAGCGGGTGTTGCCCGAGCTGGCCGGGCGGGTGCGCTCCGCTCGCCTGCAGATCCTGGCCACCGCGCCGGCACCCGAGGTCCACATCCCCCGCCCGGTGTACGCGCGCTGGGGGCTTGACTACTGGCAGCAGACGGCCGGCAAGCGGGTCGTCCTCGGCGGCTTCCGCGACCTGGGCGGCGAGGGTGAGTGGACGCTCGAGGCGACCCCGACCGCAACCGTCCAGTCCGCCTTGGAGGAGTTCCTGCGAGTGGGGCTGGCGGTGCGGGCGCCGGTCACCCACCGCTGGGCGGGATGCATCGCGTTCACCGACGACCGGCTCCCCGTGTTCGAGCAGGTCCGCGACGGCGTCTGGGCGATCGGCGCCTACAGCGGCACGGGTAACGTGCTGGGCGCGATCTGCGGGCGTGCGGCGGCCCAGCGGATCGCGACGGGCAGGTCGCTCGTCGACGGTCTCCTCGACGAACAGCCCGCGCCGGTGGCGTGACCGCCCCGCGCCTGTGACCGCCCAGCGAAGCCGCCGGCACGCAACCGCCGGCCCTAGGCCCTGTCTCCCGAAGGGAGTCGTTGGACATGAGCCGCCCGGCGTTTGAGGTGCGTGCTAGGCCCTGTCTCCCGAAGGGAGTCGTTGGACATGAGCCGCCCGGCGTTTGAGGTGCGTGCTAGGCGCCGCGCGTGCTCGCGCCCGGGTCGCGCAGCCGGTGCATCGCGTCGAGCAGCGCGTCGGCCTCGAGCGCGTGGGCGACGATGCCGTCACGCCCGATCATCGTCTCGGCGGCGAGCAGCGCGTTGACGATGGCTTGCTCGGTCGCCTCCACCGCGGCGTCGAACAGCGCGTCGAGATGGGAGTCGGCGAGCATCGTGACGCCCACGGTGACCGGCTCCCCAGCACCGACCGCAGCGGCAGCCGGCTGCTGGCGGGCGGTCGAGAAGGCCAGGGTCAGGTCACCGCTGCCGTGCTCGCCGACGCCGCCGGTGCGGCCGACGCCCAGCGAGCAGCGCTGCGCCACCCGGCGGCACTGGTGCGGCAGCAGCGGCGCGTCGGTCCCGCACAGCACGATGATCGAGCCGGCGCCCTCCGACGCCCCACCGGCAGGCGGCGCGACGCCGCGCGACGGTGCCCCCGGCAGCGGCGCGGTGCCGCCGGGCGGGGCGCCGGGCAGCGGCACCACGGACGGTCCCAGCAGCCGTCCCACCGGCACCCCTGCCACCGTCAGGCGCTCGCGTCGACCGTGGTTGGCCTGCACGAGCACCCCGAGCGTCCAGCCGCCGGCAGACGCCGGCACGACGCGTGAGGACGTTCCCAGCCCGCCCTTGAAGCCGTGGCAGATCATGCCGGTCCCACCCCCGACCGAGCCCTCCTCGACCCGCCCGCCCGCCGCGCGGGCGAGTGCGGCGTGCACGTGCTCGGCGCGCACGTGGAAGCCGTGGATGTCGTTGAGCAGGCCGTCCCAGGTCTCCCCGACGACCGGCAGGCTCCAGAACAGCGCCCGCTCGTCGAGCTGCGCGGCGTCCGCCGCCACCAGGGCGTCGCGGACCACGCCCACGCTGGAGGTGTTCGTCAGCCCGATGGGCGTGGTGAGCAGGCCCGACTCGCGCACCCACTCCAGCCCGGTCATCTCACCGTTGCCGTTGAGGCGGTGGCAGCCGGCGAACAGCGGCTCGTCGAACAGCCGCCCCGAAGAGGGCACCACGACGGTGACACCGGTCCGCACGGGCCCCGCGCCCCGCCGCAACGGCCCGTCGCCGGTCACGAGCGCGACCGAGCCCACGCGCACTCCCGGCACGTCGGTGATCGCGTCGTGCGGTCCCGACGGCAGGCTGCCGATGTCCAGCCCGAGGTCGCGGGCACGGCGCCGGGAGCCGCCCGTCACGACCAGGCTCGTTGGGCGTTGGCGGCTGCGTCGACGGCCACGCGCGACACGCTACCGAACGGGTGCGACCGGACGGGACAGCTCCCCTGGTTGGCGCCGGCCGCTGACAGCCGCGATCCTGCGGCCTGTCCCCGGTCAGGAGCGCTCCGCATGGGTCTGCAGGTCGGCATCGTCGGGTTGCCCAACGTCGGCAAGTCGACGCTGTTCAACGCGGTGAGCGCCGCCGGCGCCGAGGCGGCCAACTACCCGTTCGCGACCATCGAGCCCAACGTCGGCGTGGTCGCGGTCCCCGACGGGCGCCTCGACACCCTCGCCCGCCTCGCCAAGTCGGCCAAGGTGGTGCCCACGAGCGTGGAGTTCCTCGACATCGCAGGCCTGGTGAAGGGCGCGCGAGCCGGGGCGAGGGTCTTGGCAACCAGTTCCTGTCCCACATCCGCGAGGTCGACGCCGTCGTGCACGTCGTGCGCTGCTTCGACGACCCCGACGTCGTCCACATCGACGGGTCGGTCGACCCGGCCCGCGACATCGAGGTCATCGACACCGAGCTGCTGCTCGCCGACCTGGCCACCGTCTCCAAGCGCGCCGACCGGGCGGCGCGCAGCGCCCGCACCGGCGACCGGGCGGCCGTCCGCGACGCGGAGGTGGTCGCCCGTCTCCACGCCCACCTGCAGTCGGGGCAGCCGGCCCGCGCGCTTCCCGCCACCGACCTCGAGCGCGCCGCCTACTCCGACCTCGGCCTGCTGACGGCCAAGCCGGTGCTGTTCGCCGCCAACGTCGCCGAGGCCGACCTGCCCGACGCGGCCGGCAACGCCATGGTCGACGGCGTGCGCGCGATCGCCGACAAGCAAGGCGCCGGCGTCATCGTCGTCTGCGCGGAGGCGGAGGCGCAGATCGCCGAGCTCCAGCCGGCCGAGCGGGCGGAGTTCCTGGCCGACCTGCGGCTCGAGCGCTCCGGTCTGGATCAGCTGACCACCGCCGCCTACCGCCTGCTCGGGCTGGCGACGTTCTTCACCGCCGGCCCCAAGGAGTCGCGCGCCTGGACCGTGCGCCATGGCACCAGGGCTCCGCGCGCCGCACGCGAGATCCACTCCGACATCGAGCGGGGCTTCATCCGCGCGGAGGTCATCGCCTTCGACGACTACGCGGCCCTCGGCAGCGAGGCGGCGGTCCGCGACGCCGGAAAGCTCCGCGTCGAGGGCAAGGACTACGTCGTCCGCGACGGCGACGTCGTCCACTTCCGCTTCAACGTCGGACGCCGGCCGGCGCGCGGACGCGAGGCCTCAACCGCCCTCGAGCAGGGTTGGTCACGGTATGGTGACCAACCCTGCTCTTTGGGGCGGGGGCGACCGTGGCGCAGCGGTCGGTGCGGCCGGTGCGGCTGGTGGGGCGTAGCCGTCCCGCTGAGGTCTGACACGGCGCCACTGCGGGTATCCGCTGTGTGATGGCCGAGCCACCTCCCGATCGCCGCATCGCGGGCCGCTACCAGTTGCTGTCGTCCTCGGGCGGGGCGGCATGGGCGTGGTGTGGCTCGCCGAGGATCTGACGTTGCAGCGCAAGGTCGCGGTCAAGGAGTTGCAGATCCCGCCGGCCCTGTCCGACGCCGAGGAGGCGTCGATGCGGGCTCGGGTCAGCCGCGAGGCGGGGCCGCCGCCCGGCTGAACAACCCCAACGTCACGACCGTCTACGACGTCGTCAACGACGACGGCCACTCCTGGATCGTCATGGAGTACGTCGACGCCCCGACGCTGACCGACATCGTCGTGCGCGACGGCCCCCGCCACCGGCTCGCGCCGCGTCGATCGGCCTGGCGGTCCTCGGCGCGCTGGAGGCCGCGCACCGCGAGGGGATCATCCACCGTGACGTCAAGCCGAGCAACGTGATGGTTTCGGACGCCGGTGGGTCAAGCTCGCGGACTTCGGCGTCGCGGTGCTCCAGGGTGACGAAGATCACGATGACCGGGCTCATCATCGGTCCCCGTCGTACATGTCGCCGGAGCAGGCGCGCGGAGGTGACAGCGGCCCGGCCACCGACCTGTGGGGGCTGGGAGCGACGCTGTACTTCGCCGTCGAGGCGGCGCCGCCGTTCGAACGCGGGCAGGCGCTCGCGACACTCAACGCGGTCGCGTACGACGAGCCCCGCCCGATGACGCGGGCGGGGCCGCTGAACCCGGTGCTGCGAGACCTGCTGGCCAAGGATCCGGAGCAGCGACCCGACGCGGGCGAGCTGCGCGCCCGGCTGCGCCGCGTCGCCGAGACGCCGGACCGCCCAGCCGCGACCCTGGTGGCGCCACCGCTGCCGGCGCCCGCCCCACGCGAGGCTTCACCTCCGCCGGTTGCGTCCCCGCCGCCAGACGAGGAGCCGTGGACCGCGCCCGCGGAGACCCGCCGCAGCCGTGCGGCGGCGGCCTTGATGCTCGCCGGCGTCGTGGCGGTGATCGCGCTGACGGGCCTGTTGTTCGTCCGCGCACTGCGGGGCCCCGATCCGGGACCCGGACTGGCGGCCGGGGCAGGCAACCCCGCCGAGACGGAGCCCCGCGCGACCCAGCCCGTGCCGACCGAGGACCCGGAGCCGCAGCCGACGGATGCCGCACCGACCGGGCCGCCACGCACCGAGCCCGCCGACGACCCCGAGCCGACCGAACCGGCGGACGACCCGGAGCCCGACGAGCAGCCGACCACCGCGGATCCGGCCGTCGACGACAGTGACGGGGCGCTGGTGCCCGAGGACTGGGAGCCGTTCGCGTTCGGCCCGCCCGGCACGACCATCGCCATCCCACCCGGCTGGCAGGTGCGCGACCGCGAGGGCACCACCACCGACCTGGTGGACCCCGAGACCGGCACCTACCTTCGGCTGGACTACACCGACCAGCCCAAGCCCGACCCGGTCGCGGACTGGCAGAGACAGTCGCAGAGCTTCGGCGCCCGCAAGTCCAACTACGACGAGCTGCGCATCGAGCCGGTCGACTACCGCGACTACGACGCGGCGCTGTGGGAGTACACCTACTCCGAGGGCGGCGCCGACCTGCATGCCTACAACCTGGGCCTGGTCGCGGGCGACTACGGCTACGCGCTGAACTTCCAGACGCGCGAGAGCCAGTGGGACGACTCCCAGGAGCTGTTCGAGCAGTTCAAGCGCGCCTTCGACCCGGCCGCGTAGCGGCGCGACCGCACCCGATGGCACCCATGGCGGCAGACCGCACGGTTCCGGCGCACGCCCAGGGCCGGCTGCGCGCCCGTCCCGTCCGACCCGTGGCAGCGGCGCCCGTGCCGGGTCTGCACCGTCTGGGGTACGGCCACCGGCGCGACGGGCTGCTGTACGTGCCGGCCGGGCACCGGCGCGACCGGCCGGCGCCGCTGGCGGTGCTCCTGCACGGCGCGGGAAGCGACGCCTCACGTGGCCTGGCGTTGCTGCGCGACCTCGCCGACGACGCGGGGCTGCTCCTGCTCGCGCCCGACTCGCGGGGCGGGACCTGGGACGTCCTGCTCGGCGGCTTCGGCCCGGATGTCGCGTTCCTCGATCGCGCCCTCGCCGACATGTTCGACCGCCACGCCGTCGACCCGGCGCGGGTGGCGGTCGGCGGGTTCTCCGACGGCGCCTCCTACGCCCTTTCGCTCGGCATCGGCAACGGCGACCTGTTCGGGCACGTGCTCGCGTTCTCCCCGGGATTCGCCGCGCCGCCGGCGCCGGTGGGGTCACCGCGGCTGTTCCTGTCCCACGGGACCGGCGACCGGGTCCTGCCGATCGACCGGTGCAGCCGGCGGCTCGTCCCCGCCCTGCGCACGGCCGGCTACCAGGTGCGCTACGACGAGTTCGACGGACCCCACGTCGTGCCGCCCGCCATCGCCGTCGCGGCGCTGCGCTGGTTTCTCACGGACTCGCCCGCCACACCAGCGCGCCGCCCTCCCCGCTGAGCCGAACGGCGCGTCTCGTCAACGCCCGTCATGGCCCCAGCCTGCGTTGCGCAAAGGGCAGGACAAAGCTCGGTCATCAGGGTCACCGGCGGCCATATGCCTCGATACGGTCGTTCGCGTGCCGGTCCATCCACGACAGGAGACGACGATGCGAAGTGCAACAAAGGCGGCGGCGGCGCTGTTGGCGCTCGCCATGGTGACCACCGCCTGCGGAGGCGACGGGCCCGAGGTCACGGCCGCCGAGGACCGCCTGGCGGAGCCGGAGGCAGGCGTGGACTCCGGGGTGGTCTTCACCGATCCCGCGCAGCTGCTCGACCAGGAGGTCGAGATCACCGGCGTCGTCACCGAGCTCGTGGGCGACAACGGCGCGCTGCTGACCAACCCCGAGCTCGGGACCGAGCAGATCCTCGTCGTGGCATCCGGCGACGACGCCGCGGAGATCCGCAGCGAGGCCGTCATCGACGTCGCCGGGACGTTGCAGGCGCTCGACCCCGCGGAGGTCGCCGAGGCCGTCGGGGAGGACTTCGACCCCGAGCTGCTCGGCGCCTATGAGGGCGACCCCGTGATCGTGGCCGAGACGATCACGCCGGCACCCGAGGAGGAGGTCGAAAGCTGAGGCATCCGCGCCAGAAGCGCGCTACGGCGCCTTGTGGATGCCGTAGCGTTGCACCTCCACGCCGATGCACAGCTCGTCGGCGCCGGGGTTGAACCGGGATGATCCGGAAGCCGCGCGCTCGAGGATCTCCCGGGGACCGGCGCTCAGGGAAGGTCGCGCCCAGGCCGCCCCGAGTCGGGCGGGAAGTCGTAGGGGTAGCCCTGCGCGGGAGCGCTGACCTCGTCCAAACGCGTCAGGGCGGCCGGCTCGAGCGTCATGTCGGCCGCCGCGAGGGTCGCGTCGAGCTGGTCGGGCCGGGTGGCGCCGACGATCGGGACGACGTCGGGACGCGCACGCAGCCAGGCGATCGCAACCGTGGCGGGCTGCACGCCGGCCGCGTCGGCGATGTCGCGGACCGCGTCCAGCGTCGCCCAGCCCTGGTCGGACGTGTCGTCGACCCAGCGGGCGAAGCGGCCCTCCGCCGGCGGCTCGCCGCGCGCGTACTTGCCGGTGAGGAACCCCGCGGCGAGCGGCGACCAGGCGAGGACGGCCATGCCGTTGGCCCGGGCCGCCGGAAGCGTCTCGAGCTCGATCTTGCGCTCGATGAGCGAGTACTGCGGCTGCAGGCTCACGAAGGGGTCGTAGCCGGCCATCTCCTGCAGGCGCACGGCGCGCTCGAGCTGCCAGCCCAAGAAGTTGCTGACGCCGACGTGGAGGACCTTGCCGGCACGGACCAGGTCCTCCAGCGTCGACAGCGTCTCCTCCAGCGGCGTCGTCGCGTCGAAGCGATGCAGCTGGTACAGATCGATCCAGTCGGTGCCGAGGCGGGTCAGGCTCGCGTCGACGGCCCGCACCAGGTGGCGCCGGGACGCCGACCGATCGTTGACCCCGTCGCCGGTCGCGCCGTACGCCTTCGTGGCGATGACGACGTCGTCGCGGTCGGCGCCGAGGATCTCGCCCAACAGCTCCTCGCTGCGGCCGCCGGTGTAGACGTCGGCCGTGTCGAAGAACGTCCCGCCTGCGTCCCGGAAGCGCCCGACGATCGCGCGGGACGTGTCCAGATCCGCGGTGCCGCCGAAGGTCATGGTGCCCAGGCACAGCTCGCTGACGACGAGACCGGTCGGGCCGAGATAGGTCTGCTTCATGCCGGCAGCCTAGCCCGGCGGCGGAACGGGTCCGCGTGGCGGCTGCCGGTGGCCTCGGCTATCCTCCGCCGCACCCTCGGGGGCGATTAGCTCAGGGGGAGAGCGCTTCCTTGACACGGAAGAGGTCAGAGGTTCAAATCCTCTATCGCCCACCGCACCGACCAGGCCAACCGTGCCGTCTCCACGGGTGAACGGCGCCGGAACATCGGGATGACGCGGTCGCGCCCCTCGACGCGTACCTCGTGGACCACAGCCTGCAGCAGGATCTCGCGCTCGGGATCTGAAGCGGAACACAGCTGGCGGTCGCCATCATCTGGCCGCTGGCTGCGGTAGGCGTAGCCGACCGTTACCGAGATCCGCGAGCTCGACCGCTGTGCCGGCCTACCGACCACTCATCCGCCGCACGCGAGAGGGAGCGACGACGTCGTCGCCCCTCTCGGGTGTGGGTCGTCGAACTCCGACGGAGGTCAGTCGAAGCTCATCTCCTGGGTCTGCGGGTTCAGGTGGTCCAGCTCGACCGCCCGGCGGAGGGTCCGGCAGGTTCTTGTTGGCCGGCCGGTACCGGAAGACGTTCATGCCTTCGGAAGACGTCTATGCCCGGTGATCGAGCTTTCGTAGATGAAGTTGTTGTAGTAGTACGACGTCCACGCTCCACCGAGGTCGACGGGATCCAGCGCCCGCGGGTCCGAGTACGCCAGCGCCTTGGGCTTGGCGGGGATTGGTGAAGTTCGTGACCCGGGGTGCCGGCCTGGTAGTTGCCGCTGACCAGCAGGTACACGCCCTCGACCGGGATCACGTTGAAGTTGTGGATCGTGCAGTTCTCGTCAGCCGTCTGGGCCCGCGGGAGCGTCCACTGACCGACCTTCTCCCGGTCTTGGCGTCGTAGAAGAAGACGGTCCTCTGCACGTCCGCGTCAGTGGCCTCGCACTCGGCCTCGGCGCCACCACCGCTCCCAGCCAAGGACGATGACCTCGCCGTCCCAGGTGAACGTCGCGGAGTGCCAGCTGCCACCCACGCCGACCCCCTGTTCTTCGATCGTGTAGAGGAACTCGGGGTCGTCGACGCTGCCTCCGGCCCACTCGTTGTCACCAATGTCGAAGACGTTGGCGGAGTGACCGCTGGCGCACACGACCATGTTCACGTCACCGAGGATGACGCTGGAGTCGTGGCACCCGCGCGGGCGGAGGGCGTCCTCCGCGTCGTCCTCGTGGTGCTCCATCGGCACCTGGCGGAGGAGCGCGGCGAATGATGACCTGGCGGGGTTGTCGAGTGGGACCTCGATGACGTCCATGAACAGGCACAATCCTCCAGAGCTCTGGTTGTAGATGATGACCCTGCCGTTCTCCTCGTCTGTGGCGGTGTGAGCCGCACGGGACATCAGTCCTCCACGTCGCTGATGTCGAAGATGTGGAGGAGCCGCACCGTCGCACTCGGTGTCCCTCGGGTCTCCACCGTCCTCCCAGACGACGATGTCGCCCTGGTTGCCCTCGCAGCGCTGGTGGACGATCTCTTCGGGCCTGGCGGGATCGAAGATGTCGATGATCCGGAAGCCGTCGTAGTTGCCGTTGAAGGCCAGGTCGCCCCAGAAGGCGAGGTCGGAGTTGATCTCCGGCGGGGCGATGTCGGGGTTGAAGAAGCTCGCGGGGTTCGGGCTGTGGCCGCGCGCGATCAGGTTCTCCGTGCTCGGTCGCGATGCGTGGTCGGCGACGGCCGGAACGGACAGAAGCACGAGCGCGAGTGCGGTCAGGACAAGAACAGGCAGGCGGACGACGCGGTGCATGTCACCTCCTCAGCGGGTTTGCGGCTGGTCGCCGCAATGGTCGAGGCTCGATGAAGCCTCATGCCGCGATCAGCCAGCCGCACCCCCGTCGACAGAGGCCTGAACCATGTGGCGCGCTACGCGTCGCCTCCCGTCAACCTCCACACGCCGACACGCCGACCGATCGCATGCGCCGGGAATCCTTGCCCCCCGTCATCGGGCATGTCAAGGGGGGTTCACCGGGCCGGTCATCGCCCGGACGCAGGCCAGGAGGGTCTAGTCGTGGGTTCAGGGACTCGCCGGCGCGTCCTACGTCGTCGGCCGGGGCCGCCGGCGCCGTCGAGCGCGGTGGCCGGTCACAACAGAACGGCGCCGGGGCCCGCAGGTCCCCGGCGCCGTCGTGCTGTGAAGCGCGGTCAGCCGAGCTGGCCGCGCACCGCTCCGGCCGGGAACTCCTCGTTGTGGATGTTCACGTAGTAGTTCGCCGGGTTCCGCAGCAGGTCGCGCACGAGCCCTGCGTCGACGTCTTCGACGCAGCCGCTGGACGCACCGTCGGCGCCCGGGGCCACGAGCGGGATGACGACCGGGCCGGCCTCCCCTACCGGCGCCTCGTGGATGTGCGCCCCTGTGGCGGGCAGCATGATGTCAGCCACCGAGATGTCGAAGCACACGCTCCGCTCGGTCGAGTTGATGGTCACGGTAGCCGTGCCCGAACCGTCAGGGTCGCCGACACCGACGGCACCGGTCTCCGGGTCGACCTCCTCCGCCCCGGTCAGGGTGGTGGTGATCGTCGTGCCCTGGTCGTCCTCGATGTTGAGCAGCCGCTCGCAGTTCATCGCGGAGTCGCCACGACCGCCGGCGCCGTTGCAGGTGTCGACACCCGGGCCGCCGTCGTGAGCATCGTCGCCCTGGCTGCCGTGCAGCAGGTCGTCACCCTCCTCGCCGTGCAGCCGGTCGTTGCCCCGGTCGCCGTAGACGTCGTCGTCGCCCTCCTGGCCGTGGAGCATGTCGTTGCCACGGCCGCCGCGGACGTCGTCGTCGCCGAGTCCGCCCCAGACGGTGTCGCGGTAGCGCCCGCCGGACAGGCGGTCGTCGCCGGCGTTGCCGTGGAGCTCGTCGCGGCCGCGGTCACCCTTGAGGTGATCGTCGCCCGCGCCGCCCCAGACGACGTCGTTGCCGTCGCCGCCGGAAACCGTGTCGTCGCCGGCGCCGGCGAAGACCAGGTCGTTGCCGCCGCGGGCGTGGATGGTGTCGTCGCCACCCATGCCGCAGATGACGTCGCGCCTGTCGGTACCGCGCAGCATGTCGTCACCATCCGTGCCGGTGATCGTGCACGGGGCGTGCTGGAAGATCCACAGTCCGCTGTCGCGGTCGCTCAGCAGCTGGTACTGCTGACCGTTGATCTCGTGCACCTCGACGCCCCAGAAGTTGTTGCCCTCCTCGGCGACGTAGTGCGCGATCTCACGAATGCCGTCCTCCCCGAACTCCGCGACCCGGAAGCCGCCGGCGTAGTAGGAGAAGTAGGCAAGGTTCTCGTCGGGGTCGGTGGCGACCTCGTGGACGCTGAGGTCACCGAACCCCTGCGCGAACGCCGGGTCCAACGCCTCATCGATGGCATAGGTGCCGATCTGCTCCATGTTCTCCTGGTTCAGCAGCCGCACATAGCCCCACCCGTCGAACACGGCCTCGAACACGACGTCCTCGCCGAGCGTCCCGATCGGCGGCTCGTCCGCGACCCCCTCGCCGTACTGCGGCTCGGTGTTGAACAGCAGGTGGAAGGCACGGTGGCCGATGCACGTGGCCGAGCGGGTCGGGGTGAACTCGTGACCCTGGCTGCCGCAGATGGTGGCGTCCGGTGACGCCCCGAAGTCCGAGCCGGCGTGGCTGTTGGCGATGACGATGTGGTCATAGCCGGCGTTCTGCCCGGCCTCGATCTTCTCGGAGAAGAAGCACGTGCCGCGCAGCAGCACCACGATCTTCTCCTCGCCCTCGCCGGCCTCCAGCGCCGAGGCGTCGGGAATCTCCTCGTCGTCGCCCGGGCAGCCCAGGCCGCCGTAGATCGTCGGACCGTTGACCAGACCGTCCTCGTGCAGGTCCACGATCGGAACCGAGAAGCCGAACTCGCCGCCCGGGAACTCGCCGGCGTTCGCGCCGGTCGTGATCTCGAAGCGCGCCCGGTACGGCGCGAAGTCCTCGTCCGTGCCCACGATGAAGCGGTCGTCGAAGGAGTACTCCGCCTGGTGGGCGTTGCCCTCCGACGGGGTCAGCCCCGTCTCGGCGTCGACCACCGGGTAGTCGAAGTCGTCGACGTAGACAGGGTTGGAGGGGTCCTCGACGTTGACCTGGACCCAGCCCCCGTCCCAGTAGGAGATCAGCATCATCTGGACGCCGTCGATCTCCTTGACCGTCATGTCGTGGATGAACGACGCTTCACCGAGCGGGGTGCCCTCGTCGTCTTGGAGCACGCCGCCCTCGCCGCCCTCGACCAGGCCGCCCTCGCCTGGGTTGAGGCTGAACTCGGTGACGAAGGTCGGGTTGCGCGGGTCGGTGATCTCGACGATGTCGACGTCGGTGGTCTCGAAGTTGTCGACGAGCACGGTGAACGCCCGCCCCTCGTCCTGCCACGCGAAGGCGCTGTGGATGTCGTTGAAGAAGCCGGCCCCGAACCCGGGAATCTCGGCGAGGACGTCGGGGTCACCGAAGTTGGTGACGAGGTACTCGGGGTTCAGCGGGTCGGTGACGTCGACGAGCGTGATGCCGCCGCTGCCGCCGGCCTCCTGAGCCGCCGTCTGGTCGCACAGCTCGTTGTTGAACACCAGCACCTGGCCGGTGAACGCGTCGGTTTCCATGTCAAGGATGTCGGCGCCCTCACCCGGCTGCGAGCCGCCGGTGGCGTTGATGAAGTTCACCTGGACGGGGTCGCGCGGGTTGGAGATGTCGAACACCGCCACGCCGGCGGCCTCGTCGCCGGTGCAGTTGACGGGGTCGCGCACCGTCAGGTACGCATAGTTGCCGAACGCGGCGACGTCCGCCACGCGGCCCTCAGCCCCTCCGCGGATGTTCTCCTGGCCGATCAGCGCCACCTGGTCCGCCGAGCCCGGAATGTGCCCGTGACTCTCCTCGACCGGATGCTCATGGGCCGCGTGGAACTCCGGCGCCGTGTCGATGACCTCGTCGTCGGTGCGCCGCTGCTGGGCGCGGTCGTCGCCGTCGGAGGCGGAGGCCTGCCGCTGCGTGTCAGGCGGCGCGGCGGCCGCGAGACCAGGCAGGGACAGGACGGACAGGGCCAGGACGGCCAATACGACGAACAACTTCCTTCGCATGCGTTCCCCCTCGTAAGAACCGGCGCCCGCCTCCTTGCGGGCGCTCGGGTGCACCGCGGCCTGACCAGGGCCGTGCAGCCGACGTCGTCGTCGCGAGAACCGGCGGCGGCTCATCCTAGGCGGGGACGGAGCCGAGCGCTGACGCTCGCCATACGCAGCGTAGGCCTCTGAGGCCCCGAGGGAAAGAGGCGCCTCATGCCGATCGCCATCAGGCGCCCTGGGCGTCAGTCGGAGGACGGCTGCAGCTCCAGCGACACCGAGTTCATGCAGTAGCGTTGACCACCCGGCGCGGGGCCGTCGTCGAACACATGACCGAGGTGGGCGTCGCAGCGGGCGCACAGCGCCTCGGTCCGGCGCATGCCGTAGGCGGTGTCGGACTCGTAGCGGACCGCGTCGGGCCTGACCGGCTCGGTGAAGCTCGGCCAGCCGGACCCCGAGTCGTACTTCGTGTCGGAGCGGAACAGCTCGGCGCGGCAGGCCGCGCAGCGGTAGACCCCCGGCTCCTTGGTATCCCAGTAGGCGCCGGTGAACGCGCGCTCGGTCCCCTTGCCCCGCATCACCGCGTACTGCTCGGGCGTCAGGCGCTCACGCCACTGCTCGTCGGTCAGCTGCACATGGTCGTCCGTCATCTGGGGGGCTCCTCGCCGGCGCGTGCGGAAGACCAAGGCTACGGCGCTGCCGTCGGCGTGCCCTCACCGTGCCGTGACGGTGGGCGGTCATCCACGGGTGCCCGCCGCCAGGCGGTCACCAACATGGCGGCCAGCATCGTCCTGGCGAGGACCGCCCCGGCCGCCGGCATCGCCCCGCCGGCTCCTGACGCGACGCCGTACGTGCCGGCCTCAGCCGCGGGACGAGGCTCTCGAGCGGCGCAGCGTCTCAGCGGCCGTGTACCACCGCAGCCACTGCATCGCCTGCGCCTTGCGACGCGGGTCGACGTTGCGCCGGTAGCCCGCGCGCCCGGCGGACGGGGCGATCAGGGCGACGGCGCCGCGGGCAAGGGACTTGAGGTCGCCGTTGCGGGCGGAGAGCAGGTAGGCCCGGAAGGCGGTGCGGCGCTGGCCCCGCCGCCAGGCCAGCCAGCCGAGGTAGCGGTACGCCGCCGCCCAGTCCAGCGGCCGCCCGCCCCGCAGGCTGCGGTAGCGCGCCTCGATGGTGCGCCGGGCGTCCATCGTCCCGTCGAGGTCCATGGAGCGGTGGCGCATGTGGAGCCGGTACGCGGTGAGGGGCTCGGGCACCAGCACCGGAACCTCCGCGGCCGCGAGCCGGATCCACATGTCCCAGTCCTCCATGTGGGGCAGCGACTCGTCGAACGGCCCGACCTCGTCGAGGAGGTCACGCCGCACCATGACATTGGAGGGGCCGGCCCCGATCACGTTGCGGTACGGCAGCAGCTCGCGCACCTGCTCCGGCGACATCGGCGGCCGGGCCGCGATCACCTCCAGGCGCTGGCCGCGCTCCTCGACGGTCACCCAGCCCGCGTACACCCAGCGCCGCTCCGCCGCGGTGACGGCGCGCAGCTGCGCGCGCAGCTTGTCCGGAGCCCACAGGTCGTCGTCGTCGAGGAAGGCGATCCAGTCGGCCCGCGACTTCGCGATGCCCGTGTTGCGCGCCACTCCCGGTCCCGACCCTGGCACGGCCGTGTGCACGACCCGGATCCGGGCGTCGTCGAAGGCGGCGAGCATGGCGGCGGTCTTGTCGGTGGAGCCGTCGTCGACGACGACCACCTCCACGTCGACGTCGCGCTGGGCCAGTGCTCCGGCCAGGCTGGACGACAGCAGGTGGGCGCGGTTGCGCGTCGGGATGACCACGCTCACCTCGACCACCTCAGGCTCCCCCCTCCCGCGAGCCGACGGCCCCGGGCAGGCCGGACGCCTCATCCTGCTCCGCCCGGAGAGTGTCACACATGCGGCCTGGTGGCAGGCGCACGTCGGCGCGGGTCATGACGGCGTCGATCGGCACGTCGCGCACCAGGGTGCAGCCCTCGGCCAGGCCGAGCGGCAGCAGCCCTTGGGCCGCGGCGACGTCGGCGTTCTCGCACAGACCGTAGGTCAGGTAGCCGCCGATCCCGTCGACGACCTGCCCGGCGCGCAAAGCCGTCTTGGCGGTCGCGACGACCTCGACGGACGGCGTTCCCGCCGACGCGATCGTGGCGTCGCCGAACAGCACCGCCCGTGCGACGGTCGTGGGCACCTCGAAGTGGCACAGGTGGTAGGGGGTGTAGAAGCAGTAGAACGGCCCGGTGCCGAGCTTGTACAGGTTCAGGTAGTGCTGTTGCACGGGGTCGTCGTGCATCCCGAGCACGAAGACACCTGGGCTGGGCATGGCGCCGACGACGTAGTCCACGAGCCGCTCGCCCGCCTGGAGCCGGTCCAGGGGCAGGCCGTCCAGCGACTGCTCCAGCGGCGTCCCCGACGGCACCGTGGGCCCGAACATCCCCCGCCGACCGACGCGCATCCCCGTGGCGTTGGCGACGATCGCCTGCTCGAAGGAGATCTTGCTGCCGTCCGCGAACGACGTGACCATCGACGGCTGCTGGCCCCAGCGCTCGGCGAACTCCCGCTGCGTGGTGGGGGTGCGATACGGGTCGTGCAGACCCTTGATGTTGCCGCACAGGACCGGCTCGACGCCGATGCCGCGGACGAACCGGTAGAGGTTGGCGATGACGCCGGGCTGGTCGCCGTCGGCGTTGGTGAAGACCACCCCCGCCGCGTCGGCGCGCCGCTTGAGGATGCTGCCGACCGTGCCGTCGAGCTCGGCGTTCATGGCGACGACGTGCTTGCCGGCGTCGATCGCGGCGGTCACGACCACCGCGGCGTGCTCGACCGTGCCGGTGACCTCGACGACCGCGTCGACCCGCTCGGCGCGGCACAGCAGCAGGGGGTCGTCGGTGACGACCGGCCGTCCGGCGGCGACCGCGGCCTCGACCTGCGCCGGCGAGTCGGCACGGGTCACGTCGCCGGCGCCGGCCTCGGTGTAGGCGCGCTCGGCGGCGTCCACGGAGCGGTTGGCGATCCCGACCAGCGACATGCCGGGCACCGCGCGGACGATCTGCCGCGCGATGCCGCGGCCCATGAAGCCGGCGCCGACCATGGCGACGCGCACCGGGTCGCCTGCCTCGGCCCGCCGCTGCAGGGCCCGGTCGACGAGGATCAAGCGGCTACCAGACCTTCCACGGGGCGACGCCGCGGTGCCACAGGTCCTCCAGCACCGTCTTGTCGCGCAGCGTGTCCATCGGCTGCCAGAATCCCTCGTGGCGGTAGGCCGACAGCTCGCGGTCCTTGGCCAGGCGCTCCAGCGGCTCGCGCTCCCACACGCTGTCGTCCCCGTCGACGTAGTCCAGCGCCCGCGGCTCGAGTACGAAGAAGCCACCGTTGATCCACGCGGTCTCGCCGTGGGACCCCTTCTCGCGGAAGGCGCCCACCTCGGCGCTGCCCGGCTCGAGCACGAGGGCGCCGAAGCGCCCCGGCGTCTGCACGGCGGTGAGCGTCGCCAGGCTGCCGCGGCTGCGGTGGAAGGCGACGAGGTCGCCGACGTCGATGTCGCTGACGCCGTCGCCGTAGGTCATGCAGAACGCCTCGTCATCGAGGTAGCGCCGGACCCGCGCGAGACGGCCGCCGGTCATCGTGTCCTCGCCGGTGTCGGCGAGCGTCACCCGCCAGTCCTCGGCGTCGGTGCGGTGGAACTCCGCCCGGTTGCGCCCGAGGTCGAACGTGACGTCGGCCGAGCGCAGCGCGTAGCTGGCGAAGTACTCCTTGATGAGGTGGCCCTTGTAGCCGCAGCAGATCACGAAGTCGGCGATGCCGTGGGCGGCGTAGGACTTCATGATGTGCCACAGGATGGGATGGCCGCCGATCTCGACCATCGGTTTGGGCCGGACGGCGCTCTCCTCGCTGATGCGCGTCCCGAAGCCGCCGGCGAGGATCACCGCCTTCACGCCGACCGCCTCGCCCGCGCCGGGTCTGCGAGGAGCGGCCAGGAGCGGTCCTTGTCCGAGATCACGGTGACGGCCCGCGGCCAGGCGATGCCGAGCGCCGGATCGTCGTGGCGCAGGCCCCGCTCGGCGCCGGGGGTGAAGAACTCGCTGACCTGGTAGGTGGCCTCGGTGTCGTCGGCCAGGGTCACAAAGCCGTGGGCGAACATCGCCGGGACGTACAGCATCCGATGGTTCGCAGCGGTCAGCTCGACGCCGAAGTGTTGGCGGTACGTCGGCGAGTCCGGTCGCAGGTCGACGATGACGTCGTACAGGGCCCCGGCGGTGCAGCGTACGAGCTTCGTCTCCGCGGCGGGAGGCAGCTGGTAGTGCATCCCGCGCAGCGTGCCGGCGCGGGCGCTGAACGACACGTTGGTCTGCGCGACGACCGGCTCCATGCCACGGTCGGTGAACTCGTTGACGCAGAACGCGCGGGCGAAGAAGCCGCGCTCGTCGTGGTGGCGCTCCAGGTCAAGCACCCAGGCGCCGGCCAGCGGGGTCTCAGTGAAGCGCATCCACGGCCTCCTCACTGGACGCGGGCGCGCCCGGGCCGTGCGTCCGACGCAGCGTCTCGTCGACGCCGCCGGCGGTCCGCAGGGACTGCAGCTGCGGCAGCCGCTGGTAGCGGGAGGTGAACCCCGCCGAGGTCAGCCCATGGCGCGTGTAGGCCTCGGCGAGCTCGACGGCGCCCTTGCGGGCCGTCCACTGCGGGCGGAACGCCGGCAGGACGCGGCCGACCTTGGAGAAGTCGACCCGGTAGGAACGCGGGTCGGGTCCGCTCTCGGAGCCGATCTCGATGGTGCACCCCGGGACGGCCTCGCCGGCGAACTCGGCGATCTCACGGACGCGGTAGTTCTCGCTGGCGCGACCGATGTTGAGCGCCTGACCGGAGACGACCTCGCGCGGAGCCTCGAGCGCGGCCAGGAACGCCCGGGCGATGTCCTCGACGTGGCAGATCGGACGCCACGGTGTCCCGTCGGACAGGACCCGCACCCGACCGGTCAGCAGCGCCCAGCCGACGAGGTTGTTGAGCACCAGGTCGGTGCGCAGCCGCGGCGAGACGCCGTAGACGGTGGCGTTGCGCAGGTAGACGGGGCTGAAGTCGGCGTCGGCGAGACCGGCGAGGTCCTGTTCGACCTGCACCTTGGAGATCGCGTACGGCGTGACCGGGCGCAGCGGCGCCTCCTCGTCGAGCTCGTCGTCGGCGCCGGCCGCGCCGTAGATGCTGCACGACGACGAGTACAGGAAGCGGCTGACGCCGGCGTCGCGGGCCAGCCGGGCGAGTCGCGCCGAGGCGTGCCGGTTGATGGCGTAGGTCAGCTCGGGGTCGAGGTCGCCGAGCGGGTCGTTGGACAGCGCCGCCAGGTGCACGACGGCGTGGAAGCCTTCGAGCTGCTCGCGGGTGACGTCGCGGACGTCGACCGCCAGCGAGGGGACACGCTCCGGTCCGGGGCCGAAGTCCGCGGCGGCGAACAGGTCGGTGTCAAGGCCGACCACCTCGTGTCCGGCGCGGCGGAACAGCGGTGTCAGCACGCTGCCGATGTAGCCGCGGTGTCCGGTGATCAGGACACGCATTCAGGGCCGCTCCTCGCATGAGTCGAAGACCCTCGCGTGCTGGTGACAGGAACGCGGGGCCGGGTGACTCACTGTAACGGAGGCGGGCCCTCCTCCACAACCGGCCGGCCCCTGTCCGGCAGCACAGCGGCTCACCGTCGGTGTCCGCGGCGCAGCAGCCGCGAGGCGCGCCGGGGACCTGCGACGAGCGCCGCCAGGCAGGCGTAGGTGCGCCACTCCAACAGCACCCCCGGAACGTGTCGGACGGCTCCGGTGACGTCGCTCACGACCGCGCGGCGGTCGGGGGCGGTGTCCAGGCCCCGCACCAGGACCCAGCTCGCCTGACGCCGGGGTGCGCGCCGGGACGCCGCCCGCAGCCCGGGAAGCCGGCTGCCCAGCCGCTCGGCGTTGCTGCGCAGGAAGCGCTCCTTGACGGCCGCGACGTTCGCGAGGTGGGCGGGGGTGACCGCGGTGGTCGCGGCCCGCTCGACGAGCAGGCCCTGGCTGAAGCTGTGCGCCCCCGAGTGCACGCGCCGCACGGACAGCGTCCGGGGCACGAACGCGACGGCGCCTCGCTGCGACACGCGCAGCCACAGCCCGACGTCGGCCTGCGCGCCGTCGGACTCCTCGAAGGCGTCGCCGGCCACAGCCTCCCGGCGCATGACCGCGGCGGTGAGGTTGATCCGGCAGTTGGCCTCCATGGCCCGCTCACAGAACACGGCTCCGGGTTCCACCGGGTCGACCCGTCGACCGGTCCAGTCGACGTCGGCACGCACGACGGCCCCCGTGGCGTCGACGTAGTGGAAGCGCGAGTGCACCACCGCGACCTCGGGATGCGCGTCGAGCACGGCGACCTTTTCCGCCAGGCTGCCCGGGAGCAGGAAGTCGTCGTCCTGCAGGATCGTGACGTAGGGGGCGCTGCCCAGCGTCAGGCACCGCGAGAGGTTGCCGTGCAGCCCGATGTTGCGCTCCAGGCGCGTGTAGGACACCCGGGGATCGTCGAAGGCGGCGACGACATCGGCGGTGTCGTCGGTGGAGGCGTTGTCCGACACGATGATCTCGATGTCGTCGAGGGACTGCTCCACGGCCGACTGCAGGGCCTGGCGCAGCATGGCGGCGCGGTTGCGGGTGGGCACGGCGACGGTCAGCCGCGGAGCGCTCATGCCCGCACCTCAGTCGCCGGGCGGCTCATGCGGCGGGTCCGACGGGCACGGCCTCGATCCACGCCTCGGCGGCGGCGCGCCACGCCGGCTCGACCCGACGGGGGCGGTGGGCGCGGGCCACGGCGCCAGGTGACAGGAGCCCGGCCGCTCGTCCCAGCGAGCCCAGGTCACCGTGGCGAACGGCTCCGAGGTAGGCCAGGAGCGCCGGGGCCCGCCGACCCGCTCGCAGGCACAGCCACGCGAGGTGCCGGTGGACGCCCGCCCAGTCGATCGGCCGACCGCCCCGCAGGGCTGCGTACCGCTCGGAGATCGTCCTGGCGGCCGCGAGGGTGCCGGCCACGGCGACCGAGCGCTGGTCGTCATGGATGCGGTAGGCCACCAGCGGCGCGGGGACGACCGCGGGGGCGGCGGCGCGCGACAGCCGGATCCACAGGTCCCAGTCCTCTTTGTGGGGAAGTGATCCGTCGAAGCCCCCGACACGGTCCAGCAGCGCCCGGCGGACCAGGACGAGCGCCGGCCCACCCCCGAGTGCGTTGCGGTAGGGCAACCGCGCCCGCACCTCATCCGGGCTCGAGCACGGGGCGCCGCCGACGATCTCCAGCCGGCCGTCGCGCTGTTGCACGTTCACCGCGCCCGTGTAGACCCACTCCGCACGGGTCGACGTCGCCGCGTCGAGCTGGCGGCGCAGCTTGTCGGGCGCCCACAGGTCGTCGTCGTCGATGAACGCAACCCACGCGGCCGCCGCCGCGGCGATGCCGCGGTTGCGCGCGACGCCGGGACCAGCGCTGCTGTGCGAGCGCAGCAGCCGGACGCGCGGGTCGCCCAGCGAGCGGACCACTTCCGGGGTCCCGTCGGTGGAGCCGTCGTCGGCCACGAGGACCTCGATGTCCACCGCTCGCTGTCCCAGCACGCAACCCAGCGTGTGGCGCAGCAGGTCGCGGCGGTTGCGGGTGGGGACGACCACGCTGACCTCCGGCACGACGGCTGACCTCCTCTCATGACGTAGCGCAAGTACAGTGTGACAGATAGTTGCCCGATGGTGTACCCTGGCCGCTCGCCGTCGCACCGCGCGACGGCTACGGTAACCGGCGGGCCCGCAGCGCTGCCGGGTGACCGCGCCGGCGCGAGCCGTCGCCCGCCGAGCCCTCCTCCCACTGGGGACGGCAGCCGCTCAGCCACCGCAGACCGCTACCCGACCGCCCGCCGGCTCGCAGGGGCGGCTTCCGACGGAGCCCATGACCGCAACCCGCACCGACGTCGAGCCCGGCCCGCCCCGCGAGCTGCTGTACCGCCGACGCGTCGGCCTCGTCGCCGCGGCTCGCGAGCTGTGGGCGTCCCGCGAGCTGGTCTGGACCCTCGCGGAGCGCGACTACCTCGCCCGCTACAAGCAGGCGGTGCTCGGCTTCGGCTGGGCGCTGTTCACCCCCGTGGCGCTCATGGTCGTGTTCACCGTGTTCTTCCGGCGCGTGGCCGACGTCGACACCGGCGGTGCGCCCTACCCGCTGTTCTCCTACCTCGGCCTGCTGCCGTGGACGTTCTTCTCCACGTCGATCTCCCAGGGCGGGCTGAGCCTCATCACGAACAAGATGCTGCTCAACAAGGTCTACTGCCCGCGCGAGGTGTTCCCGGTGTCCAGCGTGGTGGTCGCCGGCATCGACACCGCGATCGCGCTGCTCGCTCTGGGGGCGCTGTTCGTCATCTACGGGTTCGTCCCACGTCTGACGTCGGTGTGGGTGCCGGTGCTGCTGCTCATCCAGGTGACCTTCACGACGTCGGTGGCCCTGATCTCCTCGGCGGTGGTGGTGCACCTGCGCGACATCCGGCACGCCCTGCCGATCCTGCTCCAGCTCGGCCTGTTCGCCACGCCGGTCGCCTACGGGATCGACACCATCCCGGCCCACCTGCGCGGGCTCTACTCGGTGCTCAACCCTCTGGCGCCGGTCATCGACGGCTACCGGCGCACGGTGCTGCTGGGCCAGCAGCCGGCCTGGGACCTCGTGGGGCTCGGCGGGGCGAGCAGCGTCGTCCTGCTCCTCGTCGGCTACCGCCTGTTCAAGCGCCTCGAGACGGGACTCGCCGATGTTGCCTGAGGGGGCGATCTCCGCCCGGCACGTGTGGAAGCGGTTCCGTGCCGACCGCAGCAAGCGCGACCTGCGCGACTCGATGCGGCGGCTGAAAGCCCAGCTCGGCGGGCGGCGGACGCCTTGGACCTGGGCGCTGCAGGACGTGACCCTCGACGTCGAGCCCGGCGACTCGGTGGCCCTGCTCGGCCCCAACGGCTCGGGCAAGTCCACGTTGCTGAAGATCCTGACGCGGGTCATGTACCCCTACGCGGGCTCCGTCGACGTCTCGGGCCGCGTGGGCGCCCTCATCGAGGTCCGTGCCGGGCTGCACCCCGAGCTCAGCGGACGCGAGAACGTCTACCTGTACGGGACGCTGCTGGGGCTGCGCCGACGCGAGGTCGCCAAGCGCTTCGACGACATCATCGAGTTCGCCGAGCTCCAGCAGGCCGTCGACCGGCAGGTCAAGTTCTACTCGTCGGGCATGCAGATGCGGCTCGGCTTCGCCGTGGCGGCGTTCCTGGAGCCCCACGTGCTGCTCGTCGACGAGATCCTGGCCGTCGGTGACGCGAGCTTCCAGCACCGCTGCACCGAGCGGATGCACGAGGTCCTGGCGCAGGGCACCACCCTGGTCTTCGTGTCCCACGACCTCGCAGCCGTCGAGGCGACGTGCCGGCGCGGCCTGTGGCTGCAGAACGGGGTGGTACAGGCCGACGGTCCCCTCGCCGGGGTCATGGGCGGCTACCGGGAGTGGATCGACGCGTCGGCTGCCTCCGGCGGGACCATGGACGGGATCGTCCGGCTGCGGCGGACCACGGTGGCCCCGCCCCGGCGGGACGAGGTGCCGCGGTCCCACGGGCCGCTCGACGTCGAGCTGTCCATCGAGAGCCCCGAGAGCACGCCGGCCACCGTGTGTGTGGGCATCACGGAGGGGACCGCGGCGCCGATCATCCTCCTGGAGCGCCAGCTGCACCTCGCCGAGGGCAGGACCGACGTGCGCTGCTCGATCGCGAGCCTGCCGCTGCCACGCGGCCGCTTCTACGTGTGGGTCGTCGCCTACGACGTGAAGCGCACCCTCCTGCCGTGGCAGCCGGCGGGGTCCTTCGACGTCGTCGGGCCGGACCTCGACCGCTCCCCCCACGGCATCGTGCAGCTCGCGCCGGTGCACGTCGAGACGACCTGGGATGAGGACCGGGGCGACGCCATCCCATCCGCTCCCGTCCGCCGCCTCGGCTCGTCGCGCGGCTGAGGCGGCGCCGCCGGGCATGCGCCGGACCGCCTTGTGCGCCAGGCGGCGGGGGTTGGTGCGCAGCCCCGACGCGACGGCTCGCGCGAGGCCGAAGTGGCGGCCGGGCGGCGTCAGCGGGAACTCCAGCAGCGCCGGCGCGAGCCGGCGGACGATCTCGAGGTGGTGCCGGCCGGGCAGCCGCAGCTCCAGGGGCAGGCTGAGCACCAGCGCGTAGCTGGAGGCGGCGTTGGCCACCCGCACGCAGGACATGTCGCTGAGGTCGGTCTGCTGGTCCAGCGCCGACAGCCAGCCCCCGAGACGCTGCTCGATGCGGAACCGGTCACGCCAGTCGAAATGCTCCTGCGGGGTCTGCTCGACCCATCGCGCCCACTCGCGCAGACCCGTGGGCGCCATGGACGTGGGCGGCTCGCAGTAGGCGGCGAGCAGCGCTGCGACCCGCTGCTCGACTGTGTCGAGCCCCTCGGGCAGATGCGTGCGCGGAAACGACCCCTTGCCGATGCCACAGCTGTTTCCGCGCAGCGCGAGGCCGCGCCCGAAGTCCCACAGCCCGTCGAGCAGCAGCTGCTCGGGCACCGGCGGTGCCTGGCCGCCGGTGTGGCGCTCGACCAGCTCGTGGAAGAACGCCGTCGACCGTCGCCGACGCACCAGCACGTGCTCGTAGCCGGCGGCCGCGGAGATCCCGGTGCCTGGGCAAGCTCTGCGCGGCCACGCCGAGCACGACCCACAGTTGGCCTTCGGCGTCCTGCTGCCACGCGACCGCACCGTCGGGCAGTACCAGATCCACAGCTGCCGTCCGAGCTGCCTGGTGTGCCAGCCGTCGCGGACGGCTACGGCTTCCGGCCCCACGAGGTACTGGCGGCGGTACAACCGGGCATCACGCTGCCGCATCGCGCATGTCTCCAATACCCGCGGCGCAGCGTCGGCGCCGCCGCGGACGCACGTCGACCTGACCCAGGACGATGCCCGGCGCCGTGAAAGCGCGATGGGAACCTGATGAGAGAGGCCTCATCGACGGCCGCTGTCCGGCTCGCATCTCGCCGTGTCTTGACGCCTCCGGCGCAGGGGGCATGCTGGGGGACAAATCGGTCGTAGACGCTGATCCCGGTTGCCAGCGGGCCAGTGCGGCCTGAGGAGGGCAAGCGTGGAGACGTGGGCGTACTGCCGCTCCTGCTCGCGGTGGTTCTACTGTCCTGGCCAGGTGGTCGAGGACCTTGCCGCCGCGACGTGTCCGGTGTGCTGCGCCGCCCCGTGGCGTTCCAGGAGCGGCCCCGCGCGGAGCACCCCGGCGATCGCCGTCGAGTGACGCGACGGCGCGGTCACGCCTCGGTGCGGTCCTCGAGCTCGGCCCGGTGTCTGACGCAGTACCGGGCGGCGGGCAGCGCCTGGAGCCGCTCGTCGGGGATCGGCTCGCCGTCGACCTCGCAGCGGCCGTAGGAGCCGTCGTCGAGTCGCCGCAGGGCGGCGTCCACCTCGGCCAGCGACTCCTCGACGGACCCGGCGATCGCCATGTCCTTCTCGCGCTCGAAGGTGTCGCTGCCGAGGTCGCCCGGATGCTGGTCGATCGACGACAGCTCCGACATCGAGTCCTTCTGGGACTCGACGTCGCCCCGGACGGCCTCCAGCATCGGCGCGAGACGGTCACGCTCGTCGGTCAGAAGCTTGCGTGCGGTGTCGGCGTCCACGGTCAGCGCCTCGTCGCGGCTCCGGGTGCGCCGCGCGGCGCAGGTCCTCGGGTGACAGGTCGGGCAGCGACGGTTCGACACCCTCCGCCTCGTCTTCGCTCAGCGGCCCCGCGGCCGCCGGCTCGAGGGCGGTCACGTCGTGGTCGACGACGCCGCGCTCCTCGGCCAGGGTCGGCGCCTCGGTCGGCTGGTCGGGAGGGTCCCACGGCACGTTCTCCGCCAGCGCGTCCCCGACGTCGGTGACGAGGTCGTCGCCCTCGTCGAACGACCCTTCGTAGGAGCTGGCGCGCACCTCCTCGCCGCCACCGCGCTCGTAGGTCGCCGAGAGCCCTGGGCTGGGGTCCTCACGCAGGTTGGGGTCGACCCGTAGCTCATTGCGTACCGCCATCGTGCCGCCGTGCTGCTCGGCGATCGCGGCGGCGAGCGTCGCCTCCTCGAAGCTCGGCACGGCGCCGCGCAGCACCACGGCGCCGCCCTCGTCGCGCAGCTCGATGCCGCTGGCGTCCACGGCGTCGGTGTCGCGCAGCGCCTCGGCGATGCGGTCGAGCTCTTCGGGTCTGGTGGCCATGGCGCTCGATGTACCCAGGCGCATGCCCCCCATGCCCCGTGGCCCCGTGCGCCCGTCGAGCGTTTGTGCGCTCACGGGCTCGGGCAGGATCGCGGGGTCGGCCTTGACCCCGTCGTGGTTCTGCTCGCCCTCTTGTTCGTGAGGATATGACGCGTGACGGATTCAGGAGCCACCCCTCGTCGCCGTGTTGAGCGCGCCATGGCGCTCAACGGCGGCACCCCGCTGACCCAGTTCGACGGTGGCCGCTCGTGTGCGCATCCGGAGTGCTCCTCCCGGCTGTCGCGCTACAACCCGAATCCGACCTGCGCCGCGCACGGCGGCTGGACCGAGGTCAAGGAGCCGCGGCGGCGCAACCGCGCCACGACCGACGCGCCGTAACGGAGCGCCGGCGAGCCTGGAGGGCCGGGCCGGCAGCGGCCCCGCCCGGGATCCCTATCGGGTACCTGCGGGCAGCCAGCGCGACGCAAATGCCTCCCGCTCGGCGGGGCTGTAGAAGTGGCGGGCGAAGCGTGAGCCGTACATCCGCTCGATGTAGGCCTGCGGCAGGCGCAGCTGGCGTCTGAACCCCAGGTACAGGTCGGCGTAGCTCTTGTCCGTGGCGACGTTGGCCTTGGGAAGCGTCAATCCGCGGCTGCCCAGGAAGGCGCCCAGCGCCGGGTCCAGCGCGCGGCGTCGAGGTCTTCCAGCCGGATGACGAGCACCTCGGCGCGAGGTCCTCGCAGCACGCCCAGCCGCGGTCGTGCGGGAAGGGCGCCGCGTAGACGTCGACACCGAGCACGCCTCGCAGCTCCCGGTCGCACCACCGCAGCGGCTCGTCGTGGTCGTGGCGGCTCAGGAACAGCTCCACGAGGTCGGCCGCCAGTCGCTCGGTGTCACCCGACGCCAGCCTGCTGGCGTACGGGAAGTCGGGATGACGCAGCTGCAGGTCCTGGAAGAACGACGAGACGTTGCGCGCGATCGGGTCGCGCACGAGAGTGAGGACCTTCCAGCGCCCACGCGGCTGGCCCCGCTCCAGGTCGCTGCGCAGATGGCGGCTCGCCATGAGGTGGTGCGGCACGACGCCGCGCAGGTGGTAGGTGCGCGCGTACGACCGCTGCGCGGAGGCCATCTGCTCGGCGTCCAGCGTGTGGACGTGGTAGACGGAGTACTCCGGCGCGGCCGCCTGCAGCGCCCGGTACACCGAGGTCGAGCCGACCTTGCCCATCTGGTAGACGACGAGGGGCCGGCCCTGATGGCGGGACGGCCGCCCGTAGCGCCACAGGTCATAGCTCCACGCGAAGCGGTAGCTGCGGCGCAGCAGCTGCTTGACGCGCGACTCGATCCCCACGGGCGAACCCTACGCGGAGCCGCCGGCGTCCCGCGAGCAACCCAGGCCGGGACGGGCTCGGCCGTACACTCGCCTCCGACCGCGCGCGCTCGCGCGCCGTTTCAGCGTCCTCCAGTGGAGCCTGTCCCCCATGCCCGTCCGCGCCGACCTGCGCAACGTCGCGATCGTCGCCCACGTCGACCACGGCAAGACCACGCTCGTGGACGCCATGCTGTGGCAGTCCGGGGTGTTTCGCGCCAACCAGGACGTCAACGTCCGGGTGATGGACTCCATGGACCTGGAGCGCGAGAAGGGCATCACGATCCTGGCGAAGAACACCGCGGTCCGCTGGGGCGACGTCAAGATCAACATCGTCGACACCCCCGGCCACGCCGACTTCGGCGGCGAGGTGGAGCGGGGGCTTGCGATGGTCGACGGGGTGGTCCTGCTCGTCGACGCCAGCGAGGGCCCGCTGCCCCAGACCCGCTTCGTGCTGCGCAAGGCGCTGGAGGCGCGCCTGCCGGTGGTCCTGGTGGTGAACAAGGTCGACCGACCCGACGCCCGCATCGCCGAGGTCGTCGACGAGGTCTACGAGCTGTTCCTCGACCTGGACGCCACCGAGGACCAGATCGACTTCCCGATCGTGTACTGCGTCGCCAAGGACGGCGCCGCGTCGCTGGACCCCGGCGAGCGCGGCACCGACCTGCAGCCGCTGCTGTCCACGCTGCTGTCCACCATCCCCGCGCCGTCCTACGACGCCGAGCACCCGCTGCAGGCGCTCGTGACGAACCTCGACGCCTCCCCCTACGTCGGCCGCCTGGCGCTGTGCCGCGTGCACCACGGGACGATCACCAAGGGGCAGCCCGTGGCGTGGTGCCGTCACGACGGCACCGTCGAGCGGGTCAAGGTCACCGAGCTGTACGTCACCGAGGCACTGGACAGGGTCGACGCCGAATCGGCCGGCCCCGGTGAGATCATCGCCATCGCGGGCCTGCCCGACGTGACGATCGGCGAGACGCTCGCCGACGCCGACGACCCCCGCCCGCTGCCCGTGCTCACCGTCGACGAGCCGAGCCTGTCGATGACGGTCGGGATCAACACCGCTCCGCTGGCGGGCTCGAGGGCAGCAAGCTCACCGCCCGACTGCTGCGCGGTCGCCTTGACGCCGAGATCGTCGGCAACGTCGCGATCCGCGTCCTGCCGACCGAGCGGCCCGACACCTGGGAGGTGCAGGGACGCGGCGAGCTGCAGCTGGCCGTGCTCGTCGAGCTGATGCGCCGTGAAGGCTACGAGCTGACGGTGGGCAAGCCGCAGGTCGTCACCCGGACCATCGACGGCAGGGTGCACGAGCCGATGGAGCGCGTCTCCGTCGACGTGCCCTCCGACTACCTCGGCGTCGTGACACAGCTGTTCGCACTGCGCAAGGGCCGCATGGAGCAGATGGTCAACCACGGGACGGGGTGGGTGCGCCTGGGTATCTCGTGCCCGCCCGCGGGCTCATCGGCTTTCGCACGGAGTTTTTGACCGAGACCCGCGGCACCGGCCTGCTGCACCATGTGTTCGACCGCTACGAGCCCTGGCACGGGGAGCTGCGCACCCGCCCGACCGGCAGCCTCGTCGCCGACCGGCGCGGGCCGGTGACGGCGTTCGCGCTGTTCAACCTCCAAGAACGCGGGACGCTGTTCGTCGGCCCCGGCACCGAGGTCTACGAGGGGATGATCGTCGGCGAGAACAGTCGCGGCGAGGACATGGACGTCAACTCCGACCAAGGAGAAGAAGCTGACGAACATGCGCTCGTCGACCGGCGACGAGCTGGTGCGGCTCGTGCCGCACCGATGCTGTCGCTGGAGCAGGCGTTGGAGTTCTGCCGCGCCGACGAGTGCGTGGAGGTCACGCCCGCCAGCGTCCGGCTGCGCAAGGTCGTGCTCGACCGCACCGCCCGGGGGCGGGCCGCCGCCCGCGCCAAGACCGCTGCGGGGTAGGTCGCCGGCGGGCCGCTGGCGCGCGTCAGGCCGTGGCACACCGTCGGGCCGATGGCGCGGCACGACGTCGGTCAGTGGCCGCCACCGGGTAGCCGGCGACGCCGGCGCCCAAGCCGCCGGCGCGGGTTCGTACGCAACACCAGGGACACGGCCCGGACCCGGCCGAAGTGCCGGCCGGAGGGGTTGCACGGATAGCTCCGGAGATCCGGTGAGAGCCGCCGGATGAGCTCCTCGTGGTGTCCGCCGCGGCGCCGGAGGTCCTCCGGCAGGCTGAGCACGAGTGCGTAGACGGCAGCGGCGTTGGCCGGCTGCACGCACTCGAACGGGGTCACGTCGGTCTGCTGCTCGATGGCGGCCAGCCAGCCGGCGTCGAGCTGCTCGATGTGGAAGCGGTCACGCCAGTCCAGGCTCTCATGCGGGGTGACTGCCACCCACTCCAGCCACTCGCGCAGCCCGTGGGCGGCGCTGGACGACGCCGGCTCCCCGTAGGCGGCCAGCAAGGCCTTGACACCCTGCTCGACCGTGTCGTACGTCGTGGGGACCCGTCGGACGAAGACGCCCTTGCCAACCGCGCAGCTGTTGCCCCGGATCGCGAGGCCGTGGCCGAACTCCCACAGGCCGTCGAGCAGATGCCCCCTGGGCCGTACGGGATCGTGACCGCCGGTGTGTCGCTCGATGATGGCCTCAGACATCGACGTCACGGGCCGGCGCCGCACCCGCAGGTGGTCATAGCCGGCCAGCGCGGCCAGGCGGGGGGGCAGCAGGCGGTCGGCCACGCGGGCGTTGCGGGTCTCCTGCGTATAGGTGACGGCCGGGAGGTTGACCTGGTGAGCCAGTGACAGCAGAAGCCGCGTGTCACGTCCCGCGGTCAGCGACAGCCACAGGGGTCGGTCTCGCGGGAGGTGGCGCATCGAGCTTGCGAGGCGGCGTTGGAGGAGGTCGAGTATCTCCTCCGGGTCGCGGTCGGGTTCCAGCGGCGGCATCAGCTTCCGCGGCTCGACGGCACCGTCGTCGATGCGCAGTGCCTGGCTCGGCAACAGCCGCCGGATCCCCGGAAGCCGGGAGCCTGGCAGCGGATACCAGGTCATTCCCTCGGGCTGAAGTCGCCGGGGGTCGCGGGGCCCGGTCAACGGCTCCGGCACCTCGCTCAACAGCCCCGCGCTGGACGAGATCCACGCGCGCGCGTCGACGATCCGCACGTAGCAACCGAGGGTGGCGGCCGCGTCGGGGTAGACCCGCTCGGCGTCCACGAGCACCCAGCGTCCGGCCCAGCCGTGCGTCGCCTCGGGGATCGCCCCCGTCGAGGTCGCGCCGATCTGTTCGATCGGGTCAGGCGCGCCAGGCGAGGTCTGCACGGCCACCCCGACGATCCCCCACCCGCGCCCGTCGCCGTCGTGCCCCCACGCGACCCGAAGCTGCGGGCAGTGACTGATCCACGCCCGCGGGCCGAGCTGCCGGTTCACCCAGTCGGCGCGGACACGCACCGGCTCGGGCCCGATGAGAAACTGCCGCCGGAACAGTCGTGTCGCCGGCTCGCCCCACCTGTCGCCCGCGGGAGATGCGTCGGTCGGCAGCTTCAACCCGTTCTCACCGACCACAATCGGCGTGCCCTCCATCCGGGCCGATATCGCGCCGGCGCTGTTGAAGAAGGTATCGAGGCCAGCCGACCCGGGCAACCGACTCGCCCGAATGGCCTACGCTGGCACGCCTCGAGTCGCCGCGGTCCACGCCCGTTCCACGCCCACGAGGGAGAAGACGCTGACGAAGCCGCGCTCGGCGACCGGCGACGAGCTCGTGTGGCCGGCCGTTCACCCGACCCCGTCACCGGCCGCGGGATAGCGCGCTGGTTCCCGACGATCTGCGGCGCGCGCTCGACGGTGCCCTCGGTTCCCTGCCGGCGCAGGACGTCGTCAGGACCGCCGGCCGGCTGATCGAGCGGTACCGCGGCGGCTCGGGCGGCGACGGGCCGATCCTGCGGTCCGACATCGACGCCGCCGCGTACGCCGCGTACCGGATGCCGGCCACCTACGCCGCGGCGAGGTCCGCGCTCGGCCGGTGCGCACAGCTGACACCGGAGTTCCGGCCCCGCACCCAGCTCGACGTCGGCGGCGGTACCGGAGCCACCGTGTGGGCCGCCGCCGAGACCTGGCCGTCGCTGCAAGCGGTCACGGTGCTCGAGCGGGTCCCCGCCCTCATGGGGCTGGGCGAGCGGCTGGCGGCGACGGCGACGTCCGAGGCGGTCCGGCGAGCGGTGTGGCACCCGGCGACGATCGGTCCCGACGTCGCCCTGCCCGGCGCCGACCTCGTCACGATGTCCTACGTGCTCGGCGAGGTCCCGCAAGCGGCGCGAAGCGGCGTGGTCGGGCGGCTCGCCGCATCCGGCGCCGTCGTCGCGCTGATCGAGCCGGGGACGCCGGACGGCTACGACCGGGTGATCGCCGCTCGGGACCTGCTCATCGCGCTCGGCATGACCGTCGTCGCGCCCTGTCCGCACGACCTCGAGTGCCCCATCCCGCGGGGCCGTGACTGGTGCCACTTCTCGGTCCGGGTCGACCGCAGCCCGCTGCACCGGCGCACGAAGGCGGCCACCCTCGGGTTCGAAGACGAGAAGTTCTCCTACGTCGTCGCGTCGGCCGTGCGACGGCAGCAGGCGGCGAACCGGGTGGTGCGTCATCCCCAGCAGCGCAAGGGCCTGGTGTCGCTGCGGCTGTGCACCGCCCACGACGGGCTCGCCACACAGACCGTCTCCAGGCGTCAGGGCGACGTCTACCGTGCCGCGCGACGTCTGGCCTGGGGCGACGCCTGGCCGCCGCTGGCCGGCGCCACAGGCCACCCGGTTGGTGGCGCGCGGCCGTAGCTGCCCCCCGGACGCGCGGCGGGCGACGGGTCAACCCCGCCGCGGGTCGTTGGCCGACAGGTCGTCGGCGTCCAGCGGGTGCAGGAACGCCAGGTCCACCCACAGCCACAGCGTCTTGGACAGTGGGTAGAACGCGATCGGCAGCCCGATCATGACGACGAAGCCCGCGACCATCAGCGGCGTCCAGGGAACGTCGGGGTACGTCGCGATGACGCCGCCCAAAAAGATGAGGCCGAACAGCGCCTCCGCCGCGGCGATGTTGGCGATCATCGCGCCGACCCAGTAGCCGTCCTCGCGCTCGAACGAGAAGTTGCAGCCCGGGCAGCGGTCGCGCAGGGCGAACCACCCGTCGAAGATCGGGCGCGTCCCGCACACCGGGCAGCGTCGGCGCAGCGCCCGGCCCAGGCCCCGCCTGCGCGAGCCCACCTCGTCTCCGCCCGAGCTCGGCCGGCTCTACGACCCCGGCGCGCCCTCGTCGATCTCGCGGTGCGCCGGCTCACCGGCGCCCGAGCCGAGTCCCATCTGAGCGCGGATCTGGGCGAGCCGGGCCTGAGCCTCGCTGTCCATCTGCGCGGTCTCGACCTCGAGCATGCGGCCCTCGACCGAGTCGGCGTTGAGCTCCCCGACGCTCTTGGCCTTGGCGTAGCGTCCCTCGATCTTGTTGCGCACCTGGTCGAAGGTGGGGACGTCGGTGCCCACCGTCTCCGACAGCGACGTCATGGCCTTGTTCATCTGCTCGGCCATCTTGGCCTGGTCCAGCTGTGACAGCAGCTTCTGGCGCTCGGCGAGCTTGCGCTGCATGACCGTCGCGTTCTGGTTGACCGCCGCCTTGGCCTGGTCGCTGGCCTGGCTGGCCTGCAGGTGCAGCTGCTTGAGGTCCTCGACCTCGCGCTCCAGCGCGATCATGCGGGAGGCGAACGACTCGGCCGCGCGGTTGTAGTCGCCCGCCTTGTCGGTGTCGCCTCGCGCCTCGGCCTCCGCACTCATGCGGATCGCCTGCTGGGCGCTCGCGTTGACCTTCTCCAGCTCCGTCATCGTCCGGGCCAGGCGCATCTCCGTCTGCTTCTGGTTGGCGATGACGTTGGCCGCCTGCTCCTTGAGCCGGCGGTGCTCCTGGGCCTCGGCGATGGCCTGCTCGAGCTGGATCTTGGGGTCGGCCAGCTCGTCGAACTTCCCGCCGCCCGCGGCGGTCAGGTAGCGCCAGATGCGCCGGAGAAGCTTGCCCATCGGAGGACTCCTGTCTGGTCGCGTCTGCTCGCGTCTGCTCGCGCCCGGGTTGCCGCCGCGCGTGCGGCGGTCGCCGGCGCCGGGACGACAGTGTGCCGCGCCCGTGCGCCGGGTGACAGCCGGGTATCCCCCGACGGTCCGCGCCCTACCCTTGGAGCACCCGTCGAGCCAGGAACTGCGCCATGAGCCCCGCCCCGCCACTGCGCCGCGCGACCTTCGCCGTGGCGCTCGCGCTCGCCGGCGCCGTGCTGTCCGCCGGTGCCGCCACGGCCGCGTCGCTGGACTCGCTGGCCCGCGACCTCGCCGAGCGTGGATACGCGGTGGAGCCCGGAGCCGACGTCGACGAGGCCGCCGTCGCCGACGTCGTCGCCGGCGCCCGGGCGGGGGGCGAGCGGTTGTCGGTCGCGGTGCTCGCCACCGAGCCGGACACGCCGACGGCGGACGCCGAGCCCGAGACGGGCGCGATGGTCGCCGCGGAGGCGCTCCGGCAGGAGGTGGGCGACGGCACGGTGCTCGTCGTCACCCCCGGCGCGATCGGCTACGCCAGCACCGTGCACGACGACGCGCGGCTGGACGCCGCCGCGGACCAGGCCGTCGCGGGCTTTGACGCGGGCGGCACGGCACAAGGGGTGGCGGCCTTCGCCGAGGCGCTGTCGTCGCGCGCGGATCCCGCCCGGGGGCCGGCGGAGGGCAGCGGCCGGATCGGCATCCGACGCTGCTCGTCGTGGGGCTGCTCGGCGTCGGCGGCGTGGCGTTGCTGCAGGGCTCGCGGTCGAGCAGGCGGGTCGGGCAGCGCCGCTTGACCGAGGCCCGCACCGAGGTCCGCCACCAGCTCGACGCCGTCGCCGACAGCATCCTGGCGCTGTCCGACCGGGTCAGCATGGGCTCCGCGGAGGCGCAGCGGATCTTCGCCGAGGCCGGCGGTGAGTTCTCGGAGGTGTCCGACGCCTTTCCCGACGCGACGACGGAGGGCGACCTCGTGCGGCTGTCCGACCGCCTCGACCGGGTGCGCTGGCAGCTGGACTCCACCACCGCGCTCCTCGAGGGGCGCACCCCGCCTCCCGAACCGTCGGACTACCCGTCGGCCTGCTTCTTCGACCCCGACCACGGCGCGGGCAGCCAGCAGGCCGAGCTCCGCACGCCCGCCGGGACGCGGTCGGTCGGGGTCTGCCCGACCTGCGCGGACCAGCTGCGGCGGGGGAGGCGCCGGAACCACGGCGGGTCGCCGTCGACGGCCGTCCCGTGCCGGCGGCGCAGGCGCCGCGCGGCTACGGCGGCGCCGGGATGGGGGCCTGGACGTGTTCTCGATCCTGCTCGGAGGCGGCCGGCCGGTCGGCTACTCGTGGGGCCGTCCGCGTGCCCGCCGCCGCTACGGCGGCGGCTGGGGTGGCGGTGGATACCCAGGCGGCGGGTTCGCCGGCGGGTTCGGCGGGGGCGGTGGGTTCGGCGGGGGCGGGTTCGGCGGCGGGCGGCGGGGGCGGAGTCGGCGCCCGCGGGCGCGGCGGCGGGCGCAGCGGCGGGCGCAGGCTCGGCGGCAGCGGCGGGCGCAGGCTCGGCGGCGGCAGCCGTGGACGGGGTGGACGGCGACGGTAGCCGGAACCGGCTCGGGCCTGTCTCGGAGAAGGGAGTCGTTGGACGTAAGCCGCCCGGCGTTTGAGGTGCGTCCCAGGGGTCGCCGGCCGCCGGCGGGGTAGCGCTGCGCCATGAGCGCAGACAGCAACGGCCGGATCGCGATCGTCACCGCCTCCGACTCCGGCATCGGCAAGGCCACGGCGGTCGCGCTGGCGCAGGCGGGTTGCGACGTCGGGATCACCTGGCACAGCGACGAGCAGGGCGCACACGACACCGCCGCACAGGTGCGCGCCGCAGGGGCGCGCGGAGGTCCGGCGCCTCGACCTGTCCGACCCGTCGTCGGGAGCCGCCGTGATCGACGACCTCGCCGAAGCGCTCGGCGGCATCGACGTGCTCGTCAACAACGCGGGGCGCGGAGGCCGCGCCGCGTTCCTGGAGCAGACCCTGGCCGACTTCGAGGCCGAGCTGGCCGTGAACCTCACCGGTGCCTTCGTGTGCGCCCAGGCGGCCGCCCGCCGGATGGTCGCGGCCGGCCGCGGCGGGCGGATCGTGAACGTGACGTCGGTCCACGAGCATGTGCCGCTGCCGGACTCGAGCGCCTACTGCGCCACGAAGGGCGGCCTCGGGCTGCTCACCAAGTGCATGGCTTTGGAGCTGGCTGAGCACGGCATCACCGTCAACGCCGTGGCGCCAGGGGAGATCGCCACCCCGATGACCGGCGCCCACGATGTCGACCCGCACGGCGAGGACCGGCCGGGTATCCCGCTCGGCCGCCCCGGCGACGCGCACGAGATCGCCGCGACGATCGCCCACCTCGCCTCAGCGGAGGCCTCCTACACGACCGGTGCCTCCTTCGTCGTCGACGGCGGTCTGCTGCTCATGGCCGCGGTCCGCTGATCCCGGCGGGTCACCCTCCCGGCGGCGTCGACGCGCAGGCCTTCGCCGCGCAGCAGGCGCGCCTGCTCTGCGGCGCAGCGCGACACGATGCGGTCGCCGGCGCCCACCACCCGGTGCCACGGCACGCCCTCGGCGCCGCGCAGCCAGTTGCCGACGGCGCGCGCGGCCCCCGGGGAGCCGGCCTCGGCGGCGACCTCGCCGTAGGTCAGGACCTCACCGGGCTCCAGCGCCAGCAGCACCGCACGCACCCGCTGGGAGAAGTCACTCACGGCCGGCAGGGTAGGCACCTCAGCGACGCTCCGCGGGTGGGACGTCGAGGCGCTCGAGCTCGAAGTCGCACTCGTCGGTGCGTCCCCACGGCAGCCGGACGCTGCCGGGAAAGACCCGGTAGCGCCCGGCGAACCGCGGCAGCTGCGCCAGGACGTTGCCCAGCTCGCGTTCGGCCTCGGCCTCCGCGCCGGCGAGGGTCTCGGGAGTCGGCTCCGGCGACCCGGTCTCGTTGGCGAGCCTGCGGCGCAGCCGCCACCGCACCTTCGTGCGGTAGCCCCACCCGTCGAGGAACCGGTGGAGGACGAGCAGCTCATGGGCGGCCCTGCCCGCATCCCCGGCCAGGCGCCGGGAGACGGTTCCCTGCGCGAGCGCCGCGCCGATCGCGTCGCCCGCCGTGCTGCCGGCCGCGTAGCCGGCCAGCTTGAGCAGGTCGACCCGTGACCGCAGCCGCTCGACGAGGACGGGGTCGCCGCCGTCGACGTAGGCGGCGTCGGCGAGCACCACACCGATCCCCAGCGCCTGCAGGCGGGTCGCCTCGTCGGCGAGCGCGGCGGCCGCGTCTGCGGAGTCGCCTCCGACCGGCGCGGCGGCGCCCCAGTCGCGCGGCCCGTCACCGGCCACGGGCGGGTGCAGGGCGAGGACGACGTCGACGTCGCTCTCCGCCAGGTCCGCCCCGACCGTCCGCAGGCACCGCAGGACGGTGCGGGCGACAGGGCCGTCCTCACGGGGCGCGACGCGCTTCTCGGCCTCGGGCACCGGGCAGTAGAAGCCCACCGTCACCCGCTCGGGGGCGGCGGCGTTGAGCAGGCGCGCGACGAGGACCCCGCCAAGCTCCGCCGCCCCGGGCTGCGGGTACGTGACGGCGCCCACATCCAGGGGCTGGGTCCAGCCTTTCAGCCACGACCTGCGCAGCGCGGCGGTGCCGGGGTCGCCGCCGGTCGCCGTGGCATGGACGAGCAGGTCCAAGGTGCCATCGGCGGCGAGCCCGAGCGCGGCGAGGGCGGTCACCTCCGCGCGCATCCGGCGCAGGACGAGCGCCCGGCGCTGCGCCGGCGTCAGCCCGGCCTCGGCGGCACGCAGCTCGTCGCCGACGTCTTCGCCCAGCGCCCGGCGGTCCAGCAGCGTCCCCCACCCGGCAAGCGCGGGCGGTCCCGGGTCGCGCGGGCCCGCGAGCACGCTGAAGGCCAGCAGCGGCAGGTCCGGGGCAGCGCGGGCGATATCGCGCAGGACGCTCAGGCGCGCGGTCGCGGCGAGCGGGTCGGGCGGGCGGTCGACGTCCGGGGCGTCGGTGTCGGGAGCGTCCACGCCGCCGGCGACGAGCTGGTCCAGCGACACGACGAGCCCGTCGACGCCGTCGGCCGTCTCGCGCAGCCGCTCGGCGAGCGCGTCGAGGTCACCCGTGTCGCCCAGACCTCCCACCAACGCCGGCGGGGGGGCGACGAGCTCGGCTCCCGCGGCGCGCGCCAGCAGCGCCGGCACGCGGACGCCGGCGGGACGGTTGTCGAGCGGGACGAGGCCGATGCGCACTGCGGTTCCTGGCCGGGCGGGCGATGGGACGCCCCGACGCTAGCGGCTGCCCGGAGGGTTTCCGGCGAACCTGCCGGACGGGTCAGCGGTGCCTGGCCTCGGCTCGGGCGCCGCCTCAGGCGGGCGTCGAAAGCGTCGCGAGCTCCTCGCGCAGGTTGCGCCGCGCGGGCTGCTCCCCGCGCTCCCGCATGGTCGCCGTGACGTAGATCCGGTCCCGCGCGAGCATGGCGCGCAGGAACGCCGCCCGTCGCGTGCGCCACTGCTCCTCGGACAGTCGGGGGTGCTCGACCCGGACGCCGCGCCGGTACAGGTCGTAGGCCGCCGGCTCGGCCGCCAGGATCGCCAGATCGGCGTCGACCAGCAGACTTTCGTCGGCGTCGCGGGCGACGTGGTCACGGGTCGCGAGCACCATCGCCGCCACCCGCTCGGTGCGGTCCTCGGCGGCACCGAGGCGGCCGAGCTCGACGCGCGCGAGCTCGGCGCTGGCCAGCTCGTTGCCGTCGTCGCCGGCCAGGTAGACGGCGTCGTGGAACCACGCGGCGAGCCGCACGGCAGTCGGGTCGTCGGCCCGCTCCCCTGAGGCCAGCAGCATGTCGAGGGTGGCCAGGACGTGACGCAGATGCGCCAGGCCGTGATAGGCGCGGTGCGGCTCGGCGTAGCGCCCGGCGAGGTCGTCGAGCACGCGCCGCACCTCGCCGCCCGGCGCACCGAGCGGCTCGGTGAGCCGGTGCCAGGCGCCGGCGAGCCGGTCGTCCACCGCTGCTCCTATCGTGGCGGGATGGCCATCCTCGTCGACCCGGCGATCTGGCGCTGGCGGGGCCGGCGCTGGGCGCACCTCGTGAGCGACACGAGCCACGACGAGCTGCACGCGTTCGCCGAGCGGCTGGGGCTGCGCCGGGAGTGGTTCCAGGGTGACCACTACGACGTCCCCGACGCGGTGCGCACCGAGGCGCTGCTGCTCGGGGCGGTCGCGACCCCGTCGGGCGAGCTCGTGCGGCGGCTGCGCGCGGCGGGGCTGCGGTGCCCCCCGGCGTGGTGCGGCGGGGAACGCCGCGGCCGGCGGGATGCCCGCCGGTGGCCAGGCGCCACGCAGCTCGCCGGGCGGGCCCGCCGGGTCGGCCGGGCGGGCGCCCGCCGGCGGTCAGGCGTAGCGCAGCTCGTCGGCCTCGGCGTCGGCCACGCCGACGTCGCAGGTCGGGCAGTACCAGCGGGCCTGCAGTGACGTTCCGCACAGCGAGTGCGACGGCGGGGCGGCCTCGTCGCTGTGCGCCGCACCCCAGGCCGTCAGCAGCAGCAGCGCCCCGGCCAGCTCCGCCCCGGCCACCGTCAGCGCGTAGGCGTGGCGCGGCGGGCGGCGGGAGTACGGCTGCGCGACGACCAGGCCCTCGCGCTCGAGGTGCTTGAGCCGCTGGGACAGGATGTTGGGAGCTATGCCGGCCACCGCGGCCTGCAGCTCGCCGAACCGACGCGGCCCGTCGAGCAGCGCCTCGACGACGAGCAGCGTCCAGCGGTCGCCCACGCGCTCCATCGCGGCGGCGAGCGGGGGCAGCAGATCGGCCATCGCCTCCAGCCTAGAGGCGCTGCATCCTCAGGCAGAGGATAGTACATTGCAAGCCACTACCGTACGGACATGGAGTGCTGCCATGAACCTGCTCGAGGAGATCAGCGAGGCGACCCGGACTGTCACCGCGGCGGCCGGAGCGTCGGTCGTCGTCATCGGCCGCAACGGGCGCGGCGCCGGGATCGTGGTCGGCGAGGGCCGGGTGGTGACCAGCGCGCACAACCTTCGCGACCGCACCACCCAGGTGACGTTCGCCGACGGCCGCAGTGCCCAGGGCACGGTCGCGGGTGTCGACGCCGACGGCGATCTCGCCGTGCTCGACGTCGACACGAGCGGCACGAGCCCCGTCGAATGGGGCGAGACGACCGCTGTGCGCCCCGGCAGCCCGGTGTTCGCTCTGGCCAATCCTGGCGCGCGCGGGCTGCGCGCCACCTTCGGTACGGTCTCCGCGGTCGACCAGACCTTCCGCGGGCCGCGCGGTCGGCGGGTGACCGGCGCGTTCGAGCACACCGCTCCCGCGGCCCGGGGCTCCTCCGGTGGCCCCGTCGTCGACCCGCACGGCCGGCTGCTGGGGATCAACACGCACCGCCTCGGCGACGGCTTCTACCTCGCGCTGCCGGCCGACGCGGGCCTGCGAAGCCAGGTGGAGGCCCTCGCCCGCGGGGAGAGCCCGATCCGGCCGCGCCTGGGTGTGGGCCTGGCCCCCAGCGCGGTGGCGAACCGCCTGCGCCGTTCCGTCGGCCTGCCCGAGCGCGACGGCCTGCTCGTCCAGGCCGTGGAGGACGGCGCACCGGCCGACCGGGCGGGCATCCGGCCGGGGGACCTGCTCGTCGAGGTCGCCGGCGCGCCGCTGGCACGGGCCGACGACCTGCTCGACGCCGTGGAGGCATCCGAGCGGGGCGCCACGTTGGCGCTCACGGTGGTGCGCGGCGTCGAGGAGCGGGCCGTGTCCGTGCGCTTCGACGACGACGGCGGCGGGACGGAGGGTTCGGTGTGACCGCCGTGGACCTCCGGCCCACGGTGGCGCTGGACGCCTACTCGCAGGTCGTCACCGCTGTCGCCCGCCGGCTGCTGGGGTCGGTGGCGAGCCTGCGGGTGACCGCCCCGGTGCCCGGCGGCCGCCGGACGGCCGGCACCGGATCGGCGTTCGTCGTGTCGGGCGACGGGCTGCTGGCCACCTCCGCGCACGTCGTCGCCGCCGGCGACGGCGGTGTCGCGACGTTCTCAGACGGACGCGCCGTCGACTTCGAGGTCATCGGCACCGACCGGCTCAGCGACCTCGCGGTGGTCCGTGCGCGGGCGTCGGACCTGGACGCCGCCGAGCTCGGCGACGCCGACGACCTCGTCGTCGGGCAGCTCGTCGTCGCGATCGGTAGCCCCCTGGGCTACGCGGGATCGGTCAGCGCGGGCGTCGTCAGCGCCCTCGGACGCTCGTTCGCGTCGCGCGACGGCGCGAACGCGCGCCTGGTCGAGAACGTCATCCAGACCGACGCCGCCCTGCACCCGGGCAACTCCGGCGGGGCGCTGGCCGACGGTGACGGTCGTGTCGTGGGGGTCAACACCGCCGTCGTGGGGCCGGGGATCGGGCAGGGCCTCGGGCTGGCCGTCCCGATCAACGCGACGACCCGCGCGATCGTCGCGGCGCTCATCGGCGATGGGCGCGTCCGGCGAGCGTACCTGGGCATCGCCGGCGGCACGCGACCGCTGCCTCCACGCGCGGCCGCGGCGACCGGCCGCACCGAAGGCGTCGAGGTGACGACGGTCGTCGCAGGCAGCCCCGCGGATGTGGGCGGCCTGCGGCCCGAGGACGTGATCCTGGACCTCGACGGCGAACCGGTGCACGCCGTCGGCGACCTGCAGCGGCTCATGGATGCCCGGCGGATCGACCGGGACGTGCGTGACCGGGTGCTGCGGGCGGCGGCGAGACGACGATGACGGTGCACCTCCGCGAGCTGCGCTGACCCTGCCGTCAGGTGGCGGCCAGGTCAGTCGACGCGGTCGACGTCGGCCCAGCGCGCCTGCACCCCGCAGTACACGCCGTACGTGAACAGGCCGATCGCCACGACGCCGAGCAGCCACGGCCCGTAGGGCTGGGCGGTCAGCCGCTGGAGCGCCCCGTCGAGCCCGTGGCCTGCCGCGGCTGGGACTCCAGCGCCGCCTTGACGACGAAGAAGCCCAGCAGGCAGAACACGGCGCCCCAGGCCACCAGGCCGGCGACGCCGATCCGGGTCGCCCAGGTGCGCTGACCCGGCGTCATCCGCGCTGTCCGGAGCTCCTCCAGGAACCGCTTGCTCACGCCCTTGTACCCCTGGTACAGCCCGACGCCGACGACCGCCAGGCCGACGCCGACGACGAGCGCGACACCGAGGGGCAGCTGCAGCACCCGCGCCGTCAGTGACGACTCGGAGGGCGAACCACCCGACCCGCCGCCGGAGCCCATGAGCAGCCGCAGGGTCGCGGCGAACAGCGAGCCGTAGACGACGGCACGCAGCAGGCAGCTCCCGCGCTTGGCCCACGCCTCGGCCCGGCTGTCCTCGCCATGGTGCCCGAACACCTGCGACAGTCGCCACAGCGCGTAGGCGAGCAGGCCGACGGCGAGCACGGCGAGCAGCACCTTGCCGAACGGCTGCTGGGCGACGGTGCGCAGGGCGCCCTGCTGGCTGGCGCTGCTGGCGAGAGCGAGCTGCAGCGCAAGGAACCCGATGACGGCGTAGAGCACCTTGGCCGCGAGTCCGGCCTGGCCCAGGCGCGGCCGGGGCCGGCGGCCGCCGACCTCGCAGCGGCCCCCGCGTCCGCGGCGCTGTCGATCCCACCGGCTCTGCTCATCGGCGTCCAGCCCCTCAGGGCGCCGGCCACCCCGCATGCGCCCGGGATGATCGTGCCACGGGACAGGGTCGGCTGCGCGTCGGTGCGCGCTGCGTGCCCGGCGCCCCGGCCGTCGGCCGGCGCCGCGGTCGCCGGCGCGATGACGCCGGCCCGGCCACGACACGGGCCGCGGTGCGGGTCATGGTCCCGGCGCGGCCCGCAGATGGGCGCGCAGCCGTGCCATCCCCTCGTCGACCGACACCCGCGGTGCGTAGCCGAGGTCGCGCCGGGCCGCGCCCAGGTCGAACCAGTGCGCGGTTGCGAGCTGCCGGGCGAGGAAGCGGGTCATCGGCGGCTCGTCGTCGCGGTGCAGCGCCCGGTACGCCGTCTCGGCGGCCGCGCCGAGGATGTAGGCCACGGGGAACGGGATGCTCGCGGTCACCGGTGGCAGGCCGGCGGCGTCGAGGATGCGGTTCACGAGCTCGGCGACGGGCAGCGGCTCGCCCGCGGACACGAAGTAGGCGCGCCCTGCCGGCGCGGCGCCGGGCGCCAGACGGTCGGCGGCGAGCAGGTGCGCCGTGGCGGCGTCGTCGACGTATGTCGTGTCGACCACGGCGGCACCGCCGGCGACGAGCCGCAGCCGGCCGGCGCGGGCACGCGCGAGGATCCCCGGCACGAGGTTCGTGTCGCCCGGGCCCCACACGAGATGGGGCCGCAGCGCCACCGTCGCCAGGTCCGGGCCGTTCGCGGCGAGCACCAGCCGCTCGGCGACGGCCTTCGTCCGCGGGTACGCGGCCGGATAGGAGCGGGCATACGGCAACGCTTCGGTGCCGCCGGCGATGGGGCGCCCGGCGTGGACGACGCTGGGGGTGCTCGTGTGCACCAGACGGCCGACGCCGTGGCGCCGGCAGGCGGTGACGACGGTGCGGGTCCCCTCGACGTTCGTGTGCTCGTACGCGCCCGGTGGCCCGCCGACCCCTGCCTTCCCGGCGACGTGGAAGACGACGTCGACGCCTCGCACCGCCGCGCCGACCGCAGCGGGATCGGTGATGTCGCCGCGCAGGGCGGACACGCCTCGCGCCGCGAGATGGGGGGCGCCGCTGCGGTTGAGGGTGCGGACGTCGTCGCCGCGCGCCAGCAGCAGGCCGGCCACGGCGCCGCCGAGGAACCCTCCTCCCCCGGTGACGAGCGCCTTCACCGCAGCCGCCGCGCCGCCCAGCGGGCGAGTGCGGGACGGTCGATCTTGGCGTTGTGGCGGATGTCGACGGGAAAGCCGGGGTGGTACAGCACCGCGTTGACCGGGCGGCTGGCGGGGGCGGTGCCGGCGAGATGGAGCAGCTCGGCGGTCAGCGCGGCGCTCGCCCGCTGCCCCGGCTCGAGCTCGACGCAGGCCACGGGGCGCTGGCGGCCTGGCGGGCCGATGCCGACCAGCGCGGAGCGGCGCACGGCCGGGTGGCCGTTGAACACGGCCTCGCAGGGCACGGGGTACAGCGTGCCGGCGGCGGTGGTGACCCGGTGGGCCTTGCGCCCGCAGAACCACAGCCGCCCGCGCTCGTCGCGGTAGGCGACATCGCCCATGCGGTGCGCGACCCGGTCGTCCCAGTCCAGCTTGGCCGCCGCGGTCGCCGCCGGCCGCCGCGCATAGGACGCCGTCACCACGGGGCCGCGCACGACGACCTCCCCCACGGCGCCGTCGGGCACGAGAAGGTCCGGCGACAGGCGGCGGTGCGGAGCGTCGGTGACCTCGATCAGCGCGACGTCGACGCCGGGCACAGGACGGCCGACGCAGATGCCGGTGGCGTCGTCGGCGAGGATCTCGTCGCTGCCGATGGAGGTCACCGGCAGGGCCTCGGTGGCGCCGTAGGGGGTGAACACCTGCGCGCCCGGCCCGAGCAGCCGCAGGAAGCGCCGCTGCACGGCGGGTGCGACGGGGGCGCCGGCCGACACGACGGTCCGCAGGGTCGGCATGCTGCCGTCGGCGGCACCGCAGCGCCCGACGGTGTCCAGCAGCGCCGGTGAGCCGAACATGAACGTCGCGGCGAACGTGTTCGCCGCGTCGAGGATGCGGGCGGGGTCGACACGCGCGGGGCGGGACGGGTCCATCCGCGGCACGACGGTGGTCATGCCCAGCGGCGGACCGAACAGCGCGAACGGCGGAAACGTCGCGAGGCTCACGTCGCCTCCACCCAGGCCGTACAGCTCGCGCAGCAGCCGCGACTGTGCCAGGAACTGGCCGTGGCGGTACTCCACCCCCTTCGGGGGTCCGGTGCTGCCGGAGGTGAACAGCACGGCGGCGGGAGCCCCGAGGTCGGGCGGCGGCGGCCGGAACGGCAGGAGCTCGCGACCTCGCCGCTCGACGTCGCGCAGGGTCGGCCCGGCGCCGGGCAGGCGGAGACCGACGCTCACGCGGATGCGGGCGCCGGGGCACCAGCGCAGCGCCGCTCTGGCGGCGTGCGCCCTGGGTACTCCGATGAACGCCGCCGGCGCCATCTCGCCGAGGCATGCGCCGAGGTTGCGGGCGCCGATCCCCGGGTCGACGAGCACCGGCACGGCCCCCGCCCGCAGCAGTGCGAACGCGAGCGCGAAGAAGTCCTCGCCGGGTGGCACGAGCAGCGCGGTCAGCACTCCGGGTCCGACGCCGGCGGCGGTCAGTCCGGCCGCGAGCGCGTCGCAGCGGCGGTCGAGCTGGGCGAACGTGGTCCGGCGGTAGCCCGCCGCACCGGCACGGTGGCGCCTGCCGCGGGGCAGCCAGGTGGCCAGGCGGTCGGGGTGGTCGCGGGCGGCGGCGGCGAGCAGCTCGGCGAGCGTCCGCACCGGCGACGCCGGCGACGCCGGCGTCGGGGCCGCCCCTGCGGCGCCAGCGGGCGCCCTCACGGCCAGCGCGGCCTCGGCCGGCGGCGCGGCACCCGGCCGGGTGCAGTTGCGGGCGTCTGCGCTCGAAGCTGCACCCGCTGTGGGTGGAGGGCGTCTTTGGGGCCCAAGCTCGTGCCCGTCACGACCGGGCCGCCGCCGCGGTGCGGGTCAAAACTCCCGGATCACCGGCAGGACCTCCTCGCCGGCGTCTTCGAGCAGGTAGTGGCCGGCGTCGAAGGCGCACACCTCGGCGTCCGGGAAGCGGCGCTGCCACTGCTGGAGAAAGTCGGCGTCGAACACGGGTCGCGCCGCGCCCAGCACAGCAGCATCGGGACGTCGCGCAGCCGCGGCAGGCCCGTGGCGATCCGGCTGACCGTGCCGTAGGAGCGGTCCGACGGGCGCAGCGGGATGTCCTTGACGAACTCCGCGACGGCGACCCGGTGCGCCCAGCTGTCGTACGGGGCCAGGTAGGCCCGCCGGACCGCCGGCGGCAGCGGTCCGCGGGTGACGGCCGCCCGGGCGGCGCCCCGCGCGAAGGCGTTTCCCCCCCGCACGGCGAGCTCGCCGAGCGGCCAGGAGCGGGCCAGCCGCAGCGCCGCGGGAAGCCGCTTGCCCGGCGGCAGGTGGAACGCGGCGGTGTTGAGCACCACGAGCGCCGCCACCCGCTCGGGGTGCGCCACCGCCCAGCCCATCCCGATGGCGCCGCCCCAGTCATGGACGACGAGGGTGACGGGGTCGTCCAGGTCGAGGCCGTCCACGACGGCCGACAGGTCGGCGACCCGGCGGGCGAGGGTGTAGGGGTAGCGCTTCTTGGGGGGCTTGTCCGACGGTCCGCAGCCGATGTGGTCCACGGCGATGACCCGGTGGTCGCGGCGCAGGTCGGCGACGAGGTCGCGGTAGTACAGCGACCAGGTGGGGTTGCCGTGCACCGCGACGACGGGCGGGCCCGAGCCCTCGTCGACGTAGTGGTACTGCAAGCCGCCGACGTCGGCGAACCGGGAGCGGAAGGGGTACAGCCCGGGCGGCAGGCGCACGGCTGCTACCAGATCACCTCGGCGGCGGCCGTGTTCACGCCGCTGCCCACGCCCATGAGGATCAGACGGTCGCCGACGTTCAGCCGCCCGTCCTGGGCGCACTTGGACACGACCATGGGGACCGAGGCGGGCCCGATGTTGCCGAAGCGGGGGAAGATCAACGGCATCTTCTTCTCGTCCACGCCGAGCGTGTCGCACACCGCCTTCGTGTGGACACGACTGATCTGGTGCAGCGCGTACATGTCGACGGTGTCCTCGGGCCACTCGAACGTCGACGCCGCCTCCTTCCAGGTCCGCGCGGCGAGCTCGAGCCCGGCCAGCAGCAGGCCCTTGGTGTCGGTGCGCATCTCGTCGACCTGCCCGGTGCACAGCAGCGCGTGCTCGGTGGCCGCGCGGCTCAGCCCGCCGAGGAAGCGGTGCCCGCCGGCGACGAGGTCGGCGCGCGACAGCAGCATCGCCACGGCACCCGAGCCGATCGTCAGGGTGGCGAACTGCTCGCGGAACATCACCTCGTCGGCCCCCTCGCCCAGCAGCCGCGCGATCGTCTGCTCCACGGCGTAGCGGCTGCCCTCGGCGTTGACGACGAGCCCGTGGTCGATCTCACCCCGCTCGATCATCGCCGCGGCGATGTTCATGCCGTTGATGAAGCCCAGGCAGGCGTTGCCCACGTCGAAGTTCCCGCACTCGTAGGGCAGCCCGAGGTTGCCGTGGACGATGCTCGCGACCGACGGCTCGATGAAGTCGCGGCTGACCGAGGTGTTGATCAGCACGCCGATGTCGTCGCGCCGCACGTCGCTGCCGGCGAGCAGGACCTCGGCGGCGTGGCTGGCCGCGGAGCTGGGCTGCTTGCCGACCTCCCAGAAGCGCCGCTCGACGATGCCGGCGAGCCCCTCGAGCAGCCCTGGGCGTACCCCCAGGCGTTGCAGGGTCGGCTCCAGCTGCGCCTCGATCGAGGCTGACGTGATGACGTGCGGAGCATCGACGTGCGCGACGCCGCTGATGACGACGTCGCGGTAGCGCTGCGTTGCTCTGACCAAGGTCGGCTCTCCGCTTGCGGTCACGCGGCTCGCCGACCAGCGGGAGCCAGGAACACATAGACGCTCAATCCTATGTCCAGGGGTCACCGTCGCGGTCCCGGCGTAAACAGCCGGACCGGCCGCCGGGGTGCCGGGTGGTCACTACGGTTCACCGTGGGCCGGCTGTCAGGGATCGCAGGAGTGGCGATGAGGTACGCGTTCCACACGCTCGACGTCTTCACCGACCGGGCGCTGAGCGGCAACCCGGTGGCGGTGCTTCCCGACGCGCGGGGGCTTTCACCGGAGCGTATGCAGCGGGTCGCCGCGGAGCTGAACCTGTCCGAGACCGTGTTCGTCCTGCCACCGGAGACGCCGGAGGGCACGCGCCGGCTGCGGATCTTCACGCCCCGCACCGAGCTGCCATTCGCGGGCCACCCGACGATCGGCACCGCGCACCTGCTGGCGTCGTTGGGGGCCGTCGACGTCGCGGACGGCACGACGAGGATCGTGCTCGAGGAGGGCGTCGGCCCCGTCCCGGTCCTGCTGACCCGATCCGACGGCGACCTGTTCGCCCAGCTGACGGCAGCGCCGCCGGAGCTGGGGCCTTCGCCGGCCGGAGCGGCGCAGCTCGCCGCCGTGCTGTCGCTGGGCCCGGACGACCTGCTCGGCGGGCCGTTCGCGCCCCGGCGGGCGTCGGCCGGGGTGCCGTTCGCGATCGTGACGGTGCGCGACACGGGGGTGCTCGGCCGCATCCGGCTCGACGCCGGGCGGTGGGAGTCGCTGCTCGCGGCGTCGGCGGCTCCGCACGTCTACGCGATCGCCCCGGACGGCGAGCGCCGCTTCCGCGCCCGGATGTTCGCGCCGGCGATGGGCGTCGGCGAGGACCCGGCGACCGGCGCGGCGGCGACGGCGCTCGGGGGCTACCTCGTCGCGGCGGATCCGGAGGGGCCGCCGACCCGGCGGTGGACCGTCGAGCAGGGCGTGGAGATGGGCCGGCCGAGCGTTCTGCACGTCGAGGCCGACGTCGACGGTGGCGCGGTCACGGCGGTGCGGGTGGGCGGTGCGGCGGTGCGGGTGGCGGACGGGACGCTGGAGATCCCGGTGCGCGAGCTGGTCGACCGCGCCGGCGACCACGACTGCTAGCTCCACGACCGGGCAGGGTGCGTAGGTCGCGCGTCGCCCGACGCCGGCCCGTGGGCCCTGTCCCCGGACGGGAGGCGTCGAGGGCCCGGGTTCGCCGTGGCGTCGGCTCGGCATGCCGGCCGACCCAGGTCGTATCGTCTCGGCGTCAGATCCGCGCTAGGAGGAGTCCTGGGTGTCGTCGGGGACCGAAACCGCTCACGGCTGGCTGTCATCGGACGAGATGGCAGACGTCCGCGACCGCGTGCCGATCGTCTACGTCGAGGCCGTGCCCGTGCGCGCCCACCATCTCGGCGGCATCGAGCGCGTGGGGCTGCTGCTGCGCCACCGCCCGGACGGCACGATCAGCCGGGCGCTGGTGTCGGGGCGCGTCCTGTACGGCGAGACGGTGCGCGAAGCGCTGTGGCGCAACCTCAGCAAGGACCTGGGTCCCGAGTCGCTGCCTCAACTGCCCGCCGACCCGGCGCCGTTCACGGTGGCCGAGTACTTCGGACGACGCCCGCGGCACCGGCTTCACCGACCCTCGCCAGCACGCCGTCTCCCTCGTCTACATCGTGCCGGTCGCGGGCGAGTGCGCGCCGGCTCAGGACACCCTCGATCTCGCGTGGCTGTCGCCGCAGGAGGCGTTGACGCCCGCGGTGGCCGCGGAGATGACCGGCGGGCAGGACCGTCTGGTGCGCCTCGCCCTGGCCCGCGCCGGCGCGCTCCCGTGACCGCCGCGACCAGGGCCCGTCTCCCGAAGGGAGCCGTCGGACATGAGCCGCCCGGCGTTTGAGGTGCGTCCCAGCCCGCCGCCACTCGGGCCACGGGGTCGGCGGCTCGCCGTCGATCTGGCGGATGAACTCGCCGAGGTACCACTGCCGGAACCGCACGAGCTCCGGTGGGGCGGCCAGCATGAGCAGATCCCCACTGCGGCAGAAGTCGTCGGCCTCGTCGAGGACGCGCAACAGCTCGACGGCGGCGTGGCGAGCGGCGGCCGGCACCGTGAAGGCGACGTCGATCGACTGCTCGCCGCGGTCCATGGCGTTGTCGATCTGCTCCTGGGGCCCCATGGTGTGGCCGCCGTAGCGGCTGCGGAGGTCCCGGGCGAGCCGCAGGAGACGCGCGGGTACCGCGTCGCTCGGCAGGCTGGTCGCGATCAGCGCGAACTCGCGGGTCAGGCCGTCCTTGCGCTCGCGCGCGCGGGCCAGCACGTCCAGCGGGACCTCGAGGAGACGGACCTCGACCAGCTCCGTGCGGGTCTCGGTCATGCGGCGTCCTCCGCGCCCCCATGGACAGCTCGAACCACACCGTCTTGCCGGCCTCCGTCGCGACCGTCCCGTACGCCGAGGACAACGCCTCCACCAGCGTCAGCCCACGGCCGGTCGTGGCTCCTCGCTGTAGTCGCGCTGGCGTGGGCGCTGGCGCGAGCCGTCGGCGACGTCGACCCGCACGACGCCGCCGTCGTGGGACACCTCGATCGTTATCTCAGTGCCGGCGTGCAGCACGGCGTTGGTCACGAGCTCGCTGACGAGCAGCTCCGCGAGCTCGGTGTGGGCCTCCAGGCCGATCCGGTGCAACGCCGTCGTGACGAACCGGCGCGCCGCGCCGGCGCTGGCGGGCTCCGGCGGCAACGCGGTGCGCACGGCCGCGCTCACGCCGACCGCGCCGGCGCCCGCTGGACGCCAGGTGTCACGCAATCGCCGGCCAACGTCTCCTCCACGTCGCGCGGCCCGGCGTGCACGCCGGGCGTCCGGCAGGCTACCGCGACCGTCCGGATCCGACACGCGACGCCACGCCGGCCGGCCACGACGGTCGACAGCGACGACCGGGTACGCGGCTCATCGGACGTCCCCGCACCGGTGGCCGTGCCCGCCGTCGTCGCGTACGTGCCGGTCACCCCGACGAAGTACGTGACCTTGGCGTCGGATCATGACGGTGGCGCTTCGTCGGACTGGGCGCTATCGTCGCCCAGACGATGGGCACCCCACCGTTACGCCGGCCGTCATTCGGCACGCTCGAGGAGTACGGACGCCAGCTCACCGATGTCGCCCGGTGGGAGCTCTTCGTGCGCGCCATCGTGCGCCGGGAGGGGTTCCGTGAGCACGAGGTCGAGGTTGGCGTTGCCGGAACGTTCCCGACGTTCCTGGTCGGTGAGGTCGTCGTAGGCTCTTCGGTGGCTGGCCGTCATGGAGGCGATGCCACGAGGCAGAGCTCGCGATGCATCACCTGTTGCTGAAACACCCGCAGATCCCTGCCCCGCGACTGCTGGCGGCCGGCCGCCTGTACCGCGACGACCCGCCGTGGCCGTATCTGATCACCCAGCGGCTCAGAGGAACACCATGGCGGGACGCGGCGGTATCGAAACCGGGTGCACCACTCTCGCGCGCCGTCTGGGCCAGGTCGCAGCCGCCGTCCACCGGCTGCCCGCGCCAGCCGCGACGGTGTTCGCCAGCGACCCCGTCCGGCATCGGCGGGTCGACCGCGCCGCACGCCATCGCGGCTGGCGATCGCTGCCGCTGCCGCTGGAGCAGATCGACGGCTACCTCGTCGAGCTCGACACACCGCCGGCTGTGCTCCACGCCGACCTGCACGCCGACCATGTCTTCGTCAACGGCGAGGTGTTGACCGGCATCATCGACTGGGGTGATGCCCTGGTCGGCGACCCATACCTTGAACTGCCGGCCCTGCATCTGGACCTCGCAACAGACGTGCGCCTGTTGGACGCCTTCCTCGACGGATACGGCTGGCAGGTCTGCGATGACTTCCCCGCCGGGCCATGACCGCCACCACGCTGCGTCCTCGAGTCGGTGCACCGACTCGTCGATCACCAGCATGCAGACGCTGAGCGAGCTCGGCGAGGTCCTCTGGCGCCTGCTCGACTGACCAGGCAGCAATCTGAGCGACGGCGCGGCGCCGAGACGAGCATCCTGCGGCTGGGTACCGCATACCACGAGCCGGAGAGGACCGAGTCGGGCACGGGAGCTGGCGGCGCGTTGCTATACCGCCGCCCCGACCTGGAGGAGACCCCGACGCATCCGCCGGCCAACTCGGCAGCCGACGCAGCCTGCGCATGCCATTGCTCCTCGTGGCCGCGCGCGTGTGCACGTGGTGCGACAATGCCGCCGTGCCCGCGTCGACGACTCCTGACGCCTACATGGTCTGCGGCACGCCGCGAAGCGGTAGCACCCTGTTCTGCGGGTTGCTGCAGGCCACAGGGGTCGCGGGCCTGCCCGAGTCGTACTCCGGGTGCCCGATGAGCAGTCATGGGCCGACCGCTGGCAGCTCCCCCGTCGCCCGCACGGGTCCTTCGACTATGGCGACTACGTGCGCGCGGCCATCGTCGGGGAAGCACCGGGAACGGGGTCTTCGGCGCCAGGATCATGTGGGGAACGATGGGCCAGGATGGTTGCCAGATTGGGCGCCGTGCACCCCGGTCTGGCAGGAGCCGACCTTGACTTGCTGTCTCGAGCGTTCGGTCGTACACGTTTCGTTCACCTGTGGCGAGACGACCCCGTGGCCCAGGCCGTTTCCTGGGCGCGCGCAGACGGGCTACTGGCAACGCGGAGACACAGTCGCACCCGGGCGCGAACCGCACTTCGACTTCGAGCAGATTGACGACCTCGTCCGGACAGTTCGCGAGCACAATGCCGCCTGGCGAGAATGGTTCTCGGCGTTCGCAATACGGCCACATCCGGTGAGGTACCAGGACCTGACTTCCGACATGGAAGCCGTCATGCGCGGCACGTTGGACTTCCTTGCCTCGATACTCCCCATGATCTGCAGATCGTGCCCGTCACCACCGTCAGGCCGACGAGATCAATCGCGAATGGGCGGTTCGCTACCGCACGATGGCTGGGTTCTCCCAACGCGCGGTACGTCGGTGTTGACAACGTACGGCCCGACGTCGGGCGGCATAGCCCAGTTATGACCCCGAGCGCCCGTCAATCCTGTCATGTACGCGCACTGCTGGAAGACCGTCCCGTGACGGCGCTATAGCCGGATGGCGGCGCGCGCAGCAAGGGGTGAGACCAAGGCGAGGATGAACCCGTAGGGGTACAGGCGGGACTGGAGAGCGGTGCTCGACGACCACCAGACCACAACGAAGAGCGTCAGCAGGAGCGTCACAAGGACGAAAGACGCCGTCGACCACGCCCCGATGGCCACTACGCTTTCTCGGCGTCACCCGCAGCCAGCTCCGGCACCTGCGATGCACGCGAGCACCAGAGCCCACGGCCCAGACCTCAAAGCTGCCGTCATCCTCGAACAGGCTGTCCATCACGACAGTCATCCACAACGGCAACAAGATGGCAGCGACGGCCGCCGCTCCCAACAAGGCCCCGACCTGCGCCCGCACAACTTCGCGCCGCACGCACGCCCCCCGTCGCGTCTGGAACTGGTCTGCGATTCGACACGCCCATCGCACACTCGCAATCCGTCCGCCCGGTTCCGGCGGCGAGGCCGGCGGCGCGCCGGCCCGACGCCCCCGCTCGCGGGCGTGACGCCGACAGGCAGTCTGCCCCACCCGCGCCGACTGCGGCGCGGCCGACCGAGATCGGCACGTGTGTGACCCTGTCGCGTGACGTGGAAGTCCGCAACCGGCGCCAGCGCCCGGCGGTTACGCCGCGATGCTCTCGGCTTCAGTAGCCTGGTCGCCTCCTTCTACGGCGAGCCGTCTCTGCCTTTCGAACGGATGACCTCCAAGCCTGATAGGTTCCTGGGGCCCGATTCGAGGAGGGTCGGAGGATGGCTCAGCCAGGTCGACGCAGGGCCGGCAGCTGCCGGAGGAGAAGTGGGGAGCTGTTTTGGAGGTGACGTCCCAGGAGCTGACCCAGGCCGACGCCGCCCGCAAGTGGCAGGTGGACGTGTCCACCATGATCAAGGTCCGCCGGCTGGCCAAGGACGCCGCGCTGGCCGCGTTCGCCGCGTCCAAGCCCGGGCGGCCGCGGTCGCCGTTCGAGATCGAGCTGGAGGCCGAGCGCGCCGAGAACGCGCGGCTGTCCGAGGCGCTCAAGGAGCTGGCGGTGGAGGTCACCTGGTGCGGGGGAAAAGCGCGTTGGGCTTGAGCCCCGGCCCGCTGCCGGTGCCGCTTGGACGGCGACGTCAAGGAGCGGCTGCTCAAGCTCGTCGACGACGCCGTGACGGCCGGTTGGGCGCACACCCGCGCTGCGACGCGCTCGGCGTCGCCGACGACCGGGTCCACCGCTGGCGCGCCTGGCTGCGTGCTCATGGCACGTTGGTGGACCGCGCTCCGGGCGGCAACCCGGTGCACCGACTGCAACCCAGGAGGAGCAGGCGATCCTGGACCTGATCGAGGACGGGGGCCGACCGACCGGTCGCACCGCAAGCTGGCGCACGCGGCTCCTACACCGCCACGGTGTTCGTGTCGCCGTCGTCGGTGCTGCGCGGCGGCAAAACACCACGTCAGCCTGCCCGGGGAGCCGCCCCCGGCCGCCCGGCCCGTGCGCGCCCTGCTGGAGATCCCGTGGAGCGCAACCGCATCTGGATCTGGGACGCCAGCCACTTGCAACGCTGCAAGCGGGTCGCCTACGCCATCGTCGACGTGGTCACCCGCTACTGGATCGGCTTCCCTGCTGACGTCGGAGACCAGCTCCACGCAAGTGCAACTGCTGTTCGCCCAGGCGCTGGCCGACCAGGGCTTGGTCGACCCCGCCAGCGGCGTGCTGCTCGGTCCCGACGGCCGGCCGCTGCAGCGGGGCGCCGACAGCGGCCCGATCCTGGTCGCCTGGTCCGACAACGGCCCGGAGATGACGTCAGGCGACACCCGCGAGTTCATGGCGCTGCCCAAGGCCGACGAGCTGCGCGCGGCGGAGGCCGAGATCGCCCAACCGACCGACGTGGTCACCGAGCAGGCCATCGAGCTGGCCCTGCTGGTGGGGAACAGCGAGGGGCCTGGTAGGCCTCGTCCTCGCCAGGGCGTCCGCCCAGGACAAGGCCGTGGTGTTGACGCTGACCAGGTCAGGTCGCCGCCGGCCGGTCGCACCGCCGTGCCTGCGGGGTCGCTGCTGTGGGGTGCGTCGGGCGCGCCGCTGGGCGGCCCGCCGTGACGCGACCCTTGCCGACCGCCGTCCCGCAGCGCCGTGCACGGGCTGCTGGACTGGGAGGTCGCCGAGATCCGGCGCTGTTCGCCGAGTTCGGCGAGGTGGACGGCTCCCACTGCAAGCCTGCGCACCGCGGCTCCTACCAGCGGCGGGTGTCGGAGTCCACCGTGTTCCGCGTTTTGGCCGCCGAGGGGCTCGTGCTGCCCGCCCGACCACGGGCGGCGGCGACCGCCGGCGCGCGCCGTGGCCCCACTGGGTCGACCTGCGCCCCCGCCAGGTGTGGGGGCTATGACGTCACCCACTTCCTGCGCGAAGCGGGCGGTGATCGCCATTCCGGACCTGGTCTCACGCAATGGATCCACCACCTCGTCGACCGAGGAGACCTCCACGCAGGTCGCCGCGGTCTTCACCGCCGCGCTGGACGCCGAGGGCCGTCGTCGCCGCTCGCGATCGCCGGCAGCGTCCCCATCGACGAACGATGACCCGCGCCGCCCGATCCTGCTGGCCGTGTCCGACAACGGCCCCCAGATGACGTCGGGGTCGACCTGGGAGTTCATGGCGTTGGCACGCCATCGCCCGCCACTTCGGCCGGCCCGCACCCCACCGACCAGGCGCCCATCGGGAAAGCTTCTTCGGCCACACCGCAACCCGAGTGGCCCCAGCCGACCGTGCTCACCGACCCCACCGACCTCACCTGCCAGCTCAACGGGTCCGGCGACGACGCGCAACGGCCGCCACTGCACGCCGCGATCGGCTACGTCACCCCCGACGACGAACACCAAGGACGCGGGCCCGCATCCGCCGCGCCTGCCGCCAAGGACTGATCTGGGCCCGCCAGCGACGCATCAAGCCCACCATCGCAAGCACCGCAACGACCCGCCCTCATGAGCACCCCCGCTGGTTGGGTAACGAACCCGCTCCCCGCGGACAAAGACTCAGAAGCACCTCGTCGTAGCTTGGCGCTGGCCTCCCGGACCTTCGTTCCAGACCGCGGATGTGGCCAGTTGAGGCGCCGACCTCGAATCGTCACCCATCAGCGTGCGGGAGCCGGACGAACAACGGCCACCGCCTTGTGCACTGACCGTGACCCCACCAAACCGCCGAACGAGCGGGACGACCGACGTGCTGACGAACCGGAGACCTGACCATGACATGGCCAGGTACTACAACGCCCTGGTCGGCGGGTTGGACGCTCCCGAGGTCGTCGACGCCTTCCACGTGGTGCGGTTGCTATCGTTCTGGTCGACGAGGTCCGCCGCCGCGTCCAGCAAGCCACCTTGGGTCACCGCGGTCGCAAGCCCGACCCGCCTACCGGGCCCGCAAGCTGCTGATCAAAGCCGCCGACGACCCTCGACACCATCGGCTGGCACCTCGGCTCGGCGCTGTGCGCCGATGATCCCGACGGCGACGTCACCGCCGCATGGCAGCTCAAAGAGATCACCCGCGACCTGTACCACCGCTGCGACCCCGACCACGCCCGCGCCACCCTCGACGTCCTCTACACTCTGGTGAACGACCATCCGGTCCCCGAGCTGCGCCGCTTCACGAACACGGTGCGGCGCTGGGAGAGCGAGATCCTCGCCTGGCACATCACCGACGGTGCGAGCAACGGCCTGACCGAAGCGGTCAACCTCGCGATCAAGAACATCAAGCGTCGGACGCCGCTTCCGCAACCTCAACAACCACCGCCTCCGCCTCCTGCTGCACTGCGGCGGCCGACTGGCAAGACCACCGCAGCGGGACTCAGAAAGCGACCACCACGCTCAGTGGCGTAGAGCCGGTTTATGGGGATCCTGCGCTCGCGTACAGATACGCGTTGGATTCGCAGGACGACGGATCGCGCTGCGGCCACCTTCCAGTCTCCGGCTGGTACTAGCGGTGACCCATCTTGTACATCCCCGTGTTGGCATCGCCATACGCGCCGGCGAACCGCCACGTCGTTTGGTCGCGGCCCCGAGGTAGCCGTTATGGGGGCGCCCTTGCCGGCGTTCCCATCCCCCTGCGCCGATGACGCGGGAAACGGAACCACCGCAGTCGGGCGGAGGCAATGTCGCGACGGCCAAATGACTAGCGAGGACGGCCTTGTGCCAGACCGCTGCGTCGGCAGGGGGACGCTGGGCGCCACGCGCATGCGGGGAGTAGCGGGATTCCTAGTCCTCGACGACTAGGGCAACGCCGAGCAGACGGATCAGTTCGCCGCGGGGGTCCCGACGGTCGGTCGCCTGGTCACGCTCTGGTCACGGCCCCCTGTGCGGCCAAGGACACTGGAGGGCGTTGCTGTGCCCTGGTCCGCACGTCTTTGCGCTGGTCAGGGCGCTGGGGGACACTGGAGGTCACAGGAGGACATGATGCGACCGAGTCTTGAAAACTTTGGGCCCTTTGCGGGTCCCGTTGGTTCGAATCCCACCGCCTCCGCCAACCAAACGTGCAGATCAACGGGTGTAAGTCCACGACGGACATACCGTCGCAAGCGGGTTCCGGCAGCAGCCTGGTCACACAATTGGTCACGCCACCCAGCCAGCACCCGCCACTTCAGCTGCGGTGAGCATGAGACGGGGCGGCTGTGACGTCCCTCGAGCCGCTCTATGGAGAGCAGCCGGCACCTAACGGCCACATCCGGCGTCTCATCGTCGTTCGTACGAATGCTCCCTCCGGCTCGCCACCACGGCTGGTGGAGGCGGCGAGAGGAAAGGTGTGTCGCCTTCAGCAGACCGCCGCGCCGGCAGCGGCACCGGAAACGCGGGAGGAGGTGGCGTGGCCGACATCGGCGCAGCGTCGTCCGGCGGACCGACGTTGCCGACGACGGGCGCGTGTAGTGCCCTTGCTTGGCGTGCTCCTGGCGCGGTTGGCTTGTAGTTCCGCCGCGCGGACGTTTTAGCGAGCTGACCAGCCGCCGTCCATGGTCAGCGATGCACCGTTGATGAACGATGCGCTGGCGGTGCAAAGGTACGCGGCGAACTCTGCAACCTCGTCGGGCTCGATGAGGCGCTTGATTGCCGGCTCCGTGAGCATGATCTGTTCCACGACCTCTTCCTCCGGGATGCCATGGCGCCTCGCCTGGTCCGCGATTTGTCCCTCCACCAAGGGCGTTCGCACGTAGGCCGGGCAGATGCAGTTCGACGTCACGCCTCTGGGTCCGCCTTCGAGCGCCACGACCTTCGACAGCCCCTCCAGCCCGTGCTTGGCGGCGACATACGCCGACTTGAAGGGTGACGCGCGAAGCCCGTGGACCGAAGAGATGTTGATCACGCGGCCATAGCCCTGGGAGTACATGTGCGGCAGGGCTGAACGCGCCAGCGCAAACGGCGCTTCCAGCATCACGGTGACAAGCAGCCGGAACCGCTCCGGGGGAAACTCCTCCACGGGCGCGACGTGTTGCAGGCCCGCGTTGTTCACCAGGATGTCCACGTCTGCCGCCAGTCCGCCGAGCTCATCCGTTCGGGCTAGGTCGACGTGCAGTCCGCGGCCCCCGATTTCACTGGCGAGCCGTTCGGCGCCGTCCCTGTCGCGGTCCAGGACGGTGACGGCAGCGCCCGCCGCCGCAAGGCGCCGTGCGCACGCCGCGCCGATGCCGCTCGCGCCTCCCGTTACGAGCGCGCGTCGGCCGGACAACTCGACGGCGGCGCCGGAGGGTGACGCACTTGCGATAACGCGGCTCATTGTCGCTGCTCCTTTCTGTGGTTACAGGCCTAGGTGCCGTTCGGCTTCTGTGTCGGCGCGCTCGCGTTCTCGGAGGACGTTGCGGCGAATCTTCCCCGTCGTCGTCATGGGCAGGTGATCGACAAACTCGATGTCACGGGGGTACTCATAGGTGGCCAGTTGGCGCCGCACGTGACTGCGGAGGTCTGTCTCAAGATCCGGTGTGGGAGCGTGGCCGGGCGCCGGTTGGATGAACGCCTTGATCGCCTGGCCCCGGATCTCATCGGGCACGCCGATCACTGCGGCCATCGCAACGGCCGGGTGACCGGTCAGGCACGCCTCGATCTCTCCGGGTCCGATTCGGTAGCCCGCCGACGTGATGACGTCGTCGGCGCGCGCCGAAAACCACAACCAGCCGTCGTCGTCGACGCGGCCGATGTCGCCGGTCCACAGCCACCCATTCCGCGTTTTCTGGGCGGTGGCGTCGGGCTTGCCCCAGTACTCGAGGAAGGCAACGGGATCTGGGAGGCGAAGCGCGATCTCGCCTTCCTTGCCTGGCGGCAGCGGGACGCCGTCTTCGCCGAGCACGGCGACGTCGTGGCCTGGATACGGGCGCCCCATCGACCCTGGGCGCACCTCCCACGACGTGGCGCAGTTTCCGACGATGAGGTTCGCCTCGGTCTGGCCGTAGATTTCGTTCACGATCGCACCGAAGTGCTCCCGTGCCCACTGAAGCATCGGGGCGCCGAGTGGCTCACCGCCACTCATGACGCTGCGCAGCGCAAGGCCCTGCAGCAGGCGCGGATCCACGCCGCGCATGATCTTCAGCGCCGTCGGAGGAAGGAACGCGGCGGTGACACGCTGGGAGGCGAGCACGCCGGCTGCCCACTGCGGATCGAAGCCCTTGCGCGGTGCCGCGACCACCGTCTGCCCGTGGAACCACGTCGGCAACAGAGCGTCCATCAGACCGCCGATCCAGGCCCAGTCGGCCGGCGTCCACACGCGGTCGTCGCCCTGCGGGAAGAAGTCGTACATCAACTCGAATCCCGGCAGGTGGCCGTACAACACGCGGTGGCCGTGAAGGGCACCCTTGGGTGGTCCGGTCGTCCCCGACGTGTAGATCAGCAGCGCGGGTGTGTCGGGGCCGGTTGTGGCAGCGGAGAAATCGTCCGCGCCGAGCAGGTCGCTGAACCGGCGATGCGGCGCCACCACGACGTCCTCGGCGACGACGACCTCGATGTCAAGTTCGCCCGCCACCGTCGCGACGTTTTCCAGGGCGGCCGCGTCGGTGATGACGACGCGCGCGGCGCAGTCGCCCAGCCGCGTGGTCAGCGCCTCGGGGCCGAACAGGCCACTCAGGGGCACCGCGATCGCGCCGAGCTTGTACACCGCCAGGTGGGCGATGCCGGTTTCGGCGCGCTGCGGCAACACGATGCCGACGCGGTCGCCGGTCCCGACGCCGATGCCGGCAAGCCCGTTCGCAAGGCGGTTTGACAGCGTCGTCAGGTCACCGAAGGTGTAGTCGCGCACGGTCCCGTCGGGCCTGACTTCGATCAGCGCGAGCGAATCGCACGGCTGGACTTCGGCGCAGGCAACACCGATGTTCGCGTCGGCCGGAACGTCGCGGGCGAACGCCTGACGCAGTCGGTCATAGCCGACCGGGATGCGCGGTTCCATCGTTGCGGAACCTACAGAGCAACGGCGGTGCCGTACACCGGCACCTGGCGAGGTGGGTCACTTGCGCCGGCGGGACGCCGCCGTGGGGGCGAGATCTCGTCGAGAAAACATCCCGTAGCAAAACGAACCGTTAGTCTCCGTCGTCCGCAGGCAGTCGGCGGCCGGAGCCGCATCCAAGGCTCCGGCACGGCGACACGTCACGACGGAGCACACGGCATGGCGAACGACGAGTCGACGCAGGGGGTGAGCGACGCTGCTGCGGTCGACCACGTGCTCGGGCGCGCCCGTGCCGCCCACGAGCACACGCCTGGGCGAGCGGCGCCGCTGCGCAGCGCGCCGCTCTGGCTTCGACCGCTGCTGGCGTATCAGCGTGCCATGGACCGAGTGAGTGACGCCGTCGGCGCCCTGTCGAAGTACCTCGTCATCGCTGTCGTGGCCGTGGGATTCCTCAACGCGATGCTGCGCTACATCGGCCGCTTCGCCCAACGTCAGCTGACGTCGAACACGTACCTGGAGCTGCAGTCGTACCTGTATGCCGCAGTGTTCCTCCTGGCGTTCGCCTACATCTTGAAGAACGGCATCAACGTGCGGGTCGACTTCTGGTACGCCAACCGCAGCGACCGCACGCGTGCCCTCGTCGACTTCGTCGGCCACCTTGTCGGGCTGCTGCCGTTCGCGGCGCTCGCGATCTGGGTCGTGTACGGGCCGGTCATGACGTCATGGGCCATCAACGAGCAGTCGCCGGACCCCGGCGGCTTGCCGAGGGCGCCGCTCAAGACCCTCTTGCTCCTGGCGTTCGCCCTGCTGCTGCTCCAGGGGCTCGCGGAGATGGTGAAACTCTTCGCGCGACTGATCGGGCGGTCGGATCTGGTCGTGATGCCCGACGAGGCGCATGCCCCGCCGATCCGTGCTGAGTGACAGACACGCGGCCCTGCCGCAGAGGAGGAAGCGGCGTTGACGCTCGAGCTGCTCGCCATCGTGATGTTCGTGGTGTTCCTCGGGCTGCTGCTTGTCGGCTACCCCGTGGCGTTCTCGTTCGCCGGCACCGCGATCCTCTTTGGCCTTATCGGCATGGCCCTCGGCGTGTTGGACATCGATTCCATGCGGTTGCTGTTCAGCCGGTGGCTCAAATCGATGACCGACCCGATCCTCCTCGCGATCCCGTTCTTCGTGTTTATGGGCGCGGTGTTCGAAAAGTCAGGACTCGCCGAGCGGCTGCTGTCGACCGTCGGGCTGCTCATGGGGCCGGCGCGCGGCGGCGTTGCGCTGACTGTCGTCATCGTCGGCGCGTTGCTGTCGGCGGCGACGGGCGTCGTCGCGGCCACGGTCATCGTGATGGGTCTGATCTCCTTGCCGACGATGGTCCGCTACAACTACAGCCACCGTGTCGCCTCGGGCGTGATCGTGGCCTCGGGGACGTTGGCGCAGCTTATCCCGCCGAGCCTCGTCCTGATCGTCCTCGCCGGCGTGGCGGGCGTGAGCGTCGGCGACCTATTCGTCGGTGCGCTCATTCCCGGCGTCATCCTGACGGGGTTGTATGGGCTGTATATCGTCTACCTCGCGTTCCGCCATCCCGAGCGTGTGCCGGCGCTCCCGCCGGAGGCGCGGACCATCCGCGGGTGGGCGCTGGTGAAGGAGGCGCTGGTCGCAGTCGTCCCGCCGGTTCTGCTCATCGTCGCAGTGCTCGGAACGATCTTCTTCGGCATCGCGTTTCCCACCGAGGCCGGGGCGGTCGGCGCGGTCGGCGCGTGCGTGCTCGCCGCATTCAACGGCAAGCTCACCTGGAAGCTGCTGCAGGACGCCGGTCAGGCGACGGCGAACGTGACGGCGCTGGTCCTCATGATCCTGTTCGCATCGACGTTCTTCGGCCTCGTGTTCGACCAGCTCGGAGGCCAGCGGCTTGCAACGGAGTGGTTGACCGGTCTGCCCGGCGGTTTCTGGACGTTCCTGATCGTGGCGAACATTGCGGTGTTCATCCTCGGCGTGAACCTGGAGTTCCTGGAGATCAGCTTCATCGCACTGCCGATCTTCCTGCCGGCGGTCGCAGAGCTGGGCATCGACCCGATCTGGTTCCTCGTGCTGATGGCGATCAACCTCAACATGGCGTTCATCTCGCCGCCGGTCGGGTTCTCGCTGTTCTACCTGCAGTCGGTGGCGCCGAAGGAAGTGCGAACGCTCGACATCCATCGCGGCGCCTTGCCGTTCATGGTCATGCAGGCCGCCTGCCTGATCATCGTGGTGCTGTTCCCTCAGACGGTCATCTGGCTCGTCGAGCTGTCACGGGCGCGCGGCTGACATAGGGCGCACAAGAAAGAGGCACCGGGGACGTCCCCGGTGCCCCTCGTTCCGTTGCCGCGGTCCTGACGACGTCAGCTGCCGCCGTCGCCGGGCCGCTCGCCGGTGATGTTGAGCAGGCTCCGCTCCCCGACGGCGTGCCAGTTCTGCACGGTCTCGCGGAACTTGCTCCACTCCGCGAAGATGGCCTTGAAGTCCTCGTCCTGCGCCGAGAACTCGTCGTAGATCTCGAACGACCGCTCCTCGGCCGCGTTCAGCATGTCCTCCGGGAACTGACGAAGCTCCGTGCCGGCCTCCAGGATCCGCTGCAGCGCTGGTGCGTTGACGGCGTCGTACTTGGCCATCATCGTCGCATTGGAGTGCTGCGCGGCGCTGCGGATGACCTCCTGGTACAGCGACGGCAGCTCGTTCCAGTCGTCGAGGTTGAACTGGACCTCCAACGTCGGGCCCGGCTCCCACCATCCGGGGTAGTAGTAGAACTTCGCGGCGTTCTGCAGCCCCAGCTTCTCGTCGTCGTACGGGCCGACGAACTCGGCGGCGTCGATGCCGCCGGTGTCGAGCGCCTGGAAGATCTCGCCACCGGCGATGACCTGGACGGTGACGCCGAGGCGGGACATGACCTCGCCGCCGAGGCCCGGGATGCGCATCGTCAAGCCCCGCAGGTCGCCCAGCCCGTTGATCTCCTTGTTGAACCAACCGCCCATCTGCACGCCGGTGTTGCCGGCCGGGAACTGGATCATGTTGAAGCGCTCGGCGTACATGTCCTGCAGCAGCTGCAGGCCGCC
>JAUJMQ010000042.1 GCA_030446775.1 Egibacteraceae bacterium
CGCGGTGGCCGCGGCGCTCGCGGCGGCGGCGGTCCGGGGGGGGACCGCGCCGTACTCGTCGGGGTTCGGCGGCGGGGGCTTTTTCGTCGCCTACCTCGCCGACGAGGGCAAGGTCGTCACCAACGACCACCGGGAGCGGGCGCCCGCGGCCTTCGAGCCCGAAAGCTTCCTGGACCCCGCGACCGGTGAGCCGCTCGAATTCGACGAGGCGGTCACGTCCGGTCTCGGCGTGGGCGTGCCCGGGACGGTGCGCGGTTGGGCCACGATGCTCCGGCGGTTCGGGACGATGTCACTGCGCGAGGTCCTGCACCCCGCCATCCGCGTCGCCCGGCGCGGCTTCGTCGTCGACGAGACCTTCGCCGAGCAGACCGAAGGCAACCTCGAGCGCTTCCGGGACTTCCCCGCCACCGCTGGGTACTTCTTGACCCGCGACGGTCAGGTGCCACCGGTCGGCAGCCGGATCCGCAATCCCGACCTCGCCCGCACCTACCTGGCGATCGCCCGGCGCGGGCCGGCCGCGTTCTACGGCGGCGCGATCGCGCAGGACATCGCGGAGACCGTCACCGATCCGCCGGTCCGCGAGGCAGCCGACCGGGTGGTGCGTCCGGGGTTGATGACCGTCGAGGACCTCGCGTCCTACCGCGCGCCGATGCGCCGCCCGACGTGGGTCAACTACCGCGGCAACAGCGTGTTCGGGATGGGCCCGCCGTCCAGCGGCGGCTCGACCATCGGTGAGGCGCTGAACATCCTGGAGGGCTTCCCGCTCGGCGAGATGTCGCGCGAGCGCGCCTTCCACCTGATGTTCGAGGCGTCGGCACTCGCGTTCGCCGACCGCGGCGAGTACCTCGGGGACGCCGACTTCGTCGACGTGCCGCTGGCCGGCCTGCTGTCGAATGGCTTCGCCGCCGAGCGGCGCGAGCTCATCGGCGACACCGCGCTGCCCAAGCCGGTCGAGGAGGGCGACCCGTACCCGTTCGAGGGCCGCACGCGCCCGGCGATGGCATCCGCGGTCAGTGGTGAGGGGCCGTCGACGACGCACCTGACGGTGTCGGACGCGGAGGGCAACCTCGTCAGTTACACGTTCACCATCGAGCAGACCGGCGGCAGCGCCATCGCCGTTCCGGGCCGCGGCTTCCTGCTCAACAACGAGCTGACCGACTTCAACTTCGAGCCGGGGACGGCCAACTCCCCGGCCGGCGGCAAGCGGCCGCGCAGCAGCATGAGCCCGACGATCGTCCTGCGGGGCGGAAAGCCGCTGCTGGGGGTCGGCTCGCCCGGCGGGTCCACGATCATCACCACCGTGCTGCAGATCCTCGTCGACCGCCTCGACCTGTACTCGACGCTGCCCGGGGCCGTGCTGGCGCCCCGCGCATCCCAGCGCAACACGGCAGCCGTCGTGGCCGAGGACGACTTCGTCAACTCGCCGTTGTACCCACCGCTCGCGGCCCGCGGGCACGAGTTCAGTGTGATCGACGAGATCGGGGCAGCCACCGGCATCGAGTTCCTCCCCGACGGCACGACCCAGGCGGTCGCCGAGTTCTACCGCCGCGGCGGCGGCAGCGCCGACGTGGTGCTGGAGGTCGTGCCGGAGTAGCGGACCGGACGCCCCCCGTCCGGAAAGGGGCTGTCGACCGGCTTCCTATACTGGCCGCGTCGGGCAGGCCGCGGTGATCCGCGCGCGGCGGCCACCGTCCTCGCGAGGGAAGAGCACCACGATGGCCACCGGGATCGGGGAGACGCTGCGCGCCGCACGGCGCCAGCAGGGGGTGGCGCTCGCCGACGCCGCCGCCGAGACCCGTGTCCGGGAGACCTATCTGGCGGCGCTCGAATCCGAGGACTTCGCCGCGCTCGGCGGCGACGTCTACGTCAAGGGCTTCCTGCGCAGCTACGCCCGCTTCCTGCGCCTGGACCCCGAACCGCTGCTGGCGACCTACCGCGCGGAGTTCGAGCGGCCGTCCGACGACATCGGGTCCCTCGCGCACGCCCCCGCGTATCCGGTGTCGTCGGAGCGGCGGTCAGGGGTGCTCGTGTGGGCCGCCGTGGCGGTGCTGATCCTGGCGGTGTTCGGAGCGATCGGTCTGGTCAACCGCGACGAGCCCGCCGAGGTCCCGCTGGCGGCGCCCTCCCCGGTGGCCACGGAGCCGGCGCCGGCCGCGACGACGGAGCCCGAGCCCGAGCAGACCGAGGAACCGGCCGACGAGGAGCCGGCGACGGCGGACGACCCGACCGAGACGGTCGCGGGGGACGGGGTGCGGCTGGAGCTCGACATCGGCCGCAGCGGCTCGTGGATGCGCGTGATCGTCGACGGGGTCGAGCAGTTCGAGGGGATCCAGCCGCAGGGCACCTCGGTCGGCTACGAGGCACAGGAGTCGATCACGGTGCGCATCGGCGACGCCGGAGCCGTCGCGGTCTACGGTCAACGGCCAGGACCGCGCGCTCGGCCGCCCCACTGAGGTCGTGACGAAGACCTTCACGACCGAGGACGCCGCGTGAGCCGCGCGGGGCCTGCGGTGGTGACGTGAGCCGCCCGCAGCTTGCGGTGCGGACGTGAGCCGCCCGGCGTGTGCGGTGCGGACGTGAGCCTCTGCCGCCCGCGTGGCCAGGGTGAGCCCGACGCCGCAGCCGCCCACCGCCGGGACCGCGCCGGCGGAGCCGTCGTGGGCGAACTGGGCGAATGCGCTGACGCTGCTGCGGGTCGCGCTCGTGCCGGTGATCGCGCTGCTCGTCGTCTTCGGCGACGGCGCGTCCCGTTGGTGGGCGTTCGGCATCTTCGTGTTCGCCGCGCTCACCGACTCCGTTGACGGGGAGGTCGCCCGCCGCGTCGTGGGCGTGACGCGCTGGGGCCAGCTGGCCGACCCCGCGGCCGACAAGGCGCTCATCGTCGGCAGCCTCGTGGTGCTCGCGTCCACCGGTCGGCTGCCGTGGTGGGCCGTCACGGTCATCGTCGTGCGCGAGGTCGCCGTGACGGTGCAGCGGTCGGTGCTCGTCCGACAGGGCGTCGTCATGCCGGCGAGCCGCTACGGCAAGGCCAGACCCTCTCGCAGGTGGTGGCGATCACCCTCTACCTGCTGCCGTCGGCACCCGTCGCGCTCGCCGACGTCGCGCTCGGCGTCGCGGTCGTCGCGACGATCGTGAGCGGCCTGGAGTACGCCTTCCGTGGCCGGCGCCTGGCCAGCGGTGGTTGACGAGCGGCCCGTGACCGCCGAGCTCGTCGCGGTGGGCAGCGAGCTGCTGCTCGGCGAGACCGTCGACACGAACTCGGCGTGGATCTCGGCGCGACTGGCCGAGGTCGGCGTCGACGTCTTCCGTCACACCAGCGTCGGCGACAACGTCGCGCGGATGGCGACCGTGCTCGCCGAGGCCTGCGGCCGTGCCAGCGACGTCATCGTCACCGGCGGGCTCGGCCCCACGGCCGACGACCTGACCGTCGCCGCCGCCCGCGTCGCCGGGGTGGGCCTGCGGCGGCGCAAAGACCTCGTCGATGCGCTCGAGGACCACTTCGCCAGCGGCGGACGCGAGATGCCCCGCAGCAACCTCGTCCAGGCCGACCTCCTCGAGGGCGCGCGGGCGCTGGAGGCGGTCGGTTCGGCTCCCGGCTTCGCCCTCGACGTCGCAGGCGCGACGGTGTGGTGCGTCCCCGGGGTGCCGCGCGAGATGCAGGTCATGGTCGAGCGCGACGTCGTCCCGGCGCTGCAGTCGCGGACCGGCCAGGCCGCCACCGTCAGCAGGGTGGTGTGACCGCGGGGATGGCCGAGTCCGCCGTCGGGGAGGCGTGCGAGCCTCGTCGAGCGGCTCGACGCCGCCGGCAACCCGACCATCGCCTTCCTCGCGTCACGCGGGGAGACCCGGGTGCGGGTCACCGCCAAGGCCCGCACCCGAGCTGACGCGCTCGCGGCGACCGACCCGGTCGTCGCCGAGTTGCTGGCGGTGCTCGGCGCGAACGTGACCGGCGTCGACGACGAGGGCGTCGAGTGGGCCGTCGCCCGCCAGCTGCAGCGGTTGGGGCTCACCCTCGCGGTCGGCGGAGTCGATCACCGGTGGCGGTGTCGGCGCCCGCCTCGTGACCGTCGTCGGCGCCAGCGAGTGGTTCCGGGGCGGGCTGACGACGTACGCCACGGACACCCAGAGCGCACTCGCCGGCGTCGACCTGGGCCTGCTCGACGCCGCCGGCCCGGTCGCGGAGCCGACGGCGGCGGCGCTGGCCGCCGGCGCGCGCGACCGCCTCGGGGCGGGGGTCGGGCTCGGTGTCGTGGGCGTGGCCGGCCCGGCGCGACAGGGCGGGCGGCCGGTGGGCTTCACCTGCGTGGGGTGGCCCTGCCCGACGGCACGGCACCGACGGCCTCCCGCGGCCTGCCGGGGCGCGCGACGAGATCCAGGCCTTCGCCGCGTCGATGGCGCTGGACTTCTTGCGGCGCCGGCTGGCCGACCTGACCTGACGTGTCCCGCTTCGTCGCCGTCGAGCTGCCCGGCGCGGTCGCGACGGCGCTGAGCGAGGCGCTGGCGCCGTGGCGCGACGAGGCTGCCGCCCTGCGCTGGGTGGACGCGACCCGTTACCACCTCACCGTCGTGTTCTGCGGCGGGCTGGGCGACGAGCGTCTCGCGGCCGCCGTTGCGGCGATGGCGGGCGTCTGCGCCGGGGCCCGCCCGTTCGAGCTGGCCCTCGACGGTCGGCTCGGCCACTTCGCCGGGCGGGTGCTGTGGGCCGGCCTGGAGCCCTCGCCGCCGCTGGAAGACCTGGCGGCGGCGGCGCGGACGGCGCTCGCGGACGTCGTCGAGCTGCCGGAGCCGGACCGGCGGCTGCATCCCGACCCCGGCACGCGTGCCGGGACGGCGGCGGCGGTGGCGCTGCGGCCGGGGCGCCGGGGGCGGCGAGGCCGCGGCGCAGCTGCGGCGCGTGGCGGAATCGGCCACGGTCCCGGCGGTGCGCTGGACGGTGCCGCAGCTGGCGCTGCTGCGGACGCCGCCGGGGCGAGCGGGCGGCTACGGCCGGGAGGCCGTGACGCCGCTCGGTGCGCAGGATGCGTGATCGGCGAACGTGTGTTCGGTAGTATGGGCTCTCCACAACCTCCGTCGGTCTTGGAGCCCTGGTGTCCCACCGTCTGGCTACGGTGGCCTGGAACCGTCCCGCACCCGCCGCAGCGAAGTCAGAAAGGACCTCCCGTGGAGCGCGACAAGGCGCTGGACATGGCCCTGGGGCAGATCGAGAAGCAGTTCGGCCGCGGCGCGATCATGCGCATGGGCTCCGACGCGGTCGTCAAGGTGGCGTCGATCCCGACGGGGGCTCAGCCTGGACCTCGCGCTCGGCATCGGCGGGTTGCCCCGTGGCCGGGTCGTGGAGATCTACGGCCCCGAGTCGTCGGGCAAGACGACCGTGGCGCTCCACGCGATCGCCGAGGCACAGCGGGCCGGCGGCATCGCGGCGTTCATCGACGCCGAGCACGCGCTGGACCCGACCTACGCCAAGGCGCTCGGGGTCGACGTCGAGGCGCTGCTCGTGTCCCAGCCCGACACCGGCGAGCAGGCGCTGGAGATCACCGACATGCTCGTGCGCTCGGGGGCGGTCGACCTCGTCGTCATCGACTCGGTCGCGGCGCTGACCCCGCGCGCCGAGATCGAGGGGAGATGGGCGACAGCCACGTCGGCCTGCAGGCCCGCCTCATGAGCCAGGCCCTGCGCAAGCTCGCCGGCACCCTGCACCGCTCCCGGACCTGCGCGATCTTCATCAACCAGCTCCGCGAGAAGATCGGCGTGATGTTCGGCTGCTTCTCCTACGGCACCCGCGTGACGCTTGCGGACGGGACCTGCGAGAAGATCGGCAAGATCGTCAACCAGCGCCTGCCCCTCGAGGTGCTGTCCTATGACCCCGACGCGGACGCGATCGTGCCCAAGCGGATCGTGAACTGGTTCGACAACGGTCGCACGAGCAGTTCCTGCAGTTCACGGTCGCCCGCGGGAGGCGGCAACGGTCGAGCGCAGTTCGCGTGCACCAACCACCGGATCCGCACACCCGGCGGCTGGCGGGAGGGCGCGAGCTCCGGCCCGGCGACCGGGTGCTGCAGTCCGTGCCGCACCACCTGTCGGACCTCCAGTGGGAGGTGCTGCTTCGGTGGCCTGCTGGGAGATGGGGCGCTGTCGCCGACCAGGAGCGGGCATGGCAGCCGCTACTGGTTCGGCACGCCGCCCGCCAGCAGGGCTACGCGGACTGGAAGGCATCGCTGTTCGCCAACGTCGGCTCCAGCAGGAGCACCAACGTCAAGGGCGCGGTCTTTCATGATCTCAAGCCGCTGCCCGAGCTGGCCGAGCGCGCGCAGCTGTCTACATCGCCGGCAAGAAGGTCATCAGCTACGACTACCTCAAGCGTCTGACGCCGCTCTCGCTGGCGGTGTGGTACTGCGACGACGGCTCGCTCGCCCTGCGCGAAAGGTATGCAGGAACGGACCAAGAACGGCAGCGGACGCGTCGAGATCTGCGTGGAAGCCTTGGGCGAGCTCACGCCGGCGTCTGACGGACTGGCTCGGCGACACCTGGGATCTTCGTCCCTCGCTGCGTCAGCGCGCCGGCAAGGCGGTCCTGGTGTTCGCCAAAGACGAGACGACGAAGCTCCACGCGCTGATCGCGCCGTACGTTCACCCGTCGATGGAGTACAAGCTGTTGCCGCGATTCCGCGGGTTCCTTTGCCGTCGAGCCGCAGTTCCGCGAGGTCCGCAACGAGCTGGTGCCGATGCCGGTGCTGTCGGTCGCGCCCAAGCCGCCGTCGCGCGGCATGACCCGGTTCGACATCGAGGTGGAGGGCACGCACAATTACTTCGTCGACGGGGTGATGGTGCACAACAGCCCTGAGACCACCCCCGGCGGCAGGCCCTCAAGTTCTATTCGTCGGTGCGGCTGGACGTGCGGCGCATCGAGTCGCTCAAGGACGGCACCGACGCGGTCGGCAACCGGGTGCGCGTGAAGGTCGTCAAGAACAAGGTTGCCCCCCCGTTCCGCCAGGCGGAGTTCGACATCATGTACGGCGAGGGGATCTCCCGAGGGGCTCGATCATCGACGTCGGCGTCGAGCACGGCATCGTGAAGAAGGCCGGCGCCTGGTACACCTACGAGGGGGAGCAGCTGGGCCAGGGCCGCGAGAACGCCCGCAAGTTCCTCAAAGAGCACAACGACGTCGCGGAGCAGATCTACAAGCGCGTCATCGAAAAGCTCGGTCTTGTGCCGACCGACGTCACCGGAGACGAAGCGGAGCCCGGCTGCCGTGAGCGCCGAGACCGCCGCGGTGGCAGCGCCTCCGGTTCTTCGGGCGTGCAGCCGCTTCGGACCCGCGGGCGGGGCCTGCACGCTCCTCGCGGCGGGGGTCGAGGCCGGGACCGGGGCCGGGGCCGGGGCCGGAGCCGGGGCCGGGGCCGTCGCCGGCGGCCGAGGTCCGCGATGCGCTCGCGTTCGTCCTGCGCAGCACCCAGCGGCGCCCGCAGACCGAGGCGGAACTTGCGGACAAGCTCCGCCGCCGCGACCACTCCGCCGAGGTCGTGCAGGAGGCGCTGGGTCGGGCTCGCGCCCTCGGCGCCGTGGACGACGCGGCGTTCGCGCGGGCGTGGGTGCACGACCGGGGAGCGCCGGGAGTTCGGCGTCGCCCGCCTCCGCGCCGAGCTGCGCCGCCGGCTGGTGCCCGAGCCGCTCGTCGACGCCGCGCTGGCCGCACTCGAGCAGCGTGACGACCGCGCCGCCGCCACCGAGCTCGCCGAGCGCCGCGTCGCCACGCTGCCCGCGAGCCTGGATCCGCCGGCGGTCGCGCGGCGGCTGCAGGCCTACCTCGTGCGTCGCGGCTACCGCCCTCGCTCGCCCAGGCTGTCGCCGTCACCGTCAGCGGCCTCGACAGGTACCGCGACTGGGACTGACCTGCGGGTTCCGGCCGGCGTTCCGGGCGCGGCTCCGGCCGCGGGGCGTAGGCTCTGGCCGGTCGGCCGGTCGGCCCCATGTCGGTGAGTCGGTGACCGGTGCCGGTACGCGACCGGTGGAGGGCGGAGGCAGCGTCGTGAGCATCCTGCAGGCGTGGCTGATCGTGGGGATCCCCGCGCTCGTGCTCGCGGCGGCGCTGTTCTACGGGCGCTCGCGCGTGCGCACGCGGCTGGGCTACCTCGTGCTGCTCGTCGCCTTCGCGGTGCTCACGCCCGTCGATCCGGCCTCGGGCGCCGTCGTCGGCGGTGTCGTGGCCCTGCTCTACGCCGCCGGCCGCGGTGGCGAGGCCGAGTCCGAGCACGTCGACACGAGCACGATCGCGGTGCCCGACGAGGTGCGCCGGCCCGTCCGTCGCGCGTCGTAAGCGGTGAGCCAGGCCGGCGGAGCGCCCCCGGCTATCCTGCTCGCGTGAGCGCGCGCACCTACTTCATCCGCACCTTCGGCTGCCAGATGAACGAGCACGACTCCGAGCGGGCTGCCGGCGTGCTGGAGACGATGGGCTACCGCCCGGCCGCCGACGCGGAGTCGGCCGACCTCGTGCTGTTCAACACCTGCGCGATCCGCGAGAACGCCGACAACAAGCTGTACGGCCAGCTCAGCGCCCTCAAGCCGCTCAAGCTCGCCGACGCCGGCAAGACGGTGGTCGTGGGCGGCTGCCTCGCGCAGAAGGACCAGGGGGCGCTGGCCGAGCGGGCGCCGTGGGTGGACGTCGTCTACGGCACCCACAACATGGCGGCGCTGCCCCAGCTGCTCGCCCGCGCCGACTCGGCCGCACTGCCCGTGGTCGAGATCCTCGAGCACACCGCGATGTTCCCGTCGGCGTTGCCGGCGCGTCGCGAGGTCGCCCACCACGCCTGGGTGTCGATCTCCATCGGCTGCGACAACACGTGCACCTTCTGCATCGTCCCGCTGCTGCGAGGACCGAGAAGTCCCGCAAGCTCGGCGACATCGTCGCCGAGGTGCGCGGCCTGGTCGGCGACGGCGTCAGCGAGGTGACCTTGCTGGGGCAGAACGTCAACTCCACGGTCGCGACCTCGTTCGCGCCGGCGCGGCGGAGCCGGCCCGCGCAACCGCACCCTGTTCGCCGAGCTGCTCCACGCGCTCGGGGACGTCGAGGGGCTGCGGCGGGTCCGCTTCACCAGCCCCCACCCCAAGGACTTCACCTCCGATGTGCTCGTGGCGATGCGCGACGTGCCCAACGTGTGCGAGCAGCTCCACCTGCCGCTGCAGTCGGGCTCGGACCGGGTCCTGCGACGGATGCAGCGCGCCTACCGGACGAGCCGCTACCTCGACCTGGTCGCCGAGGCGCGCGACACGATCCCCGGTGTGGCGATCTCGACCGACATCATCGTGGGCTTCCCGGGGAGACCGAACGGGACTTCGACGACACGCTGCGCGTCACCGAGCTCGCCGCGTTCGATTCGGCCTTCACGTTCCAGTACTCAAGCGGCCGGGCACCGCCGCCGTCGAGCTCGACGGCCACCTCGACGCCGCGGTGGTCAACGCCCGCTACCGCCGGCTCACCGAGCTCACCCGGTGGCTGTCCGCCACCGCCAACGCCCGCCAGGTCGGCACCGTGCAGGAGCTGCTCATCGAGGGCGAGTCCAAGACCGACGCCGACAGGATGAGCGGGCGGACCCGCACGAACCGGCTCGTGCACGTCACGCGGACGGCGCGCACCGTCGCCGGCGCGGTGGTCAACGTCCGGCTGACGTCGTCGGCCTCGCACTACCTGCTGGGCGAGGCGACCGACCTGCCGGCGCAGCCGCCCGTCGCGACGCCGTCGCCACCGCGGACGGTCGCGCCCGCGTCGCGCCCGCGCGCGCCCGGTCGGGCCGCCGTCGGCGCTCGTCTCCTGACCGCGCGAGCAGCGCGCCGGTGATCGTCGGCGCGGCGATCCTGCCGAGCGCCCCCTGCTCGTGCCGGGTGCGACGTTGAACCTACCTGCGGGCGTCGACCGTGTGGCGGCCGCGGTGGCGGCCGCGGTCGGCTCGCTGCCGGCGGCGGACGTGGCCGTCGTGGTCGCCGCCGGCGCCCCGGCCGTCACCACGGCGACGACCGCCAGCATGGCCGGGATCGGCCGGCCCGACCTCACCTGGCGCGTCGCCGCAGACGACCGCGCGCGGGCGGCATCGCCGCCGCGGCAGGCCTTCGTGCGTCAGCGACGTCCCGCTGCCGCTCGCGCACGCCGCGCTGGCGTCGCACCTGCCCGTCGGGGTGCCGCTGGTCGCCGTGTCGGTCCCCGCCGGCGCGGCGTTCGACGACCTGTCGGCGCTGGGTGCCGCCGTGGCCCAGGCGCTGTCGGCTCGGCGGGCCGCCGTCGTCGCCGCCGGGGACCTGTCCGCCGCCCTCACGGCGCGCTCGCCGCGGGCGGCGGCGACCGGCGCGATCTTCTGGGACGAGCAGGCCGTCGCCGCGGTGGACGCCGCACGCCTCGACGGCCTGAGACGGCTCGGCCCGGACGTGGCCCGGCGGGTGACGGCGCTCGGCTGGGCGCCTCTGTCGGCGCTGCACGGGATCGTGCGATACGCCAAGATCGGGATGGTCGTGCGCCACTACAGCGCCCCACGAGGTGTCGGCTACCTCGTCGCCTGCGGTGGGTGATCCGACTGCGCCACGCGTGCTCGCCCTCGTCGGACCGACCGGGACCGGAAAGTCGCGGGTGGCACTCGACGCGGCGGCAGCTGTGGGTGCCGAGATCGTGGCGGTCGACGCGTTCACCGTGTACCGGGGGATGGACATCGGCACGGCGAAGCCGGGTCCGGCCGACCGGGCTCGCGTCGCCCACCACCTCGTCGACGTGCTCGACCCGCAGGAGGACTGCACTGTCGCCTGGTTCCAGGCGGCCGCCCGCCGCGCGATCGACGGGGTGCTCGCCCGGGGTCACCCGCCGCTGCTGGTCGGCGGCTCGGGGCTGTACTTCCGCGCCGTCGTCGATCCGCTGGAGCTGCCGCCGACCGATCCCGCCGTCCGGGCTGAGCTGGAGGCCCGCTACGGCGCGGACCCGGCCGCCGCCCACGCCGCCCTCACGGTCGCCGATCCCGCCGCGGCCGCGGCGATCGAGCCGACGAACCTGCGGCGCGCCGTGCGGGCGCTGGAGGTGCTCGCCGTCACCGGACGGCCGTTCAGCGACTTCCGCCGCGCCTGGGACCGCTGGGATCCGGTCTACCCCAGGCTGCGCGTCGTCGGCCTGAGCGTGGCGCGCCGGCGCCTCGTCGCCGCGCTCGACGCCCGCGTCGACGCCATGGTCGGCGACGGGCTCGTCGAGGAGTGCCGGCGCCTCGCGCGGCGCCCCCTCAGCCGCACCGCCCGCCAGGCGATCGGCTACCGCGAGATCCTCGACGCCCTCGCGTCCGGCGGCGACGTCGGTGCGGCGATCGAGCGCACGAAGGTCCGTACCCGCCGGTACGCCGCCCGCCAGGCCCGCTGGTTCGCCGCCGACCCGCGGGTATCGTGGGTGGACCCTGCCGACGCCCCCGAGGTGCTGCGATCCCTGTTCCGTTCGTGAAAGCCCACGGCGCGGGCAACGACTTCGTCCTGCTGCCGGACCCCGACGACAGGCTGACCGTGACGCCGGCGCTCGTGCGCGCGCTGTGCGAGGCGCACGTCGGGCTGGGCGCCGACGGGGTGATCCGGGTGGCGCCCGCGACGGCGGGGTCGGGCGGCGACGTGTTCATGGACTACTGGAACGCCGACGGCACCGTCGCCGAGATGTGCGGCAACGGGGTGCGCTGCGTCGCGAAGTACGTCGCCGACCGGGGCCTGCGCGGCGATGTCGTCCGCGTCGACACCCGCGGCGGCGTCAAGCCCGTGACGGTGACCCGCGGCGCCGACGGGCGGGTCAGCGAGGCGCGCGTGGACATGGGGGCCCCCCACGTCGGGCAGCCCCGCGCAACGGTGCTCCTCGACGGGGTCGAGCACGCCGTGACCACGCTGTCGATGGGCAACCCGCACGCGGTCCTGCTCGTCGACGACATCGACAAGGCCGACGTCGGCGGGCTGGGGTCGCGGCTCGAACGCCACCCCGACTTCCTCCCCCAGGGCACGAACGTCGAGTTCGTCCAGCCGGTCGCCAGCGGTCGTATCCTCGGCAGGATCTGGGAGCGCGGCGTCGGTGAGACGAGAGCCTCGGGGACGGGGGCCTCCGCGATGGCGGTGGCCGCGCACCTCAACGGGGCCGCCGACCGGTGTGTCACCGTCGCGCTGCCGGGCGGGGAGCTCGACGTCGCGTGGGGTGACGAAACGCTGGAGATCACCGGACCCGCCGTCGAGGTGGCGTCGGGAGAGCTGGACGAGACATGGCTGACGAACATCCGCTGACCGCGCTCGAGGAGGTCGAGACCGACCTGCGGCTGTCCCGCGCCGGGCGCCGCCGCTCCCAGGCCCGCAACATCACCGAGGGTGCGCCACGCGAGGGCGTGGCGATCTTCCGGCCTGTCGAGAACGCCGTGCTCGTGGCCTTGCACCGCACCGGTCACAGCGCCCACGACGTCGACGCGTCCCTCGACGAGCTCGAGCTGCTCGTCGACACCGCCGGGTCGCAGGTCGTCGGGCGCGTCGTCCAGAAGCGCGACAACCCGGACGTGGCCACGTTCATCGGCCGCGGCAAGGTCGCCGAGCTCAAGGAGGTCGCCGGGTCGCTGAGCGCGGACGCGGTGATCTTCGACGACGAGCTCAGCCCCGCGCAGCAGCGCAACCTCGAGGAGAAGCTCGGGGTCAAGGTGCTCGACCGCACCATCGTGATCCTCGACATCTTCGCCCAGCACGCGGCCAGCCGGGAGGGCAAGGCCCAGGTCGAGCTCGCCCAGCTGTCCTACCTGCTGCCCCGCCTGCGCGGCTGGGGCCAGGCGCTGTCGCGGCAGGCGGGTGGGCGCGTCGCGGGCGGTGCCGGCATCGGCACCCGCGGCCCCGGCGAGACGCAGCTGGAGGTCGACCGGCGCAAGATCAACCGGCGCATCACGAAGCTACGCGCCGAGTTGCGGGAGTCGGCAAAGACCCGCCGGCTCAAGACCAAGGACCGGGAGCGTCACGATGTCGCGACGGTGGCGCTCGTGGGCTACACGAACGCCGGGAAGTCGACGCTGATGAACCGGCTGACCGGCGCGTCGGTGCTCGTCGCCGACCAGTTGTTCGCCACGCTGGACACCACCGCGCGGCGACTCGAGCTGCCGGACTCCCAGCAGGTCGTCCTCACCGACACGGTGGGCTTCGTCAACAAGCTGCCGACCCAGCTCGTGGAGGCGTTCAAGTCCACGCTCGAGGACACGCTGCGCGCCGACCTGCTGCTGCACGTCGTGGACGCGTCGCACCCCGAGGCCGAGGCGCAGGTCCTCGCGGTCGACCGGGTGCTCGCCGAGATCGGCGCCGACGCGATGCGCCGGCTGCTCGTGCTGAACAAGGGGGATGCCGCCGATGCCGACGAGCTGGCCGGTCTGCGGCGCCAGTGGGGCGACGCGGTCGTCGTGTCCGCGCTGACGGGACAGGGCACCGAGCGCCTGCTCGGACGCCTCGCGGAGCTGTTGCCGGCGTCCCGGCGGGTCGTCGAGGCACTCGTGCCCTACGAGCGCGCCGAGCTCGTCGCGGCGGCGCATCGCGGCGGCGAGGTGCTCAAGGAGGAGCACCGGCCCGAGGGGACGTTCGTCGTGGCCAGCGTCGACCGCTCCACCGGTGAGGCGCTGAGCCGCTTCGCAAGCGTCGACCCGTGGGCCGACGACCGCAAGGTCGCCGGGGCGTGACCGGGCCGCCGGCCTGCGACCGGCGCGCGCGCGCCGGCGAGGTCCACGTCGGTCCGCTGATCGCCGGGGACTGGCCGCGCGTCGCGGCCGTCCTGGCCGCGGGGATCGCGACGGGTGACGCGACGTTCGAGACGGTCGTGCCGGCATGGCGCGACTGGGACGCCGCGCACCTGCCGGCCCCACGGCTCGCGGCCCGCGCAGGCGGACAGCTCGTGGGGTGGGCCGCCTTGTCACCGGTGTCGGGGCGCTGCGTCTACTCCGGCGTGGCCGAGGACAGCGTCTACGTCCACCCGCGGTGGGGCCGCCAGGCGGTGGGGCCGCTGGGGCCGCCAGGGGGTTGGGCGGCGCCTGCTCGGCGCACTCGTCGCCGAGTCCGAGCGGCGAGGGATCTGGACGCTGCAGGCCGGCGTCTTCCCGGAGAACGCCGCCAGTCTCCGGCTGCACGAGTCCTGCGGCTTCCGCCTCGTCGGGATCCGCGAGCGGCTCGGGGTCCGCGACGGCCGCTGGCGCGACGTCGTGCTGCTCGAGCGACGCAGCCCGGTCGTCGGTCGCGACTGAGGCAACGCCGAGGCATCGGGTGCCCGGCGCACCTGGTGCTGCCTCGGGGTGCCTGGCGGCCCATGACGCATCACAGGCTGCGCATCACCGCCACGACCTTGCCCAGGACCGTGGCGTCACTGTCGGGCGCGACGGCGATGGGCTCGTAGCCGTCGTTGGCCGGGTCGAGGAAGACTTCGCCGCGTCGCGTGCGGCGGAAGAACTTGACCGTGGCCTCGCCGTCGATCAGTGCCGCGCACATCTCGCCCTGCTCGACCTCGGGCTGCTGGCGCACGACGACGAGGTCGCCGGGCAGCACGCCGGCCTGCAGCATCGACTCGCCGCGGACCCGGAGCATGAACAGGGTGCCCTCGCCGACGAGGTCGCGGGGCAGGGGATAGACCTGCTCGACGCGCTCCTCGGCCACGATCGGCGCACCGGCGGCGATCTCGCCCACGAGCGGGACGTGACGGGGCGCCGGCACGCGCAGCGACAGCTCGGTGTCGGGATCGAACCGGACCTCGATCGCGCGGGGCCGCGACGGGTCGCGGTGCAGGTAGCCGCCCCGCTCCAGCGTCGCGAGCTGGCTGTGCACGCTGGACGGGGAGCGCAGGCCGACGGCGTCACCGATCTCCCGGACGCTCGGGGGGTAGCCGCGGGCCTCCACGGTCTCGCGGATGACCTCCAGGATGCGCTGCTGCCGGCTGGTCAGCGACGCGCTCATGCCCGCTCCTCGCTCTCGACGGCGTTATCGGTCCGGCTGCCGACGCTACCGGCGGCAGCCGCCCGCGACAAACACGTGTTCGGACATCCGGTTGACATCGAACTGGCGTTCGCTACAGTACCAGAACACGCGTTCGAGATGTGGGAGGCGGAACATGTCGGCAGCGACGATGGTGCTGGACCCGGGGGCGTGCCCGTCCATCCGCGGGGGCGCCCGTCCCTGCACTGCTCCGCGCGCGCGGCGTCCCGGTGGTCTGGCGTCGTCGGGGGCGCCTCGCGCCCCCGCTCCGGCGGCGTCCCGGGCGCGCGGTTCGCATCCTTCCGTGGCGATGCGGCGCCGCCGCATGCTGCGCCGGCGGCGCGCCGCCGTCGTGGTCGTCGTGGTCGTGACGCTCGCGGCCGTGGGATCGGGGTTGTCCGCGTTGCGGTCGGAGGCCGCTGCCCAGGGCGGCGTGGCGCCGGGAGCGGTCGCCGTGGAGCCGGCGCGCTCGGCGCCGGGGTCCGGGGCCGCCGCCTGGCCGGGGACAGCGTCGCGCGTGGTGGTCGTCAGCCGGGGTGAGACGGTGTGGGACCTGGCCGTCGCGCACGCCCCCGCGGGGGAGCATCGCCAGGTCTACGTCGCCGAGGTCCTCGCGCGCAACGACGTCGACCCGGCGCGACTGCTGCCCGGCACGGTCCTGCGGCTGCCGCGGCGGTGAGGCGAGCGGCCGCCGGCACGACCGTGTGGCTCAGGGCTCGCGGTGCTGGAGGTTGGCGAGCTCCCGGGCGAAGTCCTGGGACGACGTGAAGCCCTTGTAGACGCTCGCGAAGCGGACGTAGGCGACGTCGTCGAGCTCGCGCAAGGCGGCCAGGACCTCGGCGCCGATCACCTCGCTGGGCACCTCCCGCCTGCCGAGGCTGCGCACGCGAGCCTCGATGGCCGCGCCGGCACGGCGGACGGTCTCCGGCGCCAGCGGGAGGTTCTTGGTCGCCTTCTCCATCCCGGCGACGATCTTGTCGCGGGTGAACGGCTCGAGCTCGCCGCTGCGCTTGCGCACGACCACCAGCGCCTGCTCGGTGCGCTCGTAGGTCGAGAAGCGCTGGCCGCAGCCGCGGCACTCCCTGCGCCGGCGCACTGCGGCGCCGCCCTCGGCCGGACGCGAGTCCACGACCCGGTCCTCGTCGCTGGCGCAGTACGGACACCGCATGGCTGGTCCTTGTCGTCAAAGAATTCTCGCTGTGGATCGCGCCGGTTGCGTCCACGGGCCGGTCCCCAGCGCCGGACGGGTTGTCCACCACGGCGAGCAGCCCTCCACCGCGTGTCCACAGCTGCATGCACCGCCGCGCCGGAGGGCCCCCAACATCTCGTAGGCCCGCCGTGGATCATCCACAGCTCGAGGCCGGCACATGCCCTGGTCAGGTGTCACACCCTCCTGTTAGCGTCGAGTTCGTCGGCTGGCGGCGGTAGACCCTCCCACAAGATATTGTGGGGGAGTGCGGCGTGCACCTCCGCATCTAGCGGAGCTACCGGTGAGGATGCTTGACGCGCCGGCCCGTCTGCGGCAGGCTCCACGGCCGGAGTTACACGGGTGACATTCAGGGGAGAGCCATGGTGACCACGAAGCACGCCCTGACCGCCGTCGACACCGGGGCGGGCCGTCGCGGGCTGCGCCTCGAGCGGCACTTCTCCTCCGACGGGGTCCACCCCTACGACGAGGTGGCGTGGGAGGTGCGCGACGCCGTCATCAACGACTGGCGCACCGGGGCCGTGTCGTTCCAGCAGCGCGGCGTCGAGTTCCCGGTGAGCTGGTCGCACAACGCGACGACGATCGTGGCGCAGAAGTACTTCCGCGGGCAGCTCGGCACGCCCCAGCGCGAGCACAGCGTGCGCCAGATGATCGACCGCGTCGCCGACACGATCACCGGCTGGGGGGTGGCCGACGGCTACTTCGCCGACGACGAGTCCGCCGCGGTGTTCGCCGACGAGCTCAAGCATCTCCTGGTCACCCAGAAGGCCGCCTTCAACTCGCCGGTGTGGTTCAACGTCGGCGTCGAACCGACCCCGCAGTGCAGCGCGTGCTTCATCCTGTCGGTCGAGGACACGATGGATTCGATCCTCAACTGGTACGTCGAGGAGGGCACGATCTTCAAGGGCGGCTCGGGCT
>JAUJMQ010000043.1 GCA_030446775.1 Egibacteraceae bacterium
GCGGCCCCCAACCTCGCGGGCTTCAGCCCGGAGGCCGCCGCCGTGTTCGCCGACGCGCTCGCCGCGAGGGCCGACGCGGGTGCGACCGTCGTCGACCCGGTCGAGGTCGAGGCGGCCGCCGAGCTCGGAGGCCCCGAGTTCGAGGTGCTGCTGTACGAGTTCAAGGCCGGCATCCGCCGCTACCTCCGCGGCCGCAGCGCCGGCTCGCCGCGGACGCTGGCCGACCTGATCGCCTTCAACGAGGCGCACGCCGAGCGCGAGCTGCGCTACTTCGGCCAGGAGATCTTCCTGCTGGCCCAGGACAAGGGGCCGCTGTCGGACCCCGCCTACATCGAGGCGCTGCGCACCGCCCGGCGGCTGGCGACGACCGGCATCGACAAGGCGCTGCGCGGCCGCAACCTCGACGCCCTGGTCGCCCCGACCGGCTCCCCGGCCTGGCCCACCGACCTCATCAGCGGCGACCACTTCCTCGGCGGCAGCTCGAGCCCCTCCGCCGTGTCGGGCTACCCGCTGATCAGCGTGCCCGCGGGCTTCACCTTCGGCCTGCCGGTCGGCATCAGCTTCATGGGCACGCTGTTCTCGGAGCCGAAGCTGCTCCGGCTCGCCAGCGGTTTCGAGGCCGCCACCCGCGTGCGGCGGCCGCCGGAGTATGTTCCGACTTTCCACGGGTAAATCGCGCGGCGTCCAACACCACGTTCTGCTTGCATCACAGCGTCGCGGGCCTAAGGTCCGCGACGGTCCTCTCACGCGGGCTCATCCTTTCCAAGGGAGTACACATGCGGTCACGGGTACCGGTCGTCTTTCTCTCGCTCGCGTTGGCGTTGGGCCTCATGGTCCCGCTCGCCAGCGCCCAACCCGCAACGAGCGCGGGAACATTCAGGCGGGTATCCCTGGACGGGATCGATGCCAAGCTGCAGCCGGCGATGGCCGATCCGACCCGCATGGTCACCGTCATGCTGCAGATGGAGGCCGCGCCGGTGGCGCGGGTGGCGGCCGCGGCCGCCGAGGAGGGCGAAGAGCTCAGCAACGCCCAGCGCCGGGTGATCCGCCGGTCGCTGCGGGCACAGCAGGACCGCATCACCGACGACATCACCGCCCTGGGTGGCCGGGTGCTGTCGCAGCTGCAGGACGCCTACAACGGCGTCAAGGTCCGCGTGGCGTCCGGGCAACTGCCCGAGCTGGCGCGACTGGAAGGCGTGCGCGCGGTGCGGCCGCTCGAGGAGCACCGGCCCACCAACACCGACTCGGTGCGCTTCATCGGCGCCCCGGGCGCCTGGGAGCGTCCCGGCGCGACTGGCAAGGACACGAGCATCGCGATCATCGACACGGGCATCGACTACACCCACGCCGACTTCGGCGGGTCGGGCGACCCGGCGGCGTTCGAGGCCAACAACCCCGAGGTCATCGAGCCGGGCAGCTTCCGGACGGACAAGGTCGTGGGCGGCTGGGACTTCGTCGGCGACGACTACAACGCCTCCAGCGACGACCCCGAGGTCAACACTCCCGACCCCGACCCCGACCCCCTGGACTGCCACGGCCACGGCACCCATGTGGCCGGCACCGCCGCCGGGACGGGCGTGACCGCCGACGGCGAGACCTTCCGCGGTCCCTACGACCGCGCGACCTTCCGCCGCACGCGGTTCCACGTCGGACCGGGCGTCGCACCCGAGGCCGACCTGTACGCCCTGAGGGTGTTCGGCTGCGAGGGATCCACGAACGTGACCGTGGACGCGATCAACTGGGCCGTCGCCAACCGGGTCGACGTCATCAACATGAGCCTGGGCGCGCCCTTCGGCCGCGCCGACGACCCGTCGTCGGTCGCCGCGAACAACGCCGCGCTTGCCGGCGTCGTCGTCGTGATCTCGGCGGGCAACTCCGGCGCGAGCCCCTACATCCTCGGCGCGCCCGCGGCCGGGACCGGCGCCATCAGCGTCGCGGCCGTGGACACGATCGCCACGATCCCCCAAGCCGCCGTCGTCGCCGGCGACACGACGATCGCGATGCAGAACTCCAATGACGCGGAGATCCCCGAGCAGGGCATCACCGGACCCGTCGTGGTGCTGACCGACGACCCCGCGACCGCGGACGTCGACGAGTCGCTCGGCTGCCTCGCCAGCGACTACGAGGGGGTCAACCCCGGTGACATCGTGGTCACCCTGCGCGGCGCCTGTCCCCGCGTCGACCGGGCCATCCTCGCGCAGCAGGCCGGCGCCGCCGCGGTGATCATGATCAACACCGACGACGAGTTCCCGCCGTTCGAGGGGCCGATCCCGGGGGTCACCATCCCGTTCCTCGGTGCCCGCGCATCCGACGCCGACGCCATCCGCGCGCTGGCCGGCCAGACCGTCACCATCAACCCCGCCGACCCCATTCCGAACCCGACGTTCCGCCAGCTCGCCGGCTTCACGTCCGCCGGACCCCTGCAGGGCACCGACGCGGCCAAGCCCGACATCAGCGGGCCCGGCGTCGGCATTGCCTCCGCCCTGGTGGGCAGCGGGACGCAGTCGCAGCGCCTGTCCGGCACCTCGATGGCGGCCCCGCACGTCGCGGGCGTCGCCGCGCTCGTGCGCCAGCAGCGTCGCGACTGGCCGGTGGACGCCGTCAAGGCCGCCATCGTCAACACCGGACGGCCAGGGCAGATCGCCAACTACTCCACCACCCTGGCCGGGTCAGGGATGGTCCACGCGCCACGGGCGGTCCGCACGCCGGTGGTCGCGCTGGGTGACCCGCTGACGGCGAGCCTGTCGTTCGGCTACCTGGAGAGCTCGGGCACCATCGAGATGACCAAGCGGGTGCGTGTGTGGAACTACGGCGACGAGCCGGCCATGTTCCGCGTCGGCACTGACCTGAGCACCAACGCCGGCAACGCCGCGTCCGTGTCGGTCAACCGCCGCGAGATCACCGTGGAGCCGGAGTCGGCCCGCGCCGTGAAGGTGACGCTGCGCATCAACGCCCGGCGCGTGCCCCGCGACGAGGTCGGGATCCAGACGGTCTCGGGCAACGTCGCCCTGCGACCGGTCGGTGCCGGCCCCCAGGGGCAGACCTACCTGCGCGTGCCCTTCGTGGCGGTGCCGCGGGCCGTCTCCGACCTGGAGACGACCCCCGACGACGTGGTCCTGCCTGAGGGTGCGAACTTCGTGGCCTTCACCACTGAGAACCGCTCCCCGGTGCCCGGTCGCGCCGACGTGTTCGCCTGGGGCCTGAGCGACGAGGCCGGCGAGTCCACCATCACCGACCTGCGCGCCGCCGGCGTGCAGGCGTTCCCCGCCGAGGGCGAGGACACCCCCGGCGAGGACGACGACGTCCCGGCGATGGGCGCCTTCGCGATCAACTCCACCACGCGCGCGTCCAACCCGGCCGCCACGGAGTGGGACGTCCTGCTCGACGTGGACGAGGACGGTGAGCCGGACTACGGCGTCATCGGCGCCGACCTCGGCGCGGTCCTGATCGGCGGCAGCAACGGCGTCCTCGCCTCGTTCACGGTGGACCTTGACGACTTCTCGATCGTGAACGCCTTCTTCGCCGAGGGTGGGTTGAACACCTCGACGGTCGTGCTGCCGTTCGAGCTGGGCGACGTCGGGCTGGACGCAGAGTCCAACCCCGACTTCCGCTACGCCGCAGGGGTCTTCCTGCCCGACCCGGACGACGAGCTCGGCGGCACCGACGACGTGTTCGACGCCGACGCGTCGTTCAACGCCTTCGACCAGCCGATCGAGACCGGCCAGTCCTTCGAAGTGCCGGGCAACGGCTCCGTGCAGTGGCGGTCGACGGTCGACCGCGAGTCCCTGGCCGAGAACCCGGTGCTGGGCTGGATGGTCGTCTACCTCGACAACCCGGCCGGCGAGGAGTCGGCCGACCTGATCGGGTTGCGCCTGGCTCCCTAGCAGCGGGCCGCCCGAGGCAGCACGGACCGGGGACGCTCAGCGTCCCCGGTCCGTTCCCGTCCCGGGGCCGGGTCGTGCCCCGGTGCACCACGAAGGAGGTCGCGTGGCCCCAATCGCGATGGAGGTCATCGAGGAGTCGCGCGTCATCGCCGTCCTGCGCGCGGCCGACGCCGACCGCTTCGGCGCGGTCGCGGCGGTGCTGGCCGACGCGGGGGTGCGCTGCATCGAGTTCACCCTGTCGTCGCGGGGGGCGATCGAGGCGCTGCGTGCGTTCGCCGGCGAGCTGCCCGCCGGGGTGGCGCTGGGCGCGGGCACGGTGCTGGACGCCGCGATGGCCGAGGCGGCGGTCGCGGCCGGCGCCACCTACCTGCTGTCGCCCGCGCTGAGCGTCGACGTGGTCGAGCGGGGCCGGCGGCTGGGGGTGCCGGTCATCCCGGGCGCGTTCACGCCGAGCGAGATCCTGCTGGCGTGGCGGTCCGGGGCGAGCGCGGTGAAGGTCTTCCCCGCGTCGCTGGGAGGGCCGGCCTACCTGCGGGCGGTGCGCGCGCCGCTGCCGGACATCCCGTTGGTGCCGACGGGCGGCATCTCGGTGGACGCCGCCCCCGCCTATCTGCGAGCCGGGGCGTTCGCCGTCGGCATCGGGAGCCCGTTGGTCGGCGACGCCGGGGAGACCGGCGACCTCCACGCCCTCCGCCGGCGTGCCGAGACACTCGTCGCCGGTGTGCGTGCGCTGGACCGTGCCGCGTGAAGATCGCGCGGGTCGAGCCGGTCGTCGTCAGCACCGCCTGGCGCAACCTGATCTTCGTCGAGGTGGAGACCGACGACGGGCTGGTCGGCGTCGGTGAGGCGACGCTGCACAACTTCGAGGAGGCCACCGTCGCCCACATCGAGTCGCTGGCGCGGCGTTACGCCATCGGCCACGACCCGTTCGACATCGAGGCGCTCGTCACCCGGGTGTTCCGCGACGAGTTCTTCCGTGGCGGCGTCGTGCACATGACCGCGCTGGCCGGCATCGAGATCGCCTGCTGGGACATCATGGGCAAGGCGCTGGACCAGCCCGTCTATCGCCTGCTCGGCGGTGCCTGTCACGCGCGGGTCCCCGCCTACGCCAACGGCTGGTACACCGGTCCCCGCCAGCCGGCGACGTTCGCGGAGCTGGCCCGCGACGTCGTCGCCCGCGGGTACCGCGCGCTGAAGATCGACCCCTTCGGCGCCGGCGGCCTGCGGCTGTCCCGCGACGAGCTCGGGCAGGCGGTCGTGCTCATGGCGGCGGTCCGCGACGCGGTCGGGCCCGACGTCGAGATCCTGCTGGAGGGCCACGGGCGCTTCTCGGCTGCCACGGCGCTGCAGGTCGCCGACGCGATGGCCGCGCTCGACCCCGCCTGGTTCGAGGAGCCGGTCGAGCCCGAGGATCTCGTCGGGCTGCGGCGCGTGGCCGACGGCACGCGGATCCCGGTGGCGGCCGGCGAGCGGGTCTACACCAGGGCGCAGGCCGCCGCGCTGCTGGGCACCGGTGCGCTGGCGGTGTTCCAGGTCGACCCGCTGCACAACGGCGGGATCGCGGAGAGCAAGAAGATGGCCGCGATGGCGCAGACCGCCTCGGTGACGCTGGCGCTGCACAACTCCAACGGCCCCGTGTGCTCGGCGGTCGCGTTGCACCTGCACGCGGCGACGCCGAACCTGCGCCTGCAGGAGTCCTTCGACGACTTCGCCGAGCCGTACCTGCGCGAGGTGGTGCGCGGCGGCCCCAGGATCGGCGCGGACGGCGCCTTCGGGCTGCCGACCGCGCCGGGGCTGGGTGTCGTCCTGGACCGGGCGGCGGCGGCCGAGCACCCCTACCGGCCGCTCCACTTCAACCTGTGGGACCCCGACTGGCACGAGCGGGACGTCCGGTGACCGGCCGGCCATGACCGAGCTCGTGACGTTCGGCGAGACGATGGCGGTGCTGTCGAGCACCCGCACGGGACCTCTGCGCCACGCCGAGTCGCTGCGGCTGGGGATCGCCGGCGCGGAGTCCAACGTGGCGATCGGGGTGCGGCGGCTGGGCCGGGAGGCCGCCTGGATCGGCCGCGTGGGCGACGACGAGCTCGGCCGGCGGATCGTGCGCGAGCTGCGCGGCGAGCAGCTCGATCTCCGAGGCGTCCGCGTCGACGGCGACGCCCCCACGGGGCTGATGATCAAGGAGCGGCGTTCCTCGGCGACGACGGCGGTGCTGTACTACCGCCGCGGCAGCGCCGGCTCGCGCCTGCGCCCGGCCGACCTCGACAGCGACCTCGTCGCCGGCGCGCGGATCCTGCACTGCACCGGCATCACGCCCGCGTTGAGCGCCAGCGCCCGCGAGGCGACGTTCGCGGCGGTGGAGGTCGCCCGCGGCGCGGGGGCGCTGGTGTCGTTCGACCCGAATCATCGCGCGGCGCTGTGGACGGCCGCGGAGGCGGCGGGGATCTTCCGCGACCTGACCGCCAAGGCCGATTTCGTGCTCGCCGGGGAGCCGGAAGCCGAGATGATCCTCGGCGCGCGGCTGGCACCGGACGAGGCCGCCCGCCGCATCGCCCGACTGGGACCCAGCCACGCGATCGTGAAGCTGGGCGCGCGCGGCGCCGTGGCCTGCGCGGACGGCGAGTCGCGGTCCGCTCCCGCGCTCCGGGTCCGGGCCACCGACCCGGTCGGCGCCGGCGATGCCTTCGCCGCGGGCTACCTCGCCGCGCTGCTCGCCGGCGAGGACGCTGCCGCCGCGCTCGCTGCGGGCTGCACGGTCGGCGCCTGGGCCGTCACCGTCGACGGGGACTGGGAGGGCCTGCCCCGCACCGAGGAGCTGTCCCGATTGGACGCCGACGCGGGGGAGGTCCAGCGCTGAACCGCGCGGTCGCGGGATCCGGGGCGCGCCGGCTCACCCCTCGACGGCGCCGATGGCCAGTGCGCTGACGATGTGACGCTGGACGCCGGGCTCTCCAGGGGGTGCACCTCAATCGCCGGGCGGCTCAGGGCCGGGGGTCCAGCCGTGGGGCTGGCTGGCGCCGTCGCCGGGCTGCCCGCCCGCGACGCTGGGCCAGCCGCCGGTCCACACGAGCGGGTCGAGCACGAGCACGCGGCGGTTGGCGCCGCCGTCGACGTAGGCCGGCGCCGCTCGATCGCGTGGTACAGCAGCCAGTCGCCGCCGCGATCGTCGCGGACGATCGCCGGATGGCCGGGGGCCGACGAAGCCGGCGCCGGAACGCAGGAGCGGCGTCCCAGCCCTTCGCGCAGGTCCGTGCCGCGTCGAGGTACGGCCCTGGAGCCGCTCGGCCCGGCCGACCGCCACACGGTAGTGCTCAGCGCCCCCTCGCAGCACGAACCCAGGTGGGAGCCGAAGAACCAGTAGACGCGCCGTCGCGGACGACGACGTAGGGCGCCTCGAAGCCGTCACCCGCGATCTGGAACTTGCTTCCCGCCAGCGACAACCCGTCGGCGGACAGCCGCGCGCCGTAGATGCCGTGGAAGCTGCCCCACAACAGGTAGTGGACGCCGTCGTCGACGACGACCTGCGGGTCGATGGAGTTGTCGACCTCGACCTCCCGGCTGGTCAACAGAGCGCCGTGGTCGGTGAACGGCCCGGCGGGATCGGGCGACGTCGCCACGCCGATCCCGGGGTCGGCGTCCCCCCACACCGACAGCGAGTAGTACAGGTGGTAGGTGGCGCCGACGCGCACGACGTCTGGCGCCCACACGAAGCCGTTGTGCCAGCGGGGCTTGTCGGTGAAGGCCTTCGCCGACGTACTCCCACGTCACGAGATCGGTGGAGCGCACGACGGGCACGACCCTGGACCCCTCGCCATCGCCCCAGTCGTCCTCGGTCCTGTAGGCGTAGAACGTCCGTCGCCGGCCCGCACGACGGAGGGGTCGGCCAGGATCGGCTCGAACACGGGGTTGAGGTATCCGACCGCCTCGCTTCCCGGGGCGACGGGCGGCGCGGGAGCTGCACAGGCCGCCAGCACGGCGACCAGGTGCCGGCGCAGCAGGACGACGTCGCGCTCACCCGGGAATCCCCGCCCGCCAGCGAGCGCGTTCGCAGCAGCGAGCAGGTTCCGGGTGCGGCCGGCGGGGTCGCGCTCAGCCGGGAACTGGGCTCCGCTCGCCGGGCGCAGTAGCGCTCCTCGCGGTGCACGGTCAGCGGCAGGCCGAAGCAGGCCGACAGGCGCTCAGCGGTCAGGGACTCGTCGGCGCGGGCGGTCGCGGCCGGACAGTCGCGGGGGCGCCACCGCGTCAGCATCGCGTCCCGGCCGGTCAGACCGCGTCGCGCACGAGCAGACGGTTGTCGAGTCGCCGTTCGAGCTCGGCGCTCGTGTAGCCGATCCGCCTGCGAGGTCGCGCATGTCAACGCGGCCCAGGCGGCCGCCGAGCACCCGGGCCACCCCTGTCGTCGGCAGGCGGCAGGCGGCGGCGACGTGCAGCAGCGTGCTCTTGCCGGCGCCGCTGGGTCCCACGACCACCCAGCGCTCGCCGCGCCGGACGCGCCAGTCGACGTCGCGGATCAGGTCCTCGGCTCGCTGGCGACGACCCCGACGCGCGGTGAGCGCGAGGACGTCGGGGTCGTCGGGAGGAAAGGTGGGCACGTGCCCGCAGTCTGGCCGATGATGCGCCCTGGCGCTCGCGGCGCCGGTGCTGCGAGGCGGGT
>JAUJMQ010000044.1 GCA_030446775.1 Egibacteraceae bacterium
GCCGTTGTTGCCCTTCCCGCAGGCGACCGCCACGAGCAGGCCGTAGGTCCGCCCGGCAACCTGGCGGACCGCCCGGGCCAGGTGCCCCGCGGCCCGCTCCATCAGGTCGTCCTCGGCAACGCCCGCCGCGTAGGCCCGCTCGTCCATCGCCCGCACCTGCTGGGGCGTGAACAGCGGGATCACCCGCCGCCCTCCAGCAGGACGTTGGCCAGGGCCAGCGTGTCGTTTGTGGTAAACGACAGGTGCACCCGCTGGACCCCGAGCCCGGCCGCCACCTGGGCGGCGCCGCCGTGCAGGTGGACCACGGGTTTGCCCAGCTCGTCGTTCAGCACCTCGACGTCGCGGAACTCGAACCCGCGCACGCCTGTCCCCAGCGCCTTGGCCACCGCTTCCTTGCCCGCGAAGCGCGCGGCCAGCCCGCCGTAGCGCAGGTTGCCGCAGCGCGACATGCACGACGCGCGCTCGCGTTCGGTGAACAGCCGGGGCAGCAGGGCCGGCGTGCGGGTCAGCGCGGCCCGGACCCGGACGATCTCCACCGCGTCGACCCCGATGCCTGCCACTGCCAACCGCCGCTCCCGGCTACTCGACCGTGACGGTCTTGGCGAGGTTGCGGGGCTGGTCGACGTCGCGGCCCAGCTGCACGGCGATGTGGTAGCCGAGCAGCTGCAGCGGCACGACGGTCAGGACCGGGTAGAGCAGCTCGTGGACCTCCGGCACGTAGACGACGTGGTCGGCGTGCTCCTTGATCTCGGTGTCGCCCTCGGTGGCGATCGCCAGGACCACCGCGCCGCGGCCCTTGACCTGTTGGATGTTGGACACGACCTTGCCCCGCACGTGGCCGCGGGTGACGAGCGCGACGACCGGGCCGCCCTCGTCGATCAGCGCGATGGGGCCGTGCTTCATCTCGCCGGCGGCGAAGCCCTCGGCGTGGACGTAGCTGATCTCCTTGAGCTTGAGCGCACCCTCCATGGCGATCGGCAGCCCCACGTGGCGGCCGAAGAACATCATGTAGCGGGCGGCCGAGACGGTGCGCGCGAGCTCGGCGATCGCCGGCTCGGACTCGAGCACCTGCGCGATGAGCGCCGGCAGCGCCGCCCTGCGGGCGAGGTGGTCGCGGCACTCGTCGGGAAACAGCGCCCCTCGCAGCTGGGCCAGGTACAGCGCGAGGACGTCGAGCGCCACGATCTGCGTGGTGAAGGCCTTCGTCGAGGCCACGGCGATCTCGGGGCCGGCGCGCGTGTACAGCACCGCGTCGGCCGCACGGGCCAGCGAGCTGCCGACGACGTTGCTGATGGCCACGACCTTGGCCTGCTGGTTGCGGGCGTGGACGGCCGCGGCGATCGTGTCGGCGGTCTCGCCGGACTGGCTGATCGCCACGACGAGGGTGTGCGGGGTGAGGATGGGGTCGCGGTAGCGGAACTCGCTGGCGATCTCGACCTCGACGGGGATGCCGGCCCAATGCTCGATCGCGTACTTGGCCACCATTCCCGCGTGGTAGCTGGTCCCGCACGCGACGACGTAGACCTTGTCGACCGAGCGCAGCTCGTCCTCCACGGACCGACCGCCGCGCAGCTCGTCGACGACGATGCGGCCGTCGACGTCCACGCGGCCCAGGAGGGTGTCGGCGACGGCCTGCGGCTGCTCGTGGATCTCTTTGAGCATGAAGTGCGGGTAGCCCTGCTTGGCCGCGGCGGCGATGTCCCAGTCCACGGTGTAGCGGTGGCCCTCGGCCGGCCGGCCGTCGAGGTCGAGCAGCTCGATGGCGCCCGGCGTGAGGATCGCGACCTGGTCGTCGAGCAGCGCCGTGATGTCGCGGGTGTGGGCGATGAGGCCGGCGACGTCGCTGGCGAGCAGGCTCGCGTCGTCGCGGTGACCCAGGACCAGCGGCGCCTCCCGTCGCGACGCGACGATCGTCGTCGGGTTCCGCCGGTCGACGACCGCGAGCGCGAACGCCCCCTCGACCCGCTGCAGGGCCGCACGGACCGCGGTGACGAGGTCGCCGTCGCCGGCCTCGCGCAGAGCGCCGATGAGGTGCGCGACGACCTCGGTGTCGGTGTCGGACGCAAAGGTGTGACCGGAGGCCACGAGCTCGGCCTTGAGCTCGCCGAAGTTCTCGAAGATGCCGTTGTGGATGACGGCGAGGTCGCCGGACTCGTCGGTGTGCGGATGGCTGTTCGCGTCGCTGGGAGCGCCGTGGGTGGCCCAGCGGGTATGGCCGAGCCCCACCGTTCCGGCCAGCGTCCGCCCGTCGAGCGCATCGCGGAGGTTGGCGAGCTTCCCGGCCCGCTTCACCAGCCGCAGCTGGCCGCCCTCAGCCCCCACGACCGCGACGCCGGCCGAGTCGTAGCCCCGGTACTCCAGCGTCGTCAGGCCGTCCAGCAGCACGGGCAGGACCTGCTCCCGGCCGGTGTAGCCGATGATGCCGCACATCGTCGCGCCTTTCGTCCCCGTCGCTACGCATAGTAGTGCGCTGGGAGCCGGGCGGGGTCTTGTCCGGTCGTCCGGACCCCGGTCGTCGCGCGCCGCCGGCGGCAGCCGGTCAGCCCTCGGTCGCGGTGGCCTCGGTCCCCGTCCCCTCGGTCGCGGTGTCCCCGGTCGCCGTGCCCTCGGTCGCCGTGCCCTCGGTCGGCGTGCCGTCGGTCGCGCCGTCGAGAGGCGGCAGCAGGACCGGCTCGCCCTGGGGGTCGATGCCGCCGCCGTTGTCCCCGCCCAGGTGCGGGGCGATCGTCTTCTCGGGCGCGATGCCCGCGCCGCTGTGGTGCTCGCTCAAAAACAGCGACAAGACCTCGGGATCGAACTGGTCGCACGACTGGCGGAACCGCCACGCACTCCACGCGAAGTTCGCCTCGTCGGGCAGGGCGCCGTCCCACGGCGCGACGATGAGCTTGGGGTACTGCCCGTCGATCGAGGTCTGCGCGAACTCCTTCAGCTCGGCGACCTGCTCGTCGGGGGCGTCGCTGCCGTACCAGGCGACGACGTAGCCGTGCTCGAGGTTGTGCACGAGGAGCCGCTCGTCGATCCGCACGTCGTACACGCCGGTCTTCACGACGCTGCCGACGTGCTGCCCCGAGGTGGCCGGACGGTCGTCGTAGATCACCTCGGGAGGCGACTGTGCGAGGACCTGCGGGTCGAGGTGCCCGCCGCCGCGGTCGGGCTGCTGGGTGTCCGGCGTGCAGCCCAGGTCGTCGAGCCGGGCGGTCACGGCTTCGGCGGCCGCCGCCTGCTGGCGGCGCTGCGCCTGCTGGTTGGCGATCGCCGCGCCGACGAGACCGACGACGACGAGCCCGCACAGGCCGAACAGCACGAGGCGGGTCCGGCGAGCCTTGGCGGCGGCGGCGCGCTGCTCGACGAGCTTGGCCTCCCGTCGCCGCTTCTGGCGCTCGCGCTTGCTCAGGTTCGCCTCGTCGGCCACGTGCGGAGGTCCCTTTCGTCCGATGGGGGCGCTGGTGTGCGGTATGGGATGACGCGGGGAGTCTCGGGGAGTCTATCGAGGGACGTCGGGGCGCCCCGCCTCGACGACGACTCCGCCGGGGGCCGTCGCGGGCCGGGCGACGTAGCCGAGGTCGGTCAGCGCCGCGGTCAGCAGGCCCGCGGCGATGCCGCACGTCAATGGATCGTCGCCGAGCAGCCGCAAGGTCGTGGGCGCCGCGCCGGGCCCCTGCACGGCGCGCACCGCCGGCGCGGCGTCGCGTGTCGGCTGGGAGCTGTCGCCGGCCCCGGCGGTCGGCACGAGCGCGGCCAACGCCCGGTCGCGGTCGGTTGCCGTCACCGGTCCCGCCCACGTCCGTGGCCAGTCGCGCGCGGCGCCGGCGAGCGCCCCCGCGAGCATCCCGCGGCCACGGGGGAACAGGTCCTCGGCGGCGTCGCGGACGAGGGCGCCGGCGCCACGCCCGTCGTCGGGCGGCGCGACCAGCCCCCGGATCACCACGACCGGGACACCGTCGGCCTTGCGCCGCACCAGGTCCGCCGCCGCGGCGAGCTCGTCGGCCACCGCGGTCTCGGTGACCTCCAGGCGCCGGCCCTCCCGGTCAGTCGTGCCACGCTCGTCGCGGATCGCCGCGAACCCGGCGGCGCCGATGGCGACGTCGGTCTGGCCCAGCCGCCAGGGCCTGCCGAACGTGTCGGAGACGACCACGCCCACGTCGACGCCGCTGCGCTCGCGCAGTCCCTCCCGCAGCCGACGGGCGCTCGCATCGGGGTCGTCGGGAAGCAGCACGAGCGTGCCGGCCGCGGTGTTGGAGGCGTCGATGCCGGCGTTCGCGCACACGAATCCGTGCCGGGTCTGCACGACGAGCGCCCAGGGCAGTCCACCACGACCCGCGCCGCCTGCCGGCCGGCGAGGGCCGGCGCTCGGCCGCGACGTCCGCGCCTGGCGGAAGCGTCACGACGGCACCCTCGACCTTGGACACGACCTTCTGGGCGACGACGACGACGTCGCCGTCGCGCAGGTCGACCTGTGCGGCGACCAGCGCCGCGAGGTCGTCGCCGGCGCTGACCTCCGGCAGCCCGGCGACGGGCAGGACCGCGATCACTGCGCGAGCTCGACGGCGAACCGCGCGACGGCCTCGGCCACGTCGGGCGAGTCCATGATCGTGTCCGTCACCGCGACCGCGATGCCTGCTGCCTCCAGCTCGGACGCCGAGCCGGCGTCGGCGTCGTCGAGCACCCAGGCCTGCAGGAAGTCGCCGTAGAGCCGGGCGACCGCCGCCGCGTCGACTGCCGCACCGAGGGCCGGCGGCGGGTCGGCCATGCCCCGGACCACGCGGCCGCCGACGACGGGCGACACCCCGACGACGCGCCTGGCAACCAACGCCGCACGGATGCCGGGCACGGCCAGGATCGTGCCGATGGACACGACCGGGTTCGACGGGCACAGCACGACGACGTCCGCCGCCTCGAGCGCGTCGAGCACGCCCGGCGCGGGCCGGGCGGACTCGGCCCCGTCGAGCCGCACCGAGGCCCACCGCGGGACCGGCCCGCTCGCCGACCCACCACTGCTGGAAGTGCAGGTCCCGGCCGTCCGTGGTGAGGATCCGCGTCGCGACCGGGTCGTCGGTCATCGGCAGCAGCGTCAGCTCCAGGCCCCACGCCCGGGCGATCGCCGCGGTGGCCTCGCTCAGTGACGCTCCGCCGGCGAGCATCTCCGTGCGGACGAGGTGGGTGGCGAGGTCGCGGTCGCCGAGGTGAACCACGAGGGCCGGCCGTAGCGGTCGCGCAGCTCGGTCGCGACGGTCAGCGACTCGCCGGCCCGGCCCCAGCCCTGCTCGGGATGGACGCCACCGAGGGTGTACGTGATCGTGTCGAGGTCGGGGCTGACGTGAAGTCCGTAGCCGCAGGTCGTCACCCGTGTTGACGACGACGGTGAGGTCGGGGGAGCGACGACGCGGACCAGCCCGCGCAGGAAGCGGGCCGCGCCGATCCCGCCGGCGAGGGCGACGACCTTCATGTCGCCAAACCCTACCGGCGCGGCGTTGCACTCCCGGCCGGACTCAGGTTAGCCTCCCCTAACCGTTGCCCCATCCAGCCGTGACTCCGGGAAGGCCCCGCTCATGCGACCGTCCGCGCCGCTGCTCGCCGCCGCGCTCTCCGCGGTCGTCCTGGCCGCCTGCGGCAGCGACGACGGTGCCGGCGTGCGCACCATCGACGAGGGCGGGTCGGGGTCAGGCTCGGCTCGGGGTCGGCGTCGGGCACGGAGTCCGGGTCCGGGTCGGCGTCGGGACGGTCGAGTCCGGCTGACGGCGGGCGGCGAAGTCGTACACCCTGCCGCGGGTCGGCCGCCCGGCGCCGTATCCTCCGCTCGATCGGCGACGGTAGGGGGCGGCGGTGGCGACAGCGGTCGGCAGCTCCGGGCTCGAGCGCAGGTTTCCGGCTGGCCGAGCGGGGCACGGACGTCCGCACGGAGGTCGTGGCGGGAGTCACGACGTTCCTGACGATGGCCTACATCCTGTTCGTCAACCCGGCCATCCTCGGCGGGGAGGGTGGGCTTGCGTTCCCTGCGGTCCTGACCGTCACCGCGCTCGTGGCGGCGGTCATGACGATCGCCATGGGGCTGTTCGCGAACTACCCGTTCGCGATCGCCAGCGGGCTCGGCCTCAACGCCGTCGTCGCCTTCCAGCTCGTCGGCGCCCAGGGCCTGACCTATCCCGGCGATGGGCGTGGTCGTCACCGAGGACTGCTCATCACCGTTCTCGTGCTCACCGGCTTCCGCGAGGCAGTCCTCAACGCGATCCCGCTGACGCTGAAGAAGGCGATCGGCGCAGGCATCGGGCTGTTCATCACCATCATCGGCTTCGCGAGCTCCGGTCTCGTGGTGCAGGGGCAAGGCACCGTGCTGACGCGGGGCGACCTGGACTCGGCGCGGATCGCGGTGTTCGTCGTCGGACTGCTGCTGACCGCACTGCTCCTCGCGCGCGGGACGAAGGGCGCGCTGCTGTACGGCATCGTCGGCACGACCGTGCTGGCGATCGTCGTGAACGCCGTGTCCGGCGGCGAGCTGTGGACCGAGGTCGGATCCGGGGGTCGCCCAGCTGCTTTCGGCATCATCGCACTGCCCGACTTCTCGCTGCTCGGCGACTTCTCCTTCGGTTACCTCGCCGAGCTCGGGCTGCTGGCCGCGGCGCTGGCGGTGTTCACGCTGATGCTCGCCGACTTCTTCGACACGATGGGCACCGCCGTCGCGCTGGGCAACAAGGCCGGCTTCCTCGACGACCGCGGCCGGCTGCCGGGCGTGCGGCGGGTGCTGCTCGTCGACTCCGTGGCCGCGGTCGCCGGCGGTGCCGCCTCGGCGTCCAGCGCCACGACCTACATCGAGTCGGCCAGCGGCATCGCCGCTGGCGGGAGGACGGGCCTGGCCAGCATCGTCACCGGCGCCCTGTTCGCCCCCGCGCTGTTCTTCAGCCGCTCGCGGGCGTCATCCCGCCGGAGGCGACCGCCCCCGCCCTGGTGCTCGTCGGCTTTCTCATGCTGTCGGTGACGCGCGAGCTGGAGTGGGACGACCCGACCGTTGCGATCCCCGCGTTCCTCACCATGGTCACGATGCCGTTCACCTTCTCGATCACCGACGGCATCGGCGCGGGGTTCGTGTCCTACACGGTCCTCAAGATCGCGACCGGCGTGGGCTCGCGACGTGCACTGGATGATGGCGCTGTCAAGCGTGCTGTTCGCGATCTACTTCGGCCTCGCGCCGCTGAGCCGGCTGTTGCGCCTGGGTTGAGCGGCGCTCCGCGTGGTTCCCTCCGCGACGGTCCGGGTAGCCCCCGAGCGGCGGCCGAACCACCGAGGACAGCGATGCCAGCGATGCCAGACGACCCCTGCGACCTGACCGCGACCTACCGCGACATGGGCTCGGCGCGCCAGGCGATCAAGCACCTGGAGCGGGTCGGCGTCGACGGCTCCGACGTCACGCTCGTCGGCGAGGCTGACGACGCGACCCGCGGCGGGCTCTGCGGGCCGCGACGAACGCGTGATGGGCTATGCGGTGCGGTCGTCCGGTGCCGGAGGGGCGGTCGGGGCGGGGCTGGGGACGGTGCTCGGAGCCGTGATCGGCGCCGTGGTCTTCGGCTGGCTCAGCGGCGACATGCGGGCGACGGTCGGCGCCGTCCTGGGCGCCGGCCTCGGTGTGCTGCTCGGCGGCATCGTCCGCCTGCCGCAGAGCGACGCGGGCCTCGCCACGGTCGAGAGCGACTACCGCGGCCAGGTCGGCCTCGGGATCCACGTGACCGACCCCCGGCGCTTCGAGCAGGTCCGGGAGGCGGTGCGCGAGACCGACCCCATCGACGTCCAGGCCGTGCCGGGTGACGTCACGACCGTGGGCGAGCCGCAACCGAGCGCGCCGTCCAGTCGTGGGACGACGCGCCCCGCGACCGGCCTCGCGACGACCCGCCCCGCGAGGTCCCACGCAGACCCTGCCTCCACGGAGACGCTCGCCGGGATCGGCGCTCGGGGAGCCCGACCGGCCCCCGCTGCTGCGGCCGGACCGCCCGGTGCCGTCCGGCGGGGCGGGGACCGGACCGTCCGGCGCGGGCGGGGACGATGGGCGGGGACGCCAGGATCGTCACCTGCAGAGCGTACCCGAGCCGGCCCGGCCGCGGACGCGGCCCAACCGCCCTGGCCGGCGCTGGCTGCCGTGCTGGCCCTCGGCGCCGCGCTCGGAGCTGGTCATCGCCGCCCGCCGCAACCGCCGCTGACGGGCCGCGCCGGCGGCGCGTCCGGCCCCCACCGGCGGCCCTTAGGGCCTGTCTCCCGAAAGGAGTCGTTGAACATAAGCCGCCCGGCGTTTGAGGTGCGCCCTAGCATGCCCGCGATGGCCGCTGCCTCCCCGCTGTCCGACCTGCCGTCCGGGCTGCGCCGCGCGCTCGCGCGCGCCGACGCGGGCAAGACCCTCGACGTCGACGAGGCGACGCTGCTGCTGGGCGCCCGCGGCGCGGCGCTGACGGCGCTGTGCGCCACCGCCGCCCGCATCCGCGACGCCGCCCACGGCGACCGCATCACCTACAGCCGCAAGGTCTTCGTCCCCCTGACGCACCTGTGCCGCGACACCTGCGGCTACTGCACCTTCGCGTGGCCGCCGAAAGGCGACGTGCCCGCCTTCCTGTCTGCCCAGCAGGTGCTCCACATCGCCCGGGCGGGGGCCGCGGCAGGCTGCAAGGAGGCGCTGTTCACCCTGGGCGACAAGCCCGAGGAGCGCTACCCGGCGGCGCGGGAGTGGCTGGAGGCGCGGGGCTACGCCACGACGCTGGAGTACCTGCGGGCGGTGGCGATCACGGTCATCGAGGAGACCGGGCTGCTCCCCCACCTCAACCCCGGCGTGCTGACGTGGACCGACTTGGCGGCGCTCAAGCCGGTGTCGGCGTCGATGGGCCTCATGCTGGAGTCGGCGAGCCGCCGCCTGCTCGCCAAGGGCGGCCCGCACCACAACGCCCCGGACAAGGACCCGGCGGCGCGCCTGCGGACGCTGGAGGACGCGGGCCGCTCCGCGGTCCCCTTCACGTCGGGGATCCTCATCGGCATCGGGGAGACCGACCGGGAGCGGGCCGAGGCCCTGTTCGCCCTGCGGGACGTGGCGCGGCGCTACGGCCACCTGCAGGAGGTCATCGTCCAGAACTTCCGCGCGAAGCCCGACACGGCGATGCGCCACCACCCCGAGCCCGACGCCGACGAGCTGCTCGCCGCCGTCGCGGTCGCCCGGGTCCTGCTGCCGACCCGCGTGCACCTCCAGGCGCCGCCGAACCTGTCACCCGATGACGTCGAGCGGATCGTCGGGGCCGGGATCGACGACTGGGGGGGTGTGTCGCCCGTCACGCCCGACCACGTCAACCCCGAGCGGCCGTGGCCCCACCTCGACGAGCTCGGCGCTCGCACCGCGGCGACCGGCCACCGCCTCGTCGAGCGGCTGTGCGTCCACCCCGAGTTCGTCCGCCGGCCCGACCCGTGGCTGTCGGGCCGCATGCGCGGCCCGGTGCTCGCCCTGGCCGACCCCGAGGGGCTCGCCGTCGCCGGACGGTCGCCCCGCGGGATCGCCTGGCAGGACCCCGACACCCTCGTCGGGCCCACCGGGGACGACCAGCGCTGGCGCGACGCGGTCGCCGGCCAGGGCGTCACCGCCCTGCAGCGCGACTCGGCGCTGCGCGACGACGCCGCCGCCGTCTACGGCGACTCTGAGCTCATCGCCGCGCACGTGCTGGCAGGCGGGCCGCGCCGCAGCCGCGAGGTGACGCAACGCTCGGCGATCCGGCCGGAGGTCGCCGCGGTGCTGCGCCGCGCGGAGGCCGGGACCGCGCCCGACGAGGCGGAGACGCTGCTGCTGTTCGACACCGCCGGCCCGGAGCTCGCCGCGCTGTGCGCCGTCGCCGACGCGGTCCGCGCCGAGCGGGTCGGCGACGTCGTCACCTACGTCGTCAACCGCAACATCAACTTCACGAACATCTGCTACACGGGTTGCCGGTTCTGCGCGTTCGCGCAGCGGCGCGACGACCCCGACGCCTACTTCCTGTCGCTGGAGCAGGTCGCCGACCGCGCCGAGCAGGCGTGGCAGCAGGGCGCCACCGAGGTCTGCATGCAGGGCGGTATCCACCCGGACCTCGGCGGCGAGTACTACTTCGAGCTCGTCCGCGCGGTGAAGGAGCGGGTACCCGGGATCCACGTGCACGCGTTCAGCCCGATGGAGGTCGTCAACGGCGCCACCCGCCTGGGTGTGAGCGTGCGGGACTTCCTCGTCCGCGCGCGCGACGCCGGGCTCGGCACGATCCCCGGCACCGCCGCCGAGATCCTCGACGACGAGGTCCGTTGGGTCCTGACCAAGGGCAAGCTGCCCGCCGACGCGTGGGTCGACGTCGTGACGGCCGCACACGAGGTCGGTCTGCGCTCGTCGGCGACGATGATGTTCGGCCACGTCGACGAGCCGCGGCACTGGGCGGCGCACCTGCACCTGCTGCGCCGCCTCCAGCGGCGCAACCTCGACCGGGGTCTGGCCGGGTTCACCGAGTTCGTGCCGCTGCCGTTCGTCCACCGCCAGGCGCCGATCTACCTCGCCGGCCTGGCACGGCCCGGCCCCGACTTCGACGACACCGTCCGGGTCCACGCCGTCGCGCGCCTCGCCCTGCAGGGCGTCATCGACAACGTGCAGCTGTCGTGGGTCAAGGTCGGGCTCGAGCGCGCGGCGGCGCTGCTGCGCGCCGGCGCCAACGACCTCGGCGGGACGCTGATGGAGGAGACGATCTCGCGGATGGCGGGCGCCGACCACGGGGTGCGCCAGGACCCCGAGACCCTGCGCGAGGTGGCCCGATCGGCCGGCCGGGTCCCCGCCGAGCGCACCACCGACTACGCCCGCGTCGAGCCCGACGGCATCCGCTACCTGCTGCGCCGATGACACGGCCGCCGTAGGATCCGGCGCAACGGGGACGGGATCACGGAGGCGGGGATGAGCAGCTGTCAGCAGTGCGGCGCGGCGGTTCCCGAGGGCGCCGCCTTCTGCCCCTCGTGCGGCAGCCGGGCCGGTGCCGGGGCGTCCGCCGGCGCGCCACCGATGGCGCCGGACCGGTGGCGGACCGGGTCGCCGATGTCGGCGTCGGAGGTGCGGACCTGGGCGATGGCGGCGCACCTCACGGCGCTCGCGGGCGGGTTCGTCGGCGGCCTCGCGTCGTTCGTCGGCCCGCTCGTCGTGTGGGTGGTCAAGCGCGACGAAGACCCGTTCGTCGCCGACCACGCCCGCGAGGCGCTCAACTTCAACCTGCTGATCTTCGCCCTGGTCGTGATCGGCTTCCTGCTGTCACTGTTCACCTTCGGGTTCGGGCTGGCCCTCGTCATCCCGCTGGGCTTGGTGGTGGCGCTGTTCTGGCTGATCGTCACGATCCAGGCGACGATGGCCGCCTCCGGCGGCCGGCGGTATCGCTACCCGCTCAACGTCCGCTGGGTGCGCTGAGGGGGCGGCTGACGTCGCCGGGCGGCTAGGAGCGGCCGACGAGCGCCAGGACCCGCGCGGGGCTGCCCGAACCGCGCACGATGCGCAGCGGCGCGGCGACGAGCACCGCGCCGGTCGGCGGCAGCTGCGCGAGGTTGGCGAGCTGGGTCAGCCCGTACTTGCCGGCACCGAGCATGAAGCTGTGACACGGGAAGGCCGGCTCGAAGGAGTGCGCGGTGCCGGCGTCGGTGCCCACGGTCTCCACGCCGACGCCCACCAGCGGGGTGTCATCGGCAAGCCAGCGGGCGCACTCGGGGTCGAAGCCCGGCGTGTGCGGGCCGGTCTCGTCGGCGTTGAGGAAGGCCTGCTGGTCGTCGGCGCGGGCATCCCAGCCCGTGCGGTACAGCAGCCAGCCACCGTCGGGCAGCGGGCCGTGCTGTGCGGTGAACGCCTCCACGTCGGCGACGGTGAGCAGGTAGTCGGGGTCGGCGGCGGCTTCGGTGCTCTTGTCGATCACGACGGCCGGCCCGATCAGCCGTGACGGCGGCACCTGGCTGACGTCCTCACCGTCGCGGCCGGTGATCCAGTGGACCGGCGCGTCGAAGTGGGTGCCGACGTGCTCGCCGCCGGTGAAGGCGTTCCAGTACCAGGCCGGACCCCGGTCGTCGTAGGCCGACAGCTCTCGCAGCTGGAAGCCGGGGGTGTTGGCGAACGGCTCGGGCAGCTGCAGCAGCGGCGTCCGCTCCGACAGCGGCAGGGTCAGGTCGACGACGGCGACGGAGCCGTGCGCGAGGGCGTCGACGAGGCTGTCGAGAGCGGTCATGAGGCGGGGCCTTCCGTGTCGGCGGGCTCGGGGCGCAGCGCGCGGGCGAACCCGAAGCGGTTCTCAAGCAGGTGCAGGTCCATCGCGAAGCTCGACGGCCCGACCGCCTCGACCTTGGCCGTGACCAGCGCGAGCTCGTCGGCGGCGATCGCCGCCTTCGCGGCGGCGGTGAACTCGTCGAGGTCGGTGGCGGTCCGGGCGTTGGGAATCCCCGCGGCGACGGCCACGCCGGTCAGGTCCGAGCCGGTGGCGGTCGCGGTCGGGAAGCCGCCGACCGACAGCAGGCTCTCGTTGTCGAAGATGAGGTGGGCGAGGTTGCGCGGGGCGTAGCGGGCGAGCGTCGTCAGGCCGCCGAGGTTCATGAGCACCGAGCCGTCCCCGTCGATGACGACGACCTTGCGGCGCGGCTGCGACACGGCGATCCCGAGCCCGACCGACGAGGCGAGCCCCATCGCGTGCTCGAGGTAGAAGAAGTTCGGGCGGTGTCCCAACGAGTACAGCTCGACGGCGACGGCCCCCATGATCGTCACGACGGCGCAGTCGGCGAGGTCGTCGTAGATCGCGGCGAGGCAGTCGACGCGCTTCACGGCCTCGGCTCCGCGGCACGCCCGACGGGCTCGGGGTCGCGGTGCGGGGCGTCCTCGCCGAGCCCGGTGTGGGCGCCGCCCGGCG
>JAUJMQ010000045.1 GCA_030446775.1 Egibacteraceae bacterium
CGCGGCCACCCGCCGCCCCGCCGGCGGCGGCAGCCGCCGCGCCGCGCCGGTCGGCCGCCAGCGCCCGCAACGCACGGCGTGCCGCCGCCCGCACGACGCGCTTGGACACGGCGGTCACGTCAGGCCCGCGTGGCGACGCGGTGCAGGACGTCGCCGAGCGCCTTGTGCAGCACCGGCACGAACAAGTCGGGCCGGGCGACGACGCCGTCGTGGTCCAGTGGCACCGTCAGCTCCGTCGCGCCGGGGATCCGTGACGCGAGGTCGTGCTGCACCGCGGGCGGAACCAGGCGGTCGCGGGCGGTGACCACCACGGCGCTCGGCACGTCGACGGTCGGCAGCCATCCGCGCGCGTCGTAGCGCCCGAGCTCGCGGCCGGCCTCGGCGATGTCCTCGGCGCTGCCCCGGTCGAGCTCGGACACGATCCATCCGAGCCGGGCGACGAGCTCGTCGGGGGTGTCGGACGTGATCATCCGTGAGATGGGGACCGGCAGCTCGCCGCGCACCTGCGCGGCGTACATCCGCTCCCACCACGATCGGGGGACGATGCGCAGCACGAGCTGCAGCGCCCCCATCGCGCGCCACCCCCACCGCATCCGCGGGCTCGCGGTCCACGAGGCGCTCGTGGCGCACAGGACGAGGCCGCCGACGACGTCGGGGTTGCGCTGCCACAGCAGCTGCGCGATGGCGCCGCCCATGGAGTAGCCGACGGCCACCACGGGTCCGGTGTCGAGGTGGCGCAGGAGCGCGGCGACGTCGTCGGCGACGTCGGCGAGGCGGAACGGGGCGGCGGGCCGGGTGCCGCGCCCGTGGCCGCGGTGGTCGGGGGCGATCACCCGCGCGTACGTCGACAGCGGGCCGTAGCAGGTCCACCAGTTGAGGTCCGACGGGTACATCCAGCCGTGCAGCAGCACGACGACCGGGCCGTCGACCGGTCCGGCCTCCCGCACGAACATCTCGCCGCGCCCCGGCACGGCGACCAGACGTCCGGGCGGCAGCCCGGGCGGCGGCTCGGGCATGCCGTCGCCGTCTCGCTCCGGGCGCGGTCGGGACGCCGCCCACAGCATGCCCGCCCCGGCGCCGAGTGCGGCGGCGGCGGCGGTGGCGGCGAGTCGGCGCAGCAGCGGCATGGCCGCAAGCGTAGCCACGGGCTCATCTGCGGACGGGCGAATTGTCTGAAGCGGGTCTTGTCTGGGGCGCGCCGGCATGGGTATAGTGCGATCGTGAAAAGCAGCGTCCGCTGGCGCTGCGCTCGCAGCCAAGCTTCCCGACCCCGCTCCCCTGTGCCGTCGCGCCTCGCGCGACGGGCGGGTCGCACCAGGAGGATTGCATGAAGGCGCTCGTCGGCTCGTGGGAGAACCGCCCCTACCGTCTGCTGGCCGAGGTGACGGCCCTGCGGACGAGGGTCGCCGAGCTGGAGACCGAGCTGTCGGTCGTGCAGGAGGAGAACGCGACGCTGCGCGAGAGCGTACGCGAGGCCGACGAGATCGCGGTGGTGCTCACCAGCTGACCTGCCGGCGAGGCGTCCCCGGCGGCCCTCGGGGCCCGCTGGTCACGAGTCGCCGACGGCCCGGCCGGCGTCGCGTGCGGCCCCGGTCGGGGCTCCGGGGTTGCGGGGAAGGTGCTCGTTAGACTCCGGCGGTGTTCCTCAAGCGCCTGACCCTGCGCGGATTCAAGTCCTTCGCGGACAGGACGGAGCTGGACTTCGAGCCGGGGATCACCGTCATCGTGGGACCCAACGGCTCGGGCAAGTCCAACGTGGCCGACGCGTTGACGTGGGTCTTGGGATCCCACTCGGCCAAGAGCTTGCGAGGCGGCTCGATGGCCGACGTCATCTTCGCCGGCGCACCCGGCCGGCCCGGGCTGGGACGGGCCTCGGTCGAGATCACCATCGACAACAGCGACGGGGCGCTGCCCATCGAGTTCAGGGAGGTGACCATCTCACGGGCGATGTTCGCCTCCGGGGAGAACGACTACGCGATCAACGGCACCGCCTGCCGGCTGATGGACGTGCAGGAGCTGCTGTCCGACACCGGGCTGGGCCGCGAGAACCACACGATCGTCGGCCAGGGGCAGCTCGACGCCGTGCTCAACGCCCGCCCCGAAGAGCGACGGGCGTTCATCGAAGAGGCCGCCGGGATCGGCAAGCACCGCCGCCGCAAGGAGCGTGCCCTGCGCAAGCTGGCGCAGACCGACGCCCACGTCGAGCGACTCGTCGACGTCGTGCGCGAGCTGCGGCGCAACCTGCGCCCGCTGCAGCGCCAGGCCGAGGCGGCGGGACGGCACGCCGAACTGGCGGGGCAGGCTGCGATCCGCGTGTGCGCGCGGTGCGCCGGCTGGACGAGCTCACGGTGCGTCACGACGAGCTGCGCGACTCCGCCAGGCTCGCCGACGAGCGGCACGTCGCGCTCGAGGCGGAGCTCGCGGCGGCCCGCCGCGACGAGCAGGAGGCCGACGCCGCCGTCGGCGAGCTCACCCCCGCCGCCCGCGCCGCCGCCGAGACGCGCTCGCGCTCGCGAACCTCGTCGAGCGCTACCGCCGGCCTGGCCGAGCGGATCGCCGAGCGCCGCGCAGGGCCTGCCGAGGCCGTCGACGAGCCGGTCGCCGGACCCGACCCTGCGCGGCTGCGGTCCGAGGCGGCGGTGGAGCAGGCCGGCCGCCGCCGCGGCGGCGCGGGTCGAGTCCGGACGCGCGGCGCTCGCCGCGCCGAGGGCGGCACGGTCCGACGCCGAGCTCGCCCGCCGCGCCCACGAGCAGCTGGCCGCGGCCGCCGAGGCTCGCCGCCGCGCCGCCGCGCGCGAGCGGCGGCTGCGCTGGGGAGGGCGAGGTCGCCGCCCTGCGCTCGGGGTTGGCGCAGGCGGCGGGGGAGGAGGGTCGCCTGGCGGGCGGCCGTCGTCGGTCCGGGGTCGGCGCGACGCGCTGGAGACAGACCGGGCGTCGGTGCGGGCCGACATCCAGCGGCTCGACACCGGCGCGAGCGCGCTGGCGTCAGCCGGCGACCGCCGAGACGCGGTTGCATCGCCGGCAGGAGGCGGCCGACGCCGCGGCGCGCGCCGAGCGGGAGCTCGAGCGGCGGCGCGCGTCGCTGAGGCCTGCGCCGAGGCCCTGCGGGCCGCGTCGCGGGAACCGTCCCGCAGTTGTCGGCGGCCTCGCGGCGGCGCGGGACGGGCGTCTGGACGGTGCTGGGTCCCCTCGGCGAGCACGTGGCCGCCCGGGACAGCTCGCACCGGCCGTGGCGGCCGCCCTCGGACCGTGCTGGTTGAGGCGCTGGTGGTGGTCCTCGCCCGCAGCGGCGGTGGAGGTCCTCACCTACGTCCGTGAGGCCGGGGCTGGCCGGGTGGTGCTCTGCCCGGCGCCGGTGCGCTGGACGGCGTCAGGACCGAGCCGGACCTGTCCGACGTCGGTGCCCGCCCGCTGGCCGCCGCGATCACCGCCGAGCCGCCGGTCGCCGCCGCGCTCGCCCAGGCCCTGGCTGGTGCCTACGTCGTCGGGTCGGTCGCGGTCGCCGCCGATCTCGCCCAGCGCTTTCCGGGCTGGTCTTCGTCACCGTCGCGGGGGAGGTCGCCGGCGCGAGGGGCTGGTCGACGGGCGCGGCCGGTGCCCCCAGCCCGCTGCTGACGCGGGCCGCCGCCGATCGTGCCGAAGTGGAGCTGGCGGCTGTGGTCGACGAGCTGCACCGCGCCCACAGACGGGTCGCCGACACCGGCGGCGGAGCTCGTCGCCGCACGCGACGCCCTCGACGCCGCGAGCGCGGCGATGCAGGAGTCCGACAGCCTCGTCCACGGCCGCCGCCGAGGGCTGTCGCGGCTCGACGCCGAGCACCACCCGCGAACGGGAGCTCGATCTGCTGCAGGGCCAGGTCGCCGACCTCGAGCGCGAGGTCGCCGAGCGGCGCGACCGACTCGACGCGCTGGAGCGCCGCGGCGCCGACGCCCCCGAGGCCGACGACACCGACGGCCCCGACCTGGAAGCCGAGCGCCTCGACGACGTCCTCGCCGACGCCCGCGAGGCCGAAGTCCAGGCGCGCCTCGCCGCGGAGCCGCCGAGCAGGCGACCGCCGAGCGCTGCGCCGCGTCGCGGGGCTGCAGCGCCAGGCAGACGACGTCGAGCGGCAGCTCGCCGAGCGCGAACTCCGCCGGCCGCCGGCGCTCGGCTGCCCTGGCCCGCTGCGGCAGGATGGCCGAGGCCGCCGCCGCCGCCCTGGACCGCGCCGAGGAGTCGCTGCGGCTGGCGAGCATCGAGCGCGACCGGTTCGAGCCGGGCGGAGCGCCAGCGCGGCTGGGTGCGCTCCACGCGATCCTGCGTGACTCGCAGGCGGCCGCCGCGCGGCGCGCGAGGCGCGCCTGCAAGGCTGGCCGCCGCGGAGGCGCGCACGACCTCGACGCAGCGAGGGGGCGGCTGCGCAGGAGTTCGCCCTGGACCCTGACGCGGTGCTGGCGGGCGCCCGCGCACACCACGGCGACGCGCTCGCCGGCTGACCGAGCGCGACGCCGAGCTCGCCGAGTCCGAGGAGCGGCTGGCGGCAAGGTGGTGCTGCTCGGCGCGGTCAACCCGCTGCCCAGCAGCAGCTTTCGAGCTCGCGGCGCGCAGACCTTCCTCACCGACCAGTCGGAGGACCTGCGCGCCTGCAAGGCCGACCTGCTGCGCGTCGTCGCCGCCGTCGACGACCGGATCCGGGAGATCTTTCGCGTCCGCCTTCACCGACGTCGCCGACGCCTTCGCCGACATCTTCCCGCGGCTGTTCCCGGGCGGCGAGGGCCGCCTGGTCCTCACCGACCCCGACGATCTGCTCGCCAGCGGCGTCGACGTCGAGGCGCGCCCGCCGGGCAAGCGCGTGTCCCGGCGACCGTCGCTGCTGTCGGGCGGCGAGCGGTCGCCGACCGCGCTGGCGGTGCTGTTCGCCATCTTCACCGCCCGGCCCTCGCTGTTCTACGTGCTCGACGAGGTGGAGGCGGCCCTCGATGACGTCAACCTGCAGCGGCTGCTGGCCGTGCTCGACGACTTCCGTGCCTGTAGCCAGTTGCTGGTCGTGTCTCACCAGGAAGCGCACCATGGATGCCGCCGACACCCTCTACGGGGTGACGATGCGCGCCGACGGGGTCTCCAAGGTCGTGTCGCAGCGCCTGTCCGGCGCTCCTGGTGGCGCCGCACAGCCCGTGGCTGCCGTCGCCGGCTGACAGGGCGCCGGGGCCTGGCCGGCGCCACAGCCGGATAGGCTCGGCGACCGCGACGCGGCGAGGGACCGACCCCGCCCTTCGCCGTAGGGGGTTGCATGGAACTGCTGGAGCTGCTGCTCGCCGGAGCTGCGGTGCTCGTGTTCGTCGTGGCGCTGCTCGCCGGCTTCGTCAGACCCGGCGCCGCGGCCGCCCGCCGCTCGACGCGGAGACGCTTGACGAGGTCGTCAAGCGCCAGCGAGGTGCGCCGAGGCGCCCGGCGAGGCCACACCGTCCAGGCGCCCTTGGACGTCGACCTCGCCGACCCGGCGCTGGCCGACGACGGGGCGGGCCCGGCCGGGGCGACGGCCGGCCCGGCGCCGCCGGTCGAGCCGGCCGCCCCCGCGGAGCCGGCCGCCCCCGCGGAGCGGCCGGGCCGCGCCGGTCGAGCAGCTCACGATCGGGGAGCGCGCTTCCGCCTCCGGCTGGGGCGCGCGCGCGGGTCGCTGGGCTCCAACGTCACCGCGATCTTCCGCCGCGGCCTGGACGACGCCTGGGACGAGCTGGAGGAGTCGCTCATCGCCGCCGACGTGGGCGTCGAGGCGACCTTGGAGCTCGTGGAGGGACCGCGCGAGCGCGCCAGGCAGGAGGGGATCCGCACCGGCGAGCAGGCGCTCGCGCTGCTCAAGGAGGTGCTGCTGCTGGAGCTGTCGGTGGCCGACCGCAGGCTCGCCCGCAGGGACGCGGGACCGTCGGTGTGGCTGGTGACCGGGGTCAACGGGACCGGCAAGACGACGTCGATCGGCAAGCTCGCCGCGCGCCACACGCGAGGGCGACACCGTCGTCCTCGCCGCCGCCGACACGTTCCGGGCCGCCGCGGCCGAGCAGCTCGGTCATGGGGCGAGCGTGGCTTACGCGCGGGTCGTCCGCCAGGCGGCGGGAGCCGATCCCGCCGCGGTCGCGTTCGACGGGTGGCGGGCCGCACACGCCGCCTCCGCCGACCTGCTCCTCGTCGACACCGCTGGGCGCCTGCAGAACAAGCGCGAGCTCATGGCCGAGCTGTCCAAGGTCAAGCGGGTGCTCGAACGCGAAGCCGGCCCCTGCGACGAGGTGCTGCTGGTGCTCGACGCGACCACCGGCCAGAACGGCCTCGCGCAGGCGAAGGCGTTCCTGGAGGCCGTCGACGTCACCGGGGTGGTGCTGACCAAGCTCGACGGGACGGCCAAGGGCGGGATCGTCATCGCCGTGCAGCGCCGGCTAGGCGTCCCCGTCAAGCTCGTCGGCCTCGGCGAGGGCACCGACGACCTCGCCGACTTCGACCCCGACGCGTTCGTCGAGGCGCGCTGTTCGCCGAGGGTGCGCAGGACGTCGCCGAGGAGGACGTCGACCCCGGGGACGCGCCCGGGCGTCTGCGCCCGCTGCCCCGGGAGCCCTAGACGGTGCCCGGCGTCGAGCGGCTCCGCTACGAGGAGGTGCGTGAGGCGCTGCGGCTGCTGGGCGAGCCCGAGGCCCCCGGCACCCGTGCAGGGGCGCAACGGCGGCTGCGTGACGTGCTGCGCGCCTCCGGGAGGGTCGAGGCGCCGTGGACACCGGGCCGCCCACAGCTCGAACCGCGTTCGCGCGATTGGTGGACGCCAGGGCGTGCGCACCGCCTTGAGCTGCTGGGACGCGGCTGGTGGGGTCACGGGACGCTGCCGCCGCCGCTGGACTGGCTCCAGGTTCGCCCTCGTCGCCGTGGACGACGACGCTGTCGTGCACGTCGTCGACGAGGCGCGCGAGGAGCTGGAGACCTCGCGACGACCGAGCGCCGCCGCCGGTGGTCCTTCCACGACGGGCTTCGCGTGCCCGGTGCGATCGGCGGTCGTGGCCGGCGAGGCCGCCGCGCTCGACCGTGCCGTCGGCGTGCGCTCAGCCCGGCTTCGCGCGGTGGCGCCCACGGTGGCGCTGTCGGACCGGTCGGCCGGACGCGGTCGCCGCGGCGCTGCGCGGCGCCGGGATCCGCCTCGACGACGACGTCGCCGTGGTGGCCCAGCAAGCCGAGCCGGCGTTGCCCAGGACCGCCGAGGACGCGGTCGGTCCGCGGGCGATCCGCGCGCTGCTGGAGCGGGCGCTGTCCGAGCGCCGCCAGGTCCGCCTCGAGTACTACGCGTCGTCGCGGGGTGGGCCGCCACCGACCGGGTCGTCGACCCGTGGAGCTTCGGCGACGACCTGCTGCGCGGCTACTGCCATCTGCGCCGGAGCGGACGTTCGCGGTGGATCGGATCAGGGCACGCGCGGCTGCTGCCCTCCGCGGTGGCGCCGCGGGGCTAGGCCTGTCTCCCGAGGGGAGCCGTTCGACCTGAGCCCCCCGGCGTCTGAGGTGCGTGCAAGCCGCCCGGCGTTTGAGAAGCGTCCCCTAAGGCGCCCGCCGGGCCGCACGACGAACGCCGCGCCGCCCTCGGGCCTCGACTCGTAGCGGACGCTGCCGCCACCGACTCGGCGAGGCCCTTCACGATCGACAGGCCGAGGCCGGAGCCGCCCGTCTGCCGCGTGTCGCCGCTGCTGGCCTGGGTGAACTTGTCGAGCGGCTGCGGCACGAAATCTCGGGCACGCCGGGCCCGCAGTCCTCCGCACCTCGACAACGGCGGCGTCGACGCCCCCAGCGGATCGCGTACGGCGGCGCTCCGTACTTCAGCGCGTTGCCCACGAAGTTGACGAGGACCTGGCGCACGTGTCCGCCGTCGGCGAGCGCCACGCACCGGTCGGGTCCGGCGAGCTTGAGGTCCGCCTCGGCGGCGAAGTCCGCCGCCGTCTCGTTGGCGAGCGCGGCGACGTCGACCTCGTCGAGCTTGGGTCGCACGACGCCGGCTTCCAGGTTGGCGGCGGTCAGGATGTTCTCCACCAGCCGCGACAGCCGCTGCGACTGGCTCTCGACGATGCCCAGCAGCGACAGACTTGCGGTCCTCGTAAGGCGTCCCAATAGGCGCGGATCATCGAGGTGGCCGCCCGGATCGGCGTCAACAGGGTGCGCTCATTGGCGATGCCATCGCGACGAAGTCGCTCTTGAGGCGGTCGGCGGCGCGCAGTTCCTCGCGTTGAGACGGTCCTTTTTCCTCCAGCAGTCGCGCGGCCTCCAGGGCGATCGCCGTCTGGCGGGCGAGCGTGAACACGAACAGCTCGTCCTCGTCGCTGAACGTTCCCTGCCCGGGCGGCTTGGTGAGGTACAGCGCGCCCAGGAGCGCGTCCTCGTGGCGGATCGGCACCACCGAGGTAGGCCGTCATCGCGACGTGGTTGCTGGAACCCTGGATGGAGCGGTCGTCGTCCTGCAGGACGTCCAGCCGGATCGGCGCCTTGTCGTCCAGGACCGCCTTGAGCATGCCCAGCCCCCGGGGCAGGTGCAGGAGGCTGTCGATCTGCCCGCGCGTCAGTCCCTGGTGGACGAACAGCCCAATGACCCGTCGGCGTCGATCAGCGCCGCCGCACCGTAGCGCGCTCGTGTGCTCAGGCGCGCGAGGTCCACCTCTGCTCGAGGATGCCGGCTGGCTGACCGCTCGGAGGCGACCGCGACGAAGGAGTCCAGGAGCTGACTGCGGTGAGGCGGGTTCTGGGCTGACCACCGACGCCTCTCTCCTGTGGTAGATTGCCGCGGGCCATCCTACGGCCGGTGGCCCGAGCGCAGGAAAGTAGATCAGCGACAGCGGGCAACCTGGGATCCGTCGCGGGACGCGGCGGTAGTACCGGACGCACCTCAGACGCGATCGTGCCGGCACCGCACCGGGGGCGTTACGTCCAACGACTCCCTTCGGGAGACAGGGCCCTACGCCTCGTCGAGGAGTGGACAGCTCGTCGGGCGTGAGCTCCAGGTCGCGCGGCGCGCACGCTGTCGCTGATCGTCTCGGGTCGGCTCGCGCCGGATCGGGATCACGGCGGCCGAGCCTTGGCCAGCTCCCGACTGCCTGCGGTCATGGCCGGCCTCCACGTCCCGCGGCGCGGACCACACGCACCCGTGCGGGCTGATCGCCGACCTCGGCGAAGACACTACGACCTCGCCGACTCCCCCAGGTCGGCAGCCGAGCCGATCCCGCCGAGGGGCTCCACGGCAGGAAGGCGATGCTGAGCTGCGCGCACAGGTCCAGCCGGTTCGGAGGAGCGGAACCGCGCTTACGGAAACTCCTCGTTCTGGACGCTGGCCAGGTCGGCGATCGCCATCGCTTCGCGGATCTGGCGGCTCGCGCCGGGTTCGAGTTCCCCCGGCGCTCCACGCCTCGACCTGCTTGCCCTCCGCCTGCAGCTGCGCTGGCCCCAGGTCGGCGCCGACCGATCCCGCCGAGGGCTCCACCGATGCTGAGCTGCGCACAGGGCTCCGGTTCGGAGATGGAACTGGTACAGGCCTGGACGCTGGCCAGGTCGACGCTTCGCGGATCTGGCGGGTGTTCGCTTCACCCCGGCCAGCTCGATCTTGCTCGCCTCTCGGCGAGCGCGCCGACGGATTCCGCGTAGGGCACCTGGGCGATGGAACTGGTACAGGCCGATGGCCTCGACGCCCCTTCGCTCGCCTCGCACGCGGCCTTGAGGTGCCCTGGGCGCCCGTCGACCCCTGCAGCCCCATTGGTCGCCAGATCGCCCTGGTCGCCACGAGGTCGCCTGACCAGGTCGCCAGCGCGCAGTGCGCGGGCGACGAGCCGCTCGTTGTGGCCGACGTCGTCGGCGGACACGCAGTAGGCGTCGGCGGTGTCGATCAGCGTGACGCCGGCGTCGAGCGCCGCGTGGATCGTCCGCAGCGACCGTGCCTCGTCGGGACGGCCGGCCAGCGACATGGGCATGGCGCCGAGGCCGATGGCGCCCACGGTGCGGCCGCCGAGCGAACGGGTCTGCATGCTGGGGCTCCTGGCTTCGTCGAGGCTCGTTCGGGCCTGAACCAGACGGCTACCCGCAAGGTGGAACCCGCAACCGGGTGCAGGCACCCGGAGCCCACGAGTGGGCGCCGGTACACTGCCGGCTCGGGCCGGGCAGGTGGTGCCCCGCCCCCGCCTGACCCTTTGGCCTGACCGTTTCGCCCTGACCCGTTTCGCCTGACCCCTCCGCGAAGGACTGCCCGGTCATGTTCGACGCGCTCTCCGACCGGCTCGAGGCGGTCTTCTCCGGCCTCCGCGGCCGGGGCAAGCTCAGCGAGCAGCAGGTCGACGAGGCCCTGCGCGAGATCCGCCTCGCCCTGCTCGAGGCCGATGTCAACTTCAGGGTCGTGCGGACGTTCGTGTCCCGGATCAAGGAGCGTGCCGTCGGCGCGGAGGTCAGCGCCGCGCTCAACCCCGGCCAGCAGGTCGTCAAGATCGTCCACGACGAGCTCGTCCGGATCCTCGGCGAGCAGTCGGCGCCGCTGAACCTGGGCAGCCGCTCCCCGGCGGTGATCATGCTGGCCGGCCTGCAGGGGTCGGGCAAGACGACCGCCGCGGGCAAGCTCGCCAAGCTGCTGCGCAAGAAGGGCCGCTTCCCGCTGCTGGTCGCCTGCGACCTGCAGCGTCCCGCCGCCGTGGCGCAGCTGCGGGTGCTCGGCGCGCAGGTCGACGTGCCGGTCTACGCGCCGGCGGAGTCCGGCGACCCGGTCGCGGTCGCGCGCGGCGCGGTGGCCGAGGCGCGGCGCCTGGGAGCCGGCGTGGTCATCGTCGACACCGCCGGCCGGACGAACGTCGACGACGAGATGATGGCGCAGGCGGCCGACATCAAGGCGGCCGTCGACCCCGTCGAGACGCTGTTCGTCATCGACGCGATGATCGGCCAGGAGGCCGTGACCGTCGCGAAGGCCTTCCAGGAGGCCGTCGACTTCACCGGCGTCATCCTGTCCAAGCTCGACGGCGACGCGCGCGGTGGCGCCGCCCTGTCGGTGGCCGAGGTCACGGCCCGCCCGATCAAGTTCGCCTCGATCGGCGAGAAGCTCGACGAGTTCGAGGCCTTCCACCCCGACCGCATGGCTGGGCGGATCCTCGGCATGGGCGACGTTCTCACCCTCATCGAGAAGGCCGAGGACGTCTACACCGCCGAGCAGGCCACCGACGTCTCGACCAAGCTGCTGTCGAACGAGTTCACGCTGTCGGACTTCTTGGAGCAGATGCAGCAGCTGAAGAAGATGGGACCGCTGCAGGGACTGCTGGGGATGCTGCCCGGGATGGGCAAGGCCCTCAAGGACGTCGACCTCGACGAGAGCCAGGTCAAGCGCGTCGAGGCGATCATCCAGTCGATGACGACCGAGGAGCGCCGCAACCCCAAGCTGCTCAACGGCCGGCGCAAGAAGCGCGTCGCTGCCGGCTGTGGCCGCAGCCCGCAGGAGGTCAACGACCTGCTGCGCAGCTTCGAGCAGATGCGGACGATGATGAAGTCGCTCGGCGGCGCGACGGGGATGAAGGCGATGCGCCAGCTGCGTGCCAACCCGGACCTCGCCGGCCAGCTCGGCGGCGGGATGCCAGGTCTCGGCGGGATGCCAGGCGCCGGTGGGATGCCCGGTCTCGGGATGCCGGGCCTCGGCGCGCCGGGGGGAGCGGCCGGGCCGGGCGGCGGCCGCCCGCGCAACAAGACCATCCCCGCGCGGAAGAAGAAGAAACGGCGGTGAGGCGTCCGGGACCGCACGCCGGGGCTCGCCGGATCGTGCGGTGATGGCCGGCGGGCGCCTGCAGCGGTCCTCCGGCGCCGTGCGGCTCGACGGCGTGGCACCCGCTGGCCGCGCCTTGCGCGCCGCGCCGCTCGGCGCAGGTGGGGCCTCCCTGTCGCCGGCCGTCCCGGTCGCCGGCGCCATCGTCGTCGTCGGGCTCGTCGCGCTGGCGGTCGGGCTGCACCTCGCGGCGGGCTTCGGCTTCCCCCGGCCGTGGCCCGACGAGTCGCACTTCCTGGCCCCGGCGCTGCAGCTTGGGCGGCACGGGACGCTCGCCGTGCCACAGCTCAACGCTCCCCGCGGGATCTTCTGGATGCCCGACGGCTACAGCGTGCTGCTCGCGCCCCTGCTCGCGCTGCCGCTGGCGCCACTGGACGCGGCGCGCTGGGTGAGCCTGGGAGGGGTCGTCGCGTTCGCGCTCGGCCTGGCGGCCGCCGGCCGGTGCGCCGGCCTGCCGTGGCTGGTGGCCGCGTTGCCCCCGGCCGCGTGGCTGTGCTTCCCGCGCGTGGTGATGGCGGCGAACATCGCCCGGATGGAGGGGGTCGTCCTGGGGCTCGCCGGCGCGGTGCTCGTCCTGGTGGGGCGGCGGCGCTGGGCCGCGGCGCTGGCCGTGTCCGTCCTCGCCGTCCTGGTCCATCCCGTGGGGGTGGCCCTGCCGGCCGCCGTGACGGGGACCGCGCTCGCCCGCCGCGGCCGGTTGACGAGGCCTCGCCGGTGGGAGTGGGTCGTCGTCGCGCTGGTGGTGGCCGCCGCCGGCGTCGAGGTCGCCCGCTTCCTCGCCGCCGCGGACCTCGCCGCCGCACACCTCGGCTTCCAGGTCGCCCGCAAGGCGGGACGCGGGCTCGACGTCGTGGCGCAGCAGTGGCTCGGCCTCGCGGCCGGGACCGTGGGCCTGATCGCGGTGTCCGCCGCCGGCCGTCGGGGGCGGCCCCGGGAGGAGGCGGCCCCACCCGCGGCGCTGCTGCTGTGCACGCTGCTGGCGGTGCTGTTCGCCGGCATCGACGTGGTGGGGCGTGAGCAGTGGTACGAGGTGCTCGGCCGGGAGACCGCCGTGGTGCTGGGGGCCGTCGCGGCCCTCGCCGCCTCCGGTCGCGCCGCCGCCTTCGGGCCGGACCGCGCCGTGCCGGCTCCCAGGCGCCGCTCGACGGCCGCCGGGGTCGTGCTGGCCGGCGGCGCGGGCCTCGCCGTGGTCCCTCGCGGCGGCGGCCTGACCGTCACGCTCACCCGCCCACAGTTCGGGATGCGGCTGGCCGACGGCGACCGCGCAGAATGGCGGGCGTTCTCGGCCGACGCGGTGTCGGCGCTGGAGCGCCTCGACCGGGCGCCCGGCGCGCCGGCCCTCGTCGTCGTCGACCCGCTCAGCGGGTTCGGCCAGGAGCTGTTCGACCGGCGCTGGCGGCGCCTGCGCGTCGTGCAGCCGACGCCGGCGACGCCGCTGGACGCCGACCGCCGACTATCTCGTGCTGACGCCTGGGCGCGCCGTTCGCGACCCGGGCTCGCCGAGCAGTGGGGCACCCGGCCGGACGCCGCCGCGGTCGCGTCGGCCGAGGGCACCTACTCCCTGGTCGTGGTCGAGGCGCCCGACGCGCCGTGACGCGCCGGTCGCCGGGCCGGCGCGCCCTCAGCCCCAGCCGAGCTCGTGCAGCGCGATGGTAAACGATCCCGAAGTGGTGGGCGAGCTCGTGCACGACCGTCGCCTTGACCTCTTCGACGAGGTCGTCGGCGTCCGCCGCGTACAGGCACAGCGGGATCGGTACACCGAGATCGGTCGGGCAGGGCGCCGTTGTAGTCCCCAGCGGTCGGTCAGCGGCACCCCCTCGTACAGGCCGAGCAGGTCGGGGTCGTCAGCGTGCTCGTCCTCGACCACCACCGCGACGTTGTCGAACCGCGCCCACAGCTCGTCGGGGCTTCGTCGAGCGCACGGTCCCACCAGCTCACAGAAGCGCTCCGGAGATCGGCGCACCACGCGATCCTGGGGTCTGTGTCCCGGAGGAGCCTTGGACGCAAGCCGCCCGGCGTGTCGGGTGCGTCCTGCGGGCCAGGCGGCTGCAGCGGCTGCGGTATCCTGCCCGTCGGCCGCCCCCGGCGGGTCCTTTCGAGTGCCTGCGGACCTGCCGGCCCGCAGACCCGTCTTCGGACCGATGGAGACGCGTCGGGAAGCTCCCGACGGCACCCGCGACGCGACCCGGCCGCGTCATCCCGGAGGAGCTGTGCACCCATGGCCGTGAAGATGCGTCTCAGGCGCGAGGGCAAGAAGAAGCAGCCGTTCTACCGGTCGTGGTCGCCGACGTCCGCTCGCCGCGCGACGCGCTATCGAGGACATCGGCTACTACCAGCCGCTGCACGACCCTTCGACGATCGCGATCGACCGCGACCGCGCGCTGTACTGGCTGCGCAGCGCGTCCAGCCGTCCGACGCCGTCGTCAACCTCCTGCGGATCGAGGGGATCTGGGAGGAGTTCAAGCCCGGCGACACAGGGCGCGACCATGGCCGCCAAGCACGCCGCAGGCAGCCGAGCGCGAGACGAAGGAGGCCGAGCGCCGCCGGCCGAGGACCAGGCCGCCGCCGAGCGCCGGCAGGCCCAGGACCGGGCCGCCGCAGGCGCCGAGACCGCGCAGGCCCAGGCGCACGCCGAGAACGTCCAGCCCGAGCCGAGGCCGACGGGAGGACACCAGCGCCGTCGACGCCGGATCGGGCGAAGGTGACGTCGTCATGAGCGACACCGCCGCCCAGCCCGGAATGACGGCCGACGTGCTGACCTACCTCGCCAAGTCGCTGGTCGACCACCCCGACGACGTGCGCGTCACCGCGGTGACCGAGGAGGAGGAGACGGTGCTCGAGCTGCGCGTCCACCCCGAGGACATGGGCAAGGTCATCGGCAAGCGCGGACGCACCGCGAAGGCCATCCGCACGATGGTCAAGGCGGCGGCGACGCGTGAGGGCACCTCCGTCGCCGTCGAGATCGTCGAGTGAGCGTCACCGCGTGACGCGGCCGGCCACGATGACCGGCGACATCGGTCGTGGTGGGCGTCGTCGCCAAGGCGCTCGGGCTGCGCGGGGAGGGTGTTCGTGCGTCCCGACCCCGACGTGGCTCACGACTTCGCCGGGACGCCACTATCCCGCGCCACCGGAGGCGACCTCGTGGTCGCGTCGAGCCAGTGCACTCCATCCGGCGGGTGGTGCGCTTCGAAGGCATCGCCGACCGGGACGGCGCCGAGGCGCTGCTGGGACGAGCCTCACCGTCGACCGGGACGACGTCCAGCTTGACGCCGACGCCTTCTGGAACGACGAGCTGCTCGGCCCGCGAGGTCGTCGACGACGCCGGTAGCCTCGTCGGCGTCCTCGAGGCGACGCTGGACGGCGCCGCCCACGACTACCTCGTCGTCGCCCGCCCCGACGGCGGGGAGGTCCTCGTGCCCGCGGTCGCCGAGCTCGTCGACGTCACCGCCGACCGCATCGTCGTGCGAGCGCTTCCCGGGCTGCTCGACGACGCCGAGCCCGAGCGGGCCGTTGAGCCCGAGCCGCCGGCGGGCGGGCGGAAGGGCCGGCCGTAGCCGTGCGCGTCGACGTGCTGTCGCTGTTTCCCGACTTCTTCGCCGGGCCGCTGGACGCCTCGCTGCTCGGGCGTGCCCGCCGCGGGGGCTGCTCGACGTCCGCGTCCACGACCTGCGGGACTGGGCGACCGACCGGCACCGCACGTCGACGACGTGCCGTACGGCGGCGGCCCCGGGATGGTCCTCAAGCCCGAGCCGTTCTTCGCGGCCGTCGAGGCGCTGTACAGGGCGGTGGCGCGAGGCCACGGACCGTCGCGCTCACGCCGCGCGGCCGGCGCCTGGACCAGCCCTGGTCGTCGACCTCGCCGCCGAGCCGGCGCTGCTGCTGCTGTGCGGGCGCTACGAGGGCATCGACGAGCGGGTGCACGAGGCCCTCGCGACCGACGAGGTGTCCGTCGGCGACTACGTCCTGGCCGGCGGAGAGGTCGCCGCCTGCGTCCTCGTCGAGGCCGTCACGCGGCTGCTGCCGGGCGTGATGGGCAACGCCGACAGCGGCACCGACGAGTCGTTCAGCGGCGGCCGGCCTGGAGTATCCGCACCACCCGGCCCGTATCCTTTCGCGGGATGGACGTGCCGGCGGTGCTGACGTCCGGCGACCACGGCGCGGTCCGGCGCTGGCGAGCCGACCAGGCGGCCGCGCGCACCCAGGCCGTGCGCCCCGACCTGCTGCCGGCGGACCTGCTGCCGGCCGACCCGCCGGCGGGCGGCCGCGGGGTCCGCGGCCCCATGAAGCCCACAGAAGCCATGAAGCTGCGCACGCCGCCACGTCGGGGCTCGGTCCGTCCGCCGGACCTGCACCGCCGCGCTCGCGCGGCCACGCCCGCGGCGGCCCCGACCCGGGGCGTGCCGGCGCCCTCGCCGGCCTCGCCGAGCTGCCGGTGCTCGTGGCGGCCGCGCTGCTCATGGCGTTTCTCATCAAGACGTTCCTGGTGCAGGCCTTCTACATCCCGTCGGGATCGATGATTCCGGCGCTGGAGGTCAACGACCGCGTGCTGGTCGAGAAGGTGACTACCGGCTGCGCCCACCCGAGCGCGGCGAGGTGGTGGTGTTCCGCCGCCCCCGGAATCGTGCCGCCGACCTCGTCGTCGCCCGGGGAGGTCGTGCGCTCCTTCCTGGAGGGACTGGGCCTCGTGCAGCCCGACGGCGAGATCGACCTGATCAAGCGGGTCATCGGGCTGCCCGGCGAGACCGTCGCCATCGTCGACGGAACCGTGCTCATCGACGGCCGCCCCTCGACGAGCCCTACGCGCAGCCCGAGACGCGGGACTTCGCCGCAACGCAGGTGCCCCCGAGCTGTTCATGATGGGCGACAACCGTACGCAGTCAGACGACAGCCGCTTCTCGCTCGGGCCGGTGCCCGTGGACAACGTCGTGGGACGCGCCTTCGTCATCGTGTGGCCGCTGCCGCGCGCGTCGCTCGGCCTGGACCGCGACTACCCCGACGTCGGTGAGACGGCCGCGGGCGTCCCGGGCGCCGTCGCCGTCCCCGGCGCGGTCGTCGCGGCCGTTCGCGAGGCGGCGCGGCACCCCCAGGCGGCACGGCCGGTCTGGTCGATTGACCGTCCCGCGCGGACGCGGCTATCCTCGCCTGGCGGCCTCGCCGCCCTCTCGCCGTCCGCCGAACCGCACGCTCGACGTTCGCGCGGCCCATCGATCCCGCCGCCGGAGACAGCTTTCCCATGAACCCACCGACCTCGTCGACATCGCCTCCCTGCGCGACGACGTGCCGGACTTCCGTCCCGGCGACACCGTGAAGGTCCACGTCAAGGTCACCGAGGGCAACCGGTCGCGCATCCAGGCCTACGAAGGCGACGTGATCGCTCGTCGCGGGAGCGGCGCATCCGCGAGACGTTCACCGTCCGCAAGATCAGCTTCAACGCGATCGGCGTCGAGCGCACGTTCCCGGTCCACGCCCCGGTGATCGACCACATCGAGGTCGTGCGTCGCGGCAAGGTCCGCCGCGCCAAGCTGTACTACCTGCGCGATCGGGTCGGCAAGAAGGCCAAGATCAAGGAGCTACGCACCCCCGCCGGTGCCTGACGGTCCCTCGGTGACCTCGACCGGCACGAGCTGGTCGTCGCCTCCGCCCACGGGCGCGGTCGACAGCGAGCGCAAGGCTCCCCCGCAGCGCAGCTTCTTCGCCGAGCTGCCGGTGCTCATGGTCGTCGCCTTCGTGCTCGCCCTGCTGCTCAAGACGTTCCTGATCCAGGCCTTCTTCATCCCGTCGGCGTCCATGGAGCCGACGCTGCTCGTGGGCGACCGGGTGCTCGTCAACAAGGTCGTCTACGACCTGCGCGAGCCGCGGCGCGGTGAGGTCGTGGTCTTCTCCGAGTCCGGCGCCGCGCCGCTGGCGGCCACCGACGAGGGGCTTGTCCGCCGGGCGCTGCGCGGCCTGGCGTCGGGTCTGGGCCTCGGGCCGTCGGGCGAGAAGGACTTCATCAAGCGGATCATCGGGTTGCCGGGCGACCGGGTCGCGATGCGCGACGGCGTCGTGATGATCAACGGAGAGCCGCTGCCGGAGGCGCCGACCACCGAGGGTGGCTACCTGTCCGAGCGGGACCTGACCGACTTCGGCCCCGTCCGCGTGCCCCAGGGTCACTACTTCATGATGGGCGACAACCGGCCCAACTCGTCGGACAGCCGCTTCCCGTCGCTGGGGACCATCCCCGCCGAGCAGGTCGTGGGACGCGCCTTCGTGCTGATCTGGCCACTGGGCCGGCTCGACACGCTCAGCGGCGCGGACTACGGCGACCTGGCCGCCGGCGCACCCGCCCAGCTCGGCGCCGGCGCGGCCGTCGCGGCCCCGGCCGCCTGACGGCGCTGTCGGTGCCCGGCGATAGCCTGCACGAATGAGCCGCCCGGCGCTTGAGGTGCGAGCATGAGCGCAGAGGACCTGGAGCGGTACGAGACGGAGATGGAGCTCCAGCTGTACCGCGAGTACCGCGACGTCGTGCGGATGTTCTCCTACATCGTGGAGACCGAGCGTCGCTTCTATCTCGCCAACGACGTCGACGTGACCCCCCACAGCGTCGGCGGGGACGTCTACTTCGAGTTGCGGCTGCGCGACGCGTGGGTCTGGGACATGTACCGCCCTGCCCGGTTCGTCCCGTCGGTGCGGGTGCTGACCTTCCGCGACGTCAACGTCGAGGAGCTCAACCGCGAGGACCCGACGCCGCCCGTGTTCTCCGAGGACGGCTGATGGGCTTCAACGCGACCCGCCGCTACCGCGACTCCAAGAGCCGCGACATCGCGATCGGTGTCTCGGCGATCGTCATCGTGGGGGCGCTCCTCGCCTGGGCAGCGGGCCTGCTCGGCTGAGGCCGGCGCCGGCGCGGGCATCGGGCGGCCGCGCGATCGGGGGGTCGTTCGCCGTCCCGCGCAGGTTGCGGCTGACCGTCGGCGTGGGTCCACAGGCGCGCGCGGGCAGTTCGACGCGGGGAGGCCGCGGCTTCGTACGGTCGTGCCATGACGGTGTCGACGAATCGCCTGGGGCAGTTCGGCGAGGACGTGGCGGTGCGTCACGTCGAGGCGCTCGGGTGGCGGGTGCTGCGGCGCAACTGGCGGGTGGCCGACGGCGCCACGCGTGGCGAGATCGACGTCGTGGCCGCCGACGGCCCGGTGCTGGTGTTCTGCGAGGTCAAGACACGCCGCGGCGGGGCGGTGGCGGTCGACGCGCTGGCCGCGGTGGATCCCGGCAAGCAGCGCCGGCTGCGGCGGCTGGCGGCCGCCTACCTCGCTCGGGAGGGCCATGCCGACGAGGTCCGCTTCGACGTCGTCGCGGTGTGGTGGCCCCGCAACGGCGGCGCGGTCCGCATCGCGCACGTCAAGGGGGCCTTCTAGGTGGTCGGGAGGGCGCGCTCGGTGGCGGTGGTCGGCCTTGACGCCGTGCCGGTCACGGTGGAGGCGCACGCGGGGTCGGGGCTGCCGCTCCTGTCGGTGATCGGCCTGTCGGGCGGGGCGGCGGGACAGGCGGCCGACCGTGTGCGCACGGCGCTGACAGCCAGCGGGGTGTCGTTGCCGCTGCGCAAGCTGCTGGTCTCCCTGGCCCCCGCGGATGTGCCCAAGGCCGGCGCACGCTTCGACCTGGCGATGGCCGCCGCGGTGCTCGCCGAGCTGGCGGTGCTCGCCACCGAGCCGCTGGACGGCGTCGCCCTGCTCGGCGAGCTCGCGCTGGACGGCGCGGTCCGACCGGTGCCCGGCGTGCTGCCGGCGGCGGCGTCGCTGCTGTCCACCGGTCCCCGCCGCATCGCGGTCGCCGACGCCAACGCGGCCGAGGCGGCGCTCGTGGACGGCGTCGACGTCATACCGGTGGCCGACCTGGGCGAGCTCGTCGGCGTCCTGCGCGGCGAGCGCCCGGCCCGCCCCGCACCGACGGCGGCCGCGGCGGGAGGCGGTCGCTACGCCGATCTCGCCGACGTGCGCGGGCAGGCCGAGGCGCGCCGGGCGCTGGAGGTCGCCGCCGCGGGCGGGCACCACCTGCTGCTGCTCGGCCCTCCGGGGTGCGGCAAGTCCATGCTCGCCCGGCGGCTTCCCGGCGTGCTGCCCCCGCTGTCACACCGCCATGCTTTGGAGCTCGCCGCGATCCGGTCCGTGGGCGGCCTGCTGGAGCCCGGCGACCCGCTGCCACGCGTGCCGCCACTGCGGGCTCCTCACCACACCGTGTCCGCGGCCGCGATGTTCGGTGGCGGGAGCGGTGTCGCCAGGCCCGGCGAGATCTCCATGGCCCACCGCGGCGTGCTGTTTCTCGACGAGCTGTTCGAGTGGCCGCGGTCGGTGGTCGAGACGCTGCGCGAGCCGCTGGAGGAAGGTGTCGTCCAGGTGGCGCGGTCACGGGCCACCGTGACGTATCCGGCGCGGGTACAGCTCGTGTGCGCCGCGAACCCCTGCCCGTGCGGCAGCGGCTCCGCTGCGACTGCAGCGACGACGCGGTGGCCGGGTATCGGTCCCGGCTGTCGGGGCCCCTCGCCGACCGTCTTGACCTCGCGCCCGCCGTCGAGCCGCTGACCGCGCGTCGGATCTGCTGTCGGCACAGCCGGGCGAGTGCACGGCGGCGGTCGCGGCGCGGGTCGCCGCTGCGCGCGCCACGGCGCGGATCGCTGGGGGGACGCCGCTACGCGACGCCGAGGGCTCCGCCCGCGCTGCTGCGGCGCACCGTCGACCCGGTCGCGCTGCGGGTCCTGGCCGACGCCGTGGAGCGTGGCGAGCTCACCGGCCGTGGCTACGACCGGGCGCTGCGGGTCGCGCGCACCGGCGCCGACCTCGACGGCAGCGAGGTCGTCGGACGCGAGCACGTCCTGGAGGCCTATGCGCACCGGCTCGACCTGAGCACCGGCCGCACGCCCTTGGCGCAGGCCGCACGATGGAAGGTCGCGCCCCGGGCGTCGCGCGGGCGGTCCGCCGTGGCCCTGCCTGCCTGGCACGGCGGTGTCGCCGCGGCGCAGGTGGGACCGCCACCCCGGGCGGGTCGGCGGTGACGCCCGCCTGGCTGCGACAGCTCGCGGGTCCGGCGGACGCCGACCTCGTCGGGCCGTGCCTGCGGCTGGCCGCGTCGCCGTGGGCACAGCAACGACTGCGCAGCGGGGTCGCGCAGGTGCTCGACAGCGGGAGGACCGCCGACCCGGCCGCGGTCGTCGGTGCCGTCGAGGTGGCGACGCGCGGCGTCGGATGGCCTCCCCCGCCGAGACCGAGGCCGCGGGACGGGCGCTGCTGGCCGCCGGCGCCCGCGCGACCGTCGTGGGGCAGCCGGGCTACCCGGCCCGGCTCTCGCCGACGCCCGTGGCCCGAGCTCGGCGCCCCGCTGTGGCTGTTCGTCCGCTGCGGCGCCGGCGGGGTCGCGGGGCCGCCGGCGGTCGCGGTCGTGGGGACGCGCCAGCCGACGCTCGACGGGCTGCGCACCACCCGGCGAGCTCGCCTCGCTGCTCGCCCGCAACGGCGTCACCGTCGTGTCGGGGCTGGCGCGGGGCATCGACCAGGCCGCCCACCGCAGCGCCCTCGCCGCCGGCAGCACCACGGTCGGCATTACTCGGAACGCCGGCGTGGACTACCAGTCCGGGGACGGTGCCCTGCGCGAGACGGTCGCCGCGGCCGGCGGGCTCGTCACCCGAGCTGCTGCCCGGTGTGCCCCCGCGGCCGCAGGCATTCCTGTGGCGCAACCGCATCGTCAGCGGGCTCGCGGACGTCACGGTGGTGGTCGAGGGCGGGTTCGCAGCGCGCTGCACACCGCCCGCCTCGCCGCCGCTCAGGGCGCGACGTCCTGGCCGTCCCCGGGTCCGTGCACGCTCCGGCCAGCCGGGCGCCGCTGGACCTGATCCGTGACGGCGCCACGCCGCTGACGCGGCTCTCGACGTCCTCGACGTGCTCGGCGTCGAGGCGGCCCCGTCGACCGGCGGCCCTCCCGCCGCGGCGGCGCCGCCACGAGCGTTGGACCCGGTGGCGGCCGACGTCCTCGGCCTGCTGGCGACGACCCCGGCGAGCGTCGGTGCGCTGGCGGCCCGCAGCGGCCATCCGGTTGCCGCCGTCCTGGCGGCCGCCGCCGACCTGGACGCCCAAGGCCTGGCCGCTTCGGCCCGCGAAGGGTCTCCCGACGCTGACCCGGCGCACCACGCCGGCCGGCCGGCCGAGGTGTCCCGACCGACGGTGACCTGGCGCACCACGCCGCCGTCCCCACCCGCCACTCCCATGCCGTCGCGCGGCCAGTCGTTTCAGCCGCCATGCCGTCGGGCAGCCCTGGCGGCGGAGGTGGGTCGTGCCACCATCGGGACCGCTCGGGGGAGACCCGCAGGGGATTGACCACCCGGACCCGGTGGTGTGCGGCCCATCTCCACCGCCGCGGCGCCGCATCGGCGTTCGTTCTGATCCGTGCTCAACACCGAAACGAACCAGCACGAAGGCGACGGTCGCCGCCAGGGCGACGTATCGGCGACCCGGTTACGCCGCTCTCATCGTCGTCCACCCGCTGCCGAGCCGCCCGTCGCAGTGGCCGCGCGTTGCCACACAGGAGCCGCCGTGACCGACACCCGCATCATCCGCCTCGTGATCGCGCTGCTCGGCGGCGTCGCGCTCGTGGGGCTCATGGGCACGATCGCGCTGATCGCCGTCGGCACCGACGCCGCGACGGTCGCGGTCATCGCCACGCTCACCGGCAGCGCCATCGGCAACCTCGGCTCGATGCTCGCGCGGCCGGGGAGCGCGGCGAGGAGCGTCCGCGCGCCGCCGACCTCGACGGAAACCTCACGCCGCCTGACAGACCCAGCGCGCGGTAGGTTCCGCGACACCGCACGCGAGCATCGGGACGCCGCATGGGACACAACGTCGCGCAGAAGCTCATCGCCTCGCATCTCGTCGCCGGCGAGATGGCGACCGGCAGCGAGATCGGCCTGCGCATCGACCAGACCTACGCCCAGGACGCGACCGGCACGATGGTGATGCTGGAGCTCGGGCGATGGCCCTGCGCACCGCCAAGACGCGACTGTCGGCCCAGTACGTCGACCACAACCTGCTGCAGACCGACGAGCGCAACGCCGACGACCACCTGTTTCTGGCCAGCGCGTGCCGCCGCTTCGGCATCTGGTTCTCCAAGCCGGGCAACGGGATCGGCCACGCCGTCCACATGCAGCGCTTCGCAAGCCCGGCACGACGATGGTCGCTCTGACAGCCACACTCCCGCGGCGGGCAGCCTCGGGATGCTCGCGATGGGCGTCGGCGGCGACACCTGGAGGTCGCGATCGCGATCATCCGGCGAGCCGATCTACATCCGCATGCCCCAGATCTGGGGCGTCCGCCTCACCGGCGAGCTGCCCGACTGGGTGAGCGCCAAGGACGTCATCCTGGAGATGCTGCGCCGCCGCGACGTCAAGGGCGGCGTCGGGCGGATCATCGAGTACCACGGCCCCGGCGTGGACTCGCTGTCGGCGATGGACCGCCACGTCATCGCCAACATGGGTGCCGAGCTCGGCGCGACGACGACCGTCTTCCCCGCCGACGCCGAGGTCCGCCGGTTTCTCGAGCTCGAGGAGCGCGCACACGACTACACCGAGCTCGTCGCGGACCCCCGACGCGACCTACGACGTCGCCGAGGAGATCGACCTGGGCTCGCTCGAGCCCGCTCATCAACGCCGTCGAGCCCCGGCAGCGTCGTCGCGGTGCGCGGTCGCCGGCCGCGGAGTGTCCCAGGTGGTGGTGGGCTCGTCGGCCAACCCCGGCTACCGCGACTTCGCGGTCGTGGCGCAGATCGTGAAGGGACGCCACGCGTCGCGGGACGTGTCGTTCGACGTCAACCCGTCGTCGCGGCCGGTGCTGGAGAACCTCGTCGCCCAAGGCCACCGGATGCCGCTGATCACCGCGGGCGCGCGGCTGCACCAGGCCGGCTGCATGGGCTGCATCGGGATGGGCCAGGCGCCGGCCACCGGCCGCAACAGCCTGCGGACGTTCCCGCGCAACTTCCCGGGCCGCTCGGGGACCAAGGAGGACTCGGTCTACCTGTGCAGCCCCGAGACGGCAGCCGCGGCGGCGCTGACCGGCGTCATCACAGACCCTCGCGACCTGCACGACGAGCTCGGCATCGCGTATCCGCGGATACACGAGCCCGACACCAACCTCGTCAACACCGACATGCTGGTCGCGCCGCTGGCAGCGGACGCCGCGGTCAAAGAGGAGCTCGTCAAGGGCCCCAACATCAAGTCGCTGCCCGACTTCGACCCGCTGCCCGACGCGTTCGACGCCCCCGTGCTGCTCAAGGTCGGCGACAACGTGTCCACCGACGAGATCATGCCGGCCGGCCAGAAGGTCCTGCCGTTCCGCAGCAACATCCCCGCGATCGCCGACTTCGTGTACTACCAGGTCGACGAGACCTACGTGCAGCGCGCCAAGGACGCCCGGGCCGGCGGCCACGTCATCGTCGGCGGCGACAACTACGGACAGGGCTCGTCGCGCGAGCACGCCGCGATCGCGCCGCGCTACCTCGGACTGCGGGTCGTCGTCGCCAAGAGCTACGCGCGCATCCACTGGCAGAACCTCGCCAACTTCGGAATCCTCGGCCTGGAGTTCGACGACCCCGCCGACTACGACCGCATCGACCGCGACGACGTGCTGTCCCTGCAGGGCCTGCGCCAGTCCCTGGAGGGCGACGAGCGGCGGCTGCAGGTCGCCAACACCACGAAGGGCCAGACCTACGCGCTGACCCATCGCCTGTCGCCGCGGCAGGTCGAGATGATCCTCGCCGGCGGCCTCATCCCGGTGTTCCGCCGGCGTCTGCAGGCCCAGGGCGACACCGCCTGACCGGCTGTCGGGCCGGCGTCACCCGCCCGACCTCGGACGCGGCGGGGAGCGGTCGTGCGACAGTGCGGGCGTGAGCGACGACCGTGCCGGGGCCACCGGACTGCCGCCGCGCTGGACGGCCGCCCTCGACGCCTTCGAGGTGCACCTGCGCGACGAGCGGATGCTCGCCGCGCTGACGGTCGCGGCCTACCTGCGCGACGCCCGGCAGGTCGCCGCCTTCTGCGCCGGGTTCGGGATCGACGACCCGGGCGAGGTGGAGCCGCTGGTGGTGCGGCGTTGGCTGGCGTCGCTGTCGGCGGGTGGGTACGCCCGCGCCTCGTCGGCCCGCAAGACCGCCGCGGTGCGCGCGCTGTTCGCGCTGCTGGCGCGTCGCGGCCTGGTTCCCGCCGACCCGACGGTCCACCTGGGAGCCCCCAAGGCCGGCCGCAGGCTGCCGCGGGCATTGCGGCGCGACCAGGTGACGGCGCTGCTGGCCGCCCCCGACCCTGCCCGAGCCCTCGGGCTGCGCGACCGGGCGGTGCTGGAGCTGCTCTACGCCAGCGGCGCGCGGGTGTCGGAGATCGCCGGTCTGGACCTCGACGGGCTCGATCTCGCCGACGCGACCGCGAGGCTGCACGGCAAGGGCGACAAGGACCGGATCGTCCCCTTGGGGGAGCCGGCATGCCTGGCCGTCGAGCGCTGGCTCGCGCAGGGCCGACCGGCGGTCGCCGCGCGAAGCGCGTCACCGCCGCCGGCGGTGTTCCTGTCGCGGCGCGGCCGGCGGCTGTCGTCCGACGACATCCGCGCCGCCGTCCGGGCCGCGGCGGCCGCCGCGGGCCTGAGCCGGGTCACCCCGCACACGCTGCGCCACAGCTACGCGACGCACCTGCTCGAGGGGGGCGCCGACCTGCGCAGCGTCCAGGAGCTTTTGGGACACGTTGCCCTGTCGACGACCCAAATCTACACTTCTGTCTCCAACAGCCACCTCCGGCGCAGCTACGAGCACGCTCATCCCCGAGCATGATCGAGGTCAGTCGATGACGAGCGGTGCAACGTCGGAGGCTCCGACCGTCGGCGAAGCGAGGGGCGGCCGCGCCGGTCAGGGCAGGGTGTCACAGGACCCGGCCGTCGTCGAGCTGTGGGAGCGCTACAAGGCCGAGGGGCGGCCCTCGGACCGGGAGCGGCTCATCCTGCAGTACTCGCCGCTGGTCAAGTACGTCGCCGGCCGGGTCAGCGTCGGCCTGCCCCCCACGATCGAGCACGCCGATCTCGTCTCCTATGGCGTGTTCGGACTCATCGACGCGATCGAGAAGTTCGACATCGGCAAGGGGTTCAAGTTCGAGACCTACGCGATAGCGCGCATCAAGGGCGCGATCATCGACGAGCTCCGCTCGATCGACTGGATTCCCCGCTCCGTGCGCTCCAAGGCACGGGAGGTCGAGAAGGCGATGACCGCGCTCGAGACCAGGCTGCGGCGAACGCCGACCGAGGCGGAGCTGGCCGAGCACCTCGGGCTCGGGCTCGACGAGCTTCGCAACAACCTCAAACAGGTGTCGCTCGTGTCCGTCGTGGCCCTCGACGAGTCGTTCGCCGGCGAGGACAGCGAGCGCCAGGCTCTCGTCGACACGCTGCAGGACACCAGGGCCCCTGATCCCGAGGCCAGCTACGAAGACGTCGAGATGCGGGTGCTGCTGGCCAAGGCGCTCGACCGCATGTCCGAGCGCGAGAAGACCGTGCTCGTCCTGTACTACTTCGAGGGCATGACCCTGGCCCAGATCGGCGAGGTGCTCGGCGTCACGGAGTCGCGCGTGTGCCAGATGCACACCAAGGCCGTCCTCGGGCTCCGCGCGAAGATGAGCGACCGCTCGTAGTCCACAGGGTCGGCGGCGCTTTCGCCGCGGCCCCGCCGCGGCGCTCCTACGGTGCCTGGCATGCGCCGCCTGCTCGCCGTCGCCACCGTCGCCGCGCTGCTCGCGGCGGCCGGGCCGCGGATGGACGCCGGCGCCGTGACCGGGCCGTCGCCCCGTGCGGGTGCCGGGACGGCTGCGGCCGAGCCGACGGTCCCCGAGCCGGGGCGCGCCGCGGTGGCGCCGGTCGGTGGACCGGTGGCGCGGCCGTTCGCGCCGCCGGCGAGCCGCTACGGCGCGGGGCATCGGGGCGTCGACCTCGCAGCGATCGAGGGCGACCTCGTCGTCGCCGCGCTGGCGGGCACCGTCGCCTTCGCCGGACCCGTCGCCGGCGTGGGATGGGTCACCGTCGACCACGGCCGCGGGCTGGCCACGACGTACGGACCGCTGGACCCACGCCTCGTGCGGCGGGGCGACCGTGTCGCTGCGGGCCAGGGCCTGGGCCGGCTCGCAGCGGGGGCGGTGCACCTGGACTGGGGTGCTCGGATCGGTGACGGCTACATCGATCCGCTGTCGCTGCTCGGGCGCTGGCAGGTGCACCTGACCAGCGCGCGGCGACCCGAGGCCGTGCTCGTCGCCG
>JAUJMQ010000046.1:0-4796 GCA_030446775.1 Egibacteraceae bacterium
GGCGTATCCGGCTCGTTTCGACGGGATGACCGCCCGGGCGCCTTCTTTCCGGATCTCTTCGAAGGCTCCCCGGGACCGCTCAGCACCGATCGCGCGGGCGTGGCCCAGGGCCGCCGCGGTGTCGTCGAACCGGACCGGTGCGGCGTCGTCCCATCTGTCGCGGGCGCCGTCGAAGTGCTTGCGGAGCGCCGTGACGAGGTCAAGCGGCGGCGCGGGGGCGCCCGCGCGTACCGGAGCGCCCGACGGCACGCCGATCGCGTGGCCGGTGTCGGCGGGCCCCAGCAGGACCGCCGGCCAGTCGCGCTCGTCGGCGCAGACCGCGGCGCTGTCGGCCTCTGGGCTCGTGGCGAGCAGCGACATGCACGCCCCGGCGACGTCCGGCCCGGTCAGGGCCGCGGCGGGGTCGTCGCCGGAGAGGACCGCGACGATCACGCACGTGCTCAGGTGGTGGACCGCGGCGAGCGGCCGGGCGGTGTGCCGCGCGTCCACGAACAAGGGCCGGCCCTGGATGACGGGCTCGACCCGGAGCCCCGGCTCGTAGTAGGCGAGGTCGCGCAGGGCCTCCATGAGCGCCAATGGATCATGGTCGTCCTGCGGGCTGTCGGGCTCGTGGCTGGGGCTCTGGCCGAGCGCGGCGACCGTCTCGCCGACGGCCTGCCTGAACTCCAGCCTCTGGTCGTCATCCCGGACGATCGGCGGTCCGGTCCGGATGTGCTCCGGGAGGACGGCCCTTCCGCGGGCCGCCTGGCGGACCGCCGCGACCGTGTCGGTGATCGGCAGCGGGCCGATCCGGGTCGTCAGGTTCTCCGCGAGGATCTCCGTGTCGACTCCGGTGAGTACTGCGGCGCGGACACCGAGCGGGCTGTCGTCCGCCTCCAGCAGGAGCGACTCGTCGTCGGCCATCTCGACGTCCAGGACGACCGGGAGGACCACGGCGGTCGTTTCGAAGAGCCGTCGGACCCAGACGAGGACCGCCATCGCTCCCGGGCGGGCGTCTACGCGGTTCCGGGCCCTCCAGAGCTCGCCCTCCGCCGGCTTGGGTCGGTCCTGCGGCGAGGTGTCGCGGGCTGCGTCGAAGACTGCTTCTGGCAGGACGGGGCTGTCCGGCAGGAGCGAGGCGACTGCGGCCTTGATAACGCGCTGCCTGCCCTCGGCGGCGAGCCGCAGGGCGTGGGCCCGGCAGCGCAGGCAGGTGGTCAGGTGCGCTTCGACCCGCGAGGTCCGTCCCGCCGCGGCGAGGGCGGTCGCTGTCGGGTGCCAGCCCGGTCCCGTGGGGTCTTCTGAAGCCAGGTATTCGCTCATCGTTGTGTTAGAACGTCGCACCGCGTCCGTCTGTCCGCACCGCCGCCCACTGTTCGGCCATCTCGAGCATGACGCTGAAGACGTCCTCGCTGTCGGGGTCGTCGGCCATCTCGGATCGGAGGTGGTCAACGAGCCGGCCGCGGAGCACCGCCGTCTGGCTGTGCCCGACGCCGACCTTCGCGGCGGCGGACCGGACGGGCAGGCCGAACGTCGCGAGGAGGAGCCGTTCGCGCTCGGACAGGTCGTCGAAGACCTGCCTTGCGACGATCCGGTTGAGGGCGTCGTCCTCGGTCGGCGCGGCCGTCGGGTCCGAGCCCAGGAACTCCAGCACGTCGACTTCGACCGCGAGGGGCGTCGCCCGCCCGTCGAGGCGCCGCTCGCACGCCCGGGCGAGGTCGGCGGGCGTGACGCTGCCGTCGGCGGCGGCGAGAATCGCCGTGAGGAGCCGGACGAACGTGGTCCTGTCTGCGAGCGGGGCCCGGCGCACGGCGCTGCTCCATCTCGGGACCTGCACGTCGTGGACAGCCTCGGCCGCCCCTTCGAGGGCCCGCGGCGGCGCCGAGGAGGCCCCGTCTCGTCCGACGGCGAGCGTCCACCTCGTCGGGTCGTTCTTGTCCCGGCGGAACTCCGGCTCGTCCGACAGGATCTCGGTCACGCGGAGGACGAGCGCGCCGAAGTCGGTCCGGCGGCCCCGGTCCCGGTGGACGTTCAAGACGGCCGTGTTCAGGAGCGCCTCGAAGCTCTCCTCGTCCGTCGACGCGAGGAAGATCGCGGCGAGCCGCCGCTGGCCCCGTTCGCTGTCGAGGAGCTCGTGCGCGACGTCCTGGACGGCGCCGTCGTCCCACCGCGAGTGGCCCTCCGGCGGAGGGAAGCCACGGGCGACGGCGACGGAGCGGACGGCCCTGTAGAGCAGCTCGGCCCCGGCGGGCCCGAGGCGCCGGTCCTCGGCGAGTTCCTGCCGCGGCCCGCGGGTCACTCGTACCACCGCCGCATGACCTGCTGGAGCACGGCCGGCGGGAGCTGGCCGTACAGCAGGACGTTCCGGGGCGTCCACTCCTGCGCCTCGACCGACTTGAGCAGCGCGAACACTCCGTCCTGGTCGAGGCTGAGGGCCGGGTCGGCGTCGTGCCGGACGCCGTCGACGTCGGTGTCGGTCGTGCGGGCCACGACGGCGATCCTGCCCCGCAGGCTCAAAGGGGCGTCGACTACGACGAACGGCCTGCGGGGCTTCTTGTCGGGCGGCTGGAACAGGACGGTCGCGACGAGGTACACCTGCCCGAGTGACGGAAGGAACGGGACGTCCGCGGGGTCCTCGCGCTTCACCGCGGGGCCCGCGTCGCCGCGTCGGTGTCTCGGGCGGGGCGGGGACGGCGGGGCGGTGGTCGGGCGTTCGCCCCGGCGGGGGCGGCTCCTCTCGGGGTCCCGGCCCGCCGGCCGACGGGTCTGCGCGCGCAGACGTCGCACCGGCCGGTTCTGTCCGGTCCTGCGCACGACCGACCTAGTGGTCGCTTGGCCGCTGCGGCATGGAAACCACGCGGTCGACCATCGGGCGTCGCCATCGCCGGACAGCACCCCTCGGTGCGACGTCTTGCCGGACGCAGCCACAGGACTAGCGAGGAGACCCCATGAACGACGGACGCACCGGTGAGGCCGACGATGTCAAGGCCGGCAAGGAGCTCACGGTCGTCGTTAACGGGCGGCCGCGCGCCGTCTCGGCGAAGGAGCTGTCGTTCGACGACGCGGTCGAGCTCGCCTACCCGGGAGGCCCCAGGGGCGACAACTGGGTCTACACCGTCGGGTACCGCCGCGCGCACGGCGACAAGTCTGGCTCGTTGACTGCCGGCGACACCGTCAAGGTCAAGGACGGCATGGTGCTCGATGTCACGCAGACTGATAAGTCGTAGCGTCGACCTCCAGCGGCTCGCCGAGGACGGGTACCACCTTGAGGTCTGGCGCGGGACGTTCCTGCTCGTGCGGGGCGTCCCCTACCGGACGCCTTCGGGGCAGGTCCGGTCGGGCACCCTCGTGTCCCAGCTGGAGCTAGCGAACGACGTCACGGTCAAGCCCGAGCAGCACGTCGCGTACTTCGTCGCGGACGAGACGCCGTCCGAGGCGGATGGAACGCCGATCAAGCACATGATCGCCGCCTCGCCGCAGCAGCTCGCCGACGGGCTGGTCATCACGCACACGTACTCCAGCAAGCCGCCTACGGGGTACGCGGACTACCAACACAAGATGTCGCACTACGCGGCGCTGTTCGTCGGCCCCGCGCGGGTCGCCGATCCGTCCGCGACCGCGCAGGTGTACCCGCTGATCAGCGACGCTGAGGACGAGACGGTCTTCCTGTACGCCGACACCGCGGCGAGCCGCGCGGGCATCGACGTCATCAACGACCGTCTCAAGCCGTACCGGATCGGGATCGTCGGTCTCGGCGGCACCGGGTCGTACATCCTTGACCTGGTCGCGAAGACCCCGGTGCGGGAGATCCACCTGTTCGACGGCGACCGGTTCATCCAGCACAACGCGTTCCGGGCACCCGGCGGTCACGCCGGCGAGGACATCGCGGCGGTCCCGCAGAAGGTCGCGCACTGGGGCCGTGTCTACGGGCGCCTGCGCCGTGGAATCGTCGAGCACGACGGCTACATCGACGAGTCAAACGCCGAGGCCCTGCGCGCGCTCGATTTCGTTTTCCTGACAGTCGACAACGGCGCGGCCCGGCGCCTCGTCGTGACGCGCCTCGAGGAGTACCAAGTTCCGTTCGTAGACGTCGGCATGGGCGTCTACGAGGCCGACGGCGCGCTGGGCGGACTCGTCCGCACGACGACGAGCACCCCGGAGCAGCGGCAGCACGTCCACGACAAGAACCGCATCCCGTTCGGCGGCGGAGGCGCGGACGACTACTCGCTCAACGTGCAGATCGCCGACCTGAACGCGCTCAACGCCACGCTCGCCGTCATCCGCTGGAAGAAGCTTGTCGGGTACTACGCCGACCAGGAGCGCGAACACCACAGCCTGTACCAAATCGGCGGCAACAACATCATCAACGAGGACCTCGGATGACACGGCTGACGAGCGTGTCTCACGTCTTCGTCGCCGCTGTGCCTGACGAGCTCGAGCCGGGGATCGTCTACGTCTCGATGCCGTACGCGACCGCGCTGCACAAGTGCGCCTGCGGGTGCGGCCACGAGGTCGTCACGCCGCTCACGCCGCACGACTGGTCGCTCACCTACGACGGCGAGACCGTCTCCCTCGACCCTTCGATCGGCAACTGGAACTTCCCATGCCAGTCGCACTACTGGATCGAGCGGAACCGGGTCAGGTGGGTCGGCAGGTGGACGCCCGAGCAAATCGAAAGGGGACGGCAGCGCGACAGCGACCGGAAGGCCGGCCACGACGCCTCGATCGACACCTGCAACCAGGACAGGTCCGCAGCCGCCGGGCGGCGGCCGCGGCTCCTACACCGACTTCTCGAACGGCTCTTCGGCCGAGGCCGG
>JAUJMQ010000046.1:4896-8904 GCA_030446775.1 Egibacteraceae bacterium
CCCAAGGGTGGCTGCGCGGCAGAGTTCGGTCGCCGGTGACGTGGTCGGACGCTGTGTCAGGCAGCCGGGGGGAATCGCTGATCGAGGAGCGCCGCGACAGCCTCGCGGTCGCCGGCACCGGCGTCGCCTGGTCGGAGCAGCAGCTTGGCCAGACCACGGCGGCCTACGAGGTGTACGTCAGCGATGATGCTGTTGCTGAACCACGGCAGCTCGGTCCCGACGAAGCAGAGGGCGCCGTGCACAGCGATGTTCGCCTCGACTGCTGACAGCTCGTGGCGGACGGCGCGGACCTGCTTGAGGAGGCCGTGGGCCAGGCGGGTCTGGTCTCGGCCGTTGATGTAGAGCGCTTCCACTCGGGGACTGAACAAGCCGCCGCTCCGGCGGATCTCGAGCTTCCCTGGTGCGTCTTGGCGTCGATGACCCAGACGCCTGACGGTGTCATCGCGATGTGATCGATGTTGGCTCAGGACAGCGACCCGTCGCCTCGACGCAGGCGTCTGTCGTGGAGGGCGGCGACGTGCTCCCCGGCGAGTGCGTCGAGCTTGGCAGCGACGGCCCGTTCCCCTGCCGCACCCTGCGCCCACACGCGCGTCGACGTTGGCTCGTTGCTGAGAGTGAGCAGAAGCCCGCTGAGGCGGGGGTGCTGCTGGCGGATCTGCTGCTCTCCGGCGTGCAGAGCGCTTGTCGTACTCCCGCTGCGCGGAGACACCGCCACTGCCCTGCTGCGCAGGGGCCACCTCCACGGCGACTGTGGGGGTCAGCGTGGGCGGATCCGTCGGCGCCTCCAGACCCTTGTGGCAAGACAAGCAGTAGGTCCGTCGTTCCGCGGCGTCCCACGCAGCCTTCGTGCCGGCGGCCAGGGGTCTGGCACAGCCCGAGCAGGTGTCGGGTCGTCGCAGGGGCAGAACCCTCATGGGCGGCAGCATGGCCCGACATCCCCCTTCACTGCAGCCGTTCGCGACCGTCGACTGCTGCCGTGGGGACGACTCTGTGGAGTCCGGCCGTGGGGTGCGCGACTCGAGCGCCGGGATAGCACCTGTCGGCCACGGCCAACTCCGTCCTGTCGCCACCGGACGGCCGCTTCTGCCGCGAGCCGGGCGCCCCCGGCCGTGGCGAAGGACGCCTCTGCCCGCGCCGAGCAGCCAGAACCGCCCTTACGGCGCGGCCGGAAGGGCGCAGCAGGTGCGCACACCCGCCAGGGTGCATGCACTGCCCACGACCCGTCGGAGGCGCAGCCGCTACGCGCCTCGCGGCATACACCGCCACCAGCAGGAAGAGCCTTGCGCAGTGAGCGGACGTTCTTGTTTGCGTGCGGGACGCGGGACACCAGCTACTTGCTCCAGGTACGGACTCCCCAACGAAGTTCGTCAAAGCAGGTCTTGATGTCAGACTCGGTCGCGGGTGCAAATTGGACCCGAAGCGCGAGCAACCGCTGCGCCACCCACTGAACCTCGCTCACGAAGCTGTTGATGAACTCGGCGTTCAAGGAGCTGCTCGCGCCTCCGTGCGCAACACTGCTGCGGACCTTGTAGAGACTCAGGTGCGTCTTGACTCGCTCAGCCCTTTCAGCCGGCACGGACTCCAGCATGGCGAACCTGTCGGCCAGAGCGCTGCCAGGCAGGGCGTCTTTCCCGCTCAGCATGGCGTCCAAGGCAACTCCGAGGGCCAAGGCAGCGTCATCGTCTTCAGACGTGTAGTGGCTTTCCGCGAACCAGCGCGCAGCCACCCTCAATCTGCTTGCGATGGGGTCGTCGCTGAAGCACTCCACCACTGACTGCTTGAGAGCGGGCTGAGACAGCAAGCTGCCCAGTGGCATCGGCTCGGCTCCGTACCACTGCACAGGCGCGTTCCCGCCCAGATCCTGAACCACAAGCGGTTGGGAAAACAGTTCCAGTCGACCCGGCCCCTGCAAGTTGGCACCGACAGCACCGCGGTCCAGGGTGAGCCCCCTAACCCCGGGCCTGTTCGTAGCGCCGCGCCGGTACAGCTGATGACCCTTGAGGTCGGGCTCAAGGAGTAGGCAAAGGTCTACGAGGTTGCGTACTCGACGCTCCACTTCTTCACTGGCTCTAGTTGACTGCCCCCAGCCCCACGTCGCCAGGGCCACGGGGACCGGACCCGGAGGGTCATACAGCCTCGGCGCAACTTGCTCGCTCAGCCAGCGCTCGCCGAGCGCGGGATCGGGAGTCAGCCGACTGCCGCCGACCCTGCAGACCTCGTCGAGGAACTTCTGGTCAGCGTGTCCCACGACCATGCCGGCGACCTCCAGCGGGGGACCTGACCAGGAGGCATTCGCGATGAGAACCACACTCAGTGCCTGCGGGGCTTCACGGACTCGACGGAGAGCCTTCCCGATGAAACTCTTTTGATCTTCTCTTCCTCGCGCGACACCCGTCATGGAGGCCAGTAGGCCCCACAACTCCTCACCGGACCAACGCTTGCGCACGTCTGCCTCTTTGAGCAGTACGTTCATCGCCTTATCGAAGGCATCGAGCCCCTCAGCAGACATAGACAATGGTCCTGATGGGCCGTCGAAGGCTGCCTTCGCGGAATGTCGGTAATCCTCGTACGCCCAGCCGTGAGTCCAGGGCTCGTGATCAGGCGCCGCCACGACGTGCGTGACGGCCAGTTCAAGATTCTGCTGAACGGGGTCTGACCGCTGCACCATGCACGCAGTCTGCATGCGTCCCGCCACCGCGGGCTCGTCGGACCGTCCAACTCGTACGAGACCGACCGCTCATCGGCAGGAGCGCCGTCAGCGGCAGATGAGGAGGTACCGGAGCGAACCCGCTGAGCGGTCCCCGGCTCGGTACCCGTCACCTCTGGCGCATGCCAGGGGGCGCCGTCGACATGTCAGCGCCTCGTCCCACCAGAGGGCAGGGGCACGCCTGAGGGTGGGGTCTAGGTCCGCGACAACGGCCCCAGCATGACCTTGCAAGAGCTCAACAAAGGCGCTACCTGGCCGGGCCGGCTGTCTGCCTACTCGCCGGTGTACTGCGCCCTCAGGCGGCGCCAATCCCCCGTAGACCGCGCAGATGAGCAGGCGCCTGCTTGCTCCATCGCCGGGCTGAAAGCCAGTCGGGGGAACTGCTCTGCAAGACAGGATGGCGGGTCATGCTTGACAACCCAGTAGACCTCGGTCAGGGAGTGGCCTACATTGGGGCCGACGTCGCCCCCTCGCGCCAACGAGGGAGCGGCGCCGGCTGGATGCCTAGCCGCTCACAGCACGGATGAGTATCGCCAGAGCCGAGAACAGTTGCGCCGCGGTAGCGACCCAGGTGCGCAATGTATCGGCTCTTGGCGTTCTCAGTGCCGTGCCCTTGACAGGTTCGGTCATCCTCACCTCCTTCAGTCGGGCCGCAATTCCGGATGCGTGCGGCCTGACCAGGGGAGGCAAGAAGCATCGTAACGAGCGCCCCCTCCACCGGTCACAACTAAGGTTGTGATGTGCTGTGGACGCTTGAGGACGCCTTTGGTCACCTGCTCGACGACTACGATGATCCGCTCGTCCCTAGCCGCGCGCTTCTATACGCGGCCCGGGAAGCCGCCGATTGGCTCGATGACGCGGACGCTGTCCTCCTGCAGGCGCCGGACGCAGAGGTGTACGACGTGGACGTTGGGGCGTGGTCCGCTGCGGCCAAGCTCGTGGGCGAGCCACGAGACCGGGAGCAGCGTGCCCAAGCGGCTCGGCATGCGCTGACGATCGAGCTCGTGGGGCTCGGCCGGCTGTTAGACGACCTGCCGGCTCAACTGGCTTACACGATCGCGCTCGCGCGTACTTCCGGCCTGTCCTGGGGGGAGGTCGGTCGTGCGCTCGGCGTGTCGCAGCAGGCTGCGCACAAGCGCCACTCCAAAGCGGTCGATGAGCTCCTCGCCCTGCAGCACGCAGAGGATATCCGAGACTGGGCAGATCGATCTCGACAGCGACGACGCCGGCGGTGACCCGGTCCGGCTGTCGGCGCTCATCGATTCTCGTGATTTCTGCTCATCGAACTTCGAGGTGTTTCT
>JAUJMQ010000004.1:0-29136 GCA_030446775.1 Egibacteraceae bacterium
CGGACGACGGGATTCGAACCCGCGACCCCCACCTGGGCAAGGTGGTGCTCTACCACTGAGCCACGTCCGCACGGGCCGGCGGATCGCCGGCAGGCCCATCGTGCGCAGGCCCGGCGGCCTGGCAAACGTGCTAGCGGCCCGACGAGCCGAACCCGCCGCCGCCGCGGACGGTCTCGTCGAGCTCGTCGACTTCGACCACCCGGACCGTCTCGACCCGCTGGACGACGAGCTGGGCGATGCGGTCGCCGCGGTGCAGGGTCACCGGCTCGCGGGGGTCGAGGTTGACCAGGACGACCTTGATCTCGCCGCGGTAGCCGGCGTCGACCGTCCCCGGCGCGTTCACCAGGGCGACGCCCGAGCGGGCCGCGAGCCCGGACCGGGGTGCAGGAGCCGACGCAGCCCGCGGCAGCGCCACCGCGACCCCGGTCGCCACGACCGCGCGCTCGCCGGGCGCCAGCGACACCTCCTCGCGGGCGCGCAGGTCCAGCCCCGCGTCGCCGTCGTGGGCGTAGGCGGGCAGCGGCAGTCCCGGGTCCAGACGCCGCACCGCCAGCGACGCGCCTCGAGGGCCGCCCGTCGAGGGCTTGGCGAGGACGAGGAGCTCGCGCAGGTCGTCACCCAAATCCAGCCGGATCCGGTCGGGCGGCGCGCCTCGAGCTCGTAGCCCCGGTCGGCGTAGAAGCCCTCGGTGCCGGTCCCGCCGCGCACCTCGACGACCACCCGCCGCAGACCCCGCCGGCGCGCCGCTTCTCCAGGGCGGCCAGCAGCGCGGCGCCGACGCCGCGCGCCTCGACGCGGGGAGCCGCTGCAACTGCTTCACCCGTCCCCAGTGCGCCATGAGCGCGCTGGAGTGCGTGACGAGGAAGCCCATGCCACCGGCTGACCGTCGGCGAAGGCGACCGCCGAGGTCGTCGCGCCCGTCGGCCACCCGCGCGAACGCCGCCGCGGCCGTCGGCCGGATCTCCTCCGACGTCTACGCCCGAGCGGAACCCCACCGCGCCGCCGGCGTTACAGACCGCTGCCCACAGGTCCACGAGCGCGTCGACGAGCGCCGGCTCCAGCGGTGGGTTGCAGCGACGTCCACGGTGGGAGCACCTCGAAGCGGGTTTCTGGCCGGTCTGGCGGGGTCAGGACTGTAGCCACGATCCCACAGCCACGGACCCCGGGCGTAGAGACGCGCATGCACCCTGACCCATCAGGTGTGGGCGAAGCACTTCCCCGAGCTGCGGCCCGCCATCCTGGAGCAGTTCCCCCAGGTCGACCGCTCGAGCTCGAGTCCGTCGACGACGTGGGACAGCCTCGTGGAGCTGGTGCAGCGCAGCACGGCATGTCCGCCGACCTCGTCAACGCCGAGCTGCGCAAGCTCGACGTCGAACAGCTCGGGCTCGGCACGGGGCGACGGGGAGACCGGCGACGAGGGCTCGGCGAGCCTTGCCCAGCTGCGCTTCGGACCCGGCCTGGTCGAGGCCGAGCGCGACCGGATCATCGAGCGCCTGTCGAAGCTGAACCGGCGGCTCAAGCGCTTCCTGGCGGACGGCACGGAGCTGCTGCTCACCGTCATGAGGACAGCAGCGCCCAGCAGGGTGACGCTGGAGTGCTGGCTGCCCCGCTACGGCAAGTACGTGGCGACGTCGCGTGAGCCGACCTGCAGGCCGCGCTCATGGAGGTGCGCGAGGACCTGTGGCGTCAGATCGACGACGCGGTCACGAAGCGCGTGGAAGAGGCCCGGTAGTGCGGGAGCCCGGTTGAAGTACGCCAAGGTCGTTGACGACGACCTGTTCCTCGCGCGGAACGGCGGCAGATCAAGCCGGGGCTGGACAACTGGGTCGAGCTGCTCGGCCCGGCGCCGGCCAAGGCGGCCGTGTTCGGCGTCCGGCGCGCCTGGTACGACGTCGACGGCGCGTTCACCGAGTCCTGGCGCATCGTCGACCCGCACGGGCGGACGGTCACGAAGGGCTGGACCGGAGGTCGTCGGTGGCAACGCCGACCTCAGCGACGCCGTGGACGACCAGCTGTTCGAGTACGCCGACTCCGGCTACCAGCTCTGCGCCGTCGGTCGACGGGCGGGAGGTCGCGCGGGCCGACTTCGACGTCGGCGGATCCCGAGCGGTCGCCGTTGCGCTGACCCGTCACTTCGGCGAACGGAATCGGTCGTCGTTGACGATGGCGGCGGTATGACCCGGTCGACGACCTGCGCCGCCTTGACGTTGCCCAGGCGCAGACCGGAACTGCTCGGCGGGCTCCGCCGGCGCTGCCGATGATCCGGACGCGGACCTCGACCTCGAGGTCGCCGGGCGGATCCGCCGGGGGCCGCTCACGGCGACGTAGTCGCGGCCCTCGACCGCCGCGGACGGCCCGAGAACTCCAGCGTCGTGTAGCGGGTACCGTCCGGCCGCTCGGTGCCGACAGCTGCACGAAGAACCGCATCGCGCGCCGGTCGCCGCGCCCCCTCGCGGCGGGCCACGTCGCTGGACGCTGATCTTCCGGGGCGCGTCGTCGTCGACGATCCTCACCACGCGCGGCGTCACCGAGGTCGGCGTTGACCGCCCCGGCCAGGACCACGCGGAAGCGCTCAAGCGCTCGTCGAGCCGGTCGGCGAGAACCCGGACGCGGACGGTCTTGGTGGTCTCACCCGGCAGCGAACTGCAGCACTTCGTCGCGGGCGACGAAGTCGGCGTCGGGCGCCGCCGTGCCCTTCAGCGTCTGGTAGTCGACCCTGACCGGCTTGCTGCTGCGAGCCGACAGCCGCACCCGCAGGGTGGCGACCACCGCCGACGTGCCGCTGCGCTCGGTGACGACCGGGTCGTCGACGACCGAGACCGTCGGCTGCGCGTCGTTGTCCTCGATTGTGACCGCCGCCACGCGGGTCTTCGGGTCGACGTCGGCGACGTCGGCCGTGACCAACACCACCCTGAAGGTCTCTGCGGGCTCGTCACGCCGGTCGTCGGCGATGCCCACCCGGATCGTCGCCGTGGTGGCGCCGGCGGGAACGACGACCGCCGTCTCGTCGCCGTCGTAGTCGACCCCGCGGCCGCGGTGCCGTCGACGAGCAGGTAGGTCAGCGTGATGGCACGGCCGCTCGGCTGCGACAGGCGCAACCCGACGCGCGCCTGAGCTCTTCGTCCACCCGCACGCCCCTGCTGAGACGGGCGAGCGGCTGCGGGTCGTCGGCGATCGTGACCGTCCCCGTGGCCGTGGAGGGCCGCGTTCCTGGACGTCGGCGATGTCCAGCCGGAAGGTCTCGGCCGCCTCGTCCAGGGCGTCGTCGACGACGCCCACGAGATCGTCGCTTGCAGCTTCCCGGCCGGGATCAGCGACAGGCCCGACGGCGGTGTAGTCCAGGTCCTCGGTGGCGGAGGCCGTGCGTAGGCGAACGAGACGTCGTCCATGCTGGGCTCCGACAGGGTGACGGAGACGCTTGCCGCCCCTGCCCTCGTTCACCACCGCGTCGCCGGCGACGACGACCGGTTGCCGGCGCCCGCACCGTGACGGTCTGCGGGCTCCCGGCGGGATCTCCGCCGCCGTCGACGATCTGGGCCGCCGGGCTCCGGCGTCGGCGGTGTAGATCAACGTGCCGTCGTCGCCGACGTCCAGCGTGCCGTCAGCGAACGATCAGCGCACGATCACCGGGTCGGGGCTGCCGGAGGCGTCGCAGTCGATGCCGGTGGCGTAGCGCCGCTGTCGTCGGTGTCGCTGTAGGTGAACTGCGCCGCCGCGGCCGCCGTGCCGTCACAGGCGGCCGGCTCGTCGGCGGTGACGATCACGGTGTCGGTGTCGCCCGACGCGTCGCCGACCGCGGACAGGAGGACAGGGCCGCCGGGCTCGGCCCCGCGGGGACGGCCAGCGCGACGAGCAGCACGACAGACGCCGCGATCGACAGCACTCGGGCGGCACCCGCGAGGATGTCTCAGGCTGCTGATGCGACACCGGCGACCCCTTCCGCAATGGCCTGCATCGATGCGCCGGCGGGCGAGAGCTCCGCCGGGAGCTTTTCCGGGCCCTCGGCCCGTGCACGGCGTGACCTGCCATAGCGTAAATGCAGCATTACGATGTGTCAACAGTCGCCCCAGGCGAACGCGACGTTGCCGCCGGCGCTTCGGATCACCGGCCTGGAGTCGGCGCGCGTCAGCGGCTGGCGTGGTGTACCGGCGACCTCGCCACCACATCTCGTGGCCGTCAGCCACCACGACCGCCGCGGACGGCAGAGCCTCGGACGGCGGTGGGAACGGTCACCGCCGACCTCTACCTGGCCGCATGGTCCGACCTGTCCGGCTCCGACGTCTTCTCGCTGCCCGACCCCCAGGAACTGGCCGGGGGTCGTGCCGAGGAGGATCCGGGTCTTGGCGAGCCAGCGGCGCCGCGCCCTGCGCGCCGGCGGGGGCTGTGGCCGCTCGCGGTCGCGGTCCTCGCCGTGGGACTCGTCGCCACGGGGGATCGCCGGGGTGCGGTCGTCCCTGGAGGAGCGCGTCGTGCCCGTCGTCACCGCCGTCGACGAGCAGCATGCCGTGCTCGCGCTCGCGCTGTACCGGGCCGAGGCGGGCGTGGCCGACGAGCTGGCGCAGCGCCGCAAGGACCCGCGGCCGGGCAACGCCCGGCGGCTCCGCGCGGCGGCCACCGCCGGGGTCGCGACCGTCGAGTCGGCGCTGGCCCGGGCTTGCGCCGTCAGCGGCGCCGACCCGCTCGCGACCGCCTACACCGACGACCCGGGGCACGCGCGGCTCCTCGACGTCCTCGCCGCGCTCGGCCGCGTGGAGCCGGACGCGCCGTCGGCGGAACGCGAGCGTTCCCGGCTGCTCGCCGCGGTCACGACGCCGGCGGCCGACCGGCTGCGCGCCTACCTCCTGGGCCTGCCGGCCGATCTGCTCGCCGGCCTGCGCGAGCATCCGTCCGCCGGCCCCGCGCTGCGGGCCATCGAGCACGACCGACGCCAGGTCACCGCCCGCTGACCCGTGCCTCGACGGGCGATGGCGCTGCCCGCGCCGGCGGCGCGGTGGGTCAGACCGGCGGCTGGGGGTCGTACTGGATGTAACGGCGGACCTCGCGGGCGCGGTCGACGGAGTGCAGCCTGGCGACCAGATGCAGGGCCATGTCGATCCCGGCCGACACGCCCCCCGCGGTGACGATGCCGCCCGTGTCGACGAAGCGGTCGTCGGGGCGGACGTCGATGTCGTGTCCCAGCTGGGCGAGCCGGTCCAGCGAGCTCCAGTGGGTCGTGGCCGGGCGCCCGTCGAGCAGCCCCGCGTCGGCGTACACGAGCGCGCCCGTGCAGACGCTGGTCAGCAGCGTCCCGCCCTCGGCGAGGCCGCGGACCCAGCCCCGGATCCCGTCGTCGCCGAGCTGCGGGCGGGTGCCCTGGCCCCCCGGGTAGACCAGCACGTCCAGGCGCCCGGCGTGCGCCCAGCTGGTGTCGGCCACGACGCGCAGCCCCTTGGCGCAGCGCACCTCCCGCCGGTCGCGGGCTACGGTCACGACCTCGACCTCGTCGGCGGGAAACTGCTGGGCCCATGCGGCCAGGACCTCCCACGGGCCGACCCAGTCCAGCTCCTCGGCACCGTCGAACACGAACACCCCGATGCGCGTCATCCCAGCCGCTCCCACCCCGGACGCGACCAGCCGGTCACCGACGGCGACGGCGCCGTCCCGGGTGGCACGGCGGAGTCGGCCTGCGGCGCGCCGACAGCGCCGCGCAGCGGCACGACCCCCGCCCACACCGGGTGGGCGAGGTCCCGCGGCTCGTCGTGCGGCGGACCGGTGCGGACCTTGGCCGCCGCCTCGCGCAGATCCATCGCCACGACCGCGGTTGCGCCGAGCTCCTTGGCCGTCGGGGGGCGCAGCTCGTCCCAGCGGCCCGGCGCGAGGTGCTCGGTGACGGCGCGCAGCCCCGCCAGCTTGGCGTCACCCTCGAGCCTCTCGGCACGACCGAGCACGACGACCGAGCGGTAGTTCATCGACGAGTGGAACGCCGAGCGCGCCAGCACCAACCCGTCGAGCAGCGTGACGGTGGCGCAGGCCGGCGCCCCCTGGGCCAGCGCCCTCAGCGTACGGCTGGCCGGCGACCCGTGCAGGTACAGCCGGTCCCCCTCGCGCCCGTAGGCCATCGGCACGACGACGGCCTCACCGGCGCCGGCCGCGGCGACGTGCGCGACGAGCCCCTCGTCGAGGATGGCCGCGATCGTGTCGCGGTCGTAGCGCCCGCGGTCGGGAAGCCGCCGGACCCGGGAGCGCGCGCTCGGCGCGGGAAGGCTCATGGGCGGGTCTCCGAACATCGCGGCCATCTGTTACAGTACAGGAGCCATGCCTGCTACAGCACAGTACCAGATCCGCGGCGGCTCCGCGCGCGAGATCGTCCGTGACGTCGAAGCCGCCATCGCGCGGGGCGACCTGCCGCCCGGTCAACCGCTGCCGTCGGTCCGCAGCCTGGCGGGTGCGCTCGATCTCAGCCCCACCACCGTGGCGGCCGCCTACAAGGCGCTGGGCGCCCGCGGGGTCGTGGTCGCCAGGGAGCGCAGCGCGACCCGGGTGAGCCCGCGGCCGCCCCTGTCGCCCCGCTGTCACGAGCCCGCTCCCCCAGGTGCGGTGGACCTCGCCGGCGGCAATCCCGACCCGGCGCTGCTGCCCGACCTCGCCCCCGCCCTGGCTCGCCTCGACACGCCGGTGCGCCTGTACGGCGAGCCGGCCGTGCTTCCGTCCCTGCTCGAGCTCGCTCGCGACGACCTCACCACCGACGGCGTCCCCGGAGACGCTCTCGCGGTCACCAGCGGCGCGCTCGACGGTATCGAACGCGCTCGGCGCCACCCTGCGGCCGGGCGACGCGGTCGTCGTGGAGGACCCCTGCTACACAGGCGTGCTCGACCTCGTCGGGCGATGGGCCTGACCCTCCGGCCGGTGCCGGTGGACGGGCACGGGCTGGTGCCCGATCGCCTCGCCGCCGCGCTGGACGACTCCGCCGGAGCCGTCGTGTTCTGCCTGCGCGCGGCCAGCTCGTCGGGAGCCGCGCTCACCCCGCGCGCGCGCCGAGCTGCGCGGCGTGCTCCGGGCGGCCGAGCATGTCCTCGTCATCGAGGACGACCACGCCGGCGCCGTCGCCGGCGCGCCCTATCTCGCGGTGGCGCCGGCCTCCCGCCGCTGGGCCGTGGTGCGGTCGGTCAGCAAGGCCCTCGGCCCCGATCTGCGCCTGGCGGTGCTCGCCGGTGACGAGACGACGGTGAGCCGTGTCGAGGGCGCCTGCGGCTGGGGGCCGGCTGGGTGAGCTCGCTGCTCCAGCGGGCTGGTGGCCGAGCTGGTCCGACCCGGCGTGCGCGCCGGCCTCGCCGCGGCCGCCGCTGCCTACGCCGAGCGCAGGACGGCGCTGCTCGATGCGCTGGCCGGGCACGGAATCGACGCGGCCGGCCGGTCGGGGCTCAACGTGTGGGTACCGGTCGACGAGGAGCAGCCGGTCGTGGCCGGGCTCGCCGAGCGTGGCTGGGCGGTGCGGCCCGGGGAGCCGTTCCGCCTTGCCGCCGGACCGGCCGTGCGCATCACCACGGCTGCCCTGCCGGTCGCCGACGCCGCGGCTCTGGCCGCGGACGTCGCGGCCGTGCCGCCCGCCCGCGGGCGAACCCGCTCCGCCTGAGCACCGCCGGGCAGCTGCGTTGGCGGCCTGTGACGCGCGGGATGCGGGGACGCATGCGACACTGGCGGAGAGGGCCACCGCCGGGGCAGCTGCAGCGGCCCGCAGTGCATCGCCATCCCCCTGGACCTGGGGACGGCGCAGGGTCCGGTCGGCGTTCGGTGACCACTAGACTCGCGGCCACGCGCCCACGGCGCCGCCCGCGACGCTCGCGCGAGTGCCCGGAGGCGAAGACCTGCTCGACCTGGAGGAGCTATGAGGGCTCGAGGCCCCCGCCCCGCGGGGACCAGCAGCCGGTACCCCCGCCGCGTCGCGACCCCGCGGACGCTGCTGCGCTGGACGGCGTTCGCCGGTGCGCTCCTGCTGGCGGGCTGCGCTGGCGAGGACCTGCCGCAGAACGTCCTGCGCCGGAAGGCCCGTGGCCCCGCGCCGAGGACAACCTGTGGAACCTCGTGTTCCCGATCGCCGTCGCGGTCTTCTTCCTGGTCCAGGGGCTGCTGCTCTACGCGCTCGTGCGCTTCCGCGCGCGCGACGACGACCCCACCGTCGTGCCGAAGCAGGTGGCCGGCAACACGCGGCTCGAGGTCATGTGGACGATCGTCCCGGCGCTGATCCTCGCCGGCATCGCCATCCCGACGGTGAAGACGGTGTTCGACCTCGCCGCGAGGCCGCCCGACGCACTGGAGGTCCGCGTCGCCGGCAAGCAGTACTGGTGGGAGTTCGAGTACCTCAACGGTGAGGGCGAAGGGATCGTCACCGCCAACGAGCTGACGATCCCGACCGGCCGGCCGGTGCTGCTGCTCATGGAGTCCACCGGCCAGCAGGACGCCGACCCGCTGGGCGTCATCCACAGCTTCTGGGTGCCCAAGCTCGCCGGCAAGCAGGACGTCGTGCCCGGTCACGTCCGCGAGCTCAGCCTGGAGGCCGAGGAGCCAGGCGTCTACAGCGGCCAGTGCGCGGAGTTCTGCGGGTTGTCCCACGCGAACATGCGGCTGGCCGTCTTCGCGCTGGAGCCCGCCGAGTTCGAGGCGTGGGCCGCGGAGCACTCCGCACGCCCCAGCCGCCGCCGACCGACGAGCTCGCGCAGCTCGGCGCGGGCTGTTCACCGAGCTGACCTGCGTGGCCTGCCACGCGATCAACGGCAACGAGGCCGCCGCCGGGCGGGTGGGGCCCGACCTCACCCACTTCGCCGAGCGCGCGATGTTCGCCGGCTACATCCTGCCCAACGACGTCGAAGAGGGCCCCGACGGCGCCGAGACCGTCAGCGCCTGGCTCGCCGACCCCCAGGCCGTCAAGCCGGGCGCCCAGATGCCCGACCTCGGGCTCAACGACGATCAGATCGACGCCCTCGTCGCCTACCTGGCGACCCTGAAGTAGCGGCACGGGAGCGCATCCGATGAGTGTCATCGCCTCCGAGCCCCGGACGCGCCGCAGCGCGTTCGGCAGGCCCACCGCCGAGACCGGCAAGTGGAGCTGGCTCACCACCGTCGATCACAAGAAGATCGGCATCATGTACTTCGTCACCGCCTTCTTCTTCTTCCTCGTGGGCGGGGTCGAGGCGCTGCTGATCCGCGTGCAGCTGGCCCGCCCAGAACAGGCGTTCCTGACCGCCGACCAGTACAACCAGATCTTCACGATGCACGGCCTCACGATGATCTTCTTCGCCGTGATGCCCCTTGGCGCCGCGTTCTTCAACTACCTGCTGCCGCTGCAGATCGGTGCCCGCGACGTCGCCTTCCCGCGGCTGAACGCCTTCAGCTACTGGGTGTTCCTCGCGGCCGGGATCTTCCTGTACTCCGGCGTGCTGCTGGGCGGCCTGCCCGACGGCGGCTGGTTCAACTACGCGCCACTGAACTACATCGGTCCCAACCCCACCGACACCATCGGTGCGGGGACCCCCGTGGCCGCCCACGTCGGCCGGATGGTGCTGTACTCCATCGGCCTGCAGATCGCCGGCATCGCGTCGCTGGCGTCGTCCGTCAACTTCATCGTCACCATCCTGAACATGCGCGCGCCGGGCATGACGCTGATGCGGCTGCCGATCTTCACGTGGATGACGTTCATCACGTCGTTTTTGATGCTGTTCGCGATGCCGGTCATCGGTGTGGCGCTGTGGCAACTCATGTTCGACGTGCGCTACAGCACGAACTTCTTCAACCCCGCCACCGGCGGCGACCCGATCCTGTGGCAGCACATGTTCTGGCTGTTCGGCCACCCCGAGGTCTACATCCTCATCCTGCCGGCGTTCGGGATCGTCTCGGAGGTCTTGCCGGTCTTCTCGCGCAAGCCGCTGTTCGGCTACTCGGCGATGGTGTTCTCCGGCATCGCGATCGCCTTCCTCGGCTGGGGCGTGTGGGCCCACCACATGTTCGCCGCGGGCATCGGCCCCGTCGCCAACGCGGCGTTCGGGCTGTCGACGATGTTCATCGCGGTGCCGACCGGCGTGAAGATCTTCAACTGGCTCGGGACGATGTGGGGCGGCAAGATCCGCATGACCACGCCGCTGCTGTTCGCGGCCGGCCTCGTCGGGATGTTCACGATCGGCGGCCTGTCGGGCGTCACGCACTCGATCGTGCCGCACAACTACCAGCAGACCGACACCTACTACGTCGTCGCGCACTTCCACTACGTGCTGTTCGGCGGCTCCATCTTCGGCATCTTCGCGGGGACGTACTTCTACTTCCCCAAGGTGACCGGCCGGATGCTCAACGAGAAGCTCGGCAAGCTGCACTTCGCGCTCATGTTCATCGGCTTCAACGTCACCTTCTTCCCAATGCACATCCTGGGCCTGTGGGGCATGCCGCGGCGCATCTACACCTACGCCGACGGGATGGGCTGGAACTTCTGGAACATGGTCGAGACGATCGGCGCCTTCATCATCGCGGCCGCCATCGCGGTGTTCATGGCCAACGTGGCGATCACCCGCCGGCGGGGCGAGGTCGCCGGCAACGACCCGTGGGACGCCCGCACCCTGGAGTGGCTCACGACGTCGCCGCCGCCGCCCCACAACTTCGACGAGGTGCCGCTGGTGACCGCCCGCGACGAGCTGTGGCACCGCAAGTACGTCGGCGGCGCCGACCGGTCGCCGGTGCGCGTGCCCGCCGGTGCCTCCCCCGACCATCCCGATCACGAGGGGTCGCCCGGCGCGTCCGCGGTTCCCGATACGGCCGAGCCCGCGCACGGGCCCGGCCACGACGGGCACTCGGCCATCCACATGCCCAGCCCGTCGTACTACCCCCTCATCGCGGCGGCCGGGATGCCGATCGCCGGCTGGGGGGTGCTGGCGGGCGGACCGGTGCAGCTGGCGCTGCTGGCGCTGGGCGGCCTGGTCATCTTCGGCGGGCTGTTCGGCTGGGTGCTCGAGCCCAGCGCCGAGGAGGCGCACTGATGGCCGCGGGTGACATGAGCGCCCCCCTGCCGGGCACCGACTACGAGCACGCGACGAGCCTCGGCATCGCCAACGACAAGCTGGGGATCTGGAGCTTCATCGGCTCGGAGTGCCTGTTCTTCGGCGCACTGATCTCGACCTACCTGCTGTACGTCGGCCGTACCGGCGACAGCGCGCTCACCCCCGCCACGATCTTCGACATCCCGTTCACGTCCGCTTCGACGTTCATCCTGCTGATGTCGTCGCTGGGCATGGTGCTGGCGCTGGCGGCCATCCAGGCCGGCGAGATGCGCAAGTTCCGCACGTGGATCATGGCCACCGCGCTCATGGGCGCCACGTTCCTGGCGGGGCAGTTCTACGAGTTCACGGTCTTCGTGGCCGAGGGCTTCACGTTGGCCACGAGCCCGTTCAGCTCCAGCTTCTTCGTGCTGACGGGCTTCCACGGCTTCCACGTGGCGCTCGGCATCCTCATGCTGCTGTCCATGTGGGCGGCGTCGATGATGGGCCGCCTGCCCCAGCAGCTGCACACGACGGTGGAGAACATCGGGCTGTACTGGCACTTCGTGGACATCGTGTGGATCATCATCTTCACCGTCGTCTACCTGATCCCGGCGGCCACCGCGGCGCCGGTCGCGGGCTAGGAGGGCCGCGTGGCCGACACCGAGTACGACAAGGAGCACGCCCACCCGGGCGTCGGGCAGTACGTCGAGATCGGCGTGATCCTCGCCGTGATGACGCTGCTCGAGGTGATCCTGTTCGAAAGCTTCGACCGGGGGCTGCTCAAGTCGGTCGGCATCCCCGCGCTCATCATCCTGACGATCCTCAAGTTCATGCTCGTCGTGCTGTGGTTCATGCACCTGCGGTTCGACCACAAGCTGTTTCGCCGCGTGTTCTTCGTCGGCGTGGGGCTGGCCTTCCTCGTGTTCGGCATCGTCGCCGTGAACTTCTATGTCGGGCCGCGGATCGGCTTCTAGGGCGATGCCTGCATCCTTGGGCTGGGAGCCGCACGCCGACGCCTGGGCGCTCGTCGTCGCGCTGCTCGGCGGCTACCTGTACGCGCTGTCGGCGTGGGGTCCTCGTCATGCCCCGGGCGGGGTCGGCGCCACCCGCCGGCATCGCCTCTACTTCTTCGCCGGCGTCGGTTCGCTGTGGCTGGCCGCGGACTGGCCGGTGCACCAGCTCGCCAACGAGCTGTTCAGCGTCCACATGGGCCAGCACCTGGTGCTGTCGCTCGTGACGGCGCCCCTGCTGATCCTCGGCACGCCGTCGTGGCTGCTGCGGCGGCTGCTGTCGCCCAGCCCGGTCGCGGCCGTGTGGCACGCGTTGACGCGGCCGCTGCCCGCGCTCGTGCTGTTCAACGGCTGGGTCGCGCTGTACCACTTCCGCGGGGTGGTGAACCTGAGCGTCACCAACGACGGGTTCCACCTGCTCGTGCACGCGCTGTGGATCGGCGTCTCGCTGGTGATGTGGTGGCCGGTGCTCAGCCCGCTGCAGGAGTTCCCGCACCTGTCGTATCCGGCGCGGATGGCCTACCTGTTCGGCCAGTCGATCATCCCGACGGTTCCCGCCTCCTTCCTCACCTTCGGCCAGACGGTGCTGTACCGCGTCTACGACACCCCCGGCATCGTCGCGATCGACCCGATCACCGACCAGCAGGTCGCCGGCCTGCTCATGAAGATCGGCGGCGGCTTGTTCATCTGGGTCGTCATCGCGTCGCTGTGGTTCCGCTGGAGCAAAGAGGAACAAGAGGGAGGCCCCGACGTCCTGTACTGGCGCGACCTGGAACACGACCTCGAGCACGTCACCACGTCGCGACCGTAGGTCGCGGGGCCCCGACCGCAGACGAGAGCGACAGCGATGAACGACGATTTCCGCCAGCGCGTGTTCCTTCCGATCGTCATGCCCCTGGCCGTCATCGCGGGCTTCGTGGGGTTCGCGTTCGCGCTGTCGCGCGTCCTGCTGGCGGTGCCCGAGGCCGCGTCGACGACGATCGCGCTCGGCATCGCCGCCTACGTGCTGGCGATTGCCGCGATCGTCGCCGCCAAGCCGCGGATCACCTCCCGCGCCCTCGCGGTCGGCGTGACGATCGGCCTCGTCGCGATCCTCGGGTCGGGCATGCTCGCCGCCGCGGCCGGCATGCGCCCCCTGGAGGGGCACGGCGAGGAGGCCGCCGCCGGCGGGGGTGGCGAGGGGCCCGGCGCGGAGGGCGGCGCCGGCGACAGTGCCGGCGGGCAGGACGTGCCCGGCGAGGGCCTGACCTGGGTGGCCGTCGACATCGACTTCGCCGACGCGCCGGAGACCGCGCCGGCGGGCGAGCAGACCGTCATCCTGGACAACCAGGGCAATACCCTGCACAACGTCACCTTTGAAGAGACCGGCGAGCCCGTGGTCATCGCCGAGGGCGGCGCGACGGAAGAAGCCACGTTCACCTTCGAGGCAGGCACGACCTACCGCTACTTCTGCAGCGTGCCCGGCCACGAGGACCTCATGAACGGCGAGCTCACCGTCGAGTAGCGCCCCGCTGCAGGCAGCCGGGATTGGGCTGCGGCGGCGGCGGTAGGCTGCCTGCGTCCGCGAGACTCCGCAGCCGCGAAGGACAGCGACGATGAGCGACTCCGCCCGCATCGAGTTCGACGGCCAGACGTTCGAGGCCGAGGTTCTGACCGGCACCGAGGACGAGCGGGCCCTGGACATCCGCAAGCTGCGCGCCAGCACGGGTCTGATCACCTACGACCCCGGCTACGTCAACACCGGCTCCGTGCGCAGCGCCGTCACGTTCATCGACGGCGAGCAGGGGATCCTGCGCTACCGCGGCTACCCCATCGAGCAGCTCGCCGAGCATTCCGACTTCATCGAGACGTCCTACCTGCTCATCCACGGTGAGCTGCCGACCACCGAGCAGCTGGAGACGTTCCGCCAGCAGATCATCCACCACACCCTGCTGCGCGAGGACATGCGGCCGCTGTTCGACGCGTTCCCCCGCGACGCCCACCCGATGGCGATCATGTCCGCGGCGACGTCCGCCCTGTCGACGTTCTACCAGGACCACTACGACCCGCGGGACCCGGACGACATCCAGGTCTCGATCTACCGGCTCATGGCCAAGCTGCCGACCGTCGCGGCCTTCGCCTACAAGAAGTCCATCGGTCAGCCGTACGTCTACCCGCAGAACTCGATGCGCTTCACCGAGAACTTCCTCCACATGATGTTCGCGGTGCCGGCCGAGCCCTACCAGGTCGACCCGGAGGTCGCCGAGGCCCTCACGCTGCTGCTGATCCTGCACGCCGACCACGAGCAGAACTGCTCGACGTCGACCGTGCGGCTCGTCGGATCGTCCCAGGTCAACATCTACGCCGCCATCGCGGCCGGGATCTCCGCGCTGTGGGGGCCGCTGCACGGCGGCGCCAACCAGGACGTCGTGGAGACGCTGCTGGAGATCCGCGACTCCGACAGCGACACCGCGTCGTTCGTGGCCCGCGCGAAGGACAAGAACGACCCCTTCCGGCTGCCGGGCTTCGGGCACCGCGTCTACAAGAACTACGACCCGCGCGCGAAGATCATCAAGGAAGCCGCCGACCGCGTCATCAGCAAGCTCGTCGGTGACGACCCGCTGTTTGCGATTGCACGCGAGCTCGAAGACGTCGCCTTGTCCGACGACTACTTCGTCGAGCGCAAGCTGTACCCGAACGTCGACTTCTACTCGGGCCTGATCTACCGGGCGATGGGCCTGCCGCTGGACATGTTCCCCGTGCTGTTCGTCCTGGGACGGCTGCCCGGGTGGATCGCCCAGTGGAGAGAGATGATCGACGATCCCGAGACCCGCATCGGCAGGCCCCGGCAGATCTATGACGGGGCGGGTGAGCGCGACTACGTCGCCATCGGCGACCGCGGCTGACTCACGCTCAGGCGACCGCCTCCCGCAGGGCCCGCACGGCCACGGCGACGGCCGCGAGCCTGGGCGTCGTCTCGTCGCGGAGCAGACCGACGACGGTGTCGACGCGCTCGAGCCGGGCTCGGCGCTCGCCGAGGTAGCGCTCGACCGCCTCGCCCGGCACGACGTCGGGATGCGCCGCGATGGCGGCCGAGGCGGCTGTACGCCGCAGCTCGCGCAGGTCGTCGAGCAGGCCGCGATGCTGCCAGCGCTCCCAGTGGCCCTCCGGGCGGACGTCCGCCAGGAGACGCCCGAGGGTGTCCAGCGGCAGGGTGTCGGTGAGCCGGAAGAACACCTCGCCGACGTGGCGGACGGGCTGGCCGGCGTCACGCGCCACGGCCGCCACGTCGGGGACGAGCGTGAGCGCGCCCAACCCCACGACGCGCTGCGCGAGGTCCGGGTCGATGCCGAGGTCGACGTAGCGCTCCACGCGGGCACGCCACTCGTCGCGTGACACGAGCGAGCCGCCGTCGGTCACGGCCTTCTCCAGCTCGTGGAACGCCGGCCGGTCGCGCGACAGCGCGTCGGCCGCGGCGCCCTCGGGATGACGCAGGTAGCTGCGGGTGAACGCGTCGACGAGCCGGTCCACGTCGCCTTTGAGGTCCAGCTGGAGGGCCTGGTCGATCCGGTCGTCCAGCGCCTCGATCGCCCGCCAGTGGGAGTCGGCCTCGCAGACCTCCCGGGCCGTCCAGTACGCGGCGGCGACCTCGGCCGCGGTGACGCCCAGCTCATGGGCGGTGCGGCTGACGTAGGTGACCCCCATCCGGTTGACGAGGTCGTTGGCGACGACGGTCGCGACGAGGTCGCGCCGCAGGCGGTGCTCGGACAGGCGGTCGCCGAACCGCTCCAGCGCCACCCGCGGGAAGTAGGCGTCCAGCGCGCTGCGCAGGAACGGCTGGTCGGGTGCCGAGGTGCCCAGCAGCCGGGTCGTCAGGTCGATCTTGCTGTAGGCCAACAGCACGGCGAGCTCCGGACGGGTCAACCCCGCGCCCGCCTCCTGCCGCCGCTGCATCTCCGCGGTGGACGGCAGGACCTCCACCGCCCGGTCGAGCCTGCCGGCGGCGCCGCCCCCGCCGGGCGCGCCGGACGCGGGCGTCTCCAGGTCCACCATGAGCGCCTCGTAGGCCTCCATGCCGCCCGGACTGCCCCCTGCCTCCTGGCTGATCGCCCAGGTCTGCAGGTAGACGTCGCGCAGCACCTGCTCGGCGACGTCCGGGGTCATCGCCGCGAGGACCTCGTCGCGCTCGGTCAGCGTCACAGACCCGTCGCGCACCGCGACGTCGAGGAGGATCTTGAGGTTGACCTCCCGGTCGGAGGTGTCCACCCCGGCCGAGTTGTCGATGGCGTCGGTGTTGATGCGGCCGCCGCGGCGGGCGTACTGCACGCGTCCGCGCTGGGTGAAGGCGAGGTTGCCGCCCTCCCCCACCACGCGGGCACCGACCTCGGTCGCGTCGAGCCGGATCGCGTCGTTCGCACGGTCACCGACCTCGAGGTTCGTCTCGTCGGTCGCCTTGACGAACGTGCCGATCCCGCCGGCGAACAGCAGGTCCACAGGTGCCCGCAGGATCGCGCGCAGCAGCTCCGGCGGCGGCAGCTCCTCCGCGTCCACGCGGAGCAGGGCGCGCACCTGCTCCGACAGCGGGATCGACTTGCGGGTCCGTGACCACACGCCGCCACCGGAGCTGATCAGGTCGCGGTCGTAGTCCTGCCACGACGAGCGGGGCAGGTCATACAGCCGCTGCCGCTCGGCGAACGACGACGCCGGGTCGGGGTCGGGGTCCAGGAAGATGTCACGGTGGTCGAACGCCGCCACGAGCCGGACCGACCGGCTGCGCAGGAGCCCGTTGCCGAAGACGTCACCGGACATGTCGCCGATGCCGACGATGCTGACCGCGTCGGTCTGCACGTCGATGTCGAGCTCGCGGAAGTGGCGCTGGACGGCGACCCACGCGCCGCGGGCGGTGATGCCCATGGCCTTGTGGTCGTAGCCGTGGCTGCCTCCCGACGCGAACGCGTCGCCCAGCCAGAAGCCGTACTCGTCGCTGATGGCGTTCGCGACGTCGGAGAACGTGGCGGTGCCGCGGTCGGCGGCGACCACGAGGTACGGGTCGTCGCCGTCGCGCCGGCGCACCCGGTCGGGGGGAACGACACGGGACCGCGTCGGGGTCGCGTCCTGCTCACCGGAGGCGCCGGGGTGGAAGGCTACGACGTTGTCGGTGACGTCGAGCAGCGCCCGCACGAACGTCTCGTACTGCGCGCGGACGGCGGCGCGCAGCGCCGCTCCGCCTTCCGCCGCCGGCGACGGCGGGCGCTTGAGGACGAACCCGCCCTTGGAGCCGGTCGGGACGATGACGGCGTTCTTGACCATCTGCGCCTTCATCAGCCCGAGCACCTCGGTGCGGTAGTCCTCGATGCGATCAGACCAGCGCAGACCGCCGCGGGCCACGGGCCCGCCGCGCAGGTGCACGCCCTCCATCTCCGGGCTGGCGACGAACACCTCGCGGTAGGGCACCGGTTTGGGCATGCCGGGAACCAAGCGGCTGTCGAACTTCAGCGACAGCCACGGCCGGGGTCGGCCCTGGTCGTCGCGCACCCAGCGGTTCGTGCGCAGCGTCGCCTCGACCAGCCCGAGGTACCCGCGCAGGATCCGGTCGGCGTCGAGCCGTTCGACCGCGTCGCAGCCCGACACCACCCGCTGGCGGGCCGCGTCGACGGCCTCGGCGTCGGCGGCGCGGTCGGGATCGAACAGCGCGTCGAACAGCTCGACCAGCGCCCGCGCCACCTGCGGGTGCTCCACGAGCGCGTCGTCGAGGTAGGCCTCGGTGAACGTCGTGCCGACCTGCCGACGGTAGCGGCGGTAGGTGCGCAGGATCGCGACCTCGTCCCAGGCGAGGCCCGCGAGCAGCACCAGGCGGTTGAGGGCGTCGGCGTCGGTCCGCCGGTGCCAGATCGCCATCGCAGCGTCGGCGAGTCGCGGGCCGTCGTGCTCGACGTCGATCTCGGCGTCGCGGGCCCGCACCCCGAAGTCGTGGATGTGCAGCTCCCCGTGACGGTTCCCGTCTGCCCCCTCGTCGGGGCCACCCTCCAGCCGGTAGGGGATCTCCTCGACGACGACGAGGCCCAGGCTCTCAAGGATCGGCAGGAAGCCCGACAGCTCAACACCGCGACCCACCTTGTACAGGTTGAACCGGAGCAGGCCGCTGTCGGCCCGGTCGCGGCGCAGCGCCATCGCCACGTCGACGCGGTCGGGCCCCGACGCCGGCCCGCACAGGCGCTCCAGCTCGGCGATGTCGAGCAGCGCCGTCGCCGTCGACGTGGTCTCGGCATAGCCGGCGGGGAAGCGCTCGGCGTAGACCCGGGACAGCCGCCTGCCCTCGGTGTCACCGTGAGCGGCGACGAGGTCGGCGAGCAGCGCGTCGGTCCAGGTCCGGGTCAGGGCGTTGACCTCGCGCTCGAGCTCGTCGGCCGGCACGTCGGGCAGCGGCCCGTGCTCACCGTGCAGCACGAAATGCAACAGCGCACGGTCCCGCTCGGTCATCGTGAGGTGGTAGTCGATGCTGGTCGTGGCGAAGCGCTCGACGAGCAGCTGCTGCACCCGCTTGCGTATCTCGGCGTTGAAGCGCTCGCGCGGGACGGCGACGAGGGCGGACACGCTGCGGCGGCCCGCGGCGACGCGGAGAAGAAGGCGGACGTCCTGGCCCTTCTGGGCCTCCAGGAGCTGCACGAGCGTGCGGCGCAGGTCGTCGGTGTCGGCGGCGAACAGCTCGTGCTTGGGGAACGCCTCGAACAGCATGCGGATCGCGCGCTCGTCGTAGGAGTGGTCGACGATGTCCTCGCGCTCGAGGATCTGGCGCAGCTTGCGGCGCAGGACCGGGATGGAGCTCGCCGGCTCGGCGTACGCCTTCTGTGCGAACAGCCCGACGAAGCGGTACTCGCCGAACACCTGACCGTCGCCCCCCACCTTCTTCACGCCGACGTAGATCATGCGGACCTGCCGGTGCACGGTGCTCACGCGGTTCGTCCGACTGACCACGAGGAGGTCGCCGCCCTCCATCCGCTCGCGCAGACCGGCGGAGATCTGCGACAGCGGCACCGGCTCGGCGTAGCGCGACGACGCCTCGTCGCGCAGGATCCCCAGGCCCGAGCCGGCGTGGACGCGGGCCGCCGGACCGTCGTCGGTGGGAACGAGGTCGTACTCGCGGTAGCCGAGCACGATGAAGTGGTCGTCGAGCAGCCAGCTCAGCAGCGACATGGCCTCGTCGACCTCGTCGGAGCGGTAGCGCGTCCCGGCGCTCGCGCGCGTCTGGAAGGCGACCTCCTCGATCTGGTCGCGCATGGCGGGAAAGTCACTCGTCGCGACGCGCGCGTCTTCCAGGACCGCACGGAGGCGCTCGGCGACGGCGTCGCGCTCGTCGTCGGACAGTGTCCGACGCAGCTCCAGGTGGATCCATGACTCGCGGGTCTGGGCCTGCCGGGCCGGCAGCAGCGCGGCGATCCCGCCCTCGGCGTCGCGGCGGACGCCGACGACCGGGTGGATGACCGACTCGACCTCCAGCCCGAGACGGCTCAGCTCCTCGGTGACCGTCGTGAGCAGGAACGGGCCGTCCTCGGTGTTGACCTCGATGACCGTCCCAGGCGACGACCAACCGGACGTGGCCCCGTCGGGCTGGAACAGCCGCAGCGCCAGGCTGCCGTCACGGCGCTGATCCATGAACGCCAGCGCGTCGACGAGCATGTGCGCGGCGGCATCGACGTCCATCTGCGCGAGCCGTTCGGCGGCGACCCGCCGGTACGTCGCCCAGGCGAGCTGCTCGACGAGGGGTGCGCGGTCGGCACTGGTGAAGGCGCGGATCCGCTCCAGCAGCGGCGCGAGCACCGCGTGGTGGTCTGCGCCGCCGCGCGCGACCGTGGCATCGGCGTCCGGCGCGTTCGGCATAGGAAGTCTCCGGGTGGGCGTGCCCGCTGCGGGGTTCCTGCCCCTGCGCCGCCGCCGGCACACGAGCATCCCGTGCGGACATGCCGGGCAGGCGCCACCCGGCACGGCGCCCATCGTCGCACAGCCTCCCGGCCCGGCCGGGACGTCCCGTCCGGCCACGCGCGCTGTCGGCCGCGCCGCGGCGGCGACGTGACCCGCCGGGCAGCCGGGGTGATCAGTGCCTGTCCAGCTCCGGGCAGGCGCCTTCGAGCGCACGCACACGCTCCAGGTACCCGGGCGGAGCGGCGGTCGTGGTGTCGCCCAGCAGCAGCGCCCGGTAGGTGGCGACCGCCGCCTCCTCCAGGTGGATGGCGCGCTTGGCCGCCGTGGAGATCGAGCCGCCGACGACGGCGCAGCCGTGCGAGGCGAGCATGACGACGTCCGCGTCGGCGAGCGCCGCGGCCGCCGCCTCGGCGAGGGCCGCGGTTCCCGGCGGGTGGTACCCCACCCGGGCGATGCGCCGGACGTGGAAGGCCTGGTCGAGCGTGAGCCGCCGCACGTCGTGGCCGAGGGCGTCCAGCAGCGTCGCGTGCGGCGGGTGCAGGTGCACCACGGCGTTGACGTCGCTGCGCGCACGGTAGGCGTGCAGGTGCAACGCGGCCTCGCTGGACGGGCCGGGACGCCCCGCCCGCAGCGCGCCGTCCAGACCCACGACGCTGAAGTCGCCTGCCCGCAGGTCCTCCAGCCAGGTCGCGGCGGCGGTGACCAGGCACTCGTCGCGTCCGGGCAGCCGGGCCGACAGGTTGCCGCCCGAGCCGACGGCCAGGCCGGCCGCCACGGCCCGGCGCCCGAGCAGCGCCAGCTCGGCTGCGAGGTCACGGTAGGCCGGGTCGAGCGTGGGGTCGTGCGCGGGGTCGCTCACCAGGCACCTCGAGAAGCAGGATCGGTCACCATAGTGAGTGTGACCAAGCCTGCTCGCCGCGCCCGCGCGTGGCGCGTGCGAGGATCCGGCCTGCTGAAGGGGGGACTTGGACACCGGGGGCCGAAGCCTCCGCGCCGAGCCTCTCCCGGCCCGAGCCAGGAGGGTCGAACACCGTGGCGCAACGCTCAACGTCACCGTCGATCGCAAGTTTCACCGCGGTGTTTCCGCCGGTCACGGCGGTGTCGCGGAAACCGATCGGCGAGGACTCTCACCGTCGACTTCCGCTTCATGGCGGCCGGGGCCATTGTTTCGCCGGATGTCTGCCTCAGGCTTGCCTCTCAGCGCCCGGCAGATCGCGTCGTGCTGCGTTCTCGCTGGTCAGGGGGCGGTGAGGGCGATGAGCCGGGTGCTGTGGCGACCGTCGCCCGAGCGCGCCGCGGCCAGTCACCTGGCCCGCTTCCAACAGCGGGTGCGGCCGGAGGCGACCGAGTACCGGCAGCTGTGGCAGTGGTCGATCGAGGACCTGGCGGGTTTCTGGGCGGCGGTGTGGGACGACGCCCAGGTGCTGGCCGGCCGCAGGTACGACCGGGTGCTCGACGAGCCACGGATGCCGGGCACCCGCTGGTTCGAGGGCGCGCGCCTGAACTACGCACACAACCTGCTTCGCCACGACGGCGACGCGCCCGCACTGATCGGTGCGGGCGAGGGCCGCGACGACGAGGTCGTCAGCCGGCGCGAGCTGCGCGCACGGGTCGGGCGCGCTCAGCGGGGCCTGCGCGAGCTCGGCGTCAGAGCCGGTGACCGGGTGGCGGCCCTGATGCCGAACTGCGTCGAGACGGTCGTCGTGATGCTGGCGACGACGGCGCTGGGCGCGGTGTGGTCGTCGTGCTCGCCCGACTTCGGGCCCATGGGCGTGGTGGACCGCTTCGGCCAGATCCGTCCAAAGGTCCTGCTGACCGCGGACGGCTACCGCTACGGCGGCCGCGTCCACCCGCTGCGCGACAAGGTCACTGCCGTCTGCGCGGCGCTGCCCGACCTCCAGGCCGTCGTGGTGGTGGACTTCGTCGGCCTCGGCCTGGACGTCGGTGGCCGGCAGACCGTCGACTACGGTCGGCTCCTCGGCGACGGGGCCGTCGAGCCGGAGTTCGCCCAGCTGGCCCCGGACCACCCGCTGTTCGTCATGTACTCCTCCGGGACGACGGGCCCTCCCAAGTCGATCGTGCACGGGCACGGCGGGACGCTGCTGCAGCACCTCAAGGAGCACCGTCTCCACGTCGACCTGCACGCCGGCCGCGACACGATCTTCTGGTTCACGACCTGTGGCTGGATGATGTGGAACTGGCTGGTCAGCGCCCTCGCCGGCGGGGTGCCCGCCGTGCTGTACGACGGCAGCCCGACGTTCCCCGACGCGACCGCGCTGTGGCGGCTGGCCGAGCGGCTGGGGATCACGCACTTCGGCACGAGCCCCAAGTTCCTGGCCGCGTGCGCGTCGGCGGGCGTCGTCCCCTCGGCGGTCGCCGACCTGTCCGGGGTGCGCAGCGTGCTGTCGACCGGGTCGCCGCTCAGCCCCGAGCAGTTCGACTGGGTCTACGCCTCCGTCGGCGACGACGTGCACCTGGCGTCGATCAGCGGCGGAACCGATCTGATCGGCTGCTTCGCGGGCGGCGCGCCCACCCTGCCGGTGCGCCGCGGGGAGCTGCAGTGCCGCTTCCTCGGCATGGCGGTGGAGGCGTGGGGAGCCGACGGCCAGCCCGTCCGGGGCAAAGGCGAGCTCGTCTGCACCCGACCGTTCCCGTCGATGCCGGTGGGCTTCTGGGGCGACGAGGACGGGTCGCGCTACCGGGCGGCGTACTTCTCCGAGCACCCGGGAGTGTGGACCCACGGCGACTACGTCGAGATCACGCCCGAGGGCGGCGTGATCGTCTACGGCCGCTCGGACACGACCCTGAACCCGGGCGGTGTCCGGATCGGCACCGCCGAGATCTACCGGGCGCTGGAGCCCGTGGCGGAGGTCGCCGACGCGGTCGTCGTGGGCCGCCCGGCCGGCGGCGACATCGAGGTCGTCCTGTGCGTCAAGCTCGCCGAGGGCGCCCGGCTCGACGACGACCTCGCCGCACGGATCCGGGCGACGATCCGGACCGCGACGACCCCCCGCCACGTGCCCAGTCACATCTTCGCGGTGGGCGACATCCCGTACACGATCAGCGGCAAGAAGGTCGAGAAGGCGGTCCGCGACACGATCACCGGGGAGGCGGTCCACAACCGCGACGCGCTCGCCAACCCCGAGGCGCTCGACGAGTACGCCGGCCTGCCGCTCCCCCGGGGGCTGGACTAGTCCCCCTCCCGGCCGCTAGGGTCTCGCGCCATGCCCTTCCCCCGGATACCTCGCTTCGTGCTGTCCGCGGTCTTGGCGCCACTGCTGGCGGTGTCGCTGCTCGGCTCCGCCGCGGCAGCGCTCCCCCGCTACGAGCGGGTGATCGACATCACGTTCCCGACCCACCCGGGCGCCCGCTACAGCGACGACTACGCCGGCGGTCGCAGCGGCGGGCGCGTCCACCGCGCCACGGACCTGCTCGGCCAGCACGGCTGGCCCGTCGTGGCCGCCCGCGCCGGCCGGATCGCGTGGATGCCGTCCTCGGAGCACCCGTCGGCCGGCTTCGGGATGCAGGTGGCGGGCCGAGACGGGCGCACCTACGCCTACTACCACCTCGGTCGGGCCGGCGGCCGCAAGTCCCAGGCGGTCGCCAGAGGCCTCCGGGAGGGCTCCCGCGTCCGGCGTGGACAGCTGCTCGGCTACCTCGGCGACTCGGGCAACGCCGCGGGGACGCCCCACCTGCACTTCGAGATCAGCGACCCCCGCGTCACCGACCCCTACGGGGGCGAGCGGCGCAACCCCTATCGCTCGCTGCGCGCCGCCGAGCGCCGCGGCGACTACCCGTCCGGGGTGTCGGCGCGCGCCTCGCGGGGCGACCGCCGGCGCCCCCCGGTGACCGCTCCCGACGCCGTCCTGCGCAAGGGCGACCGCGGGCCGGCCGTGGCCGCCTGGCAGCGCGCCCTCAACCGCGTCCGCCACCCCGACATCGCCGTCGACGGCGTGTTCGGCCGCGGCACCCTCGCCGCCACGCGCCGGTTCCAGCGCAACGCGCGGCTCGACGTGGACGGGATCGTGGGGCCGGCGACGCGCGCCGCGCTGCGACAGGCCGTCGAACGGAAAGCGCGCCGGGCGGAGCGGGCCAGGCAGGCGCGCCGGCGGGACGCCAGGGCGCCGGTGCTGCGCCGCGGCGACCGGGGGCCCGCCGTGGCCACATGGCAGCGCCGCCTCAACCGGGTGCGACGTCCTGACATCGGCGTCGACGGGATCTTCGGCCGCGGCACCCACGTGGCGACCCGGCGCTTCCAGCGCCGGTCCGGCCTGGACGCCGACGGCATCGTCGGTCCCGCCACCCGCGCCGCCCTGCGGCGCGCGCTGCGCTGACCGCGCGAGCGCTCAGCCCGCCAGGAACGACAAGCGGACCGTCCGCTCGGGGTTGTCCGGGTTCGGGTCCACGAGCACGACGGACTGCCACGTCCCCAGCGCCAGCCGGCCGTCGAGCACCGGCAGTGTCACCGCCGGCGCGACGAGCAGCGGCAGCACGTGGTCGGCGCCGTGGCCGGGGGAGCCGTGGCGGTGGGTCCAGCGGCCCTCGGTGCGGGGAAGCAGCGCCGCCAGCGCCTGCTCAACGTCGCTCTCGCTGCCCGCGCCGAGCTCGAACAGCGCGACGCCGGCGGTCGCGTGCGGCACGAAGACGTTGCACAGGCCGTCGCCGCGGTCGCGCAGCCATTCGGTGATCCGGCCGGTGAGGTCGGCGCAGGCGAACGCGCCGCCCGTCCGCACCTCCAACAGCGTGGAGTCCATCAGCCGGCCACCGCGCTGGACTTGACGCGCCGACCCGCCAGCCACACGTCGGTGACGTAGGCCGGGTCGGCGAACAGGTCGGGGTCGGCGAGGGGGTCGTCGGCGAACACGGCCAGGTCGGCGTCCTTGCCCGGCTCGATCGTGCCCCGACGGTCGCCGACGCCCAGGCAGTCGGCGGCGACCCGGGTGGAGGCCTCGACCGCCGCCATGGGCGACATCCCGACGCGGATCATCTGCACGAGCTCGGTGAGGTTGCGCCCGTGCGGGATGACGCCGGAGTCGGTGCCCATGGCGATCCGGACCCCCGCCTCGGCGGCGCGGCGGATGGACTCGCGGTGGATCTCGCTGACCTCGCGGGCCTTGCGCAGGCTGGAGGGGGCGACCCCCTCGGGTGCGTCGAGGACACCGAGCGGGGCGACCAGCGTCGGCACCAGGAACGTCCCGGCCGACAGCATCATGTCGATCGCCTCGTCGTCGAGGTAGATGCCGTGCTCGATCGAGGCGACGCCGGCGCGCAGGGCGTTCTTGATGCCCTCGACGCCCTGGGCGTGCGCCATGACGCGCTTGCGCGACGCCGAGGCCTCCGCGACCGCGACGGCGAGCTCGTCGGGCAGGAACTGCGACGCCTGCGGGTCGTCGTGGGCCGACAGCACTCCCCCCGTGGCGCAGACCTTGACGACGTCGGCGCCGGCCCGCAGGACCTCCCGGACGCGGCGCAGGACGCCCTCGACGCCGTCGCACACGCCGTCGGGCCGCCCTGGGTGGGGCACGAACAGGAACGGGACCGTGCCGCCGCACACCATCCAGTCGTCACCGTGCCCGCCGGTCTGGGACAGCACGGACACCGAGATCATCATCCTCGGCCCGGTGATGAGCCCCTGCTCGACCGCCGTCTTGACCCCGAGGTCCGCGCCGCCGGCGTCGCGCACCGAGGTGACGCCGCCCGCGAGCGTCCGCGAGAGGTTCTGCCCAGCCAGGTAGAACTGCAGCGAGAAGGGCGTGTTGACGACCGTCATCATGTTGATCGACGACACCATGACGTGCGTGTGGCAGTCGATCATCCCGGGCAGCAGCCAGCTGCCCGGCAGCTCGACGGCCTCGTCGGCGTCCAGACCGGTCCCCACGTCGACGATGCGCCCGTCGGCGACGACGACGTCGGCGACCGCCGGGTCGGCCCCGGTCCCGTCGACGACGGTCGCGCCGCGCAGCACCGTCCGGACGGCCGGTGCGGTCGCGGTCTCGGTTCCGGTCGTCGCGCTCACCTCAGACCACCGCCCCGTCGGCCGCCGCGGCGATGACCGTGTCGGCGAGCTCCGGGTGGCACACGAGCAGATCGGGCAGCCAGGGGTCGGGCTGGTTGTAGCGCAGCCGTGACCCGTCGAGCCGCGAGACGTGCAGGCCGGCGGCGGCCGCGACCGCGACGGGGGCGGCGCTGTCCCACTCGTACTGCCCGCCGGCGTGCGCGTAGACGTCGGCCTCGCCGCGCAGCACCGCCATCGCCTTCGCGCCCGCCGACCCCATCGGCACGAGATCCGCGTCCAGCGCGGAGCGGATGGCCTCCGTGACCGCGGGCGGGCGGGTGCGGCTGACGACCATGCGGGGGGCGCCCGCGGGGGGCGGCGGCAGCGGCGGCACGTCGCCGGTGTGCAGGACGACGTCCAGGCCGGGAAGGGCGACGGCTCCCGCGACGACCTCGCCGTCGACGGCGAGCGCGACGTGGACCGCCCAGTCGTCGCGGTGCTCGCCGTACTCGCGGGTCCCGTCGAGCGGATCGATGATCCACACCCGGTCCCGTTCGAGTCTCGCGGTGTCGTCGCGTCCCTCCTCGGACAGGACGCCGTCGCCGGGATGCGCCTCGGCGAGCAGGCCGACGAGCAGGTCGTGGGAGCGGCGGTCGCCCTCGGCGCGCAGCGCCGACCCGTCGAACCGCCCGCTGCGCCGGAGGTCCAGCAGCAGCCGCCCGGCCGCGTCGGCCAGACGGGCCGCGTAGTCGTGGTCGGCGGGGTCGAGGCGGTCGTCGGCCATGGGGGTGCTCCTGTCGGCGGGGGGCGCACCGCGGATCACACGGGTGAGCGGGCGCGGTGGGGACTGGCGGGGTGGCGGAGCGGTTGCGGGTCGCCGGTCCGGCCGCCCGTCCACACGTGTGCAGCCTAACCGGCGCCGGCGGCGGGCGGTTCGCGAGCCGCACATCGCGTGGCTCCGGCCGGCGAGCCGGCGGTGCGGCGAGGGCGGGCACAATGGGCGCCATGTCCCCTGCTCCCGGCGCCAGCTCCCGTCCCGACGGCGCCGCGGCGGGCGACGGCGCCCCGTCCGGTGGGGGCAGCTTCGGGTCGCGGGCGCAGCGGGGGGCGAGCCTGGCACGCCTGTCGGCGTCGACGGGCAGCGGCTTCTTGACGTCGCGGGTGCGCCGGCTGCGGGAGGGCGACGCGGCCGACGCCCGCTTTCACGCCGAGACCGCCGAGAAGGTCCTCGAGCTGCTCGGCTCGATGAAGGGGGCCGCGATGAAGCTGGGGCAGATCCTCAGCTTCGTCGACCTCGACCTACCCCCGGAGGTGCAGGAGACCTACCACGCGATCCTCGCCGAGCTGCGCGACGCCGCTCCGCCGGTGGACCCGGAGGCCATCGCCGCGGTGGTCGCCGAGGAGTTCGGCGCTCCTCCCGACGCCGTGTTCGCCCACTGGGACCCCCGGCCGCTGGCCAGCGCCAGCATCGGGCAGGTCCACCGCGCGGTGCTGCACGACGGGACGCCCGTGGTGACCAAGGTGCAGTACCCGGGCGTGGCCGAGGCGGTCGAGTCCGACCTCGCGAACGCCGAGCTGTTCGCGCCGATGGCGCGCGTGTTCTCACCCAACCTGCAGATCCGCCCGCTCATGGAGGAGGTCCGTGCCCGCCTCGTCGACGAGCTGGACTACCAACGCGAGGCGCAGTACCAGCAGGCGTTCTTCGAGCGCTACGACGGCCACCCGTTCATCCGCGTGCCGCGGTCCACCCGGACTACTGCCGGCCGCGGGTGCTGACGACCACGTTCGCGCCGGGGGCGTCGTTCGAGCAGATGATGCATGAGAGCACGCTGGCGCAGCGGCAGCGCTACGGCGAGATCATCTACCGCTTCGTCTTCGGCTCGCTCAACCGGTTCCGGCTGTTCAACGGCGACCCGCATCCCGGCAACTACCTGTTCCCCGGGGACGGAACCGTCGTGTTCCTCGACTTCGGCAGCGTGAAGATGTTCCGGTCCGCGACGCGCGCGCAGCTGCAGGAGCAGCTGCGCGCCGTCATCGCCGACGACTCGCCGCGCCTGCTCGCCATGTTGCGCGAGTCGGGCTTCGTCCGCGCCGACCAGCGCGTCGACACCGCGAAGCTCATGCGGTGGTTCCGGCTGCTCAACGAGCCCGTCCTGGCAGACCGGGTGTGGACCTACACCCCGGACTTCGCCCGCGAGGTGCTGCGCACGACCAGCGATCCGCGCGCCGGCTACTACGACCTGCTGCGGTCGCTGAACCTCCCGCCCGACTACGTGCTGCTCAACCGCATCCAGCTCGGCGTGAACTCGATCCTCGGCCGGCTGGGCGCCACCGCGAACTGGTACCGCATCGCGCTGGAGATCATCGAGGGGGCCGAGCCGTCCACCGACCTGGGCCGCTGCGAGCACGGGTTCCTGCAGGCCTCGCCGTACCTGGCCTGATCCGCCGCGCGAACCCCGCCTGAGCCGTCGACGTCAGGTCCGGTCACGGGGGTCGGATGCACGGGTATCCTCCGCGCGATGCCGATCCGGGTCGTCCTCGCCGAGGACAGCTACCTCGTCCGCGAGGCCGTCCGCCTTCTTTTCGAGGCCGAGCCGGAGCTCGAGCTCGTGGCGGTCTGCGAGGACTTCGACGCGCTGCTTGCGGCGGTCGAGGAGCACTCCCCCGACGTCGTGCTCACCGACATCCGGATGCCTCCCAGCGGCACCGACGAGGGGATCCGGGCCGCCGAGCTGCTGCGCCGGACGCATCCGGACACCGGTGTGGTGGTGCTCAGCCAGTACGCCGATCCCGACTACGCGATGACGCTGTTCGGCAGCGGCTCGGAGCGGCGGGCCTACCTGCTGAAGGAGCGGGTGGGTGACGTGGACCAGCTGCTGGCGGCCGTCCGTGCGGTCGCCGCCGGCGGCTCCTTTGTCGACCCGAAGGTCGCCGAGAGCCTCGTGTTCGACCGCGCGTCACCCGCCGATTCGCGGCTGCGCCACCTGACGCCCCGCGAGCGGGAGGTCCTCAAGGAGATGGCCCAGGGCAAGAACAACGCCGCCATCGCCGAGGCCCTGTTCCTCACCGAGCGAGCGGTGGAGAAGCACACCAATTCCATCTTCGCCAAGCTGGGCCTGTCCCAGGAGCACAACTCCAACCGTCGCGTCCGCGCGGTGCTGGTGTTCCTTGGCCACGAGGACCTGTCTCCCGGAGGGAGTCGTTGAACGCAAGCCGCCCGGCGTTTGCGGTGCGT
>JAUJMQ010000004.1:29236-43701 GCA_030446775.1 Egibacteraceae bacterium
CTAGGCGCGCGTCGTCGTCGCGGCCGTCCAGGCGTCGGCGAGCCGGTCGGGATCGAACTCCGACTTGGGGATGAACGTGGCGGCGCCGGCGTCAGCGGCCCGCGGTCCGTAGTCGGCGGCCTCGTAGGTGGACAGCAGCACGACGACCGGCGGCCTGGCGGTGGCGGCGAGGATCCGCCGGGTCGCCTCCAGCCCGTCGATGCCCGGCAGGTTGACGTCCATGAGGACGATGTCGGGGTTGAGGGCGGCGGCCATGTCGACCGACTCCTCACCGGTCTCGGCCTCACCGACCACGGCGAACCCGTCGGTCAGCTGCACCACCATCCGCGCCGCCATCCGGAACGGCGCCTGGTCGTCGACGATCATCACGCCGACCACGCCGACCACGGAATCGTCCATGCCCCCATGCTCGCGATCGGTGGCACCCCGTGCGAACGTGGCAGCAGGCGACCCGGGGGGTGTGCTGCCACCCCTGTTCGGATGCGGGCGGCGCTCGTGGGGCGGACCTCAGACGCGGGGCGGCTTGCGTCCAACGCCCCCCCGAGACAGGCCTAGTCCTCCGGGGTCGCGGGCAGGCACCCGCTGACCGTGGTGCCACGGCCGGGCACCGCGCTGACCGCGAGGGTGCCGCCCCTCGCCTCGATGCGGTCCGCCATGTTCGCCAGCCCCCCGCCCGCCGGGGTGGCCGCGGAGTCGAACCCGACTCCGTCGTCGGTCACCCGGAAGCTGAGCTGTGCGCCTGACTCCTCCACGACGATCTCGGCTCGCGTCGCGTGGGCGTACTTGGCGATGTTCTGCAGCGCCTCGAGGCAGCAGAAGTAGACGGCCGCCTCCACCTCCTGCCGGTACCGGCCGAGCCCGTCGGCGGAGACCTCCACCGGAATGGTGGCCTTGCGCGCCTGGGCGACGAGCGCGGCCTTGAGCCCCTCGGCCGCCAGCAACGGCGGGTAGATGCCCCGCGCGAGGTCGCGCAGCGTGTTCACGGCGTCGTCGGTGTCGGACCGCAGTTGGGCGAGCAGCTCGTCGACGGGCAGGCCCTTGGCGACCATGCGCTCCACCAGCCCCAGGCGCACCTTGAGCGCGACCAGCTGCTGCTGGGCGCCGTCGTGGAGGTTGCGCTCGAGCCGGCGGCGGGCCTCGTCGCCCGCGGAGACCAGGCGCTGGCGGGATGCGCGCAGCTCCTCGACCCGCTCGAGCAGCTGGGTGGTCAGCCGCACGTTGCGCAGCACGAGCCCGGCCTGGCTGGCCAGGTCGGACACGAGCTTGCTCTCCACAGGGTTGAGGCTCTCCGAGCCGGGCTTGGTCACGGTGAGCGCGCCGAGCAGCTCGCCGTGGTGTCTCACGGCCGCGCAGCCGGTGACCGGGCCGAGCTCGGGCAGCTCGTCGCCGTTCAACGGGATCGTCGCCCGGGGCGAGGCGTCGGGCGGCCACGACGCGGCCGGGCGCAGCTGGCCGCCGACGACCAGCCACACGTCGGCCCGCCGGGCCGCGGTGCCCTCGGCGAGCAGGCGCGCCATCCGCGCCAGCCGCTCCTCGGTGGCCGTCTCCTCGGCCATGCGGGCGGAGAAGTCCGACAGCACCTCGTAGGGCGTGGCGCGGCGCCCGTAGACGAGCCGGTTCGCGAGGGTCTGGACCCGGACGCGGACCGGCTCGAAGCCGACCGCCACGATCCCCGTCGCGGCGACCGACAGCAGCACGTTGTCTCCCCGCGTGCCGATGGCCCGACCCAGCCCCACGACGACGGCGACGTAGACGACACCGACGAAAGCGGCCAGGGCGCCGTAGACGAAGGCCCGGTTCAGGACCCGGTCGATGTTCCATAGCCGGAAGCGGAGGAGGCCGATGAACAGCGCGACCGGGATGATGCCGAACACCGGCTGGAACACCCGGAACAGCGCCACGGGGATCACGTCGAGGCTGCGGCCCTCCAACGTCGTGAGCGCCGACGCCTGGATCCCACGGGTGAGCACGAACAGGCCGATGACCAGCGCCGGGACCAGCGCCCAGAACAGCAGCCGCGACTGCTGGCGTTCCACCGTCGCGGTCGCACGCCGGTAGCGGTAGGCCTGGGCGGCGACGCCGACGGCCGGGGTGAGCAGGCCGAACACCATGATCACCGCGACGGTCCGCGAGGTCGAGCGGATGCTGAGCGCGACGCCGGCGACGAGCATACCCACCGGGACGTACAGCGCGAGCTGCTGCCACCGGGGCCAGCGCGGGACCAGCCGGCCGTCGGGGAACAGCAGCAGCGCGAGGGCGTAGCAGGCAGCCGTGGCCGCCTGGAACACCCCGTACCCGACGACGTCGAAGACGGTGCGCGTCATTGCCTGGTACACCCCGTACGCCTGCAGGTTGAACACCGCCGCCGACCCGGTCATCCCTACTGCCAGCAGCCGGGCGGTCCGGTCCCGGGGGCGCAGCCACAGCAGGAAGCCGGCCAGCCCCAGGTTCAGGGCGCTGAAGGCGTAGTCGACCGCAGACAGCGGCGCGGTCCGGTGCGACGCATCCGCCATCGCCGCCGCTGCCCGTCCGAGCAGCGTCGGGCGCAGCTCCCACAGGTGGAAGCTCTCGTGCAGACCGGGCCACACGGCCGCGGCCGCCGCGCCGAGCCCTGACAGCAGGACCGCCAAGGTGTAGGCGGCGTAGAGGCCGTACAGCGCCGCGAAGGCCCAGTCCCCGCCCCTGAGACGCCGGCCACCGCGACCCGCCGGCACCGCCCGCGACGCGCCTGCAGCGGTGTGCGCGGGCGACGTCGTCGACGGCGGCGAGGTGGCGGTCACCTAGCGGACCTCGACCGTGCCCACCATCTGCGGGTGGATGAGGCAGGCGTAGGAGTACTGACCGGGTGTGGCGAACCGCATCCGGTAGGTCCCCTCCCACAGCAGCCCTGACGACCGGAACCCCTCGCCGTCCCAGGTGCCCGCGTCGATCAGCGGCGGCTCGGGCGGCGGCCCCTGCGCCTCCTCCCCGCCTTGTTCGTCGCCCCCTTCCTGCGCGCCCTCGGCGGATTCATCGAGCTCGGGCAGGGGCGGGCTGTCGATCGGACGGGAGGCGTCCTCGTTGAACACGACGGTCCCGTCGTCCTCGACGATGACCTGGGCGAAGTACTCCGGGACGTCGAAGCTGACGGTGTGCCCGCCCACGAAGGTCCACGCCACGGGCTCACCGACGGCCACTTCGATCGCCCTGGGGATGAACTCGTTGATGCTCATGTGCGCCCCCGGCGCCTCCACGGCCCAACCGGCCAGCGGTGGGGTGGCGGTGGTGCCGAAGATCTCGGCCTTGCCCTCGCGCGGCGCAGCCTCAAAGGCCGCGGCGAGCGGCTCGGCCATCGCCTCGATCTCGGTTCTGGCCTGGCGTGAGACCTCCTCCTGGGACGGGATCGGCTCGTCCTCGCCCACGACGGTGATCGTCCCCGCCTGGAAGGGCCCGTGGAGGTTGCAGTAGTAGTTGTAGACGCCCGGCTCGATGTCGTCGGCGAGCTGGACGGTGAACTCGTTGCCCTGGGGGCCCTCGTAGGGGATGAAGCCGCTGTTGTAGTAGGACTGGCGGCCGTTGAACGGCGGCTGGACCTGGTCGGCGTCGTCGCAGGGGGTGTCGGAGTCCTTCGGGGGCCCGCCGCGGTCGAGGTAGCACGGCTGGCCTGCGTTCTGGTTGACCGCCAGCAAGTTGCCCTCTGAGATCATGTCCGGCAGCGGCGCCATCGCCTTGTAGTAGCGGTCCATGACCTTCTTGGGCGGCTCCTCCTCGCTGTCGCCGTACTTCTCGATGAGCGGGCCGACGACGCCCATCATCTCGTCGACCATACGGCCCATGGTCACGCTGTGCGGCTCGCCGGTCCACTCCTGCTGGAACACCACCGTGTCGCCCGGATGCATTCGGACGTCGCGCGGGAAGTAGGCGATGAACGAGCTGGCGACCTCGTCGTGGACGTAGTCGACGAGGACCCGGCGGGTCTCGGCGCCCGGCGCGCCGGACGCATCGGTCCCGCAGGCCGTCGCCGCCAGGCACGCCGCCAGACCCAGCAGGACCCACAGCAGCAGGCGTCTCATGCCCGTCCCCCCACGGCGGCCACGGCCTGGTCGGCGGGCGAGATGCGGCAGGCCGCGACCGGTGCCTGGCGGCCCTTGACCTGTCGCGGCGGCAAGGGCTCCGCGGCCACCGGGTCGGTCAGTGCCGCATGGGTTACCTCACTGACCACCGTCTGTCCCGCGGCGGCCCACTGCTGGATGCGCTGTGCCAGGTTCACGGTGTCACCGACCACGGAGTACTCCAGCCGCTCGTCTGAGCCGAGCAGCGCGGCGGCGACCTCGCCGGTGGACAGGCCGATGCCCAGGCAGAACGGCTCGATCCCCTCGCCCTCCCAGCGCCGGTTCACCCGCTCCTGCGCGGCATGCATCGCGAAGGCGGCGGCCACCGCCCGGTCGGCGTGGTCACGCTGGGGAACTGGGGCGCCGAACACGCCCATGACCGCGTCACCGACGAACTGCATGACCGTCCCCCCCTCGGAGATGATCGCCCGGTTCATCTCCGCGCGGTGCTCGTTGAGCTGGGTGGCGAGCAGGCTGGGGGTGCTGCGCTCCGCGATGCCGGAGTAGCCTCGGATGTCCGACATCAGCACCGTGACCTGGAGCGACTCGGTCTGCCCGATCCGCCGACCCTCGGCGCGCAGCTTCTCCGCGATCCCCCCGGGTAGGAGGCGGCTGAGGGACTCCCCCTGCTCCTCGCGGTCGACGATGGCCTTCTGGAGCATCTTCAGCCGCTCCAGGCACCCGGAGGTGCCGCTGCTCAAGCCGCGCGCGAGCGTCACGAACAGACGCTCGATGGAGTCGGCGACGTCGGCGGCGGTGGTCTGGCGGACCACGGCGATGGCCTTGATCGGCTTGCCCTCGGCGACCATGCGCAGCAGCGCTTCGTCGGCCGGCGACAAAAAGTCGTCGGCGGTGATGGGACGCACGAGCGCCTCGACGATCTTGGGGTCCAGCATCGACCCGCCGGTGGCCACCTCGCGGATGGCGCGCGCCAGTTGGTCGCCCTCGGCGACGCGGTCCTTGAGCAGGTAGGCGTAGCCGGCGGCGCCCTCGGACAGCAGCGAGATCGCGTATTCCGGGTCGTCGTACTGGGACAGGATCACGACACCGGTGCCGGGATGGCGCTTGCGCAGCTCCTTGGCGGCTTCGATGCCCTCGCGCTGAAAGGTCGGCGGCATGCGGATGTCGGTGACGAGGACCTGCGGCGCGGCCTGCTCCGCGTCTGCGAGAAGCTCGTCGTAGTCGGCGGCAACCCCGACGACCTCCACGTCGTCCTCCAGCGCCAGCAGCGCCCGGACCCCCTCGCGCACGAACAGGTTGTCGTCGGCGAGGAACACCGTGATCTGTGCTTCTTGCATCCGCTCTCCGCCCCCGCTCGCCCCGGCGCGAGCCCTGCATACGCGGCCGAGACCATCGTGCTCGCCACCCAGGATCCCGTCCAGGGGGCGGTCATCCCCGTCCCGGGGGTGCCACCCCCCCCAAGCCGCCCCGGTACCTGCACCCTGGCCGCCACTGCCGCCCGCGGTGATCCTGTCAGCGTAGCGGCGCGGGGTCCGCGGCACCATCGCCACAATGCAGGAGGCTCTCGATGCGGTTCGAGTCGACCGTCACATCAGTGTCATGGATACCGTCTGAGGCCATCGCGGGCTTCTATCGGCTGCCCATGGACCTCGGCGTCGGCCACTACGACGAGCCTCCCCCCGATGAGCTCGAGGACCTGGAGGCGCTCCGTGCAGCCGACCGGTTCCGCTTCGCGAACGTCCTGCGCGCCTGGGTCGACGTGGAGGACGGCCGCATTGTCGACTCCGGCTACGCCGGGGGCGGCGCGATTGGAGCGACCACCGTTCGTCTGGGATCCAGGAGCGCCACCTTCACCGCCGTCGCCCTTCCCGACCTGCAAGCGCAGCCGGAGGTCGGCGACGGCTGGGTTCGCTTCCAACAGACCGCCGGGGGAAGGACGGGAGCACCGATGCCGCGCCGGGTGTCCCACCCGCCGTTCGTGCAGATCGCCGCGCCGACTGCGTGGACCACGCTGGCGCTGACCATCTCGGCTGACGGCAGCGCCAGCCATGAGCAGGCCGGTGCCAGCCCCTTCCCGCGTCACTGGGTCTACGACGCAAGCGGCAAGCTGACCGCGAAGTCGGGTCTGATCGACTACCGCAGCTGGTCTCTGCGCGCCTTCGGCAGCCACAGCCCCTGGGGCGACGAGGACTCCCCGGCGGTCACGACGCAGGTGGAGACCGCACTGGAGCGCCAGCTGTCGACCACGATCATGCGCGGTGGCGCCAAGCCCAAGAAGCGCAAGATCAAGCAAGGCGACGCGCTGGTCAGGCAGGGCGAGTCGGGCGACGAGCTGTTCCTGCTGCTCGACGGGGTCCTTCGCATCGAGGTCGACGGCAAGGCGCTCGCCGAGGTCGGCCCGGGCGCCATCCTGGGCGAGCGGGCGATCCTGGAGGGTGGCCGACGCACCTCGACGATGGTCGCCGTCACCCCCTGCACCGTGGCCGTCGCCGCCGGCGACCAGCTCGACCGGGAGGCGCTCGCGGAGGTGGCCAAGGGCCACCGTCGAGAGGACGGCTAACGGTTGCAGCTGCACTTCTGCGGGACCCGCGGTTCGACGCCGGCTCCGGGCCCCGACTTCGTCCGCTACGGTGGGCACACCTCATGCGTCGCGGTCGCCCACGACGGCCGGGCACCCTCCCTGCTGCTCGATGCCGGCACCGGTGCGCGTCAGGTGTGGCGCCTGCTCGACGGTCGCGCCTTCGACGGGGTGGTCCTGCTCAGCCACCTGCACTGGGATCACACCCACGGCCTGCCGTTCTTCCGTGCCGGCGACCACCCCGCAGCCCGGGTGGACCTGTACCTGCCGGCGCAGGGCGGCGACGCCGAGGCGCTTCTCGCCCGTGGGATGTCACCGCCGAGCTTCCCGATCCGCCCCTCACAACTGCGCGGGCGATGGCGTTTCCACAACCTCGACGAGGGCACCCACGCACTCGGCGGGTTCGAGGTCGTCGCGCGCGAGATCCCCCACAAGGGCGGACGCACCTTCGGCTACCGCGTCTCCGACTCCAGCGGGTCGATCGCCTACCTGTCCGATCACCATCCCATGTCGCTGGGCCCGGGGCCCGACGGCCTCGGCGACCGTCACGCCGCGGCGCGGACTTTGGCGCACGGTGTCGACCTGCTCATCCACGAGGCGCAGTACACCATCGAGGAGTACCCCCAGCGTGCCGACTTCGGGCACACCACCGCCGACTACGCCGTGGCTCTCGCTCGCGAGTGCGGCGCGGCGGCGCTGGCGCTGTTCCACCACGACCCGGCGCGGACCGACGACGAGGTCGACGCCGTCCTCGCCCGAGCCCGGTCGCTGGCCGGCGGCGACACCGAGGTGACGGCCGCCGCCGAGGGCACCACCGTGCTCGTCGGAGGCCGGGGCGGGAATCGAACCCGCTCATAAGGGATTTGCAGTCCCCTGCCTTCCCACTTGGCCACCCGGCCGGGTGCGCGCGGCAGTCTCGCACACCGCACCCGCGGCGCCCCAAAGGTCAACGGGCAGCGGTCTCCGCCCCGCGGGAACCGCCGCCGAGCCACCAGCTCACGAGGTAGCCGGCGGCGAACCCGGCGTTGAGCCCGGCCGCCAGGCGCATCCCGAGCAGCCACCACCCGGCTGCCACGAGGCCGGTGCCGAGCTCGGCGGCTGCGACCGCCCGCAGCGGCTGGGCGGGACGGCCGCGGACCAGCCCGCCGAAGCCGACGACCGCGAGGGCGTACCCGGCGACGAGGAGGACGCGGGCGATCATCGCGGGCGGGCGCGGCGCGCCCGCCGCAGCGACTCGGTGAGCAGGGCCGCCCAGGCGACCACACCGATGACCCGCGACGCATGCGGCAGGTCGCCAGGCTTGGTCGGGTCGATCGTGCGGAAGCGGCCGACCCGGGTCATGTGCCGGGCGATGGAGTCGTCGGGGTCCAGCCGCGGCGCGCGCTGCCCGGGCGCGGCGGCGCTCACATGCGCTCGATCATCGCGTCGCCGAACTCGCTCGTCTTGACCTTCGTCGCACCCTCCATCTGGCGCTCGAAGTCGTAGGTGACGACCTTGTCGCCGATGGCGGCCTGCAGGCCCTTGACGATCAGGTCGGCGGCCTCCTCCCAGCCCATCCGGCGCAGCATCATGTCGCCGGACAGGATGACCGACCCGGGGTTCACCTTGTCCTGGCCGGCGTACTTCGGTGCGGTGCCGTGTGTCGCCTCGAAGATCGAATGCCCGGTGACGTAGTTGATGTTGCCGCCGGGGGCGATGCCGATGCCGCCCACCTGCGCGGCGAGCGCGTCGGATATGTAATCGCCGTTGAGGTTCATCGTGGCGATGACGTCGTACTCGGCGGGTCGGGTGAGCACCTGCTGCAGCATGGCGTCGGCGATGACGTCCTGCACGAGCAGCTTGTCGCCCGGGTCGCCGCCGCTGTCGGTCCAGCTGACGGCGCGGTCGGCGAACTCGTCGCGGACCAGCTCGTAGCCCCAGCTGCGGAACGCGCCCTCGGTGAACTTCATGATGTTGCCCTTGTGGACGAGCGTCACCGAGCGCCGCTTGGCCTCCAGCGCGTAGCTGATCGCGGCGCGGATCAGCCGCTTGGAACCGGTCTCGCTGACGGGCTTGACGCCGATCCCGGAGTCGGCCCGCAGGTCCCATCCGTAGGTCTCGCGGAAGAACTCGATCGCCCGCTTGGCCTCTTCCGAGCCGGCCTGCAGCTCCTTGCCGGCGTAGACGTCCTCGGTGTTCTCCCGGAAGATGACCATGTCGACGGACTCGGGGTGCTTGACCGGGCTGGGGACACCGGTGAACCAGCGCACGGGCCGCAGGCACACGTACAGGTCGAGGATCTGACGCAACGCGACGTTGAGGCTGCGGAAGCCCTCACCGACGGGCGTCGTCAGCGGGCCCTTGATGCCGATGAGGTGGGAGGAGAACGTGTCGACGGTCTCCTGGGGCAGCCAGTCGCCGGTCTCGTCGAACGCCTTCTGGCCCGCGAGCACCTCCTTCCAGGCGATGCGGCGGCTCCCCCCGTACGCCTTGTCCACGGCGGCGTCGAAGACCCGCACCGACGCCGCCCAGATGTCGGGGCCGGTGCCGTCGCCCTCGATGAACGGGATGATCGGCTCGTCGGGGACGACGAGGCCGTCGGGACCCATGCTGATGGTCTCGGCCACGGGGCTGCTCCTTGAGGGTCGCCAGGGCGGGGGTCGGGTGTCGAGCATACCGACGGCCGAACGGCGCGCCCGGGTCCCGCCCGGCTACCCGATCCCGGCGCGATGGGCGTGGGACCGCTGCGGGTGTGCAACGACGACCGGCTGATCCCCGGCGGGATCGGGCACCCCGGGGCGATCCAGCCCGCGACGCTCGGCTCCGGCATGGAGCACTCGGAGCGCAACGGCTCGCCCGACGAGCCCATGCGCTTCCTGCAGTTGTGGATGCTGCCCGACACCGCGAGCCTGCCGCCGTCGGCCGAGCAGCGGCAGTTCACCCGACGACGACCGCGCCGACCGGTTGCTGAAGGTCGTGGGGCCTGAGGGTGGCGAGGTCGTCGACACCCGCGACGCGGCCGTCGTGACCGACGAGGAGCGGCTACCGATCACCGCACGCGAGCACAGCGAGGTCATCCTCGTCGACGTGCCGCTGGACTGGGAGCCGGTCGGCGTGTGGGCGGCCGTCCGCTGACGAGCCGAAGGGCCGGCACACCGCAGTCGGCGGCGTGCCGGCCCTTCGACGGCGGAGCGTCGGAGTCAGCCGGTCGTCAGGATGGAGGCGCTGCCCGGCGCGAGCGTGACCGAGGTCACCCGGGCGCCGTCGATGTCGGTGTACGCCGCGCCCAACGGCACCGTCACCGTGGCCTGGGTGGGGTTGACCACGACCCGGCCCTTGGTGAACGACCGCTGGTACACCCCACCGACCTTGGCGTAGGGCCCGACCGGATCGCCGATCGCGACGTCGGTCAGGTCGTGGCCGGCCATCGCGTTCACGCCCCGGCCGTAGCTGAAGGCGAAGTGGTGGCTGCCGTCGTCGCCCAGCAGGAACGAGGCGAACGCGAAGCGGTGCCACTGGCGCTTCTCGGCGGTGGAGCCGGGAGCCCACATCTTCGTCAGCGTCAGGATGCGCTTGCCCCGCGCGCCGGCGTCGACGAGCAGGTCGACGTCGTTGCGCCATGCCGCCTCGGTGCGCAGGCTCGTGGCCGGCTGGGTCGCCGTGCGCATCCAGGTCTCGGCCAGGCCGTAGTCGGCGCTGTCGAGCAGCTGACGGGCCGGCGCCGCGGAGTTGAAGTAGGAGTTGCCGCTGACCATGCCGTTGACGAGCAGCGGCGCCGGGGCGATGCGTGCCCGGACGGTCGCGGCGATCCTGCTCGTCGCGCGCAGCCACTCGCCGTGGGTCCACACGTTGCCGGTCGCCGGGTTGATCGGCTGGCCGGTCAGGGTCGACGCGGCAAGCGTGCCTGACCCCATATTGTCCATCATGCACCCGTCATAGCCGCTCTCGGCGATGAGGTTCGCGCAGTACTCGGCCCGCTCCTGTGCCCACTTGGGGTTGGACGGGTCCATCATCCACACGCCCCAGTTGTTGCGGATCTTGTTGCCGCGGCCGTCACGGGCGTACCAGGACTCGGGGTACTTGGTGGACTCGCCGTTGTAGGCGAACGTCCCGTTGTAGTAGCCGAACACCGTGAGGTCCGGGTTGGCCTTCTTCATCGCCCGCACCCGGCCCCGGTAGCTGGACGGCAACGCGGTGATGACGTCGAAGTCGCGGGCGTGGGCCAGCACCTGCTTGTCGTCGTGGCGGTGGTTGCCCGCCTCGTTCTCCACAGCCCAGGCGCGCGAGCGGCGCGCGCCCTTCTTCGGCGCAGGCTCCGGCTTGGGGTCGGGCTTCGGCGCGGGGTCGGGCTTCGGCGCGGGGTCGGGCTTCGGCGCGCGGCGCGGGGTCGGGCTGCGGCGCGGGGTCGGGCTGCGGCGCGGGGTCGGGCTCGGGCCGCGGCGCGGGGGGCTGCCCGGCGAGGTGCTCGACGGTCAGCCGCGCGGTCGCGGCGCCGGAACGGGCCTTCACACCCAGGGTGTACGTGCCGGCCTGGCCGGCGGCGTAGACGATGGACTCGCTGGGAGCAGTAGGGGATGACGACCACTGCACCCACCGCCCGGACGGGTCGCGCAGGCCGAGGTTGAGGTTCGCGGCGGTGTCGTCCCAACCGAGCGTGGCGCTGATCGTGCCGGGAGCGGTGACCTCGAAGCGGTGGACCGCCCAGGACGCGGCGCCGGCGTCGAGCTGCGCGGTGACGGTCTGCTGCTGGCGCTGCGTCTCGGCGGCGGCGGGGCCGGCGATCACGCCGACGGACAGCACCGCCGCGATGGCGGCGCGCACGTTGCGAGCTGGCTTCATCTCGTGGTCCCTTCGGTCATGCGGGAGCCACGACGGCTCCAGCGCTGTGCGGGGACAGGGCGCTCGCGACGAGCGGCCCTGCGCACAAGCCGGAGCCCGAGATGCCGCGCCTGAGCCGGCGCGGCGCTGTCGGAGGTCTGGGGCGCCTCCCGTTTGGTAGCCCGGCTGCCGTCGGCCACCGCAGTGGCGTCGGACCCGTGGCTTTGCGAATCGGCCTCACAGCCGACGTGCCGTTTCACCCAGGAGGGCTCCGTCTCGTTGCAGAAGGAGTGTCGGCATCCCCCTCACGGGCTTGAGCCGTAAAAGCGCAGGTCAGCGCGTTTTCTCAGCGGGGGACGCCGCCTTCCCCCGGCCGAGGGGCGGCCCGACTGTGATCGCGCAGGGCCGTCGGGGCCGGTCGCCGGGGATGGGCTGCGACGGCGCGCCCCGCAGCTCTGGGCAGCGGTCGCCATCTCCGACCGCGCGCTGCCGGGCCTGTCTCCCGAAGGAGTCGTTGGACGTACGCCGCCCGGCGTTCGAGGTGCGTGCTAGTCGACCCTGAGGGTCGCCTCCATGCCCGCCGCCCGGTGGCCGGGGACCGAGCAGTAGACGGTGTAGGTACCCGGCCGGGGGACCGTCAGCGCTGCGCTGGACGTGTCGCCCGCGTCGGCGGACAGGTGGAACCCGGCGCCCTCGACGACGAAGTCGTGCAGGGCGTCCTGCGACGTCAGCGCGACGTTGACGGGCCGCCCGGCGGCGACCGTCAGCTCGGACGGCTCGAACCTGAACGACGTGGCGGTCACCGCCATCTGGGGCGCACCGGCGACCGGATCAGGTGCCGCGTCCTGGTCGCCGGCGTGCTGCTCGCCGTGGGCAGGGGCGGCGGGGGCCGGCGCGGGACCCGCGGACCGATCCGACCCGATCGCGTAGGCCGCCGCTCCCCCGACGGTGAGCGCGGCCACCGCCAGCCACGCCCACCGGCGGGTGGCACGCGGTGGCGGGCTCGCGGGCCCCGGCCCGTGGGCGGCGGCCGCGTCGGGCCGCAGGTCGACGCGCCGCAGCAGCTGGGCATTGAGCGCGACGACCACGGTCGAGGCGCTCATCAGGACCGCGCCGACGGCCATCGGCATCACGATCCCGGCCCACGCGAGCGCGCCGGCGGCGAGCGGGATCGCGGCGACGTTGTAGCCGGCAGCCCACACGAGGTTCTGCTGCATCTTGCGGTAGCTGGCGGCCGACAGGCGCCGCACGCTCACGACCCCCCGCGGGTCGCCCGAAGCCAGCACGATGCCCGCCGACTCGATCGCGACGTCGGTGCCCGCCCCGATGGCGATCCCGACGTCGGCGCGGGCCAGCGCCGGCGCGTCGTTGACGCCGTCGCCGACCATCGCCACGGTGTGACCGCGCGACTGCAGCTGCGTGACGGCGGAGTCCTTGTCCTCGGGCAGAACCTCGGCGAAGACCTCGTCGATGCCCAGGTCGGCGGCGACCGCCTCGGCGACCTGGCGTGCGTCGCCGGTGATCATGACGACCTTGACGCCCAGCGCGTGCAGCTCGTCGACCGCGTGGCGGGACTCGGCGCGGACCTCGTCCTCCAGCTGCAGCACGCCGACGACCTCGTCGTCGCGCACGACGTACAGCACCGCTGCTCCCCGCGCCTGCCACCGCTCGACGTGCCCGGTCAACGCCTGCGGCACGGCCAGCGCGCGCTCACGCAGCAGGCTCGGCCCGCCGACGGCGACGGTCGCGCCCTCCACACTGGCCTCGACGCCGCGGCCGGTGCTCGAACGGAAGCCGCTCGCGGTCGGCAGGTCGCCACGCTCACGGGCGGCCGTGACGATCGCCCGGGCCAGCGGGTGCTCGCTGTCGGCCTCGACCGCGCCGGCCAGGCGCAACAGCCCGTCGTTGTCGGAGTCCACGGCGGCGACCCCGGTCACCCGGTGCTCGCCCTTGGTCAGCGTGCCGGTCTTGTCGAACAGCACCGCGTCGACGTTGCGCATGCGTTCGAGCGCCAGCCGATCCTTGACCAGGATGCCGTTGCGCGCCGACAGCGACGTGGAGATCGAGATGACCAGCGGGATGGCCAGCCCCAGCGCGTGCGGGCAGGCGATGATGAGGACCGTGACGGCGCGCGTCACCGCGCTGGCAGGCTGCCCCAGCGCCGCCCAGACCCCCCCGGTGACCGTGGCCGCGGCCACGGCCACGTAGAACAACACGGCCGCGGCACGGTCCGCCAGTGCCTGCGCCCGCGAGCTCGACTCCTGAGCCTCGGCGACGAGCCGCTGGATGCCGGCGAGCGCGGTGTCCTCCCCGACGGCGTCGACGCGGACGCGGATCGACGAGTCCGTCGCGACCGTCGCCGCGACGACGTGGTCGCCCACGCCACGGGCAACGGGACGCGACTCGCCGGTGACCATCGACTCGTCGAGCTCCGCGGCGCCGGCGACGACGACTCCGTCGGCGGGCACGCGCCCCCCGGGCCGGACCAGCACGACGTCGCCGACCGCGAGGTCCGCGATGCTCACCGTCTCGACACGGGCCGGGGTCACCCGTTCCGCCTCGTCGGGCAGCAGCTCGGCGAGCGCCGCCAGCGCGCCGCCGGCCTGGCCGATGGCGCGCATCTCCTGCCAGTGGCCCAGCAGCATGACGACGATCAGCAGCGCGAGCTCCCACCACACCTCCACGCCGAACATGCCCAACGCCGTGGCGAGGCTGGCGGCGAAGGCGACCGTGATCGCCATGCCGATCAGCAGCATCATCCCCGGACGGCGGCTGCGGGCCTCGGCCACGGCGCCGGTGAGAAACGGCCAGCCGCCGTAGACGAACACCGCGGTGCCGAGCACCGGCGGGATCAGCCCGGAGCCGGGGAACACCGGCGCCGAGTAGCCCAGCAGGTGCTGCACCATCTCGCTGTAGACCACGACGGGGACCGCGAGCAGCAGCGAGATCCAGAACTTGTCGCGGAACATCGCGGCGTGGTCGGCGTGCCCCCCGTGGCCGTCATGACTCCCATGGCTCCCATGCCCACCGTCGTCGCC
>JAUJMQ010000004.1:43801-94950 GCA_030446775.1 Egibacteraceae bacterium
GTCGCCGTGGTCGCGGGAGCCGCCGGGGGCGCCGTCGGCGTGAGCGGCGCGCAGCGGCGCCGCCTCGGGTCGGGAGCCGTGGGCCACCTCGGTGCCGGTGTGCTCGTTCGTCGTGCTCATCGCCCGCCCTCCTCGTCCGCGGATCTGGCCCTCGAGGCGGCGAAGCCGCTCGAGGTAGTCGTCCTTGTTCACCGTGTAGCCGCGCATGGCGCCTCCGGTTCCGCCCCGGTCGTAGTTACTATACCCCCCTACGGTATACTCCTGCAAGGCCCCTTCGCCGTCCACACCGATCATCGTGCGAGGCCGCGACGCAGCCGAGGCGGTGCCCGCCGCGCGTGGCTACGCTGCGCAGGACATGGAGCTACAGCGCACGTTGCCGCCGGAGCCCGCGAGTGCAGCGGCCGCCCGCCGTCTTGCGGCCGACGCGCTGCGTGCATGGCGGCACGACGACCTCGTGGAGGTCACCGAGCTGCTCGTCAGCGAGCTCGTGACCAACGCCGTGCTGCACGCCGGGTCCGACATCGACCTGCGTCTGCTGTCGAGCGGTGCCGGCGTGCGGGTCGAGGTCGCCGACCGCAGCGACGTCCTCCCGGCGCGACGCTCGTACGGCCGCCAGGCGACCACGGGACGCGGCCTGGGCCTGGTCGACATGCTGGCGAGCTCGTGGGGGGCCGAGTCCCGCAGTCGTGGGAAGGTCGTCTGGTTCCACGTCGGCGACGCCGGGCTCGAACCGCTCAGCGAGGAAGACATCCTCGCCGCGTTCGCCGACCTCGACGACCCCCTGCCCGACGACGTCGCGGAACCCGAGCCGGCGGGCTCGCGCGAGAGGGCCGCCTCAGGGCCGGCCCCGGACATCGGGCTGCGCCTGCTCGACCTGCCGATCGCGCTGTACCGGGCGATGGAGCAGCACAACGACGCGCTGCTGCGAGAGTCCATGTTGCGCGGCTTCTCACAGGCAGACCCACCACAGGACCTGCCGCACCGCTCGGGCGAGGGGATCGGTGCCTCGGCGTCGCGCCTGCCGCTGAAGACCCCGGCCGTCGAAGCGGCCCTGCAGGACGCGCTCGAGGCCGGCGCGGCGTCGGTGGACCTGCGGTTGACGGCTCCGGCCGCTGCCCGTGAGATCTGCAGTGAGCTGCTCACGGCCCTGGACGAGGCGGACGACGACGCCAGCCAGGGCGGGCTGCTCGTCCCGCCGGCACTTCCGGAGATCCGCGCGTGCCGGCAGTGGTGTCTCGGCGAGGTCATCGCCCAGATCGACGGGAACGCGCCCACCCCCTGGAGCCCGCCGGCGGAACCCGCCGGCAACGTGCCGCTGCTGGCGCAGATCGATCCGGGGGTGATCCTGGACAACCTCAACGACGCAGTCATCGTCGGCGACGACGGCAACCGGATTCGCTACCTCAACCCCGCCGCCGAGCGGCTGCTGGGGTGGTCGCGTGACGAGCTGGAGGGACAGCGCATCACCGTCATCGTCCCGCCGCACTTACGGGAGGCGCATGTCGTCGGCTACAGCCGCTACCTCGTCACCGACGTGCCCCGGCTCATCGGACGGCCGGTCCGGGTGCCCGCTCGTCACCGCAACGGTGCGGAGCTGCAGGTCGAGCTGCTGCTGAGCTCCTTCCGGGTCGCCGACGGCAAGCGGGCGTTCATCGCCTCGCTGCGTGACCTGACCGAGCGTGCCCCGCGGGACCGGGCGGTCACGACGGACAACGCTCTCGCGGCCACGAGCGACGTCGCGGCCCTGTTCGGCCCGTCGGGACCGGGCGGCGACCTGCAGGCCACGGCGCCGGTGGTCCTGGAGACGGTGGCGCACCACCTGGGTTGCCAGGTCGCCCTGCTGTGGCGGCCCGATGCCGCAGGCGAGGAGCTCGAGTGGGCTGCGGCGTGGGATGACGGCTCCCCGGGTGGCGCCGGCTTCTCCACGGCCAGCCGGCACCGGCGGTTCGGTGCCGGCGTGGGGATCCCGGGCCGTGTGTGGGAGTCGGGCGAGCCGGTGTGGATTCCCGACGTCGTCGGCGACGCCAACTTCGCGCGGGCGAGCCTGGCGCTGGAGAACGGCCTGCGCAGTGCCGTCGCGTTCCCGATCACCACGGGTGCGGGGGTGTGGGGCGTGGCGGAGATGTTCAGCAGCGAGGTGTTGGAGGAGAACGCCGACGTCCTCGCGATCGTGACCGCGATGGGCCGCCAGCTGGGCGCCCACGCCGACGACGCCCGGTAAGGCACCCCGCGGCCGCTATCGGGTCCACGTGACCTTCGACAGGCCTGCGGGTCGATCGACGTCGCCACCGCCCAGGTGCGCCAGGCGAGCCGCGAGCAGCTGACCGGGCACCACCGCCGCCAGTGGCGACAGCCACTCGCCAATCCCCGCGGGGAGCGGCAGGGCGACGTCCACCGCGTCGAGCAGCACCGGTGCGTCACTGATCCCGATCAGGTGTGCACGACGCTCGCGGAGCCCGCCGACCAGCGCGCGCAGGTCCTCCAAGACGGCGCCCGAAGGTGCCACGACGACGATCGGGAACCCGTCGTGGACAGCGGCGATGGGGCCGTGGCGGACGTCCGCCGACGAGTAGGGCTCGGCCCCCACGAACGTCAGCTCCTTGAGCTTCAGGGCGATCTCGAAGGCGGTGGCGTAGTTGAAGCCGCGCCCCACGACGAGGCAGTGCCCGAGCGGCTCGGTGATCCGGTCGACCAGGGGACCGACCTGCGCGACGACCTCCGCGACGATCCCGGGCATGCGACCGAGCGCCCGCAGCGGCTGCGTGCCTCTCCCCATGCACGCCGACAGGAGCGCGAGGGCGCCGAGGGAGCTCAGGTACGTCTTCGTCGCGGCGACGGACCGCTCCTCGCCGGCGTGCAACCCGATGACCGCCTCGGCCGCGGCCCCCAGCGGCGACTGCGCCACGTTGGTCAGCGCCAGGGTGGGGCGGCCCTGCGCGCGTGCGTCCTCGACGACGGCGACGATGTCGGGCGACTCGCCGGACTGCGAGATGCCGACCACCAGCGCCCCGTCGAGGCGGGGCGCCGTGCCGTAGCGGGTGATGAGCGACGGAGCCGCCAGGGCGACGGGGAGGCGGTGGCGCACGCCGAACAGGTACTGCGCGTAGCGCGCAGCGTTGTCGGAGCTGCCCCGTGCCGCGATCACGATCGAACGGAACGGCGGAAGCGTCCGCGCCAGCTCGGCGACGTGGTCCGCCTCGGCGTCGAGCAGGCGCGCCAGCGCCGCGGGCTGCTCGGCGATCTCGTCGTCAAGCCAGGCCATGGGTCGGCCATGGGCGCCCCGCCTCGACCGGGAAGGCGCGTCGTCGCCGACGAGGACCTGACGGACGTCGAGGCGGTCGTCGAGCACGACGACGTCGGCGGGTCCGCCGACCCGCAGCGTGCCGCAGTCGCCGCGGCCCAGCAGCAGCGCCGGCACGCTCGTGGCCGCGGCGACGCAGTCGGCAAGTGGGAAGCCCAGCGCGTGCAGGTTGCGCACCGCCTGGACCATGGTGAGCGCGCTGCCGGCGCGTGCCGTCCTCCCGGCGGACCGCGCCACCCTCGACGCGCACGTCGACGTCGCCCAGGCGGTAGCTCCCGTCCCCGATGCCTGCGGCGGCGATGCCGTCGGTCACCAGGGCGACCCGGCCGGGTCCGGCGCGCATCGCGAGCTCGACGATCTCGGGGCCAGGTGGTGCCCGTCCACGACGAGCTGCAGCACGACGTCGTCACGGCACAGGGCGGCGCCGGCGATGCCCGGGTCGCGGGCCCGCAGCGGGCGCATGGCGTTGAACAGGTGCGTCACAGCCCGCGCGCCGCGGTCGAACGCCACATGCGCCTGCGCCGCGGTGGCGTCGGTGTGCCCGCAGGACACGACGACGCCGTGCCGCACGAGCAGGTCGACCAGCTCGACGGCTCCCGGCAGCTCGGGCGCGAGCGTCACGAACGTCACCGGTCCGGCCTTCAGCAGCCGCTCCATCAGCCGGCGGTCGGGGTCGCGCCGCCACTCGCGCGGATGGGTCCCCAGACGCTCGGCCGACAGGAACGGGCCCTCCACGTGCGCGCCGAGGATGCGTGGTGAGACGGCGGAGGCGGCCGTCCTGCGCTCCCCGGATCTCGCCGAGCGCCGCACGGACCGCGTCCTCGCAGGCGGTGATGAGCGTCGGCTGGTACGCGGTGACGCCCGTCTCCAGCAAGGCGGTGCCGGCCTGGTGGAACCCTCCGCTGTCCGCCGCCAGGAAGTCCACGCCGCCGAACCCGTTGACCTGCAGGTCGACGAAGCCGAGGACGGCCAGCCTGTCGCCCCGGCCGGGCAGGCCGACGGCCGTCACGACGCCGTCGGCGACGTCGACGTCTCCGTGCACCAAGCGGCCCTCGACGATGGCCGCGCCGACACCCAGCCTCGTCACGTGCGCTCCGCGGCGGGCAGCCCGGCGCCACCCTGCTGCACCCGGCGGGCGGCGACGTGGCAGGCGGCTTCGTGGCGCGGCAGCAGCTCGGCCAGATCCGGGTCGACGGAGCTGCAGATCGCCTCGGCCAGGGGGCAGCGCGGGTGGAACGAGCAGCCGGCTGGAGGGTTGGCGGGGTCGGGAACCTCGCCGGCCAGCGGCTCGACATGGCGGTCCGCCTCCACGGCGGGGTCCGCGACGGGCACGGCGTCCTGGAGGGCGCGGGTGTAGGGGTGGAGCGGGTCATCCGACACCCTGCGCCAGGGCCCCAGCTCGACGACACGCCCGAGGTACATCACCGCGATGCGGTCGGAGATGTGGCGGACCATTCCGAGGTCGTGGGAGATGAACACGAAGCTCAAGTCGAGCTCGGCGCGCAGGCGGGTCAGCAGGTTCATGACCTCCGACTGGACCGACACGTCCAGCGCCGAGACCGGCTCGTCGAGCACGACGACGTCGGGCTCCACCGCCAGCGCCCGCGCCACCCCCACGCGCTGGCGCTGCCCGCCCGACAGCTGATGCGGGTAGCGGTCGGCGAAGCCCGACCCCAGGCCCACCATCGTCAGCAGCTCGTCGAGGCGGCGGCGGCGCTGCGGTGCGCCGCCCCCTAGGCGGTGGACGCGGAGCACCTCCTCCAGCGTCTGGGACACGGTCAGACGGGGGTTCAAGGAGGCGTAGGGGTCTTGGAAGACGAGCTGCACGCGACGGCGGACGGCGCGCAGGGCCCGCCCGCGCACCCTCGTGATGTCCTGGCCGTCCAGGGAGATGCTGCCCGACGTCGGCTCCTCCAGACGGACCAGCAGCCGCGCGGTCGTGGACTTGCCGCAGCCCGACTCACCGACGATCCCCAGCGTCTCACCGCGGCCGAGCGTGAACGACACGCCGGACACCGCCCGCAGCAGCTGGTCGGTCCCGCGGACCGGGTAGACCTTGACGAGGTCGTCGACGCGCAGGACCGGCTGCGTCACGCGACCCACTCCTGCGGCGGCACCCAGCACGCCGCCGCGCTCCCGCCGCGCTCGGTCAACGCGGGCATCTGCGTGCGGCACCGGTCGACCATCTCGGGGCAGCGGGGGTGGAACGGACAGCCGCCCGGGACGTGCGCCGGGTCGGGAGGAGTGCCGGGGATCTGCCGCAGCGGCGGCCGGTCGGCACCACGGGGCGGCGGGATGGCGTCGATCAACCCCGCCGTGTACGGATGCTCGGGTTGGGCGAACACCCGCGTTGTCGGGCCCGTCTCGACCAGGTGGCCCGCGTACATGACCAGCACGCGCGAAGCGACTCGTGCCACGACGCCGAGGTCGTGGGTGATCCACACGACCGCGGTCCCGGTCTCTGACTGCAGCCGTCGCACGAGCGCGATGATCTGCTGCTGGATCGTCACGTCCAGGGCGGTGGTGGGCTCGTCGGCGATGAGCAGCGCGGGACGCAGCGCCAGCGCCATCGCGATGACGACCCGCTGGCGCATCCCGCCGGAGAACTCGTGGGGGTAGGCGCGCGCCGCCCGGTCGGGCTGCGCGATCCCCACCTCGCCGAGGACCTCGCGCGTGCGCTCGTGCGCCTGCTGGCGCGTGACACCGTGAGCGGTCAGCGCTTCGGAGATCTGGGCGCCGACGGTCATGAGCGGGTTGAGCGAGGTCATCGGGTCCTGGTAGACCATCGCGATGTCGGCGCCGCGGACGCTGCGACGGTATCGCTCGCCGGCGGTGACCAGGTCGGTGCCGTCGAGCACCACCTGGCCGCGCACGATCTCGGCAGTGCGGTGCGGCAGCAGGCCCATGACCGACAGCATGGTCATGGACTTGCCTGACCCGGACTCGCCGACGAGCGCGACGGTCTCGCCCGACGCGACGTCGAACGACACGCCCTTGACGACCTCGACGGGGCCGTCGCGCAGGTGCAGCACGGTCGTGAGGTCGCGGACCGACAGAACCGGCGGCATCAGACGACCGGCGCCGGGGCTTGGACACGCAACCGGACGGGCGCCGCGGACGCCGGTGCCGGCACGGCGAAGCCACGCGACCCCGGCACCAGGCTGCCGAGCAGCGACGCACGCGCCGCGCCGGTGCAGGTCGGGACGGTCGCCGCAAGCCCGTGCACGGTGAGAAAGCCCATCAGCGCGAAGGCGTAGGCCTCCTTCGCGGCGCTCGGGATGCCCAGGCCGTCGATGGTGGTCACGTCGACGTCGGCCAGCTCGTCGCGCAGCATCGTCATGAGCGTGGGGTTGGCGGTGCCGCCTCCGGCTGCGACGACGGCGGTGACGTGATGGTTCCGGCAAGCCGCGGCGACCGTGACGGCCGTCAGCGTCGCGAGCGTGGCCACGACGTCGTCGGCCCGCGCGTCCTCGATGTCGGCCAGCGCGCCGAGCAGGTAGGGCAGGTGAAAGTACTCCTTGCCGGTCGTCTTGGGCGCCGGCAGGGCGTAGTACGGGTCGGCGAGCAGCCGTTCCAGCAGTTCTGGCAGCACCCGCCCGCGGCCCGCGCGAAGGCCGTCGCGGTCATAGGTCTCACCACCGCCGGTGAAGTGGCTGACGGCGGCGTCGAGCAGGGCGTTGGCGGACCCGACGTCGAAGGCGACGGGGTCGCGGTCGGGGGCGACGACCGTCAGGTTGGCGATCCCGCCGAGGTTGAGGGCCGCACGGACCCCGCCGCCGCCCGCGGAGGTCAGCAGGAGCACGTCGAGCAGGCTCACCAGCGGTGCCCCCTGGCCCCCTGCGGCCACGTCGCGGACCCGCAGGTCGGCGAGTACCGGCAGGCCCGTGCGTTCGGCGATCCATGCCGGCTGGCCGATCTGCAGGGTGCCCAGCACCTCCCGGCCCTCCACCCAGTGGAACAGGGTCTGACCGTGCGAGACGACGAGATCGGCCCGGTCGTCGGCGACGTCGCGGACGGCGGCGGCCGCGACGTCGGCGAAGGCCTGCCCGATGCGCGTGTCCAGCGCGCACAGCGCCGCGGCTGTCGTCGGCGACGGGGGCATCGCCGCTACGAGCGCCGTCCGCAGGTCGGCTGGGTAGGGCACGCTGACGGCGCCCACGGGTGACAGCAGCACCTCTTCACCGTGCAGCCTGAGGTCGGCCACGGCGGCGTCGATGCCGTCGAAGGACGTGCCCGAGATCAGGCCGACGACTCTCACGAGCCGGCTTCGGCCGCGGCCCGCACGACGCCGGCGTGCTCGGTCAGCCGGCGTCGGGCGCTGTCGGCGTCGACGCCGGCGAGCAGCATCACGATGGCGACCTTGACGTCGCCGTCCGCGACCGCGAGCGCGGCGTCGGCCGCGCCGCCTGCTGCGCCGGTGGCGCCGGCGACGCTGCGTCGAGCGCGGTCACGAAGCTTGGCGTTGGTCGCGCGCACGTCGACCATGAGGTCGCCGAACGTCTTGCCGGTCCCGACCATGGCGAGCGTCGAGATCGTGTTCAGGACGATCTTCTGTGCCGTGCCCGCCTTGAGCCGGGTCGAGCCGGCGATGACCTCGGCGCCGACGACGACCTCGATGGCGTGGTCGACGTGGCGGCTGAGCCGGGCGCCCGGATTGGACGATATCCCGACCGTGACGGCACCCTGACCGCGGGCGTGGTCCACGGCGCCGATGGTGTAGGGGGTGCGCCCGGACGCGGCGATCCCCACGACGGCGTCACGGGCCCCGACCGCCAGGCGCGCGAGGTCGGCGGCACCCGCGGTGCTGTCGTCCTCCACGGCCTCCTGCGACGCCCGGAACGCGTCGCCGCCGCCGGCGAGCACGCCGACCACGCGGTCGGTGTTGAACGTCGGCGGGCACTCAGCGGCGTCCAGCAGGCCCAGCGCCGCCCCGCCGTGCCGGCACCGACGTAGACGAGCCGCCCGCCGGCTCGCAGCTGGGCGACGATCGCGTCGACCGCCGCGGCGATGTCGGCGCTGGCGGCGCGGACGGCCTCGATCACCTGAGCCTGGTCGGCCGTCATGAGCTCGACGAGCTCCAGCGTCCCGCGCCGGTCGAGGTCGCTCAGGTCGGCCCGGCGCTGCTCGGTCACGAGGTCCGCGAGGTCCATGTGCCCTCCCTGCTGCTCGGGCGGGACGGTCGTCCCACCGTTCGGCGCGGCCGGAAACGCAGCGTCCATCGGTCTAGACCAATTCGGCATCGTAGGCGAGACTGGCTTCTGGGTCAACGACAGGCCGGCGATGCGGATCAGGACGGTTGCGGGACCCATGGCTGCAGAGCGGCTCGGAGCGACGCTCATGCACGAGCACGTCCTGTCGCTGGTGCCGGGCCGCTTCTTCTCCGGGGGGCGCTGGGACGACGCCGTGGATCTCGCCGGCCGCGCGCTCGGGGGGCTGCGCGACATCGGCATCGACACGGTCGTGGACCTGACCGGACGAGCCCAGGCCCGGTCCGGACCGGACGTCGCGGCCCTGCGGGCGGTCGCGGAGCGGACCGGCCTGGCCATCGTCGCCGGTGTGAGCCTGTACAAGGAGCCGTTCCCCGGGTGGGTCGCGGGGGCCGCGGTGGACGACGTGGCCGATCGCTTCGCGGCGATGGCCGCCGCCGCCGGGGCGGGGATCTTCGGCGAGGTGGGAACCAGCCTCGACGACGTGCACCCGGACGAGGAGAAGTGCCTGCGGGCGGCGGCCCGGGCGCACCTGCGTACCGGCCTGGCGCTCTCGACCCACTGCACCCTGGGGACGATGGCGGTCGAGCAGTGCGCCATCCTCTCCGAGGAGGGGGCGGACCTGACCCGGGTCGTGATCGGTCACCTCGACCTCGAGCCGGACGTCGCCTACCTCGAAGCCGTGCTTCGCACCGGCGCGAACATCGCGTTCGACACCTTCGGCAAGCAGTGGTTCGACTACCAGGTGCCGGGCAGCGAGGGCCAGGGCGGCGGTGCGTTCGTGAAGTGGGCGTACCACCGGTCCGACGACGACCGGCTGAAGGCGCTGGTCGAGCTGCTCGCGCGGGGCCGGGAGCGGCAGATCGTCCTGTCGTCGGACATCTCGGGCCGGGAGGCGTACCTCAACCCTGACACGCACGGTCGCCACGGGTACGCCTTCCTCTGTGAACGGGTGCTGCCGGCACTCCGCGAGGCCGGCGCCGGTGAGGCGGCGATCTCCGCGATGCTCGTCGACAACCCGGCGCGCATCCTGGCGGCCGGCTGACGGGGGCCTACGCAGGTGATTCGCGCCGTCGCGCCGGCCCCCCGGCGGGCGCACGGGTGGGGTCGAGCACGTCGCGCAGACCGTCGCCGAGCAGGTTGAGCCCGATGACGGCGAGCACGATCGCCAGGGAGGGGAACAGCAGCAACCACCAGGCCCGCACGAACAGCGTCCGTGACTCGCTGACCATCAGCCCCAACGACGGCTCGGGTGGCTGGGTGCCCAGGCCCAGGAAGCTGAGGCTGGACTCGGTGAGGATCGCCCACGACAGCGCGAGCGCGACCTGCACGATCAGCGGAGCCGCCACGTTGGGCAGGACATGGCGGAACAGCAGGCGTCGAGGGCTGAAGCCCAGGACCCTGCCGGCTCTGATGTAGTCCATCTCACGGACCGACAGCACGGGTCCGCGCGCGACGCGCACGAAGATCGGTGTGTACACGACGGCGATCGCGATGACCGTGTTGGTCCAACCGCGACCCAGTGCCGCGACGATCGCCAGCGCCAGCAGGATCGCGGGAAACGCGAACAGGACGTCGGTGACGCGGCCGACGACGCGGTCCAGCCAGCCGCCGAAGAAGCCCGCGACGATGCCCATCAGCCCGCCCACGACCGTCGCCAGGGCAACCGACAGTGCCGCCACCCGCAGCGACGCCAGCATCCCCGCGGCGATGCGCGACGCCACATCACGTCCGAACTGGTCGGTGCCCAGCCAGTAGCGGCCCGAGGGCGGCGCGAAGCGGTCGACCGGGTGCGGCTCGATGGGCGGGTAGGGCGTCAGGCCGAGCCCGGCGACGGCGGCGCACGCGAGCAGGCACCCGACCACGACCACGCCGACGCGGCCGTTGCGGTTGCGCCACAGCCGACGTCCCCACCCGTCGCGCCGCCCCGCTAGGACAGGAACGGTGTCGGCCGCGGCGGTCATGTCAGCTTGACCCTCGGATCGATCCTCGCGTAGAGCAGGTCGACCGCCAGGTTGACGAGGACGAACATCGCCGCGATCACCACGACGACGCTCTGCACGACTGCGTACTCGCGCTGCACGATGCCGGTGAGCACCAACCTGCCCAGTCCCGGCAGGGCGAAGATCTGCTCGACGATGACCGTGCCGCCGAGCAGGTAGCCGAACTGGATGCCCGAGATCGTCACGATCGGGATCGACGCGTTGTGCAGGACGTGGCGCCAGCGGACGCGGCGGGCCGACAGGCCCTTGCCATGGGCGGTGCGGACGTAGTCGCGGCTCGCCTCCTCCAGGTACGCCGATCGCGTCGTCCGCATGGTCGCCGCGGCGAGCGCGACGGCCAGGACCATCGCCGGATACAGCTGCTGTTGCAGGTTCACCAAGGGAGCCTCGAACAGCCCGACGTAGCCGGCGGCGCTCGGGAAGTACCCGAAGCGGGCGGACAGCACGGCCACGACGGCGGACGCCAGGACGAAGTTCGGGACGCCGAGGCCCAGCAGCCCGAAGCCCTGCCCCACCGTGTCTCGCACCGTGTCGGGCCGCGACGCCGAGAACACCCCGATCGTGACGCCGAGCGCCGTTCCCAGCACCGTGGACAGCACGGCCAGCTCCAGCGTCACGGGCAGGGCGGCGAGGATGAGCTCGGACACCGCGTCACCGCTGGTCACAGAGACGCCGAAGTTGCCCGAGGCGACGCTGCGCAGCCATGAGAAGAACTGCACCAGCAGCGGCTGGTCGAGCCCGTAGTACTCCCGCAGCGAGGCGACCTGCGCGGGGGTCAACGCCCCGGCCTGGATCCCGAACCGGGCGGTGATCTCGTCACCCGGTATCACGCGCAGGACGAGGAAGACGACGACGGCGACCCCGAGCAGCGTGACAACCGCCTCGCCGAGACGCCGGAGCAGGTAGCCGGCGGTCACGGGTCGCTCGCACCCGCCGGCGTCGGGGCCATGCCACCAGTCACGATCCCAGCCGGACCTCACGCAGCGACTTGAGGGAACCGGTGGGCAGCGGGACGAAGCCCGTCACGCCGTCCTGGAGCACGTGGTACTTGTAGCCGGTGTACAGCCACACCCACGGGGAGGCCTCGAGCAGCAGCCTGGAGATTTCGTCATAGATCTCCTTGCGCTGCTCGGGCTCGGTGGTGGCCTTGCCCTGCGCGAACAGCTCATCAAGCCGCTCGGAGCTGTACTTGGCCACGTTGTGGAAGTTGCCCGTCGACGTGAAGTACTTCGCGTAGGTGAGATGCGGGTCGATGCTGGCGCCGTTCTGCGACAGCGCGGAGTCGAAGTCGGCCTCAAGCCACCGGTCGACATAGACGTTGGTCTCCAACGGCACCAGCTCCAGGTTCACCCCGATCGCCGCAAGCTGGGCCTGGAGGCTCTGCGCGACGTTGATCGCGGCGTTGTTCTCCCCGGTGATGACGATGGTCTCGATGGTGAACCCGTCGCCTTGGCCGGCTTCGGCCAGCAGCTGCTTGGCCATCTCGGGGTCGGTCCCGTCGCAGGGAAGCCCCGCGAAGACGTCCGAGGCGTAGGCCGGGATGACGAACGGCCCGGTCGGCTGTCCCTCACCGAAGACGGCGGCGTCGACGACCTGCTGCCGGTCGACCGCGCAGGCCATGGCCTGCCGCACGAGCTTCTCATCCAGGGGCTCGCGCTCGCTGTTCAAGAAGAACGGGAAGTAGCCGAGCTCCAGGGTCCGCTCGACGGTGAGGCCTTCTCCGGCCTGCTCGACCACGGCGGGGTCGCCCAGGACGCCCAGGTGGAACTCGTCGGCGCGGAGGCCTGCCAGGATCGACGACTCGTCGGGCACGACGCGGATCTCGACGCCGTCGACGAGGGGGCCTTCGCCCCAGTACTCGTCATACGCCGCGAGGGTCAGCGACTGGCCCTGGGTCCAGTCCTCGAAGACGAACGGCCCGGTGCCGTTGGGTTCGGTTCCCACCGTGCCGGCCTCGATGGCCACGTCCGACATCATCGCCGTGTTCACCGAGGTGAACGCGGCCGGCAGGGTCGCGTCCGGTTCCGACAGCTCCAGGACGACCGTCTGCGCGTCAGGGGTACGAACCTGTTCGATCGACAGCAGGTTCGTCCGCACGACCGCTCCGGTGGCCTCGTCGAGTATCCGTTCGATGGATGCCTTGACATCAGCGGAGTCGAACGGATCACCGTCGTGGAAGACGACACCCTCCTGCAGCGTAAGCGTCAGAACGGTGCCGTCATCGTTGTATTCCCACTGCGATGCCAGACCGGGTTGGACGTTGAGCTCCGGGTCCAGCTCGAACAGGGAGTCGTAGACGAGCTCGAGGGCCTCGATCGTCTGGAACGCGGTGGCGAGATGCGGGTCCAGGTTGTCGATGTCGCCACTTCGGGCGAGGACCAGCGTGCCGCCGGCGGCCTCCGTCGCGCCCGCACCCGGCGCGCCGGTGCTCGCTTCGGTGCCCTGCTGCTCCCCTGCCCGGTCGGTTCCCTGCGGCGGCGGGCCGCACGCCGCGGCCATCGCCAGCGCGAGCAGCGCCGGGACGAGGACGAACCGCTGGCGGACCCTCATGGCTTCCCCTTTGCGCTCGCTGGCCTGGTCGCGGGAGATTGGACTAGACCATTGCTGTAGCGTAGTGCCGGAGGCGGCGAGGTGTCAAGCGCTTCGCGAGTAGCGTGCGGATCTCGTCACATGCGGTCGAAAGCCGGCGGGCCGTGTGAGCCGATGTGCCAGGATGCCGGAGGCGATTCGAGCGGGAGGTGCGCGTGGAGGCCGGGTCCGGTGAGCGTTGGGAGGCCAGCTCAACGGAAAGTGCCCGGATACCGAAGTACTACCGGCTCAAGCAGGAACTGCGCCAAGAGATCGGCCTTCTTCCACCCGGTGCGGCCATCTCGACGGAGCGGGTGCTCAGCGAACGCTTCGGCGTGTCACGCACGACCGTGCGGCAAGCGCTCCAGGAACTCGCTGTCGAGGGTCTCCTGCGACGCTTCCAGGGGAGGGGGACATTCGTTGCGCCCCCGAAGCTGACGCAGACGCTCCAGCTGACGTCCTACACCGAGGACATCGCGGCCATGGGTCGCCGCCCCACCTCCCTTCTGCTGGACAGCGCCGTCATCCGACCGTCCGCGGACATCGCGGAGCGACTGGGGCTCGCGCGTACCGCACGCGTGCAGCGGCTCGAGCGGCTCCGCCTCGCCGACGACGAGCCGATGGCGATCGAGGCGGTGTACCTCGACGCCAAGCGCTTCGACGGCATCGACACGGCGATGGACGACGGCACGTCGTTGTACCAGCTGCTGCGGGACAACTACGGGGTCGTGCTGGTCCGGGCGGAGGAGACGATCGAGACCGTTCTCGCGTCACCGCCCGAGGCCGGCCTGCTGGGCACGGGCACCGGCCTGCCGCTGCTTCTGCTCACCCGGACCAGCTGGGATCAGCACGACGGACCGGTCGAGCACGTGCGGTCGCTGTATCGCGGTGATCGCTACCGCTTCGTGGCGAACCTGATCCGGCCGAGCACGGCCGGACTCGCCCGGGGCTAGAGCCTGTCTCCCGAAGCGAGTCGTTGCACGTGGGCCGCCCGGCGTCTCGGGGGGTGCCAGGGATTCCGGGGTGGTTCACCCCGGGTCGCCGTCCTCGGCGCCGGCCGCGACGATGTTGTGGAACCGCGCCCGGAGCCGGTCCAGCCCCTTGCTGAGGTCGACGGTCGGGTGCGTCGCGTTCGTCAGGAGCACCGCCACGAGCTCGGTTCCGGGATCGATCCACACCGATGTCCCGGTGAAGCCCGTGTGACCGAAGGCTCGCGGTGACAGCAGCTCGCCGCCGGACCGGGGAGCCCACGGCGACCCGGTCGGAGGAAAGAACCCGGCGTCGGAGCGCGTGAGCTCGGCGTGGCTCGGGCCGGTCGTGGACGTGAGCGCCCAGCCCAGTCCGCGCGCCGCGCCGCCGCTCGGCGTCTGGTTCGTGACGGCCAGCCGCACGCCCGCCCCCGACAGGATGCGCCGGCCGCCGCACCGGCCGCCGTCGAGCCACATCTGCCCGAGCCTGCCGACGTCTTCGGCGTCGGCGAACAGGCCGGCGTGGCCGCTCACGCCGTCCAGCCCGTAGTGCGCGTTGCCGTCGTTCACCTGTCCCGGGTAGCACTCCTGGCGCCACGCGTCGAACGACAGGCCGGCCCACTCGGCCATGCCACGTTCGAAGGCGTTGCCGCGCTCCGTGGCGGCGAACCGCTGTGCCTCGAACCCGGGCCGGAAGCCGGTGGAGCGCAGTTCACAGGCATCGAACACCAGCTGCCGGGCCAGCTCATCGAGGCGCTGGTCGGCGATGCGCTCGAGTGCGATGCCGAGCGCGATGAAACCCAGGTCGCTGTACTCGAACCGGGAGCCGGGGGCGTAGGTGATCCCCAGATCGTCGATCGTGTGAAGGATGGCGGCCCGCGTGCGTCCCCAGGTGTACAGCGGGCGCCACCCCGCCAGCCCGGACGAGTGGGTCAGCAGCCTGCGAACCGTGACACCCGCCCCCCTCGCGGCCTTGAGCTCGGGCAGGTAGCGCGTGACCTCCTCGTCGAGCGACACCAGGCCGCGGTCGACGAGCGCCAACGTGACCGCCGCCGTCGCCAGGGGCTTGGTCAACGACGCCAGGTCGAAGACCGTGTCGCGTCGCATCTCGCGGTGGTGCGGCCACAGCTGCGCCGCTCCGTAGGCCTCGTGCAGCGCCGTCCGCCCACGCCGGCGGATCAGGGCCACTGCCCCGGGGATCACGCCGTCGGCTACGGCCCCGCCGAGCAGGTCGGCGACCCGGTGTGCCGTGACGTCCGGCGTCGTCCGCGACCGGGCAGGGGTCTGCGAAGGGATGTCGGCCAGCTCGTATCGCGGCATTGGGCTTCCCGACTATGGGTCTAGACCAATTGGTATGGTAGCGGCGCCAGCGAAAGCGGCAAGGTGCAGGCGCACGGACACCGCCGCCCGAGCCGTCGGGCCAGGAGCGGTGGATCGCAACGCTCGTGTGCGGCCGGTCCGGCTGAGGAGTTGAGCATGACGGCCCAGAGAGCTGTCCGCGCGACCCGGCGCGGGCGAGGCCGGGTTGCCGGGTGAAGCCGCTGGCGGGGGAAGCGCCCCCTGCGGTACGCCGGGCACGCCCCGAGGACGCCCGGGCGATCGCCGCCATCCACGTGCGCTCGTGGCGAGCGACCTACGCCGCGATCCTGCCCGCGGACGCCCTGCGAAGCCTCGACGTCGACCATCGCGCCACCGTGTGGACGCAGCGACTCGAGAGGCCGGCGCCCGGGCACATGACGCTGGTCGCGAACCTCGGGGCACAACTCGTCGGGTTCCTGCTGCTCGGCCCGACACCCGACCCCGATTCCGATCCCGCGACGACGGGGCAGGTGCTCGCCGTGCACGTCGACCCGGACGCCACCGGGCGGGGTGCAGGCGGTGCGCTGCTCGGTCGGGCGGTCGACGAGCTGGCCGGTTGCGGCTACGCCCTCGGCACGCTGTGGGTCGTGAGCGACAACCAGCGGGCGAGAGCCTTCTACGAGCGGGCCGGCTGGACGCCAGACGGGTCCAGCCGCCGCGAGCCTCTCGCCGTCGAGGGCGAGGTTGGCCCCGACGTCACGGTGGTGCGGTACCGGCTGCCCCTGCACAGGCCCGCCGGCGCCTGAACTCGCCGCGCGGGTGGCGGCCAGCGAGACCACGGTGGTGCGGTCGTCGAGGCGGCCGCGGAGCTCGCCGACGCGCCGAACGATGCGTTCCAGATCACGTTCATCGGGCAGGAGCGGTGCAAGATGCGCAGCCGGGGTCACGAGTGGCGACTGCACCATCGGTTCCTAATTCACAGCGGCACAGCCTCGTGCGGGCGCCCCGGACGGCGCACCGTGCGCGGCGCCGTCAGTGGCCCTCGGCGGCTTCCGCCGCGTCGGCCTCGGCCTTGGTCTGGTGCACGGTGCCGGCGGCGTGCTCGGGCGGGGCGTAGACGGTGTACAGCCGCAGCGGCGTGGAACCGGTGTTGCGGAAGTTGTGCAGGGTCCCGGCGGGCACGAACGCCATCCCGTTGGCGTGGACGGGGCTGGCTTGTCCGTCGAGGACGGCCTCGCCGTCGCCCTCGACGAACACCAGCACCTGATCGACGTGGTCGTGGACCTCCTCGCCGATCTCCCCGCCTGGAGGGACGGTCATCAAGACGACCTGGCTGTGCTGACCGGTGACCACCTCCCGGCGGAACGCCTCGTTGTGCTTGGCCCGGGCGACGATGTCGTCGTTCATCGGGTTCATCTGGCTCTCGATCGTCGGCCGGACGTGCCGGCGTCGGGGGCGCCGTCGGCATCTCACCACATCGCCATGATCGCCGGGCTCGCCAGCGACCGGGCGGCAACCCGCGCATCTTCGCACGAACCGATCCGAGACCGTGAAGCGCACGTAGCCGTCGGCCCCTCGCCCCCGCTTGCTCGCCCGCGCGTGCGGCGGCCTACGACGTGCGACACCTCGAACAAACGGCGTTGGCGCCTGGGCCCCTTCCACATCGCGGGGGATGCCGTGTACCCCGTACGTCGCCGTAATGCCGCGTTGCCTACAACCGCTTGACGCGTCGAGCTGCGCGAGGCTCCGGACCCGAGCGCCCGCAAACAGAACCTTGCAAGACCGGAAGCGCTCGTTCTTCCGGGGTGGCAAGACCAATAGTTCTATCTGGTGCCAATCGCGCACCGGCGTTCTGCGAGGTGTGGGCCTGGCAGGGATCGAACCTGCGCCGCGTCGATTATGAGTCGAGTGCTCTAACCACTGAGCTACAGGCCCGGATGCTTTGGGCTTTTGGACATGTCGGAAGGGCGCGGACTATAGACGATAGGAAGCCGCACCTGTCGCGGTTGTCACATCTACTGCTGGCGTTTCAAACCTCTCTAGTAGTGTCGCTCTAGCGGTGGCGGATTGCTGGCCGGGCCGACGAAGACGGCGCTCGGAGACGGGGAACGCCATTCTGTACTGCATAAAAGCAATAATGGCTAGAAACGTGTTCCTGACTTCTCGACCCGCTAAATGCTCGTTGTAAGCATCCTCTTGCCGCCGGGAGGATAGCGCCGGCCTCGGTTGACTGCGGTTCTCGTGGCAATCTCCGTACCCAGCGAACCTGCCTCTCAGTCTGCGCCTCCATGTATTGTCCAGTGTGCACCCATCGGCTGCCCTGAGCAGCATAGATGGCGGCGCGACGTCCACGAATCAACGACACGCCGCAGTCCGCATTCCTCGCTCGATGGCACCCTCCACGCGCCCGTAGTCGTCGAGTTCGGTGGCTGTTTCATAGTGCCCTCCGTGCCGCAAGTGCTCATCGAGGCTGTGGACCCATTCTAGTGCGTCTCGGGGATTACCGTCGGGCTCTGGCTTGGTGGGACGGTCTCGTCGTCCGCTGGTTCCTCATCCCTGCGCGGGGAGTGACCACAGTCTGTAAAATGCGCTTTTCAGTCCGCGAGCCCAACCGAAAATGGATAAGCATCCGCTGCCGACTGGGTATATGCGTTCACGCCAACGACCAGAGGCCACGCCGACGAAAACCTCCGGGTCTTTGTCCGCTCAATCCACAGGGGGCCTGCCTGTCACCGCTCAAGGTCACGGCGCTCAGGGTAGCGCTGAAGATTGGCCTGAAGCGGCATCCCTCACAGGTGATCGGCTGACGGCGTCTGATGGGCGGGCTGCGGTCGGAGCTTGCAGGCCAGCCTGTCGTCGTCCACCTACCTCGCCCCGCTCGGGTGACGAAGCAGCGCTGCGTAAGCCGACATGCGTCCGGTGATACGAAGATCAGTGGAAGCGCCGGACCAGGGGCCGATTACCTTGCCTCGGGCGCCGAACCGCATGCCGGGCAAGGTGGGGGGCGATTATGCGGTCGCCCTGCTCTGTAGGCGCAACTCTCGTTGACCTGCATAAGCGGAGCTCTGAGGCTGATGAGTCCCCTGCTCTGACCAACTGAGCTACGGGCCCGCGGTCTGCGGAGGCTAGCGCCCCCGGCAGCGCGACGGCCCTCCACGCGGGACGCGGAGGGCCGAGTGTGCTCTGGGGGTGGGACTCGAACCCACAACCTACCGGTTAACAGCCGGTTGCTCTGCCGGTTGAGCTACCCCAGAAGGAGGCGGGGGCAGTATAGCGACGCCCGGCCGGGCCTCCCCGAGCGGCGCGGTTAGCGCCGCCCCGGCTCGGATAGGACTGGCACGCAACCAGTCGACCACGGCAGGAGTTGATGGGGATGCGCATGCGTCTGGGTCTGTTGACCGGTCTCGGGGTGGGCTACGTGCTCGGCACCGCAGCCGGGCGGGAGCGCTACGAGCAGATTCGCGACGCCGGGCAGCGCCTGCTGAACAGTGAGCGCGCCCAGGAGCTGCAGTCCAAGGTGAGCTCGGTCACCGGCAAGGCCGGCGGGGTGATCGGCGAGAAGGCCAACGAGGGCGCCGACAAGTTCGCCGAGACCGTGTCGTCGGACACGGGGTCGGGTTCGAGCTCGACGGGCTCGTCGGGGTCCGGGTGCGGCGTCGGGCGGGGGTTCCACCGGCGCCGGCGCCGGCATCGAGGACCACACCGGCCCGCCGCCGAACCTGCCCGAGGGGACGCTGCCGGGCGAGCCGCCCTACTCCTCCAGGTAGTCGCGCAGCTGGTCGCTGCGTGACGGGTGGCGCAGCTTGGACAGCGTCTTGGACTCGATCTGACGGATCCGCTCGCGGGTCACCCCGAGTTCGTAGCCGACCTCCTCCAGCGTGCGCGGCTGGCCGTCGGTCATGCCGAAGCGCAGCTCGATGACCTTCTTCTCGCGGTCGCTGAGCGTGTGGAGGACCCCTTCGATCTGCTCGTGCAGCAATGCGAAGCTGGCGGCGTCGATGGGCACGACCGCGTCGGTGTCCTCGATGAAGTCGCCCAGGCTGGAGTCATCCTCCTCACCGACCGGGGTCTCCAGGCTCACCGGCTCCTGGGAGAACTTCAGGATGTCGCGGACCCGGTCGGGCGACAGCTCCATCACGCCTGCCATCTCCTCGGGCGTCGCGTCGCGGCCGAGCTCCTGCAGCAGCTGGCGCTGCACGCGGATGAGCTTGTTGATGGTCTCGACCATGTGCACCGGGATCCGGATCGTCCGCGCCTGGTCGGCGATCGCCCGGGTGATCGCCTGGCGGATCCACCAGGTGGCGTACGTCGAGAACTTGTAACCCTTGGTGTAGTCGAACTTCTCGACCGCGCGGATGAGCCCCAGGTTGCCCTCCTGGATGAGGTCAAGAACAGCAGCCCCCGGCCGACGTAACGCTTGGCGATCGACACGACCAGCCGCAGGTTGGCCTCGACGAGCCGGCGCTTGGCGGTCTCCCCGCCCCGTGCGACCCGCCGCAGCAGCAACGTCCGCTCCGGCGGCAACCGCCCGTCGGCGGCGATCAGGGCCACCTCGGCCGCCAGGCCAGCCTCGACGCGCTTGGCGAGATCGACCTCCTCCTCGGCGGTCAGCAGGGGCACCCGCCCGATCTCCTTGAGGTACATCCGCACCGGGTCGGCGGTGGAGGCGCGCAGCCCCGCCTCCTCCAGGCGGTGCCGCTCGGCGCGGTCCGCGGGCGCCGTGTCGCCGTCGGTCTCCACGGGAGGCGCCTCCACGACCTCGATGCCCTCCGCGGTGAGCACGGCGTGGAGGCCGACCACGGCGGCGGGCTCCAGATCCGCGGCGTCGGCGGCCTCCGACACCTCCTCGCGGGTGAGGTATCCGCGTGCCCGGCCGGTCTGCACGAGGTCGACGAGCTCGTCGGGTAGCCGCAGGGCGTCGGGCGCCGGCGCGCCGGCGTCCGACGATGGGTCCTCCCCGCTGGGCGCGCCCGGTGGCGCGCGAAGTGCGTGAGGCCTGAGCTCGGCGGTGGGCTGGGGCTCCGTCAAGCGTCGACCCCCTCCACCAGCTCGCGGTGCCGCCGCTCGAGCTCGTGCAGCCTCCGGTTGAGCCGGCGACTGTCGTCGGGGTCGAGCTGCTCGGCCTGCGCGGCGACCTGCTCGCGCAGGGCGTCGGCCTCCCGACGCAGCGCCGCCGCCCGAGCCTGGCGACGAGCTCGGCCACGTGCCCGGCGTCGGGCTCGACCTGCGCGTCCGACAGCGCCAGCGCCCGCACCCGTGAGCGGGTCTCGTCGTCGGGCAGACCCGCCAGCACCGCGTCGAGGCCGCCGGGCGGGGCGACCGTCAGGGCCGTGAACAGCGTGCGCGACATCGGTGCCCGGAAGTCCTCGACGGTCACCGCGCCCCACTCCGCCGGGAGCAGATGGGGACTCTGCAGCGCCGAGCGCAGGACCTCGCGCTCGAGCAGCAGCTGCGGGTCGCGGGGCGGGGCGCCGGCGACGTCGCCGGGGGCCGCGGGCGCGGGGCGAGGCGGCGGCGGCGCAGCGGGCGGCGGCTCCCCGGCACGCCGGGCGAGCTCGGCGTCGAGCTCGCGCTCGATGCGGTCGGCCGACAGGCGCACCGCCGGAGCGACGAGGTCGCGGATGTAGCTGTAGCGCAGGAAGCGGTCGTCGAGCTGGGCGAGCAACCCGAAGGTCCGCCGGTAGGCGTCGACCTGCCCCTCGGGAGTGGAGACGTCCGCTTCGCGCAGCAGGTGCTCGACGGAGAACTCCACCGCCGTCTTGACCGACCGCAGCGCCGCCTCGACCGCCGCGGCCCCGTCCGCGGCGAGGTCGGCGGGATCCTTGCCCACGGGCAGCGGCAGCACCATGACCTCGCGCACCCCGACCTCGGCCGCGAGCGCGCGGGCGCGCTCCGCCGCCGCGTAGCCCGCGTCGTCGGCGTCGAGCGCCAGGATCACGCGGGACGCGAACTTCTCCAGCACCCGGAAGTGCTCGGCGGTCAGCGCGGTGCCGCAGGTCGCGACGACGTTCGTGACGCCGGCCAGGTGCAGCCCGATGACGTCCATGTAGCCCTCGACGACGACGGCGGCCTGCCGCCGGGTGATCTCGCCGCGGGCCCAGTTCGCGCGTACAGCGTCGCGGACTTCTTGTAGACCGGCGACTCGGAGGAGTTGATGTACTTCGGCGGCTCGCCGTCGCGGGGCCCGGTCGCCAGCTGCACCCCCGGCACGACGCGGCCGCCGAAGGCGACGACGTCGGCGCCGGAGGCCTCCAGGATCGGGAACACGATCCTGCCGCGGAAGCGGTCGCGCAGGCCGTGCGGCCCCGACGAAACCAACCCGGCCTCCTGTGCCTCGCTGGTGTCGAAGCCCGCCCCGGCGAGGTGGCGCACCAGGCCGTCCCAGCGGTCCGGCGCCCAACCCAGGCGGAAGCGACGGGCCTCGGCCGGACCGAGGCCACGCCCGGACAGGTATTCGCGCGCCGGCGCGGCGCCCTCGTCGTCGAGGCGGGCGGCGTAGAACCGGGCGGCCTCGGCCAGCGCGGCGGTCAGCCGCGTGCGCCTGCCCAGGGCACGCCGCTGGCCCGGAGACTGCTCGCGGTAGCGCAGCTCGTAGCCGACGATCCGCGCCAGCCGCTCGACGGCCTCGGGAAACGTCAGCGCCTCGGCGCGCTGCAGGAAGCCGTAGACGTCGCCGCCCTCGCCGCAGCCGAAGCAGTGGAACAGGTTCCGGGCGGGATCGACCGTGTGAACGACGGGGTCTTCTCCGCATGGAACGGGCACAGCCCCTTGAACCGGGTGCCCGCCCGCTGCAGGGAGGTGTAGTCGGCGACGACCACGCTGATGTCGGCCCGCTCCCGCAGCGTTGCGATGTCCTCGTCGTCGATCCGCCCAGCCACCGCTGCCCTCCCGCCAGGGGAAGCGGCAGTGTACGCCGCATATCTCCGCCCCCGAGTGGGAACCCAGGACACATGCGGAAGTCGGCGACGCCGTCATCGGGCGACGCGCGGGGAGGCTCCCACCACAGCGGGACGGCTGAGCGGCGCCCGCACGCCTGCGGCGGCGTCCGCAGTCCGCCGCCACGACGGAGGCCCGGCGACGACCCGGGCCGGCGAGGCGGGGCCAGCCGGGCTCGTCGCTCCGCTGTCGCCGACCCGCGCGCCGCGGGTCCTGGTGGTCGGCGACCTCGCCGTCGCGCTCGCGATCGTGACCGCGTGGCCGGACGCCACCGTCACGGTGCTCGCGCCCCGGGCGGTCGCCTCTGGACTCCGGTCGCGGTGCGGCGCCGACCCCCGCCTCGTGGTGCTCGACGGGGCCACCGGCGTCGACGCGGCGCCCATGCTGCCGCGCGGCGCCGACGTCGTGGTCCTGGCCCACGCGCTCGCACCGCTCAGTGTCGCCGGACGCCGGGCGCTGGCCTGCCGGGCCGGGCATGCCGTCACCGCAGGGGGTGCGTCGTCTCCTGCGAGCCGGTCACCCGTGACGCGGGCCCTGTGGATGCCTCCGCCTCTCTGCGCGCCGAGGTGGCCGCCGACCAGCCCGGCCCGCCGCTCACCGCCGTCGAGCAGGACCTGCTGCTGCGCGCCGCCGGTCTGGCCGCGTCCGCCGCCTGGGAGCCCGCCGCCGGCACCCGTGCTGTGCTCGGCGTCCATCCCGATGCGGGGATCGAGCCCGCGCTGCGGTACACGCCTGCCGCAGGCTGACGGCGGCACGCACCTCGGTACGAACCCGGGGGCGGCGCCGCGGCCGGCCACCGGCTCATCACGCACCTCAAGCGCCGGGCGGTCAGCTGCGGGTCGGGCCGGCGCGGAGCGGGGCGCCGGCTCAGGTCGCCGGCTGGAAGCGCCGCGCGAACTCCTCGACCGCGTCACGGTCGGTCAGGCCGGCGACGAAGTCGCAGACCCGGACGACGAGCGGGTCGCCGACGAGGTCGGGCCCCGGCTCCGGCAACGACGAGGGGTTCTCCAGGTAGAACACCGCGATGCTGCGCAGGCAGTGCACGGCTCGGTCGCGCTCCGCCCGGGCCGGCGGCCGCAGGTACACCCGTGCGACGAGGAACTCGCGCAGCACCGTCACGGCGGCCGCCACCCGCGGTCCGAACTGGACCTCGGGCTGGACCTCGGGGTCGTCCAGCGACGCCGCGACGACGTCCTCCGCGGCGGCCGTCAGCCGCTGGGACCGCGTCTCGCCGAGCGTGGCGCGGACCTCGCGGGGCACGTCCCCGGCGCGCACGAGCCCAGCGGCCAGCGCGTCGTCGAGGTCGTGGTCGAGCCCGGCGATCCGGTTCGCCAGCCGCACGACCTGGCCTTCGGGGGTGGCCGGCGGAGCGCCGGACCAGGTGTGGTTGACGATGCCGTCGCGGACCTCCCAGGTCAGGTTGAGCCCGCGGCCGCCGTCGCCCAGCCGCTCCACGAGGCGCAGCCCCTGCTCGCCGTGGCGGAAGGGGGCGGGGGTGAACGCCGACAGCGCCTCCTCCCCCGCGTGCCCGAACGGCGTGTGCCCGAGGTCGTGACCGAGCGTGATCGCCTCGACGAGGTCCTCGTTGAGCCGCAGCCCCCGCCCGATCGTGTGTGCCAGCTGCAGCACCTCGAGCGTGTGGACCAGGCAGGTGCGGTCGCGGCCGTCGCCGCGGACGACCATCCTGCTCTTGCATGCGAGCCGCCGGAACGCGTCGGCGTGCAGGATGCGGTCGCGGTCGCACTGGAAGGCCGTGCGGAGCCGGTCGGGCTCCTCGTGGCGGTCGCGACCCTTCGTCTCGGCGGCCAGCGTCGCCCACGTCGACAGGCTCGCGCGCTCGAGCTCCTCGGTGCGCTCGCGGACCGCGGGTAACCGCTTCACGACACGGATCGTAACATCGGGTCGGTCGCCGGCCGTGCAGGCGGCGACGGTCCGAGCCACCACCCAGGAGCGTCCGAGGATCCCCATGGAGCCCGTCCGACCAGCGTCGCTGAACGCCGCCGCCCGCGTCGCGGACGCGCTCGTCTACGCCGTCGGGGTCGCCGGCGTGATCGCGGGAGGGCTGCTGCTGCGGCGTGGAGACCTCGGCTTCGCGATCGTCGCGTGGGGCCTGACCTTCGTCGCCGGCGCGGGGCTGCGCCTGGCGGCGTGGCTCACCCGCGGCGTCGCCGAGCTGCTGGACCGCAGCCGGCGGGTCGAGGAGGATCTCGCCGCCCTGCGCGCGGACCGGGTCGCCGCGAGCCGCGACGAGCCCGTGGACCCGTACCGCCGCTGGGGGTCGGGCTTCCACTGACCCGGTCCTCGACGCCGCGGGTCAGGTCAACGCGAGGCGCTCGTCGAGGTAGCCCGGTAGCCGGTCGATCGACACGCGGTCCTGGGTCATCGTGTCGCGGTCGCGCACGGTGACGGCGTCGTCGGACTCCACGGTCTGGAAGTCCACGGTCACGCACAGCGGCGTGCCGATCTCGTCCTGCCGGCGGTAGCGCCGCCCGATCGCGCCCGCGTCGTCGTACTGCGAGGGGTACCGCCGCTTGACCATGTCGCTGACCCGCCGTGCGGTCGGCACCAGCTTGGCGTTGCGCGACAGCGGCAGGATCGCGACCTTGACCGGCGCCAGCGCCGGGTGCAGCCGCAGCACGACCCGCCGGTCCGTGCCACCCTTCGCGGTCGGCGCCTCCTCCTCGCGGTAGGCGTCGATGAGGAAGGTCAGCGCGCACCGGTCCACGCCGAGCGCCGGCTCGATGACGTAGGGCAGGTAGCGCTCGTCGCGCTCGGCGTCGAAGTAGGACAGGTCGCGCCCGGAGAACTCCGAGTGGCGGCGCAGGTCGAAGTCGGTGCGGTTGGCGACGCCCTCCAGCTCGCTCCACGCGAACGGGAAGCGGTACTCGAAGTCGACGGTGGCCTTCGAGTAGTGCGACAGCTCCTCGGGGGCGTGGTCGCGCACGCGCAGGTTGTCCGCGCGCAGGCCCAGGTGGAGGTACCACTGCCAGCGCTGCGCGATCCAGTACTCATGCCACTGCTCGTCGGTGCCGGGCCGGACGAAGAACTCCATCTCCATCTGCTCCATCTCCCGCACCCGGAAGATGAAGTTGCGCGGCGTGATCTCGTTGCGGAACGACTTGCCCACCTGCGCGATCCCGAAGGGCACCTTCTGGCGGCTCGTCAGCTGCACGTGGGCGAAGTCGACGAACATCCCCTGCGCGGTCTCGGGGCGCAGCCACACCTGCGAGGCGGTGTCCTCGGTGGGACCGACGAAGGTGCGGAACATGAGGTTGAACGCCTTGGGTTCGGTGAGCTCGGTGCTGCCGCAGTTCGGGCACACCACGCGGCCGGACCCGTCGGCCTGCAGATGGTCGGCGCGGTGACGGGTGTTGCAGCTGCGGCACTCCACGAGCGGGTCGGTGAAGCCCTCGACGTGCCCGCTGGCCTCCCAGACCCTCGGGTGCATCAGGATCGCCGACTCCAGGCCCACGACGTCGTCACGCAGCTGGATCATCGCGCGCTTCCACGCGGCCTTGACGTTGTCGCGCAGCGCCACGCCCAGCGGCCCGTAGTCCCACGCGCCGCGGAGCCCTCCGTAGATCTCCGAGGACGGGAAGATGATCCCGCGCCGCTTGCACAGCTCGACGACGGTCTCCATCGACACGTCCGCGGAGTCCACGCCGGTGGGGGCGTCGGCGCGGACGCGGTGGACCTGCGCGTCGGACGCCGGCGGCAACCCCTGCGCGGCGGCCGGTGGGGCCACCTGCGAGGCGTCGGGCGCGGGAGGATCGGGCACGGGGTTCTCCACGGCTTCATGCCTTCATGGACAGGCCCCCGAGTGGCTCTCGGGGGCCGCGAGGGCGCCGATGATATCGGCTGGCCCCTTTGCCCCGGAGGGACGCCGGGCCCGGCGACCAAGGCGCTGAGCTTCCCGAACAGACCGAGGACCGATGGCCCGCACCGACCTGCCGACCCGGGCCGCGGCGTTGCTCGGACGCCTCGACGAAGCCCTGACCGCTGCCTGGGTCGGCCACAAGCGCCGCCGCGGCCGGCTGCGACCCGTGGCCGTCCTTGCGTTCCGCGGCCACGTCGCCGGCGGGCGGCTGCACCTGCGCGGGCGGGTCCTGGAGGAGCCCGGCATCACCCGCGGCAGCGACACCGACCCGTGGTGGCGCAACCTCGCGGCGATGGCGCGGCGCTTCGCCAGCGTCGAGATCCCGGGCGCAACGGTCCGGGTCGCCGCCGAGCGCGCCGCCGTCGAGGGCGCCGCCGTCGAGCCCGCCGCCGTGGAGGTCCGCACCGACGCCCGCGGCTACTTCGTCGTCGATGTCGCCGCCGACCCCCCGGCCGGCGGGCGCGACGCCGGTGAGCGGTGGCTCGCGGTCGACGCACGGGTGCTCGACCCGTTGGCCCGGGGGCAGGATCCCGACGGGCCGCCGGCCCGCGGGCCCGGCGCGGCGCTGGGGCCGGCGCCGGACGCCCGCTTCGCCGTCGTCAGCGACGTCGACGACACCGTCATCACCACCGGGTTGACCGGTGGGCTGACGGCGGCGCGCATCGTGCTGCTCAACAACGCCCGCACGCGGGTCGCGTTCCCCGGCGTCGCCGCGTTCTACCGGGCGCTGCGCGAGGGGCCGGTCGGCAGCGGCACGAACCCGCTGTTCTTCGTCTCCGGTGGGCCGTGGAACCTCTACGACCTCGTCGTGGAGTTCTTGGACCACCACGGCGTGCCGCCGGGACCGCTCCTGCTGACCGAGTGGACCCTGGACCCGCGCACCCTGGGCTCGGCCGCAACGGTCGAGCACAAGCGCGAGCAGATCGCCCGGCTCCTGGACGCCTACCCGTCGCTGCCCTTCGTGCTCATCGGCGACAGCGGCCAGCACGACCCCGAGATCTACCGCCACGTCGTCGCCGACCACCCGGGACGGGTGGCGGCCGTCTACATCCGCGACGTCACCGAGGGTGCCCGTGACGCCACCGTCGCAGGGGTCGCCACGTCGCTGGCGGCGGCCGGCGTGCCGATGGTCGTCGCGGCCGACACCGCGGCGGCGGCCCGCCACGCGGCGGAGGTCGGCTTGATCGACCCCGCCGCCCTGCCCGCCATCGAGCGCGACCGCCGCGCCGACCGGTGGCCGGTCCGCTGAGGACGCGCGACGTTACAGGATCTGGCTGAGGAACAGCTTGGTGCGGTCCTCTCGGGGATCGGTGAAGAAGTGCTCGGGGGTGCCGACCTCCACGATCTGCCCGTCGGACATGAACACGACCCTGTTGGCGACCGAGCGGGCGAAGCCCATCTCGTGGGTGACGACGATCATCGTCATCCCCGACTCGGCGAGCTCCTGCATCGCATCGAGGACCTCTTTGATCATCTCCGGGTCCAGCGCCGAGGTCGGCTCGTCGAACAGCATCACCTTGGGCTGCATCGCCAGCGCCCGGGCGATCGCGACGCGTTGCTGCTGACCGCCCGACAGCTGACCGGGGTACTTGCTCGCCTGCTCGGGGATCTGGACGCGCTCAAGCATCTGCATGCCCAGCTCCAGGGCCTTGCGCTTGTTCCAGTGGCGCACCTGCCGCGGGCCGAGCGTGACGTTCTCCAGGACGGTCATGTGCGGGAACAGGTTGAACTGCTGGAAGACCATGCCGACCTCGCGGCGGATCTCGGAGATGTTGCGCACGTCGTCTGACATCTCCACGCCGTCGACGACGATCCGCCCCCGGTCGTGCTTCTCCAGGCGGTTGATGCAGCGGATCAGCGTCGACTTGCCCGACCCGGACGGCCCGATGACGACGACGACCTCCTGCGTGCCGACCTGCAGGTTGATGCCCTTGAGGGCCTGGAAGTCGCCGAAGAACTTGTCGACACCCTCGCAGACGATCATCGCCTCGCCGGTGCCGCCGACCCTCGTGGCGTCGGCGTCCAGTCGCGTCTCGGTCATCGCTCTCCCACTCCCAGCCGGCGCTCGAGGCGCTGGGCCGCTCTCGACATTGAGTAACAGGACACCCAGTACAGGAAGGCCGCGAAGGCCAGCGTCTCCCCCTGCAGCCCCTGCCCACGGAAGTCGCCCTGGAACAGGATCGCCTGGGCGATCCCGAGCAGCTCGATGAGCCCGATGATCGCCAGCAGGGACGTGTCCTTGAACAGGCTGATGAACTGCCCGACGAGCGTGGGGATGACGTTGCGCAGCGCCTGGGGCAAGACGATGAGGAACGTCGTCTTCAGCGGTGACAACCCGATCGCCTTCGCCGCCTCGGTCTGGCCGACGGGAACGCTCTGCAAGCCGCCGCGGACGGTCTCGGCGAGGTACGCGCCGGTGAACAGGATGATGACGACGAGCCCGCGGGTGACCAGCTCCGGGCGGTTGAACCCGGGCGGGAGGAACAGGCCGATCGTCACCGAGCCGATGAACAGCAGGGTGATGAGCGGCACGCCGCGGATGATCTCGATGTAGCCGACGCAGAACGTGCGCACGGCGGGGAAGCTGGAGCGTCGGCCCAGGCCGAGCAGCACACCGAGCGGGAACGACAGCACGATCCCGCCGACCGCAACCGAGGTGGTCAACAAAAAGCCGCCCCAGCGGTCGATCCCTGGTCCCCCCGCCGCGGTCATCGCCAGGTACGCCGCGAACACGGCGGCGACGTACACGAGCGGCAGCCGCCGGCTGAACCGCTCCGGGAGCCGGCTGCCTCCCAGCCACGACAGGCCCGCGACCGCCAGGACCGCGGCGGTCAGCAGGGCCGGCAGCGGCGTGCGCGTGAAGGACAGGATGACGAGCAGCCCCACGAGCGCCGGCGCAGACCGCTTGAGGGCGTCGAGCCGGCTCGCGGACGTCCGGCGGCGACGGCTCGCGGCGCCGGCGCCCAGACCCGCCGCGACGGCGAGGATCCCCAGCGCCAGCCACACGCGGGGCAGCGCGCTGCGCGGGTACAGCCCCACCATGAGGTTGGTGAGGTTGGCCTCGACGACCTCCCAGCGTGCCGAGACGAAGACGAACCGCAGCGCGCGGAACAGCGCGTAGACGACGATGACGCCGAAGACGACGGTCAGGATGCCGTTGAGGACGGAGTTGAACAGGTTGTCGCGGACCCACTCACCGGGTGGGACGCGTCGCTGGTCGTGGCGCTCCGGCTCGGGCGGCGGGACCGGCTCTTCGACCGTGGGGCGGCTGAGTCCCAGGTCCATCAGCGACCCTCCAGCGCGAGACCCCGGTTGACGATGTTGGCGATGACCGAGATGGTCAGCGACAACGACAGGTAGGCCGCCATCAGCACGAGGTAGGCGGGCGGCGCGGGGCTGCCGTTGGCGATGGCCTGCTGCGTCAGCCGGGTGAGCTCGAAGTAGCCGATCGCGGTCGCCAGCGAGCTGTTCTTGGTGAGGTTCAGAAACTGGTTGGCCAGCGGCGGGACCGCGATGCGGAAGGCCTGCGGCAGCACGACGAAGCGCAGGCGCTGGAAGCTCGACAGGGCGATGGCGTTGGCCGCCTCGGTCTGGCCCTTGGGCACCGCCTGGATGCTGCCGCGCACGATCTCGGCGATGTGGCTGGCGGTGTAGACGACCAGCGCGATCAGCAGCGCGGAGTACTCCGCCCCGAGGCGGATGCCGCCCTGCACGCCGCGGCCGTCGCGCTCGGGGATGGTCAGCGCGAACGGCGACCGCAGGGCGAAGTACCCGACGGTCGCGATGACCAGGAACGTGCCCGCGCCCCACAGCCAGCGGTGGTGGGGCTGCCCGGTCGCGTCGAAGCGCCTCGTGCGCACGACCCCGACAAGGAGCGCGACGATCAGCGCGGTGGCGAGCACGAGCAGGAACCCGGTGGCGTTGGCGCCGCCCACGACCCACGGGACGTTCAGGCCGCGGTTGGACAGCACGATGACGTCGAAGGCCTCGATGGCCTCGGTGATGCGCGGAAGCTTGAGGATGACGGCCAGGTACAGAAACAGGATCCACAGCAGGATCGGGATGTTGCGCAGCGTCTCGACGTAGACGGCGGCGGTCTTGCGCACCAGCCAGTTCGTCGACAGGCGCGCCACCCCGACGACGATGCCGATGAGCAGCGCGAGCGCGATGCCGACGGTGGACACCCGGATGGTGTTGATGAAGCCGACGAGGATGGCGTCGCGGATGGGCTGGGAGGGGCTGAAGTCGGTGTCGGCGATGTCGACGCGGGCCGGCTGGTCGAGGAAGGCGAAGCTGAGCTGCCCGGGCGCGTTGCGCGTCAGGTTGCCGTACAGGTAGAGCACGACCAGCGCCAGCACGGCGAGGAACGCGATCTGCCCGCCGACGCGGAGGACGCGGACGTCACGCCACAACGGTGGGCGGGTCTGATCCCGGTAGGACGGCGCCTCGGCGACAGCCACGCTGCCTCGCTTCGTCAGCGGGGCGGCGGCGCTGCCGCCGCCCCCAGCTAGCCCCGCGCCGCTGTCAGCGGTACGGCGGCGCGTACTGTAGGCCGCCGTCGGTCCACAGTGCGTTCAGGCCGCGCTCCAACTCGATCGGCGTGCCGGGACCGAGGTGGCGGTCGAAGATCTCCCCGTAGTTGCCGACCGCCTCGATGACGTTGACGGCGAAGTCGGGGTCCATGCCCAGCCCGGGGTCCAGGACCGTGCCGTCCTCGGACTCCTGGCCGAGGAACAGGCGGATGTTCGCGTCGTCGGAGTCGAGCATCTCCTGGAGGTTGTCGGAGGTGATGCCGTACTCCTCGGCCTGGATGGTGGCGTAGACCGCCCAGTCCACGATCTGCGCCCAGGTCGGGTCACCCTCGGCGACGGCCGGGCCAAGCGGCTCCTTGGAGAACGCTTCGGGGGCGCCGTCCTCGCCGGTGAGGATGCGCAGCGCCTCCGGGCCGCCCTGGTCCTCAGGCCACGCCGACCGGATGCCGGCCAGCTGGGACAGGTCCGACGTCCAGCCGTCGCAGCGGCCCTGCACGAAGGCCTGCTGGAGGGTCTCGTTGTCCTCGAACACGAGCGGGTCGTAGTCGATGTCCTGGAAGCGCGTGGCCAGGTTCTGCTCGGTGGTCGTGCCGGAGGTCACGCAGATCGTCGTGCCCTCCATGTCGTCGATGGATTCGAACTCGCTGTCGGCCGGGACCATCATCCCCTGGCCGTCGTAGAAGTTCGTGTGCAGGAACGTCGCGTTCTCGGTGCCGTCGCGGCTGGCGGTCCACGTCGTGTTGCGGATGAGCACGTCGATCTCGCCGGACTCCAGCGCGGGGAAGCGCTGGTCGGAGGTCAGCGTGCGCAGCTCGATCGCTTCGGGGTCCCCGAGCGCGGCGGCGGCGATCGCGCGGCAGAAGTCGATGTCGAACCCGACGAGCTCCCCGTCCTCACCGACGGATCCGAAGCCGGGCACCTCGTTGTTGACGCCGCACACCACCGAGCCGCGCTCGCGTACCCGGTCGATGATGCTGCCGGACGGGCCGCCTCCGGTGTCCTCGGTCGCCTCGGTCTGGCCGCCGGCGGCGACCTCGGCGGGGTCGCTGGCGGCAGCCCCCAGGTTCGCCTCGCCGCCGGCCCCGGCGTCGGTCTCGCCGCCACCGGACGTGCAACCCGCCGCGACGAGCGCCAGCGCGAACAGCAGCGTCGTCAGCATCTTCTTGGTCAAGAGGTCCTCCCTGACTGGCGCAGGAGACGCCACAGCGGTGCACAGGCCCGCGTCGGGTCTCCGTACGATCGTGGCGGGAGCGTAACCGAACCGTCCCGCCCGCACGTGACGTTTTGCATCACCCGCCGACTCCGGGTGCCGGGGTCCGGACGTCAGACGCCGACGGGGTGCCAGACGGTCTTGATCTCGGTGAAGGCGAGCAGGCGCTGGGGGTCGGGGTCAGCCGCCCAGTCCTCAGCCTCGCCGGCGGGCCGCATGACCCGTTTGACGTTCCCCGCGGCGGCGCGCTCCAGCGCGGCGACGTCCTGCCCGGTGACGCCGCACAGGTCGATCGCGTTGACGTCCATGTGCGCAGCGAGCACGGCCGCTAGCTCGCCGGTGCGGCCGGTGAGCACGTTGACCACGCCGCCGGGCAGGTCGGAGGTGGCGAGCACCTCGGTGAGCGTGATGGCCGGCAGCGGGGTGCGCTCGGCGGCGACGACGACGGCGGTGTTGCCCGACACGACGACCGGCGCCACGACGCTGACGAGCCCCAGCAGGCTGGAGCTCTGCGGGGCGTCCCCGGCCACGACGCCGGTCGGCTCGGGGACGCTGAAGTTGATGTACGGACCGGCCTCGGGGTCGGCCGCGCCGGCGACCGCGGCGATCTTGTCGGCCCAGCCGGCGTACCAGACCCAGCGGTCGATCGCGGCGTCGACGAGCCGGTCGGCCTCGGCGGGCGAGCCGCCCTCGCCGTCGGCGACCTCCGCGACGAACTGGTCGCGGCGGCCCTCGAGCAGCTCGGCGACGCGATACAGCACCTGCCCCCGGTTGTAGGCGGTCGCCTCGGCCCACAGGGGGAACGCCTTGCGGGCGGCGACGACGGCATCGCGCGCGTCCTTGCGCGACCCCTGCGCGGCGTTGGCCAGGAACGTGCCGTCGGCGGCGCCGACCTCGTAGGAGCGGCCGGACTCCGAGCGGGGGAACTTCCCGCCGATGAACAGCTTGTAGGTCTTGCGGACAGCCAGGCGCGGGTCAGCCATGCCGGGCCCCGTCGCCGGACAGCTCGGCCTTGGGCGGTCCCAGCGTCTCGTTGCCCTCAGCGAGGTAGGCCTCCAGACCGTGGCGGCCACCCTCCCGGCCGAAGCCGGACTCCTTGTAGCCGCCGAACGGGCTCGCGGGGTCGAAGCGGTTGAAGGTGTTGGCCCATACCACGCCCGCGCGCAGGCGCTGCGCCATCCACAGGATGCGGCTGCCCTTCTCGGTCCAGACCCCCGCCGACAGCCCGTAGGGGGTGTTGTTGGCCTTCTCGACCGCCTCGGCGGGGGTGCGGAACGTCAGCACCGACAGCACCGGCCCGAAGATCTCCTCGCGGGCGATCCGGTGCGACTGGCTGACGCCGGTGAACAGCGTCGGCGGGAACCAGTAGCCGCGGTCGGGCAGCTGGCACGCGGGCTGCCAGCGCTGCGCGCCCTCGGCGTCGCCGGCGGCTGCGAGCTCGCGGATGCGGTCCAGCTGCACCGACGAGTTGATCGCGCCGATGTCGGTGTTCTTGTCCAGCGGGTCGCCGAGGCGCAGGGTCGCCAGGCGCCGCTTGAGCGAGTCCAGCACGGGCTCGGCCACCGACTCCTGGACCAGCAGCCGGGAGCCCGCGCAGCACACGTGGCCCTGGTTGAAGAAGATGCCGTTGACGATGCCCTCCACGGCCTGGTCGATCGGCGCGTCGTCGAACACGACGTTGGCCGCCTTGCCGCCGAGCTCCAGCGTGAGGCGGGTCCGCGTCCCCGCCAGCGTGCGGGCGATCTCCTTGCCCACCTCGGTGGAGCCCGTGAAAGCGACCTTGTCCAGGCCGTCGTGGCTCACGAGCGCCCGACCGGTGCCGCCGGCGCCCGTGACGACGTTGACCACCCCCGGCGGGAGGTCGGCCTGCTGGAGGATCTCGGCGAGCAGCAGTGCCGTCAGCGGCGTCGTCTCGGCGGGCTTGAGCACGCAGGTGTTGCCGGCGGCCAGCGCCGGCGCCAGCTTCCACGCCGCCATCAGCAGCGGGAAGTTCCACGGGATGACCTGCCCCGCGACGCCGAGAGGCCGCGGGTCGGGACCGAAGCCGGCGTGCTGCAGCTTGTCGGCCCAGCCGGCGTAGTGGAAGAAGTGGGCGGCGACCAACGGCACGTCGACGTCGCGGGACTCCCGGATCGGCTTGCCGTTGTCCAGCGACTCGAGCACCGCCAGCTCGCGGGAGCGTTCCTGCACCAGCCGCGCGACGCGGTACAGGTACTTCGCGCGCTCGGCCGGGCGCATCGGACCCCACACGTCGGTGTGGGCACGGCGGGCTGCCGCCACCGCCCGGTCGACGTCGCCCGGCCCGGCCTCGGCGACCTCGGCGAGGACCTCCTCGCTGGCCGGGTTGACCGTCTTGAACGACGAGCCGTCGACCGGCTCGCTGAAGCGGCCGTCGATGAACAACCCGTAGCTGCTGCGGAGCCGGACGACGTCGCGCGACTCCGGCGCGGGGGCGTAGTCCCAGTCGGTCATGACGCGGCCTTCAGTCCAGGGTGAAGTAATCCGGGCCGGCGTAAGCGCCGGTGCGCTGCTTGGAGCGCTGCATGAGCAGGTCGTTGAGCAGGCTGGACGCCCCGAAGCGGAAGCGGTCCGGGTGCAGCCACGCCTGGCCGACGGTCTCGCGGACGAGCACGAGGTAGCGCACCGCGTCCTTGGCGGTGCGGATGCCACCGGCTGCCTTCACGCCGACATCGACGCCGGTCGCGCCGGCGAAGTCGCGCACGGCCTCGAGCATGACGAGCACCGTCGCGGGCGTGGATGCCGGGTTCACCTTGCCGGTGGAGGTCTTGATGAAGTCGGCGCCCCCGACCATCGCCAGCCACGAGGCACGCCGCACGTTGTCCAACGTCGCGAGCTCGCCCGCCTCGAGGCGCACCTGGCGGCGGGCGTCGCCGCAGGCCGCCTTGACGGCCCGGACCTCCTGGAGCACGGCAGCGTACCGGCCGCTGAGGAACGCGCCCCGGTCGATGACCATGTCGACCTCGTCGGCGCCCGCTGACACCGCCTCGGCGACGTCGGCGAGCTTGGTTCGCAGCGACGCGCGGCCGGAGGGGAACGCCGTCGCGACCGAGGCGACGTGGACGCCGCTGCCCGCGAGCGCCTGCACGGCGACCGCCACGAGGTCGGCGTACACGCACACGGCGGCCACCGGCGGAACCTCGGGATCCGACGGGTCGGGGCGGCGGGCCTTGGCGCACAGCGCCCGGATCTTGCCGGGGGTGTCGGCCCCTCCAGCGTCGTGAGGTCGGTCATGCGGATGGCCGCGTCGAGCGCCCACAGCTTGGACTCGCGCTTGATCGAGCGCGTCGCCAGCGTCGCGGCGCGTGCCTCCGCCCCGACCTGGTCGACACCCGGCAACCCGTGCAGGAACCGCCGCAGCGCGGACTCCGACGCGGTGACGTCGGTCAGCACGCCCGTCGGCGGCAGGAGCGCCGTCACCGGTGGGCTGCCGCGGGCTGGGCCGGGGCCCACCCGGTGGAGTTCGTCGTCATCGCTGGACCACCGCCAGAGGAAGGGTCGCCGCGCCGGGATCGTGCTCGCGGGCGAGCACGGCGGCAGCGGCTGTCGTGATGTTCGCCGCCATTATGCGGGTCGTCGCCGCCCGCGCGACGAGCCCCGGCCCCGGGTCCGGGGCGGTCAGGCCGGCCGGAGCAGGATTGGTCACGATAGTGTGACCAACCCTGCTGTGTGCGAGGCCGGAGGGTCCGTGCCCGCAGCGGCTGGATGGTGGGTCACCACAGGGCCGGGCCGGCGGCCTGGTCGCCCCAGGACACCGGGAACCCGTGCCCGCCGGCGGTGGCGAGCAGCCGCTCGTCACCGCCCGGCCACAGCGTCAGCCACACCCCCATCCCCCGCAGCGCCGTCCGGGGCTCCATGCGCAGCCAGGCGAAGGGCGCCGCGGGCGACGCGCGCTCCCCCGCCGCCGTGATCGCCTCGCGCAGGACCGTCCGGTCGCGCTCGCCGAGGTACTGCCCACGACAGAGTGGTAGACGACCGTGGCCACGCTCGCGGCAGGCTCGGCGAGGCGCGCCGGCAGCCACTCGGCGACGGACGCATCGGCCACCTGCGCCGGCAGGGCCGCCGCGACGGCCAGGGCGCCGCGCAGGCGCTCGAAGCGCTCGGGCTGGTCGGCCCACAACGACGCGGTCAGCGTGAGCCGCCCCTCGTCGGTCAACGGGTCCAGTGGCCGCGGGTCGCAGCCCTGCCGCTCGACGACGCTGACCCGTGTGGCCAGCAGGCCCGCGGGCGTCCCAGCGGCCCGCCAGCACCACCGGTGACGCCGGGTCGCCCCAGGCGCGGGCGCCGCCCTCGTCGCGGTACCGGAAGGCGTCCCAGCGCAGGTTCAGCCCGGCGCTCGCGCCGACCTCGAGCAGCCGCAGCGGCAGCCCGGTGCGCGCGGCGACGGTCGAAAGCCCGGCGCCAAGGCCGCGCAGCGCCGACGTCGTTGGTCTGGCAGGGGTGCGTGACGAGCTCGCGCAGCTCGTCGCGGTGCTCGACGAGCACCGCCCGCAGCGCCGGCCACGCCCCCTGGACACCGGCGGTGCCGCCGACCGACGGGTAGTGCAGCGCCAGGGCCGGCGCGCGGCGGGTGAGCACGAGCCGGTGCGCCGCGGCCAGCAGGCGCAGGGCGACGGCGTGGTCCTCGAGCGTGGCGACGGGCCGCAGCACGTCCCAGGCGGACCCCGCCGGCGGCCACGTCGGCGGCGGCCTCCCGCAGCAGGACGGCGTACAGCGGCGACCCCATGGCCGCGGACGCCTCCGCCTGGGCGGCCAGCGCCCTGGCGGTGGGCTCGCGCAGGTCCTCGCGCCGCGCCGCGCCCCTCGTCGTCTGCCATGCCGACAGGTCTAGCGCCCCCGCCCGAACCCGGGTGCCGTGGATCAGTCACCGATACGGTGGCGTGTCCACGGCACCCGGGTTCGGGGGTGAGTGGAAGGTGAAGCCGGTCCGCGGCGCGTGGCGCTGGTCCCACCGTGACCCGCACGTGCAGCGACCGCGCCACGTGGCGGGGCCTGACCGCTGCGATCGTCCGGTCGTCGATGATCCGGAAGCTGCGCGCGGCGACGTAACCGAAGCGCACCTCGGTCGCCCCGCGGAGCGCTGAGCCCATCAGCGTGACGGCGGTGCCTCCGGCGGACGTGCCCGAGCGCCGCGACCAGCCCGCCGACGTGCTCACGTCGCAAGGATCCTTACGGGCCGGCGGCTCCTCGAGTGCCGCGCGACAGCCGCGGCCGGGCCGGCCCGGTCGGCATACTGCGGGGCATGCCCCCCGTCGCCGCCGGTGCGCTCGTGTTCGTCACGTCCGCCGCCGTCCTCGTGCTGGAGATCCTCGCAGGGCGCCTGCTCGCGCCGTACGTCGGCGTGACCCTGGAGACCTACACGGGGATCATCGGCACCGTCCTCGCCGGCATCTCGCTGGGCACGTGGGCCGGCGGCCGGCTCGCCGACCGGCTCGACCCGCGGTCGACGCTCGGGCCGATCCTGCTGCTCGGTGGCGCGCTCGCGCTGTGCACCATCCCCGCCATACGGATCATCGGGAGCGCGAACCTCGGCGCCGGCCCTCTCGCCATCGTGTCGCTGTCCTTCGTCGGCTTCTTCGCCCCCGCCGCGGTGCTGTCGGCGGTCAACCCGACGGTCGTCAAGCTCCAGCTGACCGACCTCGGCGAGACCGGGCGTACCGTCGGACGGCTGTCGGCCCTCGGCACCGCCGGTGCGATCCTGGGGACCTTCGTGACGGGCTTCCTGCTCGTCGCGGCACTGCCGACCCAGCCGATCGTGCTCGGCGTCGGGTTGCTGCTCGTCGCCCTCGGGGGGCTCCTGACGTTCTCGCTGCGGCGGGGGTCGGACAGGCCGTCACCGCTCGGGCCGCTCGCGCTGGCGCTGCTCGGCGGCGCGCTCACGCTGTCGGTGCCCGACCCCTGCCAGTACGAGAGCGCCTACTTCTGCGCCCGCGTGATCCCCGATCCGCTACGGGAGTCGGGCCGGACGCTGTACCTGGACACGCTGCGGCACAGCTACGTCGACCTCGCCGACCCGACCTACCTGGAGTTCAGCTACGCACAGATCATGGGCGACGTCCTCGCGACCGTGGCCCCCGAGGGCGAGCCGCTGCGGGCGCTGCACATCGGCGGGGGCGGCTTCTCGCTGCCCCGCTACCTCGCGGCGACGCGGCCCGGCTCGTCATCGGTGGTGCTCGAGCTCGACCCGACGCTGCTGCAGATCGCCCGCACCGAGCTCGGCCTTCGCACCGGTCCGGACCTGCGGGTGCGCATCGGCGACGCGCGTCTCGGGCTGCGCGACCAGCCGGCCGGCGCCTACGACGTCGTCATCGGCGACGCGTTCGGCGGGCAGGCCGTCCCGTGGCACCTGGCGACCAGGGAGTTCACCGAGCAGATCAGTGCGACGCTGGCGCCTGGCGGCACGTACGCGATCAACCTCATCGACTACCCGCCGCTGGGCTTCGCGCGCGCCGAGGCGGCGACCCTGCGCGCGGTGTTCGACCACGTCGCGGTGATCGCCCCGCCGGCACGGCTGGACCGCGCCGAGGGCGGCAACTTCGTGCTCGTCGCCTCCGACGCGCCCATCGACACCGAGGCGATCGCCGCCCGCAACAGCGGGCGGGGCGACGACGACGAAGTCGCCACGGGGGCTCGGCTCGACGCCTTCATCGGTGACGCGCCGGTCCTCACCGACGACTACGCCCCCGTGGACCAGCTGCTGACGCCCGCCACCTGACCAGCCCCGCCGGAGCCGGCCCCAAACCGGCCCCGAGCTCGGCCTGCCCCTCATGCGAGAAGGGTTGGTAACGCCCACGTGACCAACCCTTCTTCTTTGTCGCCGGTGAGGCGTGCTACGACGCACCTCAAACGCGGGGCGGCTTACGCCAACGACTCCACGGGAGACTCACTCCTTCGGATGATCGGTCCTGGCGACCTGCCCATGGCCGGCGGGTGTCAGACCTTGCCGAAGCGGCGCGCGCGCTGCTGGAACTGCCCCACGGCGGAGTACAGGTCGTGGCGTCCGAAGTCGGGCCACAGCACGTCGGTGAAGATGAGCTCGGCGTAGGCCGCCTCCCACAGCAGGAAGTTCGACAGCCGCTGCTCGCCGGAGGTGCGCACGAGCAGGTCGACGTCGGGGGCGTCGGGTTCGTACAGGCGCGCCTGGATCGACTTGCGGTCGACTCGCTCAGGGCGCAGGCGGCCCGCCGCGGCGTCGGCGGCGATGCGCCGCGCCGCGTCGACGAGCTCGGCGCGCCCGCCGTAGTTGAACGCCACCTGCAGCGTGAGGCGGCGGTGCCCGGCGGTGCGCGCCTCGGTCGACTCGATCATCCGCGAGCTCGACGAGGCTGCGCGGCACCGGCCGCCCGCGCCGGCCGATGAACCGCACGCGCACCTGCCGTCCGTCCAGCTCGTCGGCGCGGCGCAGCAGCAGGTCGCGGTTGAAGCCCATGAGGAAGCGGACCTCCGACGGCGGCCGCCTCCAGTTCTCGGTGGAGAAGGCGTAGACGGTGAGGTAGCGCAGTCCCAGCTCGAGGGCGCCCTCGACGGTGTCGAACAGCGCCGACTCGCCGCTCGTGACCGGCGTTGCGGGGCAGCCCGCGGCGCGCGGCCCAGCGGCCGTTGCCGTCCATGATGATCCCGACGTGCGCCGGGAGCCTGTCAGGGTCCAGGTCGCGGGGAGTCCCGCCGCTCACCGGGGCACGAGCTCCCCACGCCCGCAACGGCCGCCGAGATGGTAGATCAGGAAGCTGTTGACGAGCGCCGCCGCGGCCCGGCGGACGCGAGGGTCGGCGGCCGCGGCGTCCAGGCCGCGCCAGTCGCCGTCCAGCAGCGCGTCGAGCAGCACGGGGACGGCGGGGTCCAGCCCCCGGGACCCGGGCGGCGCGCAGCGGGGGCACAGCACCCCACCGGCCGCGATGGAGAAGACGAGGTGCCCACCGGTAGCGCCGCAGCCCGCGCACGCGTCCAGGTACGGGTGGTAGCCGGCGACCGAGGCGAGCCGCAGCAGGTAGGCGTCCAGCGTCGCCGAGGGGTGCTGGGGGATCCGGTCCAGGGCGCGCAGCCCGTCGAGCAGCAGCAGCACGAGGCGGGTGGAGCGCTCGGCCGGCTGCGCCACGCGGTCGGCGGCCTCGACCATCGTCGAGCCGCACGCGCTCAAGGCGAAGTCACCCCGGACGCGGGCGAAGGAGGTGATCAGCTCGGCCTGGGTGACGACGTCGAGGTTGCGGCCCTCATACAGCTGCAGGTCCACGTGGCTGAACGGCTCCAGGCGCCCCCCGAACCTCGAGCCCGGCCGGCGCACGCCCTTCGCGACGGCGCGGACCAGCCCCCGCCCGGTGGTGACGAGGTGCACGATCCGGTCGGTCTCGCCGAGCTTGTAGGTGCGCAGGACGACGCCCTGCTCGCGGTACAGCGCCATTCGCGCCAGGCTACGCGCCGCCGGCCGTCCCGGGCCGTCAACCCCGCGGTGCGACACCCCTCGTCGCGGGCCCCGCAACGCTGTCAGACTGCCGACCATGCGACACCGCAGAGATACGACGGACGGCATCGGCACTCCGGCCGCGGGCGCCGCCGTCGGCGGCGTGCTCGAGTGGGACGACGAGCTGTGGGACCGAGTGTGGGAGCAGGTGCTGACCCAGCCCGAACGCCACACGATCGCGATGTCGGTGTGGCGGCGCCGGCTGCCGGAAGGGCTGTTCGAGGCTCGGGTCGGCGCCGAGCTCAGCCGTCGCTGGCGCCGCCAGGCGCGCAACCTCGCCGTCTTGTACGCGCTGTGGACGCTGTTCTGGGGGTCGATCGCGGTCAGCGACTGGCGCGGCGACGGCGCCCTGGGGTCGCCGCTGACCCCGGTGTGCGCCCTCGTCGGTGTCGCCGCGATCGCCGCCTGCCTGGCGGTCCGCCGGCGGTTTCGCGCCTTCGCCCGCCAGCAGCTGTAGCCGCCCGTCAACCCCGGACGCCCGGATCGGCCAGGAACAGCAGCGACCAGCTGTCGGCCAGCCACCGCTCGAAGCGCTCCGGCGCCCAACGCCGCTGGCCCACCAGCAGCGCGTAGAGGTCCGCGGAGCTCGTCGCCCACACGACGTCGGCGACCTCCTCCACGCCCAGGCCGGGGCGCAGCTGGCCCGTGGCGGCGAGGTCAGCGGCGAACAGGCGCATGTTGGCGGCCCGCCGCCGTGAGATCTCGTCGCGGATCTGTGCGAGCTCGGGGGCGGCCGCGGCCGCCTCGCGCAGCACCAGGTGCAGCGGCGCCATCCGTTGCCCGATGGCACGCACCGCCCCGGCGTAGATCGCGATCTTGTCGGCCGCCTGGGGGGCGGACCGGATCTGCTTGACGTAGTCGCGCTCCTCGGCGGGCACGACCTCGTCGATGCCCGACAGCGCGGTCTCCAGCAGCAACCGGAACAGCACCGGCTTGGCCCCGACCGCCGCGTACACCGTATCCAGGGCGACTCCTGCGTCGGCGGCGACCGCGGCCATCGTCGTCGCCGCGTACCCGCGCTCGGCGAACAGGCGGCGGGCGGCCGCGAGGATCGCCTGCCGCGTGCGGCGTGCCGCCTCGCGACGCGCCGGCGAACGGTACGCGCGGGTGTTGACGGGCTCGGGCATCGGCTCTACAGTACCCACATTCGTCCGAAGGAAGTTCGGATGAAACGGCGGAAAGAGAGAGGCCATGGCCTACGCGTGGGTCCAGGACGTGCCGATCGGCGAGGAGACCTACCGCAGGATCGCCGAACGGATCGGCGACGAGCCGCTCGACGGCAACCTCGTCCACCTCGCGATCCGCAACGACGACGGGACGCTGCGGTACATCGACGTGTGGGAGTCACGCGAGCAGTGCGACCGGGCCTTCGACGAGCGCATCCACCCGGCGGTGTGGGCGGTCCTCACCGAGGCCGGGCTCCGGCCCGGCGGGGAGCCGCCGCGGCGGGAGGTCGACGTCGTGGACCTGCGCGGGACGCCGGCGGGGGTGCCGCGGTGACCGGCGACGTGACCGGCGACGTGCCGGGCGACGTGACGGGCGTCGCGCCGCCCGACCACGCGGACGTGCGCTTTCCTCCGCCGGCGCTGTACGCGGGGGTGCTGCTCGCGGGCGCGGCGCTGGGGCGCGCCCGCCCGCTGGGGATCGGCGCCGCCGACGACGCGACGGTGCGGCGGATGGCCGGCGCGGTCGCCGTGGGCGGGGCCGTCGCGCTGTGCGGCGGCGCCGTGCGGCGCTTCGTCGCCGCGGGCACGAGCCCGGTGCCGATCCACCCGACGACAGCGCTGGTCGTGACCGGCCCCTACCGCTTCACGCGCAACCCGATGTACCTCGGCTTGACGCTGGGGACCGCGGGGATCGCGCTGCTGACCGGCAATGGGTGGACGCTGGCGCTGCTCGTGCCCGCCACGTTCGTCGCCAAGCGCTCGTTCATCGTGCCCGAGGAGCGCTACCTGGAGTGCTGCTTCGGCGACGCCTACCGCACCTATCGGGGGCGCGTCCGTCGCTGGGTCTGACGCGAGCGCCCTGAACGCCGCCGTGTTCAGTCCCGGGTCGCCGACCCGGACCGGCGCGACGCCCGGCCCCACCAGGCCATGAGCAGCGCGGCGGCGGTGAAGACCCCCGCGACCGCCGTCCACGCGACGCGGTAGTCGCCGGTGGCGTCCACGACGGCCCCGAACAGGATGGGGCTCGGCACGAAGCCGCCGTAGAAGCCGAAAAGCACATAGCCCGACGCCCGCCCCGCGTCGGCCGCCTCGACCTCGTCGAGGACCGCGAGCATGCCGACGGCGTTCCAGGTCACCGCGGTGGCCCCGAGCACGAGCGCCGCCGGCCACAGCAGCCACGCACCTGCGACCTGCGCCGCGACGACGAGCGCGAGGGCCGCCACCGCGCCGGCGGCCATGACCAGCAGCGGCGCCACGAAGCCGCTGCGGCGCTCGCTGAGCCACCCCCAGACGACACGCGAAGCGATGCCGACCGCGCCGATGAGCGCGGCCGCGGCGCCGGCGACCCGCACCGACAGGCCCAGCCGCTCCACGCCGTACAGCGGCAGGTACGCGTTGACCGCGGCGACGCCGGCGCCCATGAGGAACGCGTAGGCCGCCAGCCAGCGCACCGCTGCCGGCAACGGCGCGGCACGGCGGCCGGCGGCGGCGGCGGCGCCGGCGCGGGCGGGGATTGGACCTACCCCGGCGGGAGCTGACCGTGCGCCGCGGTCGTCGGGCACGATGCGCAGGGTCGCGACGACGCCGGCCACGGGGACGGCGACGCTCGCGGCGAGCGCGAGCCGCCAACCCCACGCCGCCGCGGCCGGTGCCAGCAGCGCCCCGGTGAGGAACGCGCCGACCTGGACGCCCGCCTGCTTGAACCCCATGGTGATGCCGCGCCTTCCGGCGGGGACGTGGACGGCGACGAGCTTGTTCGTCGTCGGGTTGCCGGCAGCCAGCGCGACCCCGGCGAGCGCCGCGGCCACGACGAGCAGCGGGAAGGAAGGCGCCGCGGCAGCTGTGGCCATCGCGGCGCCGAGCACCGCGAACGCGCCCAGCATCACGCGGCGCCCGCCGTGGCGGTCGACCAGCGTCCCGGCCGGAAGGGACAGGCTGCCGCCCACCAGGAACAATCCCGTGGTGAGCAGCCCCAGCTGCGAACGCGACAGCGTGAACTCGTCGACGAGGAACGGGCCCAGGATCCCGAAGGCGTAGCCCGGAAAGGCCCCGGCCGCCATGGCCAGGGCCAGCGTGACCGCGAACCCGGCGCGCCACGACAGCGGCGCCGGCCCCTGCGCGGCGTCGCCGACGCGCGCGGCGCTCATCCTGCCGGCGGTGCGACGCTCGCGTTGCGCAGGCGGCCCGGCCCCTCGACCTCGCACTCGACCAGGTTGCCGGGAGCGAGGTAGCGCGGCGTGTCCATCCCGAAGCCGGCGCCGTGCGGGGCGCCCGTGAGCAGCACGTCGCCCGGCTCGAGCGTCATGCCGCGGTCTGGACGCACCTGGAACGCCGGGCGGCTCATGTCCAACGACTCCTTGGCCGAGACAGGCCCCTCTAGAAGAACAGCGCCTCGGCGCCGATCGGCCGGAACCCGGCGGTGAGGAAGGCCCGCAGCGACGAGGCGTTGCCGGGAGCCACCTGCGCGAACAGCGGGAGGCCCGCGGGCGCGACGCAGCGAGCGGCGTGGGCCACGGCCCCGCCCAGCCCGCTTCCGCGGTGCCCGCGGTCGATCTCCAGGCTGACCTCCCAGCGTCCGGCGAGTCCCCGGCCGAGCACGACGACCGCGCGCCCGCCGCGGTCGCGGAAGACGCGCAGGTCGTCGCGGTGGCGCCGCGCCTGGGCGACCCGCGGATGGGGATAGGACGGGTCGACTGTCACGAGCTCCACGTCGCAGTCGACGTCGGTGGAGACGGCGGCGAGGACCGCGTCGATGTTGTCGCAGCGCCGGCCGACCTGCTCGCCGAACCACGTGAGCACCTCCGCGCTCAACGGCGCGTTGAGATCCTTGGCCGGGATCCGGGCACGGATCACCGGCTCGGGCAGCGACGTGGCGACGACGTGGGCGGCGCTGAACGCGAGGATCGCCTCGGGCGCCCCGGCGACGGGCGCCATGACCCGCAGGGACGCGTCGGGGCTGGGGAAGTCCCCGTGCGCCGCACGGTCGAGCAGCTCGTACAGCATCTAATACCCCAGCCGCTCGAGCTTCTTGGCGTCGCGCTGCCATTCCTTGGACAGCTTGACCCGCAGGTCGAGGAACACCCGAGTGCCGAGCAGGACCTCCAGCTCGCTGCGGGCGCCGCCGCCGATGTCGCGCTGCACCGCGCCACCGCGCCCGATGACGATGCCCTTCTGCGAGGCGCGCTCCACGTACAGCGTCGCGGTCACCGCCAGCACACCCTCGGTCTCGCCCGGCGCCATCTCCTCGACGACGACGGCGAGAGAGTGGGGCAGCTCCTCGCGCATGAGCGTCAGCGCCTTCTCGCGGATGATCTCGGCGACGAAGCGGTCGACGTCCTGGTCGGACACCTGCCCGTCGGGAAAGTACGCGGGGCCTTGTGGCATCCGGGCCGCGATGAGGTCGACGAGGACGTCGACGTTGTCCCCGCGGGCGGCCGACAGCGGCACGATCTCGGCGAAGTCGCCGAGCGCGGCGAGACGTGACAGCTGCGGCAGCTGCTTGGCGCGCGCGTACGCGTCGACCTTGTTGAGCGCCGCGATGACCGGGGTGTCGACCTGGGCGAGCAGGCCGGCGATGAAGCGGTCGCCCTGGCCGATGCCCGTCGCGCCGTCGACGATGAACACCACGACGTCGACGCCCGACAGCGTGCCGCGGGCGACCTCGTTGAGCCGCGACCCGAGCAGCGTCCTCGGCTTGTGCAGTCCCGGGGTGTCGACAAGCACGATCTGCAGGTCCGGTTGGTGCAGCACGCCCCGGATCGCGTGACGCGTCGTCTGCGGGACGGGCGTCGTGATCGCGACCTTCTGGCCGACGAGGGCGTTGAGCAGCGTGGACTTGCCGACGTTGGGCCGTCCGACGATGGCGCAGAAGCCCGAGCGCATGACCGGCAGGCTATCGCCACCCGAGCCTCGCGCCGCAGCCCGGCGGACGGGGAGGCCGCGGTCAGGACGCCGGCGGTCCACCTCCCGAGGAGTCCCTCCAGCGCCTCACCCTGATGTTGAACGGCCGCTCCAGGCGTGATGCGGGTTCGCGGCGCCTTCCGCCGGCGCGACCGCTCGCGGGATGGGTGCGACCCTACGGCCCGCGACGACACGGCCGCGTCCGGGTGCGGATGCGTGCGCATCCGCCCGAACCTGCACCCGGTCTGGATCCGGGCTCGCCGTCCCAGCACCCTGCGACGCCGTCCGGGTGCGGATGCGTGCGCATCCGCCCGAACCTGCACCCGGTCTGGGATCCGGGCGCGCCGTCCCAGCACCCTGCGGCGGCCGTCCGGGTGCGGATGCGTGCGCATCCGCCCGAACCTGCACCCGGTCGACGTCCGGGCGCGGACTGGCCGGGAGCCTGCAGGCGGCCCGGGGGCGGTGCGTCGCGCCGGCAGGACCTGTCTCCCGAAGGGGGTCGTTGGGCGTAAGCCACCCGGCGTTTGAGGTGCTGCTAGGCCCCGGTGAGACGGGCGGGGCCGAAGCCGGCGGGCAGGAGGTCGCGGCCGAGCTCGTAGCGGGCCAGCGACCCGTCGGCGCCGGCGGCCAGCACGAGCAGGTCGGGGGCGAACTCGAACAGCACCTGGCGGCAGGTGCCGCACGGGGTGCACGGACCCTCCCGTCGCCGATCACCGCGAGGGCGACGAAGTCGCGCACCCCCGCCACCACCGCCGCCGGCATCACGACCCGCTCGGCGCAGATGGTCGCCGGGTAGGCGGCGTTCTCGACGTTGGCGCCGGCGAACACCTGCCCGTCGGCGGCGAGCAGCGCCGCGCCGACCCGGAAGCCTGAGTACGGGGCGTAGGCGCGCTGCTGCGCCTTGCGTGCGGCGGCCAGGAGCCCGGCCTCGTTGAAGCCGCTCACGGCGTGGGCACCGGCACGCGCTTGACGAGCACCTTGGCGATGCGCCGGCCCTTGATCCGCTCGGCGGTCAACCGCACCCCTCGACCTCCGCGCTCCCCCGGCGACGGGACATGGCCGAGCAGCCCGAACAGCAACCCCCGACGGTGTCCCACTCCTCGTTCGGCAGGTCGGTGCCGAGCAGCTCGTTGAGCTCGTCGACGGGCAGCCGCGCGTCCAGCCGCCACGCGTCGGTCGCGAGCTCCTCGACGAGCGCCTCCTCGCGGTCGTACTCGTCGACGATCTCGCCGACGATCTCTTCGAGGATGTCCTCGATCGTGACCAGCCCGGCGGTCGCGCCGTACTCGTCGACGACGATCGCGAGGTGGATCTTGTCGGCCTGCAGCTCCCGCAGCAGCGAGTCGACCGGCTTGAGCTCCGGGACGAAGTGGGGCGCGCGCAGCAGGTCGCCCCAGGGGCCCTCCTCGTCGCCGCTGGTGTGCAGCCGCCGCAGGACGTCCTTGGCGTAGATGAGCCCGACGATCCGGTCGCGGTCGTGGGCGTAGACGGGCAGCCGGGAGTGGCCGGCGCGCAGGATCGTGTCGAGCACCGCACCGAGGCCGTCGTCGGCCGACACCATGACCATGTCGGGCCGCGGCACCATGATCTCGCGGACGACGGTGTCGCCGAGCTCGAAGATCGAGTGGATCATCGCCCGCTCCGACTCCTCGATGACCTCGTCGGACTCGGCCACGTCGATCATCTCGCGGATCTCGTCCTCGGTGACGAACGGCCCCTGTTTGAGCCCCTTGCCGGGCGCGAGGACGTTGCCGGCCCAGATGAACAGCGACGCCACCGGCGACAGCGGCCGGGCGAACAACGCCACCCAGGCGGCGGTCCGCAGCGCCACCGCCTCGGTGTGCTGGACGGCCAGGGTCTTGGGCGCGACCTCGGCGCCGACGAACAGCGCGACGAGGGCGACCCCGGCCGCGACGGCGACCGCGGCGCTGTCGCGCAGGTGCCGCGCCACGACGACGGTGACGAGGGTCACCGCCAGCACCTGGGTGGCCAGCACCAGCAGCGCGAGGATGTTGAGCGTCCGCGCCGGCTCGGCGAGCAGCCGCGCCACCCGCTCCGCGCCGCGGCGGCCGTCCTCCACGAGCCTGCTCGCACGGTGCACGCTAAGGCGCGACATCGCGGTCTCCGCCGCGCCGAAGAACGCGGCGGCGAGGACGAACAGGAACGCGGCGGCCAGCATCCAGGCGTCGGCGGCGGTCACGGGGACACCTCGGCGCCGCGGAACGCGGCCAGCAGCCGGTCGGTCAGGGCGAACATCCTGCGCCGCTCCTCGGGCTCGGCGTGGTCGTGGCCCAGCAGGTGCAGGATGCCGTGGACGCACAGCAGGTCGATCTCGGCCTGCGCGGTCGTGCCGTGCTCCGCGGCCTGGCCGGCCGCCACCTGGGGACACAGCACCACGTCGCCGAGGATCGCCGGCTCACCCGCCGCCGTCTCGCCGGGCAGGTCCATCGGGAAGGCGAGGACGTCGGTGGGGCCCTCGGCCTCCATGTGGTGGGCGTTGAGCTGGGCGATCGCCTCCGCGTCGACGCACAGCACCGACAGCTCCATCGCGTCGGGGACCCGCAGGTCGGCCAGCACGAACGCGGCGAGGCGCTGCACCCGGTCGCTGTCGACGGGCGCGGTCTGCTCGTCGGCCACGAACACCGACATCAGCGGCCCTCCCGGGACGACGGAAGTCCTCCCGGCACGCGCCGCGAGGGGGCTGGGTCTGCCCGCCTCAGCCGTTCGCACGCTTGCCGTCCTGCTCGTCGAACACCCGGTAGGCCTCCACGATCTCGGCGACGATGCGGTGGCGGACGACGTCGCGACCGGTGAGCTCGCAGAACTCGACACCCTCGATGCCGGGCAGGATGTCACGCACGACGCGCAGTCCGGGTGCCGGCCGCTGGGCAGGTCGACCTGGGTCACGTCGCCGGTGACGACGGCCCTGGACCCGAAGCCCAGGCGGGTGAGGAACATCTTCATCTGCTCGGCGGTGGTGTTCTGCGCCTCGTCGAGCACGATGAAGCTGTCGTTGAGCGTCCGCCCGCGCATGAATGCCAGCGGCGCGACCTCGATCGTGCCCCGCTCCATCAGCAGCTGGATCTGCTCGGCGTCCATCATGTCGTACAGCGCGTCGAACAGCGGGCGCAGGTACGGGTCGATCTTCTCGTACAGCGTGCCGGGCAGAAAGCCCAGGCGCTCGCCGGCCTCCACCGCCGGGCGGGTGAGGATGATCCGGTTGACCTCCCTGCGCTTGAGCGCCAGGACGGCCATCGCCATCGCCAGGTAGGTCTTGCCCGTGCCGGCGGGGCCGATGCCGAACACGACGGTGTTCGCGCGGATGGCGTCGAGGTAGCGCTTCTGCCCGACGGTCTTCGGCCGGATGGAGCGGCCGCGGTGGGTCAGCGCCTCGTCGGACAGGACGTCGGCGGGCGAGGGGTGCTCGGCGGCGCGGACCATCGCGATCGTGGCGCCGACGTTCCCCTCGTCCAGGCCGTGCCCGCGGTCCAGCAGCTTGACCAGCTCGGCGAAGGCGACGACGACCTTCGCCGTCTCCTCCGCGTCCCCGGTGACGGTGATGTCGTTGCCCCGCACGAGGATCTCGACGTCGAAGGCGTTCTCGACGAGCTTGAGGAGCTCGTCGCGGCTGCCGAGGACGGTGACCATCGCGTGGTGGTCGGGGACGGACGTCTTGACGCTCGTGGTGCTCGGCAAATGTCGCTCGCTGCCCGCAGCGCGGGCGTCGGGGTCAAAGGGCAGGCGCTGCTCGGCTGCGCCGCGCGACCATTGTGCGCGAGCGCCGAGCCTGGCGCACTCCCGCCGTCGGCGGGGCTGTGGGCGGGCGTGGTGGGACCGTCACGGCAGCCGCCCCTCGTCGCGCCAGCGCCGCACCGCTGCCGCGCCGACCTTCGAACCGAGGGTGACCAGCCGCCGAGCCGAGCCCGGGTCGAAGTGCAGCGGATCGCCGAGGTCGTGCGCGCCCGGTCCGACGAGGAGCAGGTCGACGAGCTTGCGGTCGCGCCGCTGCGGTTGCGCGCGGCACAGCTCGTTGACGGTCTCGGCCCGGGCGAGGTCGGTCTCCAACCCGAAGCGCTGCGCGGACACGACCACGCGTGACACGGCTTGCAACAGGCTCCGCGGCGGCGGGCGGTCCTCGCGCAGCTCGGAGGTGGTGACGACCACAACGGTGTCGGGCTCGTAGGCCAGCGCCGGCGCGATCGGGGTGTTCGCGACGACGCCACCGTCCCAGAACAGCCCCGTGCGCAGGGCCGCAGGACGAAACAGCAGCGGGATGGCGGCGCTGGCGAGCAGGTGGTCGACGTCGAGGGTGACGGTGCGGAACCGGTCGGTGCGCCGGTGTGGCGGCGGGTCGGCGCTCGTGAACCGCACGAGGCGACCGCTGGCGGCCGCGACCGCCGACACGGCCAGGACCGTGCCCGCCGCGACCGGGATGCGCTCGCCGCCGAACGCGGCGACGAGCGTGCGCCGCAGCGGCGAGGGGTCCCACAGCCAGGTCCACCCGACGCTGTCGAGCAGCCGCTCGGCGGCGTTGCCGTCCCCGAGCAGCCCGGCGGGGCGCAGCAGCCGCCAGACGTCGCGGCGCTGACGGTAGACGTCCCGGTCGCGGATCGACGTCCAGAAGGCGGCGAGCCGGTCGGCGCCGAAGCCGGCCGCCACCCCGGCGGCGTTGAGCGCGCCGGCCGACGTGCCCGACAGCACGGTGGGCCGGACGCCGGCGTCCTCCAGTGCGGCCACGACCCCGGCCTCGAAGGCACCGCGGGCGCCCCCGCCCGACAGCACGAGGCCGAGCTTCACCGCTCCCGGTAGGGCAGGCCCGCGTCGCGCAGGGCGCCGCGGATCCGTTCGGCGGCCTCGTCGAGGGCGGCGGGGTCGGGGTCGGGGTCGGCGTTGGCGAAGTCCAGGTCGTGCACGCCGTCGATGGGGACGACGTGGACGTGGACGTGGGGGACCTCCAGGCCGGCCAGCATCAGGCCGACCTTGGCGGGGCGGTAGGCCCGGTCGAGCGCGGCGCCGATCCGCTGCGAGACCTCGGTCAGGTGAGCCCAGGTGCCAGGGTCCAGGTCGATCCAGTGCTCGACCTCCTCGCGGGGGACGACGAGCACGTGGCCGGGGCGCAGCGGGTTGATCGACAGGAACGCGACGCAGCGGTCGTCGCGCCACACGAAGGTGGCGGGCAGCTCACCGTCGATGATGCGGGTGAAGACGCTGGCCACGGCCGCTAGGAGTCGGCAGCCGTGGTGGTCGTGGTGGTCGTCCCCGGCCCCGCGGGCTGCCCGGGCTCGGACGCCAGTGTCCCGGGGCGCTCGTGGGGCGCGCGGCCGCAGTCGCACTCCCCTGCCGTCCCGGCGGCCTTGCGGGCCATGCCGAGCGTCGGGAGCACCGTCGTGCCGGGTGGCGTCTCCAGCCTGATCTCACCGCAGCGGGGGCACACGACCTGGTTGCGAGCGACGTCCATGCCCCGACCCTACCGCTGCGCGGTGCCGCCGCCGTTGCCGGCGACCTCGAGGGCGCGGACGAGGAAGGCCACCACGTCGGCGCGCTCGGCGACGAGCTTGCCGACGGGCGTGCCGCCACCGTGGCCGGCGTCGGTCTCGACGAGCAGCAGCACCGCCGCCGCGCCGCCCTGCGCCGCCTGCAGCGCCGCGGCGAACTTGAAGGTGTGGCCCGGCACCACTCGGTCGTCGTGGTCTCCGGTGGTCAGCA
>JAUJMQ010000047.1 GCA_030446775.1 Egibacteraceae bacterium
CGACCCGCTCGCGGTCCTGCTCGTCGGGCACCAGCTCGACCCGGCTGGGGCGGACGCGGTCCGGACAGCCGGTACCCAACTCCTCGCTGACCTGCGCACGGCCCTCAACCCATTGTGGGCGGCCACCGACCCGGAGTGGACACCGCTGCACTACTTCACCGTGCCCGTTGTGACGTGCCCGTTCTGCACGCATTCAGGCCCGCTGTACCGGTCGCTGATCATCGCGCGGAGCACCGGAACGGCCGGAGGTGTCATCCGGGACGCCGCTGCTTCGGCGTTCTGCCCGGACTGCTTTGGGACACGGTTTCTGAAGGCCGGGGCGAGAACCATCTCCTGCTGCGGTCGCCGCCGCCCGCTTGACGCGGCGACGTACGCGAAAGGCCGGTACCGCTGCCCGGGCTGCGCGACCGCTTCCGACCACGAGCGGCTCCAGACCGGCTCAGCGCCACGCGCAGTCGTAGGCGTGGAGGAAACCGGCGCCAGCCGGAGCACCCGCAGGCGCATCCGCTCCGCCACTGACGAGGACCTGGCCGGGGAGCGGCGCGCAGCGGCATGGCTGGCTACCCGGACCGGACGCCCCCTCCCGCTCGACCGGCCGATTGTGACGGCGCCCGGCGACGCACGGCCCCTGAGCTACGGGATCAGGACCATCGGGATGCTCCACACTGCCAGGCAGACCGCCTACCTCGCCGCGGCGCACGACTGGCTCGACAGCGCGGGGCTCGACGTGGGCGTTGAGCGCGCCCTGCGAATCGCGGTCTCCAGCACCGTCGTGAGCAACAACCGGCTGTGCGGCTACGCCACCGACTACGGGCGTCTCGCGCCGCTGTTCAGCATCCGTGCGTTCGCACTGCCCGCGCTCACCGTCGAGCTCAACCCGCTCAATCTGCGTGGCGGCCGCGGGACGCTCAACGCGGCGCTGGTGCGCGCGGCCAAGGCCGCCAATGGCACCGTCCGCCGACACGTTCTGGATCGCCGGGACAAGCCCGAGCCCGTGACCCTCGCGTTCCTCCCCCGGGCCCACCCTCACGCCGTCACGGCGGCCGACAGCACCGCGGGCGCCGCCCTAGAGGCGGCAAGCGCAGACCTGTGCCTCACCGACCCGCCGTACTACGACTTCATCCCGTACGACGCGCTCAGCCAGGTCTTCCGTGCCTGGCTCAGCCAGCAAGACCTCGCCGCCGCGCCGCTGCTCCCGGACGGCGACGACCCGGTTGCTTACTTCGGCTCGCGGCTTGGGGCAGCGCTGCGCGCCGCGACGGACTCGCTCAAGCCCGGCGGCCTGATCGTGTTCACGTACAAGGGCGGCAGCGACGCCTGGGACGCCGTCGGGGTCGCCCCCGACGAGGCGAAGCTCCGAGTGACGGCGCTGTGGCCGGTCCTAGCGGACCCGCACATGGGGCACCACTCTCTGCCGGGGAACTGCGAGTACGACCTGCTGATCGTCGCGCGGACCGTCGAGCAGGTCGCGCCTGCGGACGGGCCCGAGGACATCGCCGGTTGGCTCCGGGCGCTCGGTGCTGTGTCGACCGCGGACCGGGCGAGCATGCGGCACGCCCTGCGGATCGCGAAGCCCCGCTGGGGGGCCACAGTCAGCCGCTGACGTACCTCAAGGCAGGCGCTTGCTCACGCGGACGGTGCTCACCGTGCCCGCCGGCTGGCCCGGGTCGTGCCAGTTCAAGTCGACTACGGACCGCCGCCCGCAGAACGTCTCCGCGAACGACTTGAGCAAGGCGCTTCCGCGCAGCACGTCGAGGTCGTTGGGGAGGTGCTGAACGAGCGTCTCGGACAGCACGACGATCAGCTTCGCCCTGGCCCGTGACGCCATGACGTTGAAGCGGTTGAGCGACTGCAGGAACTCGTCCTCGTCCGCGATCGTGTCGGGGTCGCCCACTGCGTACGACGCGATGATCACGTCGCGTTCCTGCCCCTGGAAGCGCTCCACGGAGTCGACCGCTTCGCGGAGCTGGCTGGGGGTTGCTCCGGTGCCAGCCGCCGCGAGAAGGGAAACGATCCTGCTGATCTGCGCGCGGTGCGGCGACACGATGCCGAGCCCCTCGCGGAAGAGCTCGACCGGCGTGTACGGCGTCGTCGACGCCGGACGGGGCGCGTTCGTTGCGGGGTCCATATCGTCGGTTAGGCCGTTGGCGGCGCGCCCGTTCAGCAGCGAGGCCAGCCCGGCGACGAGTTGCGCCTCGAAGTCGCTGGACTGGCCGGACAGGGCGTCCGGGTGGACGAGGCAGACCACCGGCTCGTCCGGCGCGAGCAGCCCGGGCAGCGCGGGTGACCACGCGAGGCCCGCCGGCCAGCCGGGCGGCGAGGTCGGGCCGCTTGGCAGCGGCGCAAGCAGGTTCAGCCGCAGGTCCGGCGAGAACGCGTGCAGCGCGGGGCGGTACTTCGCCTGGTGCGCGATCGCGACGATCTCCTTGTTCGACCGGTAGTTCACCTCCAGCGCCTGGCACAGGACGCCGTGGTGCTCCGAGAGGAACTCGTAAAGGCTCCCGACGAGGAACTCCGTGCCGATGGGGGCGTCGACCTGCCGGATCGGCGGAAGCTGGAGGGGGTCGCCCGCGACGACGACGCTGCCGTCCTCGGCCAGGGTCGCGAGCGGGAGGACCGCGTTCGCCACGTCCGTCTGGGACGCCTCGTCGCACACGATGAGGTCGAACAGCGGCGCCGTCGCGCTCCCCGTGGCAACCGCGAACTTGTGGAGCTGCTGCGAGCTCGACCCCACGACCGTGATGTTGGTGTTCGCCGTCGTGAGCCGGTCAGCGAGCGGCTGCGTGACGGCCGTGAGCACCTTGTCGTTCTGGAGGTTCTGGGCGCCGACGACGGGGTCCTCGGTTCTGAGCCGGAACACCTCTGCCTGCGGGACGAGGCCCGACAGCGCGGCCGCCACTGGGGCAAGGACGTTGTCGACGGCGCGCCAGGTCGAGGCCGACACGAGTACCCGCAGCGGGACGCCGCGCCCGGCGGCTTCGAGCGCCGCACCGACGATCACGTTCTTGAGCGTCCGAGACTTCCCGGTGCCGGGCGGCCCCCACAGCAGCGACAGGCGGTGGGTCAGCGCGTGCTCCCAGGCGGACCACTGCCACTGGTTCAGCCCGTGCCCGGCGTGGTCCAGCGCCGCGCGGGCCCCCGGGGTGCCCGGCCTCGCCACCGGCTGCCCGGACATCGCCAGCGCGTCCCATAGGACGTCCTCGACGGGCACGCGTGGCATCGGGTTCGGGCCGCGCCGTTGGACGAGGCCGAGCGCGGCCGCGGCCGCGGGTGGGGCTACCGCCTTCGGCGTGCGCCCGATCGCCTTGAGGGTGGTCTCCAGCCTTGGGCCGAGGAAGTCTTGCGGGGCGGGCTCCAGGCTGAGGTTGCGGTCCATGTTGAGCAGCCCGGTCGCGAGCACGGCCTGCCGGGTCAGCGCGTGGTAGCTGTTCCAGCGCAGCAGCACGAGTCGGTTGACCCGGTCGAACTTGACGATCTCGACCCCAAGGACGCCCGAGAGCCGGGCGTACGCCGCCTGGCCCATAGTCCCCGCCGCCGCAGCGCCGACGAGCCTGCGGACGCTCCAGTCGAGGATAACGGTGCGGTCCTCCGGAACGACTGCGACGCTGAATGCGCCGTCCTCGAACTTCGCATCTTCGCTGCCGGGCCGTATTTCGTACACGAGCTCGTCGGGTCCCGCCGTGACGCCGAGGGTCGCGAGCGCGGTGGTCCGGTCGGCCCCGTCCAACCGGCGGGTGAGGCGGGCGCACGCGAACCGGGCCTCGCGCTGGTGCGGCGGCATGGCCCGGACCTGCGCCGTCTTGTTCTGCTGGAAGGCGTCGTTGAGCTTGTGGTAAGCGAGGATCAGAAGCTCGTCGGGCGTGAGCCGCGAGACGGCGGCGGGCGGGGCGAGGGCGGTGACCGGCGGGGCCTTGCGCATGAGCTGTCCGCGGAGGTCCTCGCCGAGCTTCGCGGTGATCTCCTCCAGCGCGTTGAGCCGGACCTTGATGGTGCGGTCGAGGTCGGCGGCCTGAGCGCCCCACGGGTACCGGCCACCGGCCTTCGTCCAGATCGCGTGGGCGCGCTCGGACGGGATCTGGTCGGAGAACGGGTCCTCGAACAGAGGCGGCACGCGGAACTCATCCCAGGGCGGCTGCACCGACGTGCGGTGGTAGGCGCGGGCCGTCCCGAGCAGGCTGTAGTGGTGCGGCACGGGCAGCGCGAGCAGGTTCTTCACTGCGTTGCTGACGATGCTCACGACCGGGTCCGAGACGAGCTTCGCGGTGCCGAGGACCTCCTCGGGCGGGAACAGCCACGCCAGGTACCGCATGCCGTTCTGGTGGTTCAGGATCGCCTGGAGGTGCCGTCCGACGACTCGGGTGAGGTGCCGGTACGTGAGGTCGTCCCAGACGTAGACCTGCGCGGTGCTGGTCGTGCCGAGCCGTGCATCCTCGGCCTTCACGTCGCGGATGATCTGGTCGATCGCGGCGAGGAACAGCACGAGCTGCTGCTCTTCGGCGACGAGGGAACGGCTGTCGACGAGGAACGGCCTGGCCTGCCACGACTGCGTGGCGAAGCCGGCGGCGGGCGCAGGGACGCCGAACGTGCTCGGCTGGCGCCACCACGCCTTGACGCCGAACACCAGGGTGAGCGCGCTGGACGTGTCGAAATCGGCGGAGACGTAGACGCGCAGGTCCGACCAGCTCGGGATCGTCGCGGACGTGCCAGCGAGGTTGGGGATCCCGGCGGTCCCGCCGGGCGCTAGGGCGCTTGCCCGGCCTGCCAGCACGGTCCGCTGACCCCGCAGCGTGTGGTGCTTGTTGAACACTGGATCGGCCGGCATGAGGACGGCGACGTGCCCCACGGTCGGCGCCCCGTTCTGCGCGAGCAGGTCGAGCGCTCCCCGGGAGACGAAGGGGATCCGGGACAGGTGGTCGGTCGTGGTGGCGGTCGGCAGGCAGTGGGCGGGGTCACCCGGGTTGGTCGGACCCCAGTCCTGCCCGAGGAAGTCGCAGCCGCGGCACTTCGTGCCGACGTTGAACGGCAGGGACTGCCACGGCGTCGCGGCGAGCACGTCCGGCAACTCGGCGGTGAAGAAGTGCCGCAGCCGCGCCGCGAAGACCTCGTAGGGGAAGACGACGAGCTCCGCTTCGAGGGCGGCGAGGAACTCGGGTACAGACAGGACCTGGCCCGTGGCAGCGGCAGCGTTCCGGGCCTCGGTGATCGCGCTCGCGGTGTGGCTGCCCGGCCAGATTGCCGGGTCTGCTTCCACTGCGAACTGGTGCGCGACGCCGTGGTCGGCGAGCCACCCGGCCAGCGCAACGGAGTAGTAGACGACCTCGGCCAGGTACCCGGGACCCGGCTGGGACGTGAGCTTGATGTCGATGACGCGGAGCCGGACGCGGGCGTCCCCGCCGGTCACCGCGACGACCCTGCCGTCCGGGAGGGCTTCCTCGTACGTCGTGGCGGACGCCGCGCGGATCTCGATGAGGTCAGGGCGGAGCCGGCTGAAGGACAGCGCGTGGGTGGTCTTAAGCGGCCCTATCCCGTAGGCGGCCTCGAACGCGGGACCGATGTCGAACTCGTGCTCGGCGAGGAAGTTGCCTGGCGCGGCTGCGCGCAGTCCGACGGTCGCGAGCGGGGTCGGGCTGAACGCGACGCCGCCGCCGGGCTGGGGTGCCTGCCGCGCGCCGAGCAGGACGGTCGTGCCGAGCGCCGTGTCGAGCTCCGCGAGCTTCTCGGCCGCCCACTCGTCTCCGGCGGCGGCGATCTGCTGGAGTCCGGGCCGGGGTGGCTGCTTGGGGGGCATGCCCTGGGCAGCCTGCTCAGCAGGCGTGGACAGCATCAGCCGCAGCTGCTTCGGGCACTCGGTCCCGAGGTACCGCGTGAGTTCGTGCTTGCCGAGCACCGGCACGTCGTCGCTCCTCTGGGGCAGCCGGGCCATGTCGCCCGCCGAACCGCAGGATCGGGGCGGCAGGCATCCGCCGTGACGGCGGCGAGCCGACGGTACTGCGCCGTACGACATCCGGGCGTGTTTGTGACTCCTCGTCCTACGGGCCACACAAGTATCGGACCCGGACGTACCGCCCGGGCGCCCCGAGTCGAGCGGAGGCGAGGATCCGGTGGACGTGATGCGCATGCCGCGGAGCCGGAGCGCCGGGCGTTCCTGAGCCGCTGCGGGCCTTCTCGTGCCGGCCGCTGCGGACGCGGGCGATCGTGAGGGCCGGCCAGGCTTGCCGAAGCTGTCTGACGGACCAGATCCTGGCGGCTCGCAGGGCTCCACGTGGCCGAACAAGGCGCGACCGCACTGCCACGGTGCGAACCGACAGGAGGCCGCCGTGCCCGCCCGGACTGCAAAATTGCCGGAGACCGCTGCAAATCTACGACGGCCACCGCGCGCTTGGGAGCCGTACGGTGGCCGGCGGCACCGACGAGTGGATGCGATCTGATGGCTGAACGACACGTCCCCGAAGCGGGATGGACAGAGGAGGGGGCCAAGTGGCTCGAGGCACTCTCCGTGGAGGAACTGGTGGATCTTTCGATGCTGCAGGACCATGGGGTGCAGGACGAAGCCGACGAGGCCAAGTTGGGGGCAGTTCAGGGAGAGCTACGAACGAGCGACCAGCGAGACCTGGGAGTGAAGGCGCCCCGGTCTGTTGTCTCGTCGCCACCCGACGGGCGCAGCCGGTCACAGATCCCTGTAGCAAGGAGCCCGCGGCCGCCAATGCGTGGCTCCCGCCGGCTCGTGGCATCTCGTACTGGGCAACACGAGCAGTGGATCTAGATCGCTTCTAGGCCGCCGCATAGAACGAGGAGAAGGCGGGCCACCATGCGCCGAGGAACGTCCGCTCATGCCGCGGAGCGGTATCCCCAGGGAGCCGCCGATGGTGCCGCGGCCCGCACCAACTCCCGTCCGCTTGCGCCCATGCTCGGGAGGGCTCCCCGGGAACCGACCGAACCAGTGATGATGCGGCTGGAGCGATTTCATGGGGTGAGTGACGGGGCTCGAACCCGCGACAACCGGGATCACAAC
>JAUJMQ010000048.1 GCA_030446775.1 Egibacteraceae bacterium
GACCTTGGTCCTGTACCGACAGGCTCGCCACGCGGCGGACCGCACCACGCTCGCCGCCGCCGGCGTCGGCGCCGGTGCGCTCCACGCCCACGGCCCCGCACTGCACGGCGAGGCCGGTCGCGAGACGGCCGAGGCGGTCTTCCGCGTCGCGGCGGGGCGCGGCGTGACGGCGATGGTGTGGGACGGCGACGCGCCGGCGGACCTGCGTGGCGTCTCCACGCTCGCGCGCGACACCGGCGCCGGCCTGCTCGTCGTGGAGTGGCAGCCGGCGGTCGGCGGCGGTGACACGCTCGCGCGCGAGGTGCTGGCAGACCCTCCCTGCGACGTCCTCGTCGTGCGTCCGGGCGAGATCGCCGACATCAACGGGATCGCCGTCGCGGTCGGGCCGGGGCCGAACACCCCCCTGCTGACGGGGCTGGCGCAGCAATGGGCGGCGGCGTTCGGCGTGCCCGCGTCCACGCTGCACCGGGTGGCCACCGACGACGAGGTCAGCGAGGGGCGGCTGCTGTGCAAGCGGCTCGCGCCCGACCTCGACCCCGTCATCGCCGTCGGGCGGGACCTGACCAACTGGCTGACCGAGGTCGCGGCCCGCACCGGCTTCGTCGCGCTCGGCGCCACCGAGCACGTCGCCCTGGACCGGGTCGCCGCCCGCACCGGGGCCGGCAAGCTCGCCCGCAGCGGTGGCGCCACCGTCGTCGTCGGCCGCTGCGCGAGCTGAGGGCCGGCCCGCCGGCAGCCGGGCGGGCGCGACGCGGGCGTCACACCGGGCGGGCGACGCGCAGTCGGCGCAAGAAGTTGGCGAGCAGGTCGCGTCCTGCGGTGGTCAGGATCGACTCAGGATGAAACTGCACCCCCTCCACGTCGAGGTGGCGGTGGCGCAGGCCCATCACCAGCGGCGGGCCCCCCGCGAGCGGCACCGTGCGGGCGGTGACCTCCAAGACCTCGGGCACGCTGCCGGCGTCGACGACCAGGGAGTGGTAGCGGGTCGCGTCGAACGGCTGGGGCAGTCCCTCGAACACCCCCCGGTCGTCGTGGCTGATCAGCGACGTCTTGCCGTGGACGAGCTCGGGGGCGCGCACGACCCGTCCGCCGTAGACGTCGCCGATGCACTGGTGGCCCAGGCACACCCCGAGCACCGGCACCGCGCCGGCGAAACGCCGGATGACGTCGTTGGACAGCCCGGCGTCGGCGGGGGTGCCCGGCCCGGGCGACACGACGATCCCGTCGGGTGCGAGGCCGGCGACCTCGTCGAGGTCGAAGGCGTCGTTGCGCGCGACCTCGACGTCGGCGCCCAGCTCTCCCAGTTGCTGGACGATGTTGTAGGTGAAGCTGTCGTAGTTGTCGACGACGAACACGCGCGGCGACGGGCGGTCGCGCATGACGTCCTCCGCAGCCCTGGCGAACCCGGACACCGCTGTCCCCTAGTCCCGCGGGACCCGGCCGACGACGGTCACGTAGCCCTCGTCGTCGATCTCGGCGAGGTCGCCGGTGAGCAACCAACCGTCGCGCATGACCTGCGCGGTCGCGTCGGGCCGCCGCCAGTACCCGTCCATCACCTGCGGACCCCGGACCGCCAGCTCGCCGGCCTCGCCGCCGGGCGCCGGCCGCGCCGGGTCGGCAGGATGGCGCAGGGAGCACACCGTGTCACACACCGGCAGCCCGATCGAGCCGGCCTTCGCCGGGCCGTACACGGGGTTGGCGTGGGTGAACGGCGCGGCCCCGCCGCACCCGTAGCCTTGCCGCAACTCGCCGCCGGTCAGGCGCTCGAACGCCGCCACGACCTCGTCGCCGAGCGGTCGGCCGGCGGCTGACGGGGCGCCGATCGACAGCGACGCCCGCACCGTCGCGAGCGCCTTGTCGGCGGAGACCTCGGCCAGGGCGGCGAACAGCTCGGGCTCGCCGGGAAACAGCGTGGGGATGCGGCCGGCGAGGGCGGCGAGCACCGCAGCCGGGTCGGGCTCGGGCACGAGTGCCAGCGTCGCGCCGCACAGCACACCGAACCCCAGGCCGGCGGCCAGACCGACCGGGCTGCTGAACGGCGTCGCGCAGACGACCTCCTCGTGACCCGCCAGCACGTCGGGGACCCACAGCCGCACCTGGAAGGCGGCGGCGACGAGGTTGAGATGCGTCAGACCGGCCAGGCGACCGTCGGCGTCGGGCACGAGCGCCGCGAGGTCGGACGCCGGGTCGATGTCGACCTGCGCGGGGCTCGGCGGGGATCGCCGGACGAGCTCGACGTAGCGCAAGACCCCCTCCCCGGACGGGATGCGGTACCACAGGCCGGGGTCGCTGCGGTGGCGCAGCCGGTGCAGGCGCCGGCGAGCCGACGTCAGCGGGTCGTCCAGCGCCGTGCCGACGACGTGACGCAGGCTGCGCAGGCGCCCCTTCAGCTCACCGAGGACCCGGTAGACCGGGTCTGCCAGGACCAGGACGGCGCAGCCGGCGTCGTCCAGGACGTGTCCGAGCTCGTCGGCGTCCCGTCCGGTGCCGCACTCCACCGCGACGGCGCCCAAGCGTCCGGTGGCGAACACCGCTGCGACGTGCTGCGGGCAGTTCGGCAGCGCGATCCCGACCCGGTCGCCGCGCTGGACGCCGAGCTGGGCGAGCGCGGTCGCGAGCCGGTCGGTCTCGTCGACCAGGCGCCGGTAGCTGGTCGCCGCTGCGAGGTAGGCCGTCGCCGCGACGTCGGGAAAGTCCTTCGCCGCGTCGTCGAGAAGCCGGGTCAACGGCACCAACGGGTAGTCGTAGCTGGAGGGCACGGCAGGCGGGTAGGACGACAGCCACGGCCGGGCCGCCAGCGGATCGGGTGCCGGCGGTGGGGCGGGGCCGGGGGCGGACACGGGCGCGAGCACCGCTTCGGCCGTCGGGCGGCGACCGAAGCGGCCGGGCGGCGGGCGCGCCGGCGCCCGTGGCGTGCCGCCGCCGGCGTCGGTGTGCTCGGCCACCTACCGTCTCCTGCCTGGTCCGTCATCGCGTGGGCGCCGCGGTGCGGGCGGCTGCGCCCGGGGGCCGGCATTCTCCCAGGCGGCGTCGGGCGCCGCATGCGGTGTGCCGCTCAGCATCCCGTCCCCGCCTCGCGGCGTATCTCAGCGTTGAGCTCGCCGCCGACGAGGATCGCGACGCCGGTCAGGTAGGTCCACAGCACGGTGGCGACGAGCGCCCCCACGACGCGGGCGACGAGCGCGACGGCCTCGTCCTCGGTCACGAACGTGCCCGGCGAACGGCCGGTCGCGAGGTACAGGCGCAGACCCAGACTGGCCAACATCCACAGCACGAGCCCGAGCACCGCACCAGGGACGCTCTCCCGCCACGTGGAGGCGACATTCGGACCGAAGCGGTACACGCACGACAGGAAGGTCACGCCGATGACGACCAGCAAGGGCCAGCGGCCGATCGCCCACAGCGCGTGGAACATCGACCCCATGCCCAGGCGTGCGGCGAGCGCCTCCCCGCTGCCCAGGAGCGGGCCGACGACCATCAGGAGGAAAATCGCCGGCACCACCAGGATGAACCCCGCCGCGAACGCCAGGGCGATCAGCCGCCGGACGAGGGCCGGCCGCCGCTCCCGCACGCCGTAGGCGAGGTCCAGCGCGCGGATCGTGGCGCTGAACACCCGGCTCGCGAGGTACAGGGTCAGCAGCAGGCCGCCGAGCGCCACGCCGCCGCGCTCCTGCCCGAGCATCGCCCGCACCAGCGGGGCGATGACCTCCTGCGTGGAACGGAGACTGAACACGATCGTGAGGCTGCCGATGATCGCGTCCTGAGCCCGGTCGACGCGCTCCGGCCCGACGATCCTCGCGAGGTAGCCCAGCGTCGCGCCGAACGCGACCGTGAGCGGCACGAGCGACAGCAGCGCGAAGAACGCCATCTCGGCTGCCAGGCCCGACACGCGGTCGTCGGCCGCGGCACGGAGCGTCCGCAGGCCGAGCTCCAGCGGGTTGACGCCGGCGACGAGGAGCCGGCGGCGGCACGCCCAGGCCACGGCACGCTCGTACAGGCCCTGGCCTGCGACCTGCGACTCAGGCAAGGACGTCCGCGGGCGGTCCGAGGGCCTCCAGCGTGGGGTCGGTGATAAAGGTCCGATCGACCCACGGGAACACCACGAGGAACAACAGCGCCACCACGAAGACGGCCACGACGAGCGCCAGCAGCATCCGCGCCGCAGGCGCCGGGCGGCTCACGTTCGCACCTCACACGCCGGGCGGCTCACGTTCGCACCTCACACGCCGGGCGGCTCACGCCACGAGCTCGGCGAACACGATGAGCCGCTCGCGGTTGGAGAAGCGCGGGTTGCACGTCGTCAGCGTGAGCATCGACTCGCCCGTGCCGAGCGGGTCGGGACCGAGCACCCACGCCGCCGTGGGCGCCACGACCTGTGACTTGCGCACCCGGTAGGTGTAGCGGGTGCCGTCGCGGGCGGTGACGTGAACCTCGTCGCCCCGCCGCAGGTCGTCGAGGTTGAAGAACGGGGCGCCGTAGGTGGTGCGGTGCCCTGCGACGGCGAAGTTGCCCCTCTCGCCGGGCTCGGCGGTGCCGGGATAGTGCCCCGGTCCACGCGCCAGCTGCCCCAGCGTGACGTCGGGAACCACATACAGCGGGTCGGCGTGCACGAGCGGCTCGGGGCTGCCGGGCCGGGAGAACTGCAGCACCGCCACCGCCCCGTCGGGGTCGACGCGCGCCGGCCGCGCCGCCGGCTTGGCCGCGGCGGCGCCCTGGCGGGATGCGACGGCGCCGACGACGTCGTCGTCCACGGCCAGGTCCCACTCGCGCGCGAGGCTGCCCTGAGCCTGCGAGGTGGTGACGTTCGTGAACATCAGCGAATAGACCAGATAGAGCAGCACGAGCAGCCCCGCGCCGATGCACAGCCAGCCGGTCCCACGCAGGGCGCGGGTGACGACGGCGCTCATCCGGACGCCTCGGCGGCGACCGGCTGCGCTACCTGCACCGCGGCGGGCCCGTCGTAGGCCGGCAGCCCCAGCGCGTCGTCGGGGGTGACGGTGAACCCGAGCTTGTAGGCCTGCGCGGCGGCGCGGAACCGGTCGACCACCGGATCGCGGTCCAGCGCGTCGGCCAGCGCCACAGGGTCGCCGACGGCGCGCACCACGTAGGGCGGGGAGTACACGCCGCCGTGAAGCAGCAGCGTGTTGCCGACGCACCGGATCGCCGTCGTCGCGAGGATCCGCTGACCGTTGACGCTCGTCGCCTCGGCACCTCCCGACCACAGGGCGTTGATGACGGCCTGGAGGTCCTGCTCGTGGATGACGAGGTCGTTGAGGTCGCCCGTCGGCGACGTCTCCAGCGTCGAGTCGCTGAGCGTCGCGACGAGGCCGGGGCCGCGGACCCGGGTCATCCCGGCCGGGGCGAGCACCCGCTCGATGCGCCGCTGGACGGTCTTGAGCCGCTCGGCGCCCGCGGCGCTGCGCTTGTTGTGACCCTGGACCTCGAAGGCCAGCTCAGCGACGCGGCGCTCCAGCTCGGTGGTACGGATCTGCTCGGCGCGGATCAGCTCAACGAGCTCGACGCGCCGGCCGGTGCGCGCGGTCGTGACCGGCGGCTCGGAGCGCGCCGCGACGACGAGCACCGCGGCGAGCAGCACGAGCGCCAGCAGCGACGTCGGCCGCTGACCCGAAGGCGGAGGCGGAGCGTCATCGCGAGGGGGCGTCATCACCAGAGTCCCTGAGTCGGTCCGCAGGCAGGAACGGTACCATCCGCGCTCCGCGAGCCGACCCGCCACCACAGCGAGCTGCCCACAGGGGGACCCGCGTGCCCAGGTCGAAGTCCAAGCGCTCCACCTACATCCCGCCGAAGCCGGCGAGGCCCAAGCCGAGCCCCCGCTGGCTGCCGTGGACAGGGCTCGGGCTGATCGTCCTGGCGATCCTGCTCATCCTGTCGGCGTACATCTTCCCCGGCGTGCTGCCCGGCGGGAACCTCGTGCTCATCGTCGGCTTCGCGTTGCTCGCGGTGGCGCTGATCCTGTTGAGCAACTGGCGCTGACCGGCCACCTCGCTCGCCTCCGGGAATTCCACTCCTGAGATTCTCCACAGCGTTGTCCCCAACTGGGGACAACCCGCCGCGGTCAGGCCTCACGGACGACCTCCCGGCGCTCGGTCATCCGCTCCCCGCAGTGGCGGGGGGCGACCGACGCGCCGCGCACGAGCAGCAGGACCTCCGCGCCGCACCCGGCGCACCAGTAGGTGATGCGCTCGTCGGGGGGTACGGGCACCGGCGGCCCGTCAGGCACGTGGGCGGCGCCGGCCCGCAGCGAGCCGAACGAGGCGATCCCGACCCGCCAGATCAGCAGGCCGAGCAGCGGCGCGAAGACATACCGCGGCTCGACGAGTCCGGTCACCACCAGCAGCACGCCGACACCGACGATCGGCCAGAACAGGCGCTTCATCCCGGCCACGGTACCCACCGGCCAGCGACCGTGGATGCGCCGGCGAGCCGGAGACCTGGCCTTACCGATCGGTGGCCGCGGTAGGCCCGGGCGCGGGCGGGGTGGACAGTTCCCGCCGCAGGGACCGGGCGAGCTCAGCCAGCTCCGGCGCGTGGCTGGCATCCAAGCCGGCGTCGGGGCTCACCGCGAGCTCGAAGGTACGGGCCAGCTGGGACGCACGCGGGAAGCCGAACGTCCCCGCGGCGCCCGCGAGCTTGTGCGCCTCGGACTCGCCGGTGCGCCGGAGCTCGTCGTCGAGCCGGTCTTCGAGCAGGGCTTCGACGAGCTCCTCCATCGCGTCCACGCGAGCCAGGACCGTGGTGCGCGACCGCTCCCACACGCGGCGCACGGCGGTGGCGGCCTGAGCCGACGCGGCCACGGCCGTTGGGTCCACGCGCTCGGCC
>JAUJMQ010000005.1 GCA_030446775.1 Egibacteraceae bacterium
GCGCGTGCGACGGGTGGTTGGCCACGCCGATCGAGGCCGTGACCGTCAGCAGCTCGGCTCCGGCCTCGGCGCCGGCCCCCAGCGGCACCGGGCGCTCGGCGATGGCCGCACGGATGCGCTCGGCGGTCGCCCGCGCCCCGTCGATATCGGTGCCGGGCAGGAGGACGACGAACTCCTCCCCGCCGTAGCGCGCGACGACGTCGGGGACGCGCGTGGCGCCTTGGATGCGGCGCGCGACCTCGACGAGCACGGCGTCGCCCGCCTGGTGGCCGTAGCGGTCGTTGACCGCCTTGAAGTGGTCGAGGTCGATGACCAGCAGTGACACGGTCCGGGCGAAGCGGGCGGCGCTTTGGAGCTCACGGTCGGCCTGCATCGGGAAGTAGCGGAAGTTCCACAGTCCCGTCATGGGATCGGTGACCGACAGGCGCCGCGCCTCCTGGAGGAGCATGACGTACTCGATCGCGACCGACGCCTGCGCAGCGAAGCTGCGGACGGTGTCGAGGTCGTCCTGCTCGAACGCCCGTGCCGGATCGACGCGCTGCAGCGTCAGGACCCCGAGCACCTGCCCACGCCCGACCATCGGCACCGCGAGCTGGTGGGGGGCCGCCGGCTCACCTGCGACCGCCGGCGGCGCCTGGTCGGCGTCGGCCGGCAGCCGCAGCGCCGTCCCGCTCAGGGCGACCCAGCCGGTGACCCCCTCGCCATGCCCCAGCCGCTCGACCTCCTCTCCCACGCCGCGGCCCACCTTGACGTAGAGCGCGTCGCGCTCGGGGGTGAACAGCCACAGCAAGCCGCGGTCGGCATCCAACGCGGTCATCGCCGTCTCCACCACCACGGCGAGGGTCCGGTCCAGGTCCAGGCTGCTCGACAGTGTCTGCCCCAGCCGGGTGAGGGACTGGCGCAGCTCGTCGCGGCTCTCCTGCAGCTCCGACAGGCGGGCGTCGAGGTCGGCGCTCATCGCGTTCAGTGCCACGGCGAGGTCGCGCATCTCGCGACCCCCGCGCGGCTCCAGCCGCCGCCCCAGGTCGCCGCCGGCGACGCCCCGCGCCACGTCGGCGGCCCGCCGCACGGGCGCGACCACCGCCCCCGCGAGTACCCATCCGGCGATCGCGGCGACGAGCACCGCCGGCAGGAGCAGCCCCAGCAGCGTCCCCCCGGAGGGCTGTCCATCGGGCTCGCGCCACAGCAGCAAGGTCGTGGGGGCCGGGCCGCCGGCAAGGGGTACGACGGCGGCGGGCAGCTGGCGCCCACCGACCTGGAGCGTGTCCGCGCCCGCGCGCGGGTCGGTGGGCACGTCGGCGACAGCGGCACCCTCCACGGCGAGCACCCGGCGACCGGTCACCAGGGCCGCTCCGCCGCCGTCGCCGGTCAGCGGGAGCCTGGCGAGCAGGTCGGCGTCCGCCCACGTGCCCGCCGCGACCCAGCCCAGTCGCCGACCGCGCGGACCGCGCACTTCGCGGACCTCAAGCAGCAGCCCGGGCACCGGGGCGCCGCCGGTCACGGCGGCGGCGAGCGCCGCGTCGTCGGGCACCGCGAGCCCGGCTCCGGGTGCCGGCTCGTCGATCCGCGAGGCCAGGACCCGGGCGTCGGCGTCGAGCAGCGCGACGGCGTCGGCCCGACCGGGGACACCTGGCCGGCGGTCCAGCAGACGGCGCGCCCGCGCGGCGCTGCCCTCGTCCAGGACCGGGCCGGCGGGACCCGCCCCGAGGTCGCTGGCGAGATCTCCGGCCCGTGCCCGCGCGGCGTCGACCGCAAGGAGCGCGGCGTCGCGCGCGGCGTCGAGCTCCGTGCGGTCCAGGCCGCGCAGCAGCGCGCCGAGTTGCAGCTGCAGGACGAAGATGGCCACCGTCAGCGGCACCACGGTGATCACGATGAACAGCAGCACCAGCCGGGCGCGCAGTCCCATGGTGTCATTGTGCCCGTCGCCGCTGCCCGGTCGGCGGTAGGAGGCACGCGGTGGACGAGGGCGAAGCGGCGGCCGGGGCCAAGGATGCGTTGCGCCACCGCATGCTCGCCGTCCGCGCGGCGCTGCCGCCGGCGCGACGGGCCGAGGCCTCGGCCGCCGTGCGCGCACGGCTGGCGGCACTGCCCGAGCTCGCCGGCGCCCGGGCCGTGCTGGGGTACGCGGCCCTGCCGGCCGAGGTCGACGTCGACGACCTGCTCCGCGACCTCGCCTCCGCCGGTGTCCGGGTGCACCTGCCGTGGGTCGACGGCGACCAGCTCGGCGTCGCCGCGGTCGTCGACCTCGTCGCCGACGTCGTCCCCGGCTGGCACGGGGTCCGTGAGCCCGCGCCCGCGCTGCGCCGCCCGGTCGCCGCCCGGTCGCTCGACGTGGTCGTGGCGCCCGGCGTGGCGTTCGACGCGGGCGGCGGGCGGCTGGGCTACGGCGGCGGGCACTTCGACCGGCTGCTCGCGCGCCTGGGGCCGGGCGCGACGGTCGTCGGCGCGGCCTTCGACGAGCAGATCGTCGACCTCGTGCCGGTCACCGCCACCGACCGCCGCGTCGACGTCGTCGTGACCCCCAGCCGGGTCCTGCGCCGCTGACATGGAGTCAGCCGGAGCGCGGGCGGTCATACTTGGAGGCGGACCGCGTCCCGCTCGCTGGAGGAACGATGCCCACCTATGAGTACGCCTGCCGCGACTGCGGCGAGCACGTCGAGGTCGTCCAGAGCTTCCGTGACGACCCGCTGACGACCTGCGGCCTTTGCGGCGGACGCCTGCGCAAGGTTTTCTCCGCAGCGGGCATCGTGTTCAAGGGCTCGGGCTACTACGTCACCGACTCACGGGCCAAGCCCGCGACGGCGGACTCGGGCTCCGCTGGCGACAAGGCCGGCAGCTCCGACGGGGAGGCCGCGAAGCCCGACACGGCGGCCAAGACGGGCGACAAGCCGGCCAAGGCGACCGACAAGGCGCAAGACAAGGCGCCCGCCAAGAAGCCCGCCAAGTCCACCGGGAACGGCGAGGCCAGGTCCGCCTGACGAGCCGGATCCGCGCGGCGCGCTCGCTCCGCCGGGCCCGCTGCGCCGGGCCCCGCGCCGGGCCCCGCGCACACTCGGACCGGCCGCCCCCCGCTCCTGCCCAGCCCCGCCCCCGACGCCCACTGGGCGAGCAAAGGACCCGCAGTGGCCAGCGACCGCATCGACGTCGGCATCTTCGGCGGCTCGGGGTTCTACTCGCTGCTGTCCGACGCCCGTGAAGTCGACGTCGACACACCCTTCGGCGCGCCCTCGGCGCCGGTCGTCGTCGGCGACATCGGCGGCCGTCCGGTCGGCTTCCTGCCGCGGCACGGGCGCAAGCACGAGCTGCCGCCGCACCGGATCAACTACCGCGCGAACGTGTGGGCGATGAAGTCGCTCGGTGCCACCGATGTGATCCTGCCGTGCGCCGCGGGCAGCCTGCAGCCCGACGTGGCGCCCGGCCACTTCGTCCTGTGCGACCAGGTGGTCGACCGCACCAGCGGGCGCAGCGACACGTTCTACGACGGCCCCGAGACCACCCATGTCACGTTCGCCGAGCCCTACGACGCCGAGATGCGCTCCGTCGCGACCGACGCCGCCCGTCGCCTGGGCATCACCGTCCACCAGCGCGGGACCGTCGTGGTCATCCAGGGCCCACGCTTCTCGACCAAGGCGGAGTCGAAGTGGTTCTCGGCGATGGGGTGGGAGGTCATCAACATGACCCAGTACCCGGAGGTCGTCCTGGCGCGCGAGCTCGAGATGGCGGCGCTGAACATCTCGCTGATCACCGACTACGACGCCGGGCTCGAGGACGACCCCGACATCGAGCCCGTGTCGCATGCGGCCGTGATCGAGGTCTTCCAGGCCAACAACGCCAAGCTGCGCGACCTGCTTTTCGAGATCGTCCCGAACCTGCCGCTGTCACCCGACCGCCCGGCGCTGTCGGCCCTGGCCGGCGCCCGCTTCGAGGCCTGAACCCCATGGCGGAAAGGGAGAACGTCGAGGTCGTCCGCCTGCCCGACATCGACCTGCGCCCGAACGAGGCCTCCGGGTTGCAACGCATCGAGGCCGAAGCGCTGCTGGACGCCAAGGGCTGGGACCGCGGCTTCTGGGTCGTGCTCGACGAGGTGCCGGCCGAGGAGTGCGTCGCGGCGATCGGCCACCGCCGGTCCGCCGACCTGACCGAGGGCTGGGAGACGCTGCGCCTCGTGGCCGAGCCCAGCGGCGACGAGGGCCGCACGGGAGACGCCGAGGCGGTCGCGACGCGCGACGGCTGGGTGTACGTCTTCGGCTCCCAGCACGGCGGCAAGTCGGGACCGATCCGGACCTGGGAGTCGTGGATCGCCCGCTTCCGCGAGTCCGAGGTCCGCGTGGACGCCGACCAGGCTCGGGTGACGATGGACATCCGCCGGCTCGACCTGGGCCTGCACCGGCTCGTCAACGACGCCCTGCGCGAGCACGGTGTCGACGTCGTGGCGCTCGGGGCCGACAGCCGTGCGGCGTTCATCGACGCGACGATCGCCGGTGACGCCGATGACGCTCCCGACGAAGAGCCGGCGTCGGGTCGCGTCCGCCCCGATGACACGACCATCAACGTGGAGGGTGCCGACTTCCGACCCGACGGCTCGGTGCTGCTGGGGCTGCGCTTCCCCACCGCGAGCGACGGGCGGCCGATCCTCGTGCAGCTCGGCGACCTGGAGCCGCTGTTCGCCCCCGAGCGCCGGCTGCCACCCGTCGAGGGCTTCTGGCTCGTCGACGCGATCGGTCGCGACGGGGACATGGCCGGTGTCCGCGACCTCACCACCGCCGGTGACGACGTCCACCTGGTCACCGGCAACATCGACAGCAAGGCGCAGTTCAGCGTCCTGCTCGGCGACCACCCTGGCGGGCAGCACACCGTCGCGACCCACTTCGTGTGCACGCTGCCCGCCGGCGCGACCGGCGGCGAGGTCGCGGCCCGGGCGGTGCGGGAGTTCCCCGCCCTGCCGCGGGTGGAGGGCATCGAGCTCGACGCCGACGGCGAGTTCTTCTACGTCACCGACGAGGACGAGGGCGTCAAGGTCCGCTGCACCACGCTGCTGAGCGGCTAGCGGCCGCCGCCGACCTGCCTGCCACGTCCACAGGCGGGACCGGCACGCGCGACCCGACCGGCCGCCGGTGAGGCACGGTGGGACCATGCGAGATCGGCTCGACGCCCTACTCCGCGGCTCCTACCCGCGCCTGCCGCGACTGCTGGACGCGTGCAGCGATCGCTGGGCCGGGCTGCGGCCCCGTGCGCGGGCCGTGGCCGTGGCGTTGTGTGTCGTCGCGCTGCTGCTCGCGGTCGACGCCCGGGTGCGCGCCGCCGAGTCGCGCTGGGGTGGGCCGCCCCGCCTCGCGCTCGTCGCCCAGCGCGACCTCGGTGTCGGCGACGTGCCCGCCCCGCTGCGCGCGACGACCCTGCCACCGGGGGCGGTGCCCGACAGCGCCGTCACCGCGGTCCCCGACCGGGCCGTGCTCGCGCTCGCGTTGCCGCGGGGTGCCGTCCTGACCGCCGCCCATCTGGACCCGCGCGGCCCGGCGGCGGGCCTGGACGCGACAGGCCGCGTCGTCCCCGTGCCGGCCGAGCCGGGCTGGGCGGTCACGGCGGGCGGCTGGGTCGACGTGTGGGTGCTCGGTGCGGGAGACGCCCCCGCCGAGCTCGTCGCACGCAGGCGCCCGGTGCTGGCGGTCCGCCGGGACGCCGACGGGTTGACCGCGCTCGTGGGGCTCGCGGCCGACGAGGTCGGCCCGACCACCACCGGCCTGGCCCTCGGGCGCGTCCTGCTGGCCCATGCTCCGCCACCATGACGACGGCCGGTTCGCATGCCGCGCCGCCGTGACGCTGCCCGCAGGCGCCGCCCCGGCGGGCAGTCGCCAGGGGCTGTTCAGGCGCCGCCGAGCGTCATTCCCTCCAGCAGCAGCGTCAGCCCACCCATCCCGCCGCCGAAGGGCAGGAAGCGCAGGTCAGAACCGAGCGCGGCGATGCCGGCGAGCATGTCCGGCAGCGTCCCCGCGATCGTCGCCTCACGGACGGGCTCGGCGAAGGCGCCGTCGCGGACCATGAGCCCGGCCGCACCGACGCTGAAGTCGCCGGTGACCGGGTTGGCTCCCGAGTGCACGCCGAGCACCTGCTGGCAGTAGAACCCCGTGCCGGCGCGGCGCAGCAGCGCCTCCGGGGGTTCGTCGCCCGGGACGAAGAACAGGTTCGTGGGGCTCACCCCGGGCGGCGACTTGAAGCCGGCGCGGCTCGCGTTGCCGGTGCTGCGGGTGCCGTCCCTGGTGGCCGAGTAGGTGTTGTGCAGCCAGCCGGTGAGCACCCCGGCCTCGACGAGCGCGGTCCGGCCCGACGGCACGCCCTCGCCGTCCCACGGAGCGCTCGCCGGCCCGTGCTCCAGGCGACCGTCGTCCACGAGCGTCAGCCAGTCGGGTCCCACACGCTCGCCGAGCCGGCCGGTGAACAGGCTCCGCCCCTTCTGCACCGCCTCGGCGTTCAGGGCCGCGGCCAGCACCCCGAGCAGGGACGCGGTCGCGAACGGGTCGAGGACGATCGGCAGCTTCGCGCTCGCCGGCTTGCGGCCGCCGAGCAGCCGGGTCGCCCGGGTGCGCGCCTCTTCGGCGGCGGCCTCGACGTCCAGACCCCCGGGCAGGCGCGCGAAGTCCAGACCGTACGCCGAGGTCGTCTGCCCGTCATGCTCGGCGAGCACCTCGACGAGCACGAAGGCGTCACAGCGGCGGTAGCCACCCCGCAGCCCGGTCGTCGAGGACACGGCGACCGTCGCGACGCTGTCGGCGTACTGGGCGCTGTCGACCCCCTTGACCCGCTTCCCCTGCCGGGCGGCCGCCTCCAGCGCGAGCGCCAGGTCGACCTTGTCCTGCGGCGCGGCAGCGGCGAAGTCGTCGTCGTACAGCCCCGGCAGGCCCTCGACGGGCTCGGGGGCCGGCAGGACGTTGGCCTCGTCGGGCGTGGCGACCGACGCGTTGGCCCGGGCGTCGTCGAGGGCCTCGGCCAGCGCCTCGTCGCCGAGGTCGGCGGTGTAGGCGTACCCGACCCGGCTGCCGTCGAGCACTCGGACCCCGGCGCCGCGGGTCCGCGCCGACGACAGCGACTCGACCTCGCCGCCGTAGGCCTTGACGGTTGTCTCGGTCTCGTCCACGCCGTACGCCTCGACGGCCTCACCGCCGCGTGCGCGCTCGACGACGCGGTCGAGCACGGCGAGCAGCTCGGCCTCGGGCCCTTCGCAGGCGCTCACGACGCGGTCCCGCCGACGGTGATGCGGCTGATCAGCAGCGTCGGGTTGCCCAGTCCCGCCGGGACGGCCTGGCCGTCCTTGCCGCAGATGCCCTGACGGACGTCGAAGTCCGCCCCCACCGCGGTGATCCGCCCGATCACCGTCGGGCCGTCGCCGACCAGGTTCGCCCCCCGCACCGGCCGGGTGATCTCCCCGTCGGCGATGAGGTGGGCCTGGTCGACGCCGAACACGAAGTCGCCCGACGCCGGGTCGACCTGGCCGCCGCCGAGGGCGTCGCAGTACAGCCCGCGCTTGATTCCGCGCACGATCTCGGCGGGGTCGTCGGCGCCCGCCAGGATGTAGGAGTTCGTCATCCGCGGGATCGGCAGGTGGGCGTAGGACTGCCGCCGGCCGTTGCCCGAGCGCGGCACACCCAGCTCCGCCGCCCGCAGCCGGTCCGACAGGTAGTCGGTGCACACGCCGCGGTCGAACAGGACGGTGCGCTGGGCGGGCGTCCCCTCGTCGTCGAACCCGAAGCTGCCCCAGGCGCCGGGGTCGGTCGCGTCGTCGACGCCTGTCAACAGCTGCGTGCCGATGCGCTCGCCGCGCCGGCCGGCGTACACGCTGGCGCCCTTGGCGACGATGTCGGCCTCCATCCCGTGTCCGCAGGCCTCGTGGAACAGCACGCCACCGCTGCCGGGGGCGAGCACGACCGCCATCTCTCCCGCGGGCGCCGGTTCCGCGTCGAGCATGAGCACGGCGCGCTCAGCCGCCACGCGCCCCACCGCGCCGGGGGGATGCCGGTCGAGCAGCTCCATGCCGACGGCCGCGCCGGGTCCCTCGAAGCCCGTCTGGATCACCCCGTCGCGGGCGGCGACGACCTGGGCGACGAGCCGTGTGCGCACCCGCTCCTCGACCGAGCGGTGGCCCTCGGAGTTGACCAGGTACACCTGCTGACGGGAGTCGGCCCACGACACCGTGACCTGTCGCACGTCACCGGACACCGAGCGGGCCGCGTCGTCGGCCTCCTTCACGATCGCGACGAGGCTTGCCCGGTCCGCGCCCAGCGGATCCTTGGCGGCGGGATGGGTCAGGGGAGGCCGGCGCTCGACGAGGTCTGCCACCTGCGTGCGCGCGCCACCCGCGACACCCGCGGCGGCGACCCTGGCCGCCTCCAGCAGCCCGTCGCGGGTCAGGACGTTGGTGAACGCGTAGGCGGTCTGCCGCCCGCGCAGCACCCGGACCCCGGCGCCGCGGTCTCGCCCGGAGGTCAGGTCCTCGCCCTTGCCGTCGTCCAGGCGCAGCGACCGCCCCCGCCGCTGCTCGGCGTAGACCTCGGCGAAGTCCCCGCCGGTGCGCAGCGCCTCGGCGAGGACGTCGCGCGCAACCCCGTCGTCCAGCGCGAAGGTCTCGCTGCCGTCCTCGGCGGCGGAAGCGTCCGCGGTCACCGGCGTCCTTTGTCTCGGCTGGTTCGGCCGTCTCGGGGGCCGTCTTGGCGGCCCGCCCGGCGGACCGGCGGTCTCGGTGTTTCACCGGGCGGCCAGCCTAGAGGCCGCCGTGCGCCGAACCCCAACGCACGCCGGCGCCGCCACGGCGTCCGGCGGGGCGCCCCGCGGCTGCGGCTCGGCGTCGCGCCGTCCACGGAGGTCGCGGGAGAGGTGGCAGTGCGCGAGGCACGTGGTCGGGTCCCGGTAGTCGCCGCGGCGGCGGTCCTCGCGCTCGCGCTGCTGTCGCCCGGGAGCTGGTCGGCGGCGTCGGCGGGCGGCCAGAACGGCGCAGCGGCCCTCCGTGAGCGCCCGACGGCCGACGTGGGGTCGGCCGGCGCGGAGCCGGCAGCGGCGGCCCACGACACCGAGGCGGGCAGGCGGGAGCAGGCAGGCCCGCGGCCGGACGCCGGCCACCCCGAGGCCGAGGAGCGGGCGCGTGACGACGCCCGTGCCGCACCGGAGGACGACCCGGACGCCGACGCCTCCGAGCCCGCCGACGCCGACGCCCGGCGTGACACCGACGACCCACCCGACGCCGAGGCCTCCGAGCCCGCCGACGCCGAGATGCCGGCGCGCGGCGACGCGAGATGTCGGCGCGCCGCGCCGCCGCTCGCGCCGAGCAGACGGCGGCGCGGGGCGGGCGCGGGCGCGGGCGCGCGAAGCGGCGCGGGCCGCCGAGGAGGCGCGGCAGCGTGCGCAGGCCCGGCTCGACGCGGCGGCCCAGGACCTCGAGGAGGTCGACGCGGGGGTGCTGGCCGCCGTGGCGGGGCTGGATGCGGCCACCGAGCGGTTGTCCCAGGCGCAGACGCGGCTGCGCGACCTGCGCGGACAGGTGCGGGTCGCCCAGGCTGCGCGCCGTCGGGCCGAGGAGCGGGCCGACGACGCCGCCACCATGCTCGGTCAGGCGACGATGGTGGTGCTCGCCACGGAGTCGGCGCTCGCGCGGCACGCCGCCGACCTGCGCGTCCAGCTCGCGACGGCCTACAAGTACGCCGGCACGACAGCCCGTCTCAGCGGCATCGTCGAGGCACTGCACACCTCTGGGAGCCTGACACGGTTCATCACCGCCTACGACCAGCTCGAGCTCGGTGCCGAGCAGCAGCACGGGCTCGTCGTCGACATCGGCACCCTTGCCGAGCGGCTGCGCCGCGAGCGGGCAGCGACGGCGGCCCTGCGAATCCGGCGGGAGGCGGCGGCATACGCCGCCGAGCGCACGCGGGACGCCACGGTGGCGCTCCTGGCCGAGCAGCGCCGCCTCGTCGCGCAGGTCACCACGCAGCGAGCCGGGCGCCGGGAGCTCGTCGCGAGGCTGCGCACCGTCCAGGCGGCCGGCCGAGCGCCGCCGGGTCGAGCAGCTCGCGGCGGCGTCGGCGGCGCTGGGCGCGCAGCTCGCCGCGCCGGCGGTCGTCGTCGCCTCGCGGGCCACGGGGAGCGCTCCGGCGACCGGGCAGCTGGCATGGCCGACCGACGGGCCGCTCACCTCCGGCTTCGGCTACCGGGTGCACCCGATCTTGTTGAGCAGGCGCCTGCACGCCGGGGCCGACATCGGCGCGCCGCTCGGGCAGGCCGTGTTCGCGGCCGCCGACGGCACGGTGCTGTCGGCCGGCACCCGCGGCGGGTACGGCACGACGGTCCTGCTGGACCACGGTGGGGGCATGACGTCGGTCTACGCGCACCTGTCGGCGCTCGCGGTCCGCGCCGGCGAGCGGGTGGAGCAGGGCGACGCCGTCGGCCTGGTCGGCTCGACCGGCAACTCCACGGGACCGCACCTGCACTTCGAGGTGCGCGTGAACGGCCTGCCCCGCGACCCGCTCGGCTGGTTCTAGGCCTGTCTGCCGGACGCCCTGGCCGCCGGGACGTCGGCAGTGTCGGCGGGGCGCGCGCCCGCCCGGGGCCCCTGCCGGCCGCGGCCCCGTGACGGGTCGGCGCCCTTGACCCAGCTGCGGAGCGCGCCCACAGTACGGTGACGATGGAGGTCCTGGCGGGTCCGTACGCGGCGGCGGCCGCGCTGCTCGCGCTCGGCGGCGCCCCCAAGGTGCTGCGGCCGGAGCCGGCGGTACGCGCGCTCGCCAGCGTCGGGCTGCCCGGTTCGCCGATGCTGGTGCGCCTGCTGGGTGCCTTCGAGACCTGCCTCGCCGCCGCCGCGCTCACCGTCGGAGGCAGGGCTGTCGCCGCGCTCGTCGCCGTCTCCTACGTCGCGTTCGCCGCGTTCGTCGCCGTCGCGATGGTCCGTGGCGGGGTGCTCAGCTCCTGCGGGTGCTTCGCCAGACCCGACACGCCGCCGAGCGCCGGACACGTCGCCGGCAACCTCGTCGCCGCGGCCATTGCGGGGATCGTGGCGTGGTTCCCCGCACCCGGATTGCTGCGCCTGGCCGCCGCGGCGCCGGTGCCGGCGCTGCCGCTGGTCACGCTGGCCGGATGCTGCGCGTGGTTCGCCTACCTCGCTCTGACCCGGCTGCCGCCACGTGCCGCCGCGGGCAGGCGCCGGCCGTGAGCCGCCCGGCGCGTGAGGTGCAGGCGTGAGCCGCCCGACTTTGAGGTGCAGGCATGAGCCGCCCGGCGCGTGAGGTGCAGGCATGAGCCGGCTCGTCGATCGCACGGCAGGGTTTCTCGCCGCCCGCACGACGCGACGCGGCTTTCTGTTCAGCTCGGCGGTCGTCGGGTCGGCGCTCGTGGCCGCGCCCGCGACCTACGTGCTGCGGCCCGGCTCGGCCTACGCGGCGCTGTGCGGCCGCGACGCGAGCTGCCAGGCCGGGTACTCGGTGTTCTGCTGCTCGGTGTCACGGGGGATGAACAAGTGCCCACCGGGCACCTTCGTCGGCGGCTGGTGGAAGGCCGACGGCTCGGCGTTCTGCTGCGACGCCGAGGGGCGACCGCGGGCCCGCTACTACATCGACTGCCAGGGCCGCTGCACCGGCTGCCGCGACGGCTGCGCCGACCACTTCTGCGACCGCGGCTGCGTGTCCTGCGAGTGCCGCTGCAACTCGGGCTCGTGCGACCGCCGCCGCGTGTGCTGCAACTACTTCCGCTACGGCCAGTGCCACCAGGAGATCGGGTGCGGCGGTCCCGTCGCGTGCCGCGTCGTCACCTGCACCCCGCCGTACCGGCTGTACGACGCGTGCGGCTCGACCAGCGCCACCGACGACCGGACGGCGACCCACACCGCCCCCTGCCTGGCGGGCCCCTGCACGTGAGGACCCCATGCTGACCGCGATCGTCGTCGCCGAGACCGCCGCCCTGGTGCTGCTGGGTCTGCTCGTCGCCGGCCTGCTGCGCAGCCACGCCGAGATCCTGCGAGCCCTGGACCAGCTCGGCGCCGGGCTCGGCGACGACGACGGCGAGGACCGTGGGTTCCGGGTGCGTGAGGACCTGCCGGCGCCGCGGCAGGGGTTCGCAGCCGCGAGCGACCTCGCCGGTGTCGCCCCCGGTGATGAGGCCGTCGCCGTCGGCGTCGTGGCCGTGGAGCACCCGACGTTGCTGGCCTTCCTGTCCAGCGGCTGCCTGACGTGCGCGACCTTCTGGGAGGCGTTCGCCGATCCGCGCGGGCTCGGCCTGCCCACCGGCACGCGCCTGGTCGTGGTCACCAAGGACCCGTCGGAGGAGAGCGAGTCGGGCATCGCCGAGCTCGCCCCCGCCGGGGTGCCGCTGGTCATGTCCAGCGCCGCGTGGGAGGCCTACGAAGTCCCCGGCTCGCCCTACTTCGTCGCCGTCGACGGGCCGTCGGGGCGGGTGACCGGCGAGGGGACGGCCACGACGTGGGAGCAGGTGGCCCGGCTGCTCGGCTCGGCCGCCGCCGACGCCGGGGTCCGGCGCACCGGGCGCACGCGCCGGGGCGGGCGCGGGGCGGCGCGCGACGGCGACGCGGCGCGGGAGGCGCGCGCGGACCGAGAGCTGCTCGCGGCCGGGATCGGGCCCGGGCATCCCAGCCTGTACCCGGCGGCGGAGGCCGACGGCGAGGAGGGCGTGGCACGGTGACAGGCACGGGGCTGCTCATGGCCGGCGTGCTCGTCGCCGCGGTCGCGGGGGTCCGCTCCAGCTGGTCGCCCTGAGGGGAGTCGATGCTGTCGAGCATCACCCCGCTCGGCGAGCGGGGACGGCGAAGGAGCTGGGGCCCGACGGTGGCCGCGCTGCTGACCGGGTCGGTCCTGGGCGGCGCCGCGGTCGGCGCTGCTGCGGGGCTGCTGGGCAGCGCGGTGCCGGCGGCCGCACGACCGGGACCGGCGGCCGCCGCGGCGGTTGTGTGCGTCCTGGCGGCGCTGGGCGGGGCCTGCGACGCACACCTCGGCGGGCTCGGGCTGCCGACGGTGCGACGTCAGGTCAACGAGGACTGGCTGCCCCGCTACCGCGGCTGGGCGGTGGGGCTGGGCTACGGCGCGCAGCTCGGCGCGGCGGTCGTCACGATCGTGCCGACCGCGGCGGTCTACCTCGCGCTGGCGCTGGCGCTCCTGAGCGCGTCGCCGGTCGGTGGGATGGCGGTCGGCGCGACGTTCGGCCTCGCCCGCGCGCTGCCGGTCCTGGCGATGCGGTCGGTCACGACGCCGGCGCGGCTCGCCAGGGCCCACGAGCGGCTGGAGGCGTGGGCGCCGCTGGCGGCACGTTCGACCGCCGGGGCGCAGGGGCTGCTCGCTGCGGCCGTCCTCGCCTGGGGGGTCGGACGATGAGGGTCGCGCGCCACCGGCTGTCGTCCGTCCTCGCGTGGGGGCGGGCGGCGAAGGTCGCGCGCCGCGGGCTGTCGGCCGGCTGGGCGGCCGTGCGGTGAGGGTCGAACGCCACGGGCTGTCGGCCGAGGTGCCGGCGGGCTGGGACGCCCGGGTGTACCGACGCGCCCCCGACGGCACGCAGGCGACCACCCACGCGGTGCTCCACGCCGCGAGCTTCCCGCTGCCGGCCGACCGGGGCGACTTCGGCAGCGGCGCGGTCGAGCGGATGCGGCGCGGCGACGTCTTCGTCGCCCTCGTCGAGTACCACCCCGACGCGGCCGACACGACGCTGTTCGCCCGGCGGGGCCTGCCGCGCCGCCTGCCGCCGGAGTCGTTCGGCCCGAACAAGCTCCAGCGCGCGCTGCCGGGGCAGGCGGGCATGCAGCGGTTCTTCCACGCGGGCGGTCGCGCGTTCTGCCTGTACGTGGTGCTCGGCGACGACCGCCGGCGTGACGCCCTCCTCCCCCCAGTCCACCGGCTGCTCGCGACCCTGGCGCTCGAGCCGCTGCCGGGCGCCGCGTGACCGGGGTGGCGCAGGGTGTCCACCCGGAGCGTTCAGCGCCTCCGTGGCGGGTCCGCCGCGGTGTGGTCGCAGCGCTGGTCGTCGCAGCCCTGGCGCTCGCGGCGGGAGGGGCGCGACCGGGTGAGGCAGCGCCGGCCACCGGCCGCTACGCGTTCCTGCAGAGCACCGACGGGGGATTCAGCTATCGCATCGTCACCGTCGACGGCGCCGGCCGCAGGCGCGTGCGGATCACGGCGAAGCGCGCCGTCGGCCGCCCCGCGTTCTCGCCGGACGGCAGCCGGCTCGCCTTCGCCGGGCCGCTCACCGACGACAGCGACGGCCGCTACGCCCTCTATGTCGTCAACGTCGACGGGACCGGCCTGCGGCGGTTGACCCGTCCGACCTTCGCCGACTTCGACCCGGCGTGGTCGCCCGACGGGCGCCTGCTCGCCTACACCCACGACACCCGTGGCAACCTCGGGCCGTCGTGCTGCCTGCTGCGGGTGGTCCGCGTCGACACCGGGCGCAGGCGCACCGTGCGCGGCACCCGCGGTGGGTCGCAGCCGTCGTGGTCGCCAGACGGCCGCCACCTCGTGTACGCCTCCCGGGGCGGGCTGCGGCGGGTGGCCGTCGACGGGAGGCGGTCACGGCGGCTGCTCGCCGGCGACGTCAGCGACCCCGCGTGGTCTCCGGACGGCCGCCACATCGCCTACGTCGAGCATCTCAGCCCGACGCGGTCGCGGCTGCGGGTGCTGCCGAGCCGCGGCGGCAGCCCGGCGGTGCGCGTCGACCGGTCCGGCCAGGTCGAGTCGCCGGTGTGGGAGGCCGACGCCCGGGGGCTCGCGTTCGTCTCGTACCGCGGGCAGGGCGACGAGGGCCGCACCGCCTCGTCGGTGTGGCGGTCGGCGGGGCCCGGCGGTCCTCTCGCCCGCCTGTTCGACCCCGGCCGCGAGATTCACGGGCTCACGCACACAGCCGGGGCACCGGTGGTGCGCGACCTACCCGTGGCCGGCGACTGGAACGGCGACGGCCGCGCGACCGCGGGCCTCGTCGGCTCCGCCGGTGGGCGGCTGCGCTGGCGCCTGACGGACCGCCACGACCCTCCGGCCGTGACCCGGGACCTCCTGTACGGCTCGCCCGGCCGCTACGACGTGCCCGTCGCCGGCGACTGGGACGGCAACGGCACCGTCACGCCGGGGGTGGTCCGTCCCGCCGGCGGCCGGCTGCGCTGGCTGCTGTCCAACAGCGCCGACCGCCCGCGCGTGGCGATCCGGTTCACCTTCGGCAGCGCGTCGCGCTACGACGTTCCCGTCGTCGGTGACTGGGACGGCGACGGACGGACCACTGTGGGCGTCGTGCGCCCCGTCGGGCGTGAGCTGCGGTGGCTGCTGCTCAACCGCAACGCTTCGACGAGGGTGGCTCGCCGCTTCTCGTTCGGCAGCGTCGCCGCGCCCGACGTGCCGGTGACGGGCGACTGGGACGGCGACGGCCGCACGACCGCCGGACTCGTCCGCTACCAGCCCGACGGCCTGCTGTGGCGCCAGACCGACGACCCCCAGGCGGGGAGCACGGCGCGCGCATTCCGCTTCGGGAGCACCCGTCGCCACGACCGTCCGGTGACCGGCGACTGGGACGGCGACGGCAGCGACACCGTCGGCTTCGTCCGCCCGGAGGTCAGACGCCTCCACTGGTTCCTGACCGACGCCAACGCCGCCGGCGCGGCCACCCGGCGGTTCACCTTCGGCCGCGGCTGACCGCGTCGGCGGGGGTGGCGACAGACGGTCACCGGCCCCGCGGTCACAGCCCAGGGAGTCGTGCCGCGTCCTGGCCGTCGTAGACGAGCCGGCCATGGTGCAGCCGGGCGCCGGCGGTGACGCGGTGCTCGTCGAGTCGGCCGTCATGGAACAGGTGCCGCGCCCGCCCGCCGGGAACCATGGCGACCGCGTCGGCGATCCGCCGGCGGGGGCAGCGCCACCACAGGCTCTCGGCGCACATGACGGCGGTCGTCTCCCGCTGCGCGGACGCGAGCACCGCGTCGAGCGCCGTCTGGAATGCCGCGTCGTCCATCCAGTCGGCGTAGCCCCGGAACGACGCGTTGCGCAGCGCCGTGTTGGGCGAGTCCGCCGACGTCCGCCGGCGCCCGCCGAGGTCGGGCGCCCAGGCGTAGCCGATCCCGCTTCCGGCAACGAGGCGGCCAGCGCGTCGCGGGCGACGTGTGGGAGCCGCCGGCTGCCGGGGTGCCGCCGGACGTCGACGACCCGCGCGACGCCGGCACCACGCAGCAGCGCGACGAGGCCGTCGGCGCTCAAGGTCCCGTGCCCGACGGTCAGCAGCCGCGGGGCCGGTTCGCCGGGCGTCATGGCGGCGGCGCCGGACGACTCGCCGGGCCGGCGGCTACCATGCGGCCGGGTTGCCGCCGGCATGCCGCAGCGGACCACGGCGGCCATCCGCCCTCGTAGCTCAGGGGATAGAGCATCGGTTTCCTAAACCGTGTGCGGAGGTTCGAGTCCTCCCGGGGGCACAATCCGACCAGGGGCCGAAACATCTCCTCCGCGGTGGCGGCAGCGGGCATGCGGGACGAAACCGAGCCCGCCGTCGCCTCGGCGCAGCTCGCGAGGCGGCCGTCGACGGCTCGCACCCGCCCGCATGGCGGGCGCCTGACGAGGCTTCTCCAACGCCGTCGTACGTCATCCCGCAGGTCTGTTGGCGATGGCGGCACGGAGGCCGTGCAGCGTCGGGGGCCAGGCCACAGTCGATCAGCCACCAGGTCGCGCCGGCATCCGCCCACGCCGCGAGGTGGTGACGGGGCACAGCGCGCAGGACCACGTCGAACCCGGCGACGTCGCCGCCGCGCAGGTCGCGGACGACAGTGAGCTGCTCCACGAGCTGGGCAGGCTCGTCCAGACCGATCGGAAACAGCCGTCCCAGCGTGCGACGCGCTGCAGCGGCGACCGGTGCGGGTAGACGGAGGCCACCCACACCGGGATACGTGGCACCTGCACCGGCCGCGGCAGGAACCGGACGCCGGTGTCGCCAACCTCATCTCCCGCCCAGTAGCCAGCCAACGCCTCGAGGCCCATATCGAGCAGGCGGGCACGTTCACGCGGGTGCGCGGACTCCCCGAAGGCGTCGAGCTCGACCGTGGTGTCGCTGCCCAGGCCGACACCAAGGACACCCTGCCGCCGGAGAGGCGATCCAGCGTCACGGTCTCGCGGGCCAGCTTGTGCGGTCGCCCTCGGGTCACCGGGTGACCATGGTTCCGAGACCGGGACCAGGGAGTGGCACACGCGACCGCAGCCAGCGCCACCGACGGGTCCGCGATGGCTTCTGCCGCGGGGCGTAGAGCACGAGATCCCAGATGAAGACCCCGCCGAAGCCGGCCTGCTCGGCCTCGGCCGATTGCTCCCGCAACCACCCCCGGCTCCGACAGCTCACCGAACGGTGCTACGAACAACCCGTGTCGCATCTGTCACGTCCCTGCCGTCAGCGGTCGTGGCGTCGTCAAGCTCGATATCGACGACCCGTGCGATACGGCGGAAGTCGGTGTCGTGCGCCAACAGAGCCGCGCCGAAACGCGCCGCCACGGTGAGGATCATGCAGTCGATCAGCCCGCGCGGTGTCACGCCACGAATCCGACACTCGCGGTACACCCGCGCTGCGCCGTCGAAGTCGACCGCCGCCTCGAACGGCAGCAACGCGAACCGCGTCAGCAGGCGGCGCAGGTCGCGCTCACGTTGGGCGTCGCGTGCACCTGCGACCACCTCCATCACGACCGGCTGCGTTGTGGCGAGCGGCTCCTCCTCGGCGATCAGCTGGCGCATCCGCCGATGCACGGCACTGCCGGTCGCGCGGTCGTACTCCACCCACGCCGAGGTATCCGCCAGTATCACGACCGCGGGGATGTGTCGGCGGGATGGTCGTCCATCGCGTGAGCGCCCTCCATCGCAAGAGCCTCGTCACGCGTCATCGGCTGGCCGGCGAGATGCCGCAACGCCAGGTCCACCGCTTCCGTCTTCGTCGACAGTCGGTAGCGCTTCATGACTGTGCGCAGGCTCTCGTCGTCGAGTTCGATGTTTGTGCGCGTACGACTCATACACCAATCCTACACCATAGGGATGGCCTACGCCGAGCATGGTGGGCCCTCAGCGCGAACGGCGGCCCATCAACCAAGCGCGCGGTCAATCCTCCTGTTCCGCTGCGTTCGTTGGTGCGTTCAGTTGGCGGTTGAGTCGGCCGCGACGACGGTCACGATGCCCGTCATGGGGATGCAACGTGCAGCGGTAGGCGTACTTGGCCGCGCGCTCGGCGGCCGAGCGTCGCCGCGCCGGTGCGTCATGGAAAGCCGAACGATCCGGACGTGCCCACCGGGTCAGTCCGGCTGCTCGAGTGCGCGTTCGGCTGCCTCGGCCTCTCTGCGCGTGGCGGCTGCCTGCTCCGCGGCCGCCTGGAGCGCGGCCCGAGCCCGTTCGGCGCGCGCCCGGACTCGTGAGAGGCACGCAGCAGGCCGTCGGCGTCGCGGCGAGCCGCGACCGCGACAGCTTCGGCCTGCTGTGCGGCCTGACGCCCGCGCTGCGCCTCGCCCGTCGTTGCCCGCACCTCCTCTGCCCGCTTCCGCGCCGCCTCTGCCTCGTCGGCGGCCGCGTGTGCTGCCCGCAGCGCCTCTGCGGCTGACGCCGTCGCGTCACTGCTCGGCACGCCGCCGTTCCGCCTGCTCCGCACGTCGCCTGTGCTGCTCAACCTCGGCCGGGGGCTGCCGCTCTTGCGGGCCCTGCGGCTGGTCACCTGTTCGTCGGGCGGCCGTCGCGCATGGAGCTCGCCGGCCTCCTCGCTGACGGCCAGGCTCAGCGCAGCAAGATCCCCGAACCCGCTCGGCGGCGCCAGCGGCGAGGACAGCCGGCCGGCCGACACCTGCCGGCCGGCGTCCTCGTCAGCCGACGCGGCCTCCAGCGTGGCGGTGATCTGACCCCGGTGCGCCTGCGGGTTCACGCCCTGCCGCTCGAGCGCGGCGACGGCCTCAGCGAGCAGATCGTCGATCGCCGCCCGGCGGGCCGCGGACGCCGGCCGCAACCCCGGCGCGCCTTGACCCCCGACAGCAGGCGCGCGCTGATCTCGCACGACGGAGCCCGTCTCCAGCAGCGCCTCCACGGCAGCGGGGTCGGCGGACCATGGTTCACCGCCCACGCGGCCCACTTCGGCCGACACAGCCGTGCCACCGTCTCGGCGGCCTCCCGCTCCCCCGCCGCGCGCAGCCGCTTCGCCAGCCGATCACGAGCCGCCGTGAACTGGTCTGGGACCACGGTGAACAGTGCGTCGAGCTCGTCGCCTGCCAAAGCGGTGACCTCCGGCCCCCTGCTGCTGTGTCGACGGCCGTTGGACCCCGGCTCGCCTTACCACCCTTTCAGCAGGAGTGCGCGGGCCTACGAGGCGATGAGTTCGACGTCCTTGCCGGCGACAGCTGCCAGGATCGCGAGATCGTCGGGGTCGCAGGTAACGATCTCGTCGCCATCGCCGGCGAGGAGCACCAGGGCCGCGTCGATCACGTCGCTGGTGCCCGCCAGGCCCAGGAGCACGCCGGCGCGTCGGCCCAAGCCCTCGTCGACTGCGACGACTTCGACGCCGGCAAGCAACCGCGCGACGTTGACCTGTCGGTGCGTCCCGTCGCGCCACACCTGGCCGACCACTCCGCCGTGCGTCAAGGGTGGGCGGCCCCCGCTTCCGCTTCACCAGTGCCACGACATGACGGTCCCCGCGCTCCACAGCGACGAACGCACCGGCGTCGAGGACCAGCGTCACGCCGCTCCCCGGTCCCGGCGGCCGCGGTGGCCGCTGCCTTGCGGATCGCGTCGCACGATGACGGCCCGGGCTCGTGCTCGGTCGGTGGCGTCATGCATCTGTTGTTCGGTGATCTCGCCGTTCTCGGCCTCGTACGCGGCAAGGAACTCGTCGAGCGCCCGCAACCGCCGGTCGTGGTCCACCTGACGGCGCAGCGCATCGTTCACCCAGGCACTGAAGCTCTCGGCGTCACCCGCCGCGACGGCCGCCTGCCCGGCGTCGACGAGGTCGCCCTCCAGCGACGCCGACACTCGCTGCTTGTTCCTCATACATCGGTCCTACTTTGCACCTACCAACGTATCAATGGCCCCGGCCGACGCGTCCGGCCCCACTCTCAGCGGCGCACGGTGATGCGGGTGGCGGTGCGGGCGACCCGGCCGCGGCCGTCGCGCCAGGAGATGCGGGCGCGGTAGGTCCCGGCGCGCACCACCCGGCCGTCGCCGTCCCGGCCGCCCCAGCGGAAGCTTCTCGCGCCCGGCGGGCCGGTTCGGTAACTGCGGCTTCGCACCGTCTTGCCCGCCGGGTCGGTGATGCGCAGTGTGGTCGCCCCCCGGCGGCGGACCTTCCACACCACCCGGGTCGTGTCGCGACGGCCGTCGCCGTTGGGCGTGATCGTGTCCGGCGTGGCGGCGGCGCCTCCCAGGGCACCGGGGCTGTTGATCGACCAGCGCAGCCGGTACGTGCCGATGCCGAACACGTCGAGATACCTCGCACCGTCCCTGCCGGCCGTGTGCACGAGCCGCTCGGGGTCGAACTCGGCGTCCTCGGTGTCCTCGGTCAACGGCACCTGCTTGAAGTCGGTGACGTCGGTGGCTGCCGGCCCGAACACGACCATCGCGACAAACTCGCCTCCGGCGACGCCCAGCAGCGACGCGCGCAGGGTTTCGCCACGACGCAGCGCGAACCGCGCGACGTCGTCGAAGTCGTCGGCGCCGTCGAGCCTGCCTGTGCTGCCCGAGCGCGGGGGTCGTGCTCCCCGGACGTTGTCGTCGCGCTGGAGCACGTAGGCCTCGACCGCGACCCTGGAGCCGACTGCCGCAGTCGTGACCGTCGCCGTCCTGCCGGCATCGGGTGACCGCAGCGTGACCCTGGCGCGCCCCGCGGAGCCGGTCGTCGCGGACCGCGGCGACGCCCGGCCCGCGCCGCTCGCGGCGAAGGCGACGGTCCGCCCCGCCAGCGGCCTGCCGGTGCCGTCGGTGACCGCGGCGGTGAGAGCGACGGTGTCGGGGACGGCGAGGAGCGCGGCGGAGGGGCTGAGCACCCGGCGCTTGCCCTGCCAGGTCGTCAGCCGGGCGGAGGGGTCGACGCTGGCGGCCGCCGCCGCCATGGCGTCGGGCTGGCCGTGTCCGGTCCGGCGCGTGACGCGGCGCCCGCGGCCGGCCGGCCACACGCCGTCGGCCGTGCCGAGCAGCCACTGGCGCAGGCGCCGCACCCGCCCCGTCCTCGCGGCCGCGGTGCTTCCGCCGAGCTCCGGGTGCTGCTCGCGCAGCAGCGCGGCCAGGCCGGCGACGTGCGGCGCAGCGAACGACGTGCCGTCCACGCAGCGCTGGGAGCCATCGCCCGGGCGGGCGCACGGCTGGCCGACGACCCCGGCTCCCGGGTAGGTCACCTGCAGCACGGGGACCCGCCGTGCCGCGGCCGCGACGTCGACGCTGCCGTAGGACGCCTGCGGCCACCACACCGGGCGGCCGGCCGCGCGCATCAGCCCACCGACGGCGATGACGCCCGGCGACGACGCCGGGTAGTTGGGAAAGCGGTCGCCGCTGTTGCCCGACGCCGCCACGACGAGCACCCCCGCTGCCGTGGCGTCGGCCACCGCGCGCGTGAGGGTGCGGGAGAGCTCGGGGCCGCCCAGCGACAGGTTGATGACGTCGGCGCGGCCCGCGCCGGCCGCCCACTCGATGCCCTCCGCGATGGCCGCGTCCGAGCCGACGCAGCCGCCGCTGCCGTCCCCGCGCAGCACCTTGACCGGCACGATGACCGCGCCGGGGGCCACTCCCAGCGCTCCCGAGGCGCTGTTGCGAGCGGCCACGACGCCGGCAACGGCCGTCCCGTGGCCGCAGTCGTCCCGCCCGCCCCCGCCGTAGACGTCGAAGCCGGCCACCACCCGTCCGCGCAGCTGCGGCTGGTGGGGGTCGACGCCGCTGTCGACCACGGCCACCCGCACCCCGGCGCCGGTGACGCCGTCGCGTGCCCACAGCCGGTGCGCGCGAACCTGCGCGACTCCCCAGCCGACGTCCTCGCCGGTCGCGGCGAAGGCGCGTCGCAGGTGGTTCGGCTCGCCGTACACGACCGCGGGATCCGCGGTGAGCCGCCGCGCGACCGCTGCCTCCCGCCCGGCGCGCACGCGGACGAGCCGCACGCCCGCAGGGGTCGGCTGCGCGGGCTGCACCGCGGCCCCGTCCAGCGCGCCCGCCGCGCGCAGGGCGCGGGACCGTTGCGACAGCGCGGCGTGCGGCGCGAACCGCACGAGGACCTCGCCGGGGACGATGGCGGGCCGGCGACCGCTGCGACGCGCGAGTCCCGGCGCGTCGACATGGGCAGGCCCGGCCGCCTTGCCCCCGACCGCGCCCGCCGGCGCCGCCGGCGTACCCGCACGGCCCACCGCCGGCGTACCCGCGCGGCCCACCCCCGGCGTGTCCGCACGGCCCACCGCCTGCCCTGCGCCGCCCCACGCCGGGGCGACCGGGACGCCGGCCCCCGCCGTCGCCAGCAGCAGCAGGCACAGGACCGCCGACGTCCGGCGAATACAGACGGGCACGGGATCGGCTCCTGACACGCGGCGGCTCGGCGTCGGTGAACGCGACGGCGGTGGCTCCGCCCCGACGACACCACGGGCGCCATCGGGGACGGCCCGCACGAGTATGGGCCACCGCGGGTCGGAAGGTGACCGATCCGCTGAACCGAAGGGACAGCCACAGGAGACGACCCGACACCACCGGCGATGACCACCGGCGATGACCACCGGCGATGGGAATCCGCTCGCGGGGTGCACCGGTCAAGACGCCGACCACGGCCGACCGCCGCCCGTGCCACGAGCACCCGCCGAGGCACATCCGGTGGTTATCGTGCCGTCATGACCGACGTCGTCTACGCCTCGCGCATCGCGCGGCTGCCGGTGCTGGACCCCGACGGCACCCCCCTGGGCCGTGTGGACGACGTCGTCGTCGGCCGTCCCGTCGCCGGGCACGGCCCACCGGTGATCGGCTTCGTCGTCGCGGTCCCCGGCCGGCGGATCTTCGTCTCCGCCGGACGCGTCGTGTCGCTGGACCCCGACGGCGTCCGGCTGCGCAGCAGCGACCTCAACCTCCGCCGCTTCCGTCCCCGTCCCTCGGAGGTCAGCCTGCTCCACGACCTCGTCGACCGGCCGGTGCCGGGCGGCAGCCAGGTCGTCAACGATGTCGGCATCCGCGCCTCGAGCGGTCGGCTGCGGGGCTGGGAGGTCGCGATCGTCGATCTCGCGCCGCCCGGGCGACGGCTGTTGCGCAGGCGCCGCCGTAACCGCGTCACCGAGCCGTGGGAACGGGTGGGCGCGCTGTTCTCAGTCGACGGCGACGCCTACGGCCACCTGCGGGACCTGCACCCGCACGACGTCGCCGAGCGCCTGCAGGACATGTCGACCGCCGAGCGCAACGCCGCGGCCAAGACGCTCGACGACGACCAGCTCGCCGACCTGCTGGAGGAGCTGCCCGAGGACGTCCAGGCCGAGCTGCTCGGCGAGCTGGGGCTCGAGCGCGCCGCCGACGTCCTGGAGGCGATGGAGCCCGACGACGCCGCGGACCGGCTCGGCGAGCTCGAAGGTGCCCGGCGTGGCGAGCTGCTGGCGGCGATGGAGCCCGACGAGGCCGCGCCGTTGCGCCGCCTGCTGCGCTACGACGAGCGGACCGCCGGCGGCCTCATGACCCCCGAGCCGATCCTGCTGCCCCCCTCCGCCACCGTCGCCGAGGCGCTCGCGCTGCTGCGCGAGCCGGACCTCACCCCGGCGCTGGCCGGCCAGGTGTTCGTCGTCGACCCCCCGATCGAGACCCCGACCGGGCGCTTCGTCGGCACCTGCCACCTGCAGCGACTGCTGCGAGAGCCGCCCGGCGCGACGGTCGGCTCGTTCGCCGAGGCCGAGCCCGAGCCAGTGCCCGCCGAGCTCGACGAGGTCCGGGTCGCCGAGCGGTTGGCCGCCTACAACCTGCTCGCCGTCCCGGTCTGCGACGAGGCGGGCCGCTTGCTGGGCGCCGTCACCGTCGACGACGTCCTCGACCGCGTCCTTCCGGAAGGGTGGCGGCAGCACAGCGGTCCCCACGACCGGCGGCAGCGGCGATGAGCCGCCGGGGCGGCGACCTGTACCGGCCCCGCGGCGGGCCGCGCTTCGGCGTCCACTACGACCCCGACGCCTTCGGGCGCTTCTCGGAGACCATCGCCCGCTTCCTCGGCACGGGCCGCTACCTCGTCGGCCAGACGGCCATCGTGATCGTGTGGATCTTCGTCAACGTCACGGCGGTCCGGCTGCGCTGGGACCCCTACCCGTTCATCCTGCTCAACCTGCTGTTCTCGACCCAGGCCAGCTACGCCGCACCGCTGATCCTGCTGGCGCAGAACCGCCAGGCCGACCGCGACCGGGCGCAGGTCGACCGCGACCGCGAGGTCAACGCCCGGACGCTGGCCGACACCGAGTTCCTCTCCCGTGAGATCGCCTCGGTGCGCCTCGCCGTCGCCGAGCTGCCGACCGAGCGGGATCTCACCCGCGAGCTCGGCCGCCTCGCCGCCGAGGTCACGGCGCTGCGCGAGCGGCTGGGCGAGCGGGCCTAGGACGCACCTCAAACGCCGGGCGGCTTTCGTCCAACGACTCCCTTCGGGAGACGGCCCTACAGCGCTCGGCCGCGCGCACAGGCGACGACTCTTGCCATCACGCACCGCAACCGCGAGGATTGCCGTATATTCGCTGCGACTCGAGTCGAGGAGACCCGATGGCCAAGCTGCAGTTCGACCACGTGTACAAGCGGTACCCGGACGGCACCGAGGCGGTCAAGGACCTGAGCCTCGACATCGAGGACGGGGAGTTCGTCATCCTCGTGGGCCCCTCGGGTTGCGGGAAGTCCACCGCGCTGCGGATGGTCGCCGGCCTGGAGGAGATCTCCGACGGCAAGATGATCATCGGCGACCAGGTCGTCAACAACATGACGCCCAAGGAACGCGACATCGCGATGGTGTTCCAGAGCTACGCGCTCTACCCGCACATGAGCGTCGCCGACAACATGGGCTTCGCCCTCAAGCTCGCCAAGGTGCCCAAGGACGAGATCGCCAAGCGGGTCAAGGAGGCCGCCGACATCCTCGGCCTGACCGAGTACCTCGAGCGCAAGCCCAAGGCCCTGTCCGGTGGCCAGCGCCAGCGCGTCGCGATGGGACGCGCGATCGTGCGCGAGCCCAAGGCGTTCCTCATGGACGAGCCGCTGTCCAACCTCGACGCGAAGCTGCGCGTGCAGATGCGCTCGGAGATCGCCGAGCTGCAGAACCGCATGGGGGTCACGACGATGTACGTGACCCACGACCAGGTCGAGGCCATGACCATGGGCGACCGGGTCGCGGTCCTCAAGCGCGGCGAGCTCATGCAGGTCGACACCCCCCAGAACCTCTACGACAACCCCGACAACCTGTTCGTCGCCGGCTTCATCGGCTCCCCGGCGATGAACCTGGCCGAGGGCACGCTCGAGGACGACAACGGCCGGCTGATGCTTCGGATGGGCACTCAGGTGCATCTCGCGGTGCCCGACGCCGCCATCGACCGGTACCCGAAGGTGCGCGACTACGCCGGCAAGACCGTCGCCGTGGGGATGCGCCCCGAGCACTTCTTCCGTCCCGACGGCTCGACGCCGAAGGAGATGCAGCTGCCGGGCCGCAAGGTGACGCTCGTCGAGGCGCTGGGCTCCGAGCTCATCGTGCACTTCGGCATGAGCGCTCCCCCGATCGTGACCGAGGACATGCGTGAGGCGGTCGACGACCCCGACGCGTTCGCGGAGATGGAGCGCGCCGCCAAGGGCGGTGGGCAGGTGTTCACCGCCCGCATGGAGCCGGGCAACGCGCCCAAGGTCGGCGACCTCGTCGACGTCGCCTTCAAGGCCGACTCCATGCACTTCTTCGACATGGAGAACGGCCGCCCGCTGCGCGACGTCGGCGAGGGGCGCACCACCAGCAGTGGCAGCGGCGTGTCGCGCAGCGCCGACGGCGGCGGCGGGGGCGCGGTGCGCGCCGGCTGACCGCGGGCTCCGGCAGGCCGGCGATGACGCTGCGCGCCCTCGTCGTCGGCTCTCTCGTGATGGACCTGGCCTTCCAGGTCCCGCGGCGCCCCGGTCCGGGTGAGGTCATCGTCGCCGACGAGTTCGCGACCTTCCGCGGCGGCAAGGGCTACAACCAGGCGGTCGCGCTCGCCCGTCTCGGCGCCGAGGTGACCATGGTCGGGGCCGTGGGGACCGACGCGTACGGTGACGATTTCGTCGACGCGCTACGCCGTGAGGGCGTCGACGCCGAGCGGGTCGTGCAGATGCGCGGCACGGACACGGCCGTCGCGGTGCCGCTCATCACCCCCGACGGCGAGGTCGGGTTCGTGCAGTACCCGGGCGCGAACCACCAGCTGTCACCCGCGCACTGCGCCGACCTGCCGGACTGCGACGTGCTCCTGCTGCAGGGCGAGGTCACCGCCGCCGCCTCCGAGCGGGCCGGCCGCGTGATCCGCAACCGCGGCGGCATCGTCCTGCTCAACCCCGCGCCGGTCCACGACGTGACTCCCGCGATGCTCGCCACGGCCACGGTGGTCGTGCCCAACGAGGTCGAGGCCCGCGCGCTCACCGGCAACGGCAGCGACGACCCGCTGGCGCTGGCCCGCGCTGTCCGCACGCCGCAGCGCCCCGCCGTGGTGACCCTGGGGGCCGCCGGCGCCGCGTGGGCGCCGTCGGACCCGGCCGACGACCGTGCCGAGCTCGTGTCGCCGCCGACGGTCGTGGCCGTGGACACCACCGGCGCGGGCGACCGCTTCTGCGCGGCGCTCGCCGGGGCGCGCGGCGCGGGCCAGGCCTACCCCGCGGCGGTCCGGGTCGCGGGGGCCCCCGGCGCGCACGCGGCGACCGTGCGCGGCGCCGAGCCGGGGCTGCCCCGCCGGGCCGACATTGAAGCCCTCCTTGCCGCCTCCTGAGCCTGCGGCCGCGCCGTGCCGCTACCGTCGGCGGTGACCTCCTGCGACCCGGGACGCCCGCTGGCGACGCTGCACCTGTGGGGTGTCAGCGGCGGGGCCGTTCCGGCGGCCTTCCTGCGGATGGGTCTGGACCGCCGGCACCTGCATCACACCCCGGCCTGCGCTTCGCCAAGCTGCTGGGTACCGGGTCGGGAGCGACGTTCACGATGCGCGACGCCGACCTCCGCCGCTGGGGCCTGTTCGCCGTGTGGGACTCGCCGGCGGCCCCTTGGGAATTTCGAGCGGCGCTCGCCGAGCGTGCGCGCGTGGGAGCGGCTGGCCGACGAGCGCTGGCGCGCCGACCTCGCGCCGCTGCGCTCCCGCGGCCGGTGGAGCGGCACCGACCCCTTCTCCGGGGCGGCCGCTGTCTCGCGGCCCGGCGGTGGCCCGGTCGCGGCCCTCACCCGCGCGCGGATCCGCTGGCGCGCCAGCCGCAGCTTCTGGCGGGCGGTGCCCCCGGTGTCTGCGGACCTGCGTGCGCAGCCCGGGCTGCGCTACGCCGTCGGCATCGGTGACGCGCCCGTCGGGCTGCAGGGCACGTTCAGCGTGTGGGACGACGACGCGGCGCTGGCCGCCTTCGCCTACCGGGGAGCCCAGCACCGCGAGGTGATCCGGCGCACCGGGGAGGTGGGCTGGTACGCCGAGGAGCTGTTCGCCCGCTTCGCGGTGCTGGCCACCAGCGGCACGGTCGACGGCCGCGACCCCGCCGCGGCCCCGCTGCCCGGCGCGCCGCGTCCATAGACTCCGCCTCATGCGGGACGTCGTCGTCGTCGGAGCAGGCCACAACGCCCTCGTCGCGGCCTGCTACCTCGCCCGCGACGGGCTCGACGTCGAGGTCGTCGAGCGACGCGACGTCGTCGGCGGCGCCGTCTCGACCGTGGAGCGCTTCGCCGGATTCCGCATGGACGTCGGCTCGTCGGCGCACATCATGGTGCGCCACACCGGCATCGTGGACGACCTCGACCTCGGCGCCGTCGGGCTTGACTACCTCGACCTGGACCCGTGGGGCTTCGCGCCGTTCGGCGACGACGCCATCGCGTTCCGGGTCGACCTCGACGCCACCTGCGCGTCGATCGAGAAGGTGTGCGGCGCCCGGGACGCCGACGCGTACGCCCGCTTCGTGACCGACTGGTCGGCCCGCAACGCCAGGATCTTCGACGCCTTCCAGCGACCACCCACGCTCGCCAACCTCGGCCGGCACCTGTGGAGCGTCGGGCGCGGGACCGGTCTGGCCGGTCCCGAGCTGTCGCGGCAATTCCTGACCACCGGCGACAGCCTGCTCGACGAGCACTTCGACGACGAGCGGCTCAAGACCGCGCTGGCGTGGCTCGGCGCCCAGTCGGGGCCCCCTTCCCATGAGGTCGCCACCGCCGACCTCGTCGGCTGGAACACGATGATGCACCGCCTCCCGCCGGGGCACCCCAAAGGCGGCTCGGGGATGCTGTCGGTCGCCCTGGCCCGGCGGTTGGAGTCGCTCGGCGGGACACTGCGCCTGAGTGACGGTTGCGCGCGGATCTTCGGCCGGGACGGCCGCGTGACCGGCATCGAAGTCGACTCGGGCGACCGGATCGCCGCGCGCACCGTCGTGGCCGGCTGTCATGTCCTGACGACCGTCGAGCTGCTCGGCGACGCGCTGCCGGCGGCGTTCGCGGAGCGGGCGCGGCGCACGATCCGGGTCGGCAACGGCATCGGCATGGTGGTGCGCCTGGCGACGACCGACCTCCCCCGCTACCCCGCCGGCCTCGGTGGCGACGAGTGGCGGGCGCTGCAGCTGCTCGCGCCCTCGCGCACCTTCCTGCGCGCCGCGCACGGCCGGTTCTCCGCCGGCCTGCCGCCCGAGCGGCCCGCCGCCGTGGCGATGACGTTCTCCGCCTTCGACGACACCCTCGCTCCCCCCGGCAGGCACAACGTGACCGTGTGGGGGCAGTGGCATCCCTACGAGCTGAGCAACGGCGAGGACTGGGACGCCATCCGCGAGCGCGAGGGCACCAAGCTGGTGGACGCCGTCGACGCGGCGGCACCAGGCTTCGCCGACAGCGTCGAGCAGATGCACGTGCAGACGCCGCTGGACCTCGAGCGCGAGCTCGGCCTGCGCCGCGGCAACGTCATGCACGTCGAGATGGGCTTGGACCAGATGTTCGCCTGGCGCCCGCTGCCCGAGCTGTCGGGGTACCGGACCCCCCTGGGCGGGCTGTACCTCACCGGTGCGTCCACCCATCCCGGCGGCGGCGTGTTCGGCGCGAGCGGGCGTTCAGCGGCCCGGGTGGTGCTCGCCGACCGGGTCAGGGGGCGCCGCCGGCCGGGCCGCCGCCGGCTGCCACGCCGGTGACCGCCTCGCCACGCGCCGCGCTGAGCGGCCAACGAAGGGCCGAGCGGCGGGCCGAGCGGCGTGGAGCGGCCGTCCGCAGCCCGGCGCTGGCGAGCGTGCCGGTCGCGCTGGCCGCCGCCACGGTCCTGTCCCAGATCGCCTACCCGCTGGTGTCGGGACCGGCCCGCGATCGCGTCACGGTCGCCAGCGTCGTGCTGTTCTTCGCCACCTCGGTGTCCCACGCGCTGCTGTGGCGGGGACCGCGGTTCACGTTCGCGCTCGTGGCGGTGACCGCGGGTGGCGGGCTGCTCGTCGAGGCGGTCGGCGTCGCGACCGGCATCCCGTTCGGCGCGTACGCCTACGCCGACACGCTCGGACCCAAGGCGCTCGGGGTGCCGGTCGTCATCCCGCTCGCGTGGACGATGATGGCCTACCCGGCGCTGCTCGTCGGGCGGCGGATCGCGCAGGGTCCGGTGCTGGGCCCCGTCGCCGCCGGCGCCGCGCTCGCGTCGTGGGACCTGTTCCTGGACCCGCAGATGGTCGACGCGGGGCACTGGACGTGGGCCGGCGGCGGCGGCCCGGCGCTGCTGGGCATCCCGGTCGGCAACTTTCTCGCCTGGTTCGTCGTGGCCGTCGCGATGATGGCGCTGCTTTGGCGCGTGCCGGTCCCGGGTCTGCCGGTCGTGGGGGCAGACCAGCGGCGGCGGGCGCTGCGCGCCGACCGGGTGCCGTTCGCGCTGTACCTGTGGACCTACGCCTCCTCGGTCCTGGCGCACCTCGCGTTCTTCGGGCTGCCCGGCTCGGCGCTGCTCGGCGGGGTGGGCATGGGCGCGGTGGTCGCCCTGTTCGCCGCCCGCAGCCGGCGGTGAGCCGGCTCGTCGACGTGGCGTCGCTGGCCGCAGTGGCGCTGGCGGCGCACACGGCGGTCAACGCGCGACTGCTGCGCCGCCCACCTCCCGCCACCCCGGCGCACGGGCGCGGGACCCTCCCCGCCCAGCCGGCACGTCGGGTGAGGCCCGCGCGCGTGAGCGTGCTCGTGCCCGCCCGCGACGAGGCTCACCGCATCGGCCCGTGCGTCGCGGCGCTGCTGGCTTCGCGCGGCGTGGACCTCGAGCTGCTCGTGCTCGACGACGGCTCGACCGACGGCACCGCCTGGGTCGTGCGGAGCGTCGCGGCCGGAGACCCGCGTCTGCGGATGCTGCCCGGCGCTTCACTGCCGCCGGGATGGCTGGGCAAGCCGCACGCATGCGCCCAGCTCGCCGCCGCCGCGACCGGGACGGTGCTCGTCTTCGTCGACGCCGACGTCGTCGTCGCCCCCGATGCGCTCGCGCGGACGGTCGCGCTGCTCGACGCGGCTGGCTTGGCGCTGGTCTCCCCGTATCCGCGGCAGCTCACCGGCAGCCTCGCCGAGCGGCTCGTGCAGCCGCTGCTGCAGTGGTCGTGGTTGACGTTCCTCCCCCTGCGGCTGGCCGAGACGTCGCCGCGCGCGTCGCTGGCCGCCGCCAACGGCCGGCTGCTGGCCTGCCACGCCGACGCCTACCGCGCCGCCGGCGGCCACACCGGCGTCCGCCAGGAGGTCGTCGAGGACGTCGCCCTCGCACGCGCGTTCAAGCGCGCCGGCCTGCGCGCAACGGTCGCCGATGGCACCGATCTCGCCACCTGCCGCATGTACGACGGGTGGTCGGAGCTGCGCGACGGTTACACCAAGAGCCTGTGGGCCGCCTTCGGGTCGCCCGCCGGCGCCGCGTCGGTGGTCGCGTTGCTGGTGGCGCTGTACGTCGTGCCCCCGCTTGCGACCGTCGGCGCCCTCGCCCGCCGCCGGCCGGCGGCCCGTGCTGCCGGCGCTGGGCTGGCTCGCCGGGACGACCGGGCGGGCGGTCGCGGCGCGACGGACCGGTGGCCGGGTCGGCGACGCCGTCGCCCATCCGGTCTCCGTCGCGCTGCTCGCCGCCCTGACGCTGCGCAGCGAGCGGCACCGGCGCGCCGGACGGCTCACGTGGAAGGGGCCCGCCCCCTGCCGGGCGTCCGGGGCGCCGGGTCGGCGTCGTCGGTGCGGGCGGCGGCGGGCCCGCGGCCGCCGCGCGGCTGGCCGCGTTCGGCCACGACGTGACCGTCTGCGAGCAGTCCCCGCAGGTCGGCGGCAAGCTCGGGCTGCTCAAACGCGACGGCTTCCGCTTCGACACCGGGCCGTCGCTGGTGACGCTGCCGCAGGTGTTCCGCGAGCTGTTCACCGACACCGGCGCCCCGCTGGAGTCCGTCGTCGACCTGCGACCGGTCGAGCCGATCGCCCGCTACCGCTGGGCCGACGGCGCACGCCTGGACGCGACCGCCGACCCCGACGCGATGCACGAGCGGCTCGACGGGGGGCTGTCGCCCGGCAGCGGCGACGACTGGCGCGCCTTCCTGGGGCACGCCGCGGCGGTGTGGCGGGCCGTGGAAGGCCCGTTCCTGCGGTCGGCGCTGCGCGGCCCGGCGGACCTGCTGCGCCAGGCGGTGCGCGTCCGCGACCTCGTGGCGATCGCCCCCCACCGGACGCTGCGCCAGCTCGGCCGGCGCCATCTCCGTGACCCGCGCCTGCGGATGGTCCTCGACCGCTACGCCACCTACAGCGGCTCGGACCCGCGGGTGGCTCCGGCCGCCCTGGCGGTCGTGCCGTACGTGGAGCAGGCGTTCGGCGCCTGGTACGTCCGCGGCGGGCTGTACCGGCTGGGCGAAGCGATCCGTGACCGCGCGGTCGAGCGGGGCGCGGCGCTGCGGACCGCGGCACGAGTCGCGCGCATCGAGCTCGCCGGCGGGCGGGTGGCAGGGGTGCGACTGGCCGACGGCCAGCGGTTGGCCGCCGACGTCGTCATCGCCAACACCGACGCCGCGCACCTGTACCGCGACCTCGTCGCCGGCCGGGCGGCGGTGCGCGCGCGGAGCGCGCTGGCGCGGGCGACGCCCTCGCTGTCGGGCTTCGTCCTGTTGCTCGGCGTCCGCGGCTACACGCCCGGCCTCGCCCACCACAACGTGCTGTTCCCCGCCGACTACGACGCGGAGTTCGACGCGGTGTTCGGGCCGCGTCCGCGGCCCGTCGGTGACCCGACGCTGTACGTGTCCGCCCCCGACGACCCGGCGGTCGCCCCCGCCGGCTGCCAGGCGTGGTTCGTGCTCGTCAACGCGCCGCGGCAGGGGCAGCGCGGCCCGGTCGGTGCACCAGTGGACTGGGACGCCGGCACCACCGCCGGTGCCTACGCCGACCACCTGCTGGACCTTCTGGCCGCACGCGGCTTCGACGTCTCGGGGCGTCTGCGGTTCCGTGAGGTGATCACCCCCGCAGACCTGGAGCGGCGCACCGGGGCGGTGGGCGGGGCGATCTACGGCACCTCGTCGAACGGTCCCCGCGCCGCCTTCCTGCGCCCCGCGAACCGCTCCCCCGTCCCGGGACTGTTCCTCGTGGGCGGCTCGTCGCATCCCGGCGGTGGGCTGCCACTGGTCACGCTGTCGGCGCGGATCGTGGCCGGGCTCGTGGGGCAGGCGTGACGCCGGACCGGCGCGGCCCGGCCGTTCCCGCGTGGCCGTGCCTGTCATGCACACCGAACCGGCCGGCTTGCCGCGCTGCGGCCCTACGGTGAGTTACGCTGGCGGCATGGTCAGCCGCGGCTCCGAGCGGGTCGCCGAACAGCGGCGAGGCGGCGGTGTCGCCGTCGACGATGCGCCCCCCGTGACGGGGTTCGGGCGCGCGGCCGTGACCCTCGGGTCGCTGGCCCTGTGCTGGACGGTCGTCGCCACGGTCATCCCGGCGGTGGGGCCGCTGGTCGCCGTCCTCGCGCTGCCCGCCGCCGTCGGCGCTCTCGGTCTGGGGCTGGTCGCCTGGAGCCGCCACGAGCGGCTGTGGTGGCCCGGCATCGCCGTGGGCCTCGGCGGCACGCTGCTCGGCGCCAGCCGGGCCGCCGAGCTGCTCAGGCCCTGACGCGTCGTCGATCGGGCGCGTGGCTACGCCCCTCCCGCCCGCAGGTGCCGGTGGACGGCGACGAGGATCTGAACGAGTCCAGTGAGGCTGAGCAGGCCCAGCGCCGCCAGCGCGCCCGTCGCGATCACCGCCCGGTGCTCGGCGAACACGCCACCGAACACCAGGGCGACGGCGCACAGGATCACCCGGTTCGCCCGCTCACCCACGGTCACGACGCCGATCTCGCCGGCGCCGGCGTTGGCGCCGCGCGCGCGGACGTACTCGAGCATCCCGAACGCGACGCCGGTGACCACCGCGAGCGCCGGCGGCGCGCCCACCGCCACGACGGCCAGCAGGTACAGGACGTCGTTGATCCGGTCCACCGCCGAGTCGAGCACGTACCCCCAGCGGGTCGCGCGGTCGGTGAGCACCGCGACGCAGCCGTCCAGCGTGTCGCCCAGCCCGCTGAGGACCAGCAGCCATCCGGCCAGCAAGGGCCAGGCACCACCGGCGGCGGCGCCGGCGACGACCACGCACGCCACCCACACGCTCCACAAGGTCAGGATGTCGGGCAGCACGCCGCGGCGCGCGAGCGGGCGCGCCACCCGGTAGGCCAGCAGCAACCAGCCGCGCAGGAACACGCTCCCGGTGACCGGGTCGTAGTCACCGTGGAGTGCGGTCCACCGCCGCAGGTAGCCGTGCGCGTCGGGGACCGGCGTGGCGGGGCGCCGGGCGGTCGCGAGCGTGACCGCGAGCAACCCGACTCCGGTGACCGCCAGCACCGCCGGCGGCCATGTCCCACCGAGGCCCGGCACTTGTCATCCTGCGCAGATGCTAACGGGGTGCTGCCGGCGGTCCCCGAGGGCTGCTACCGGTGGCGGGCCCTCTGGCCGGCCGCGCGGAGAGCTACGATCCGCCAGGCTCCTGCGTTCCCGACACCTTCGGTGGACCGCCGGTGGTTCGGGCGTGGCGGCCGCGATGACGCCGACTGCCGTCGACAGGTGCGCAGCGCCCCGGCGGAATCGGCACAGGGGGAAGGCGCGGTGACTGCGACACCCACGCTGACGGTCCAGGACGCCATCGACGAGGTGGGCTTCGGGCGTTTCCAACGGCGGCTGCTGCTGGTGTGCGGCGTCACCTGGGCAGCCGACGCCGCCGAGATCCTGTTGATCGCGTTCGCACTGCCCGCGATCACGGCCGAGTTCGGCGTGTCGCGCGCCGCCGGCGGGTTCCTGGTCACCGCCACCTTCCTCGGGATGCTCGCCGGCGCCTGGTTCTGGGGCATCGTGTCGGACCGGATCGGCCGGCGCGTCGGCTTCCAGCTGACGGTGCTGATCTTCGCGGTGTTCGGTGGCCTGTCGGCACTCGCACCGAACCTGGCGACGCTGGCGGCCCTGCGAGCGCTGACGGGCTTCGGTCTCGGCGGCGCTCTGCCGCTGGACTTCTCGCTGTACGCGGAGTTCCTGCCCAGGCGCAACCGCGGCCGCAACCTCGTCCTGCTCGAGAGCTTCTGGGCGCTGGGCACGATCGTCGCCGCCGGCCTGGCGGTACTGCTGCTGCCCAGCGTCGGCTGGCGACCGCTGCTGGCGTCTTCCGCCCTGGCGGCCGCACTGGTGGTGTGGATCCGACGACGCGTTCCCGAATCGCCCAGATACCTGGCCACGGCGGGACGGACCGCCGAGGCGGCGGCCGTTCTCACCCAGGTCGCCGAGACCAACGGGCGCCGACTGCCCCCCGGCGAGCTGGCGACGGGCCGCGGGCGGCAGACGAGCCTGGCGACGTTGTGGGGCCGCCGCTTCCGCTCCACCACCGCGATGCTGTGGGTGGCCTGGTTCACGATCTCCCTGGGGTACTACGGGGTGTTCACGTGGCTGCCGAGCGTGTTCGTCGGCCGGGGCTTCACGTTCCTGTCCACCTACCAGAACACGTTCCTGCTGGCGGTGGCGCAGATCCCCGGCTACCTGTCCGCGGCGTGGCTCGTGGAACGCTGGGGCCGGCGACCGACGCTGGCCACCTACCTTGCGGCCAGCGGCGTGTTCACCTACCTGTTCGCCGTCGCCGACGGCACCGCCGGCCTCGTCGCCGCCGGAGCCCTCATGAGCTTCTTCTCGCTGGGCGCGTGGGGCGCGCTGTACGCCTACACCCCCGAGCTGTACCCGACCGAGATCCGAGCCACCGGCATGGGAGCAGCCAGCAGCCTGACCCGCATCGCCGGTGCGCTCGCGCCGCTCGTCGGTGGGCTGCTGCTGCCGGTGTCGCTGCCGGCAGCCCTGACTGTCTACGCCGTGGCGTTCCTCGTCGGCGGCCTCGTCGTGCTCGTCGTCGGTGTCGAGACCCGCGGCCGGGGCCTGGCCGACACCGCCGGCGCCGACTCCAGCGACGACGACCGGGTGGCGCTCCAGACCTGACAGCGGCGGCGCGCTGCCGCTCCCCGGCCCGCGGCTAGGCTGCCCACCGGGGAGCGGAGGACGGATGCGACTCGGATTGAACATCGGCTACTCCGGGTCGGCGATGGGCGACATCGTGCCGATCGTCGAGCACGCCGACCGCATCGGGGTGGACTCGGTGTGGGCGGCGGAGGCCTACGGCTCGGACGCCGTCACCGTGCTGGCCTACCTCGCCGCCCGGACGTCTCGGATCACGCTCGCCACCGGCGTGCTGCAGATGCCGGCACGCACGCCCGCGAACACCGCGATGACGGCGATGACGCTGGACGCGCTGTCGAACGGGCGTCTGGTGCTCGGCCTGGGCATGTCGGGTCCCCAGGTCGTGGAGGGCTGGCACGGGGTCGCCTACGGCAAGCCGCTCGGCCGCTCCCGCGAGTACGTCGAGATCGTGCGCAAGGCGATCGCCCGCGAGGCGCCGCTGACCCACGACGGCGAGCACTACCAGATCCCCTTCACCGGCGACGGGGCGACCGGGCTCGGCAAGCCGCTGAAGTCGATCCTGCGGCCCCTGCGCAGCTCGATCCCCATCTATCTCGCCGCCATCGGACCCAAGAACATCGCCCTGGCCGGACAGATCGCCGACGGGTGGCTGCCGCTGTTCTACTCACCCGAGCGCGAGTCGGTGGTCACCGACGACCTCGACGCCGGGCTCGCCGCCTCCGGCCGCGGGGTCGACGACGTCCGGGTGGCGGCGTCGGTCATGGTCGCCGCCGGCGACGACGTCAGCGAGTGCCGCGACCGCCTGCGCCCGTACTACGCGCTGTACCTCGGCGGCATGGGGGCGCGCGGGCGCAACTTCTACACCGACCTGGCGGCCCGCTACGGCTACGAGGAGGCCGCGGTCGCCGTCCAGGACCACTACCTCGACGGCAGACGCGACGAGGCTGCGGCCGCCGTCCCCGACGCCCTCATCGACGAGACGGCGCTCGTCGGGCCGGTGGACCGCATGCGCGACCGGCTCGCCGCCTGGAAGGCCTCCAGAGTCGATACCGTCGTGCTCGGCACCGACCGGCCGGAGGTGCTCACCGCCCTGCAGGAGGCCCTGTAGACGGCCGGTCGGACCGAGCTGCGCGCCGAGCCGTGTAGACGGCGTTCGGACCGAGCTGCGCGCCGAGCCGTGGACGCACCGGCCCGCCAGGCGCTGCTCGCCGGGCTCAAGCGCATGTACGTCCGCCCCGGCGGTTGTCGCACCCCCCGCCCGGGTAGCGAGCAGTGGCGCCGGACCACGACCTCGTCGTCGCGCCAGCACGGGCATCACCCCGCCGAGCGTCAGCAGGCCACATGACCAACCCGTCTCCGGGACTTCCGAGAGCACGTACCGCCCCCCGGCACGGCACCGGCGTGCCGTGCCGGCGAGCGACTGCCCGCGGCTGCCGGTATCCCCGACCTTCGAGCTGAGGATCGCCGATGCCGCCGTCTGAGCTGATCGTCCTGTCGCACCTGCGCTGGGACTGGGTGTGGCAGCGTCCCCAGCAGCTGATCTCCCGGCTGGCGCGCGGGCGCCGCACCGTGTTCGTCGAGGAGCCTCGGCCCGCCGACATCGCGGCGCCGACGCTGCGGACCGCCGACGCCGGGCCGGTGACCCGGGTGTGGCTGGAGGTGCCGGACCCGCACCACCCGGACGTCGACGGCCTGCCGCACCTGATGAGCTTCGACGAGCCCCTGGCCGGCGGGTACGGCGACACGCTCGCCGAGCGGCTGGGCACCGGCCCGGACCGGGTGGTGTGGCTGTACACGCCGCTCGCGCTCGACGTCGCCAGGCGCCTGACGCCCGACGTCCTCGTCTACGACGTCATGGACGACCTCGCGTCGTTCCGGTTCGCCTCTCCCGAGCTGAAACTGCGTCACCGCCAGGCGCTGCGGACCGCCGATCTCGTGTTCGCCGGCGGCCGTTCCCTGTACGCCGGCGTGACGGCGCACCGCACCAACGGCGTGCACCTGTTCCCCAGCGGCGTCGATTCGCGCCACTACGCCGCCGCGCGGGCGGTGCCCCGCGACCCTGCACGGCCCGTCGCCGGCTACGTGGGCGTTCTCGACGAGCGCCTGGACCTCCGGCTCGTCGCGGACCTCGCCTCGCACCTGCCGGACTGGGAGATCCGGATGGTCGGGCCGGTGTACAAGATCGCCGCGGCGAAGCTCCCCGACGCTGCGAACATCCGCTACCTGGGGGCGCAGCCCTACGAGCGGCTGCCCGAGCTGATGAGCGGCTTCGACGTCGCGCTCATGCCGTTCGCCCTGACAGAGGCGACGCGCTCGATCAGCCCCACCAAGACGCTGGAGTACCTCGCCGCCGGCCTGCCGGTGGTCTCCACGCGGGTGGCCGACGTCGTCACCGACTTCTCGGGTGTGGTGGAGGTCGCCGACGACGGCGCCGCGTTCGCCGAGGCCTGCATCAGGCTGCGCGCCGGCGGTGTCGCCTCCCCCGAACGCGTCGCGTCGCTGGTGCGCAGCTGCAGCTGGGACGTGATCGCGTCGCGCATGGACGCCCTGATCCGCATGCGACTGACCGCGCGCGCGAGTGAGGAGACGGCATGAGCACCCAACCCCGGATCGTCATCATCGGCGCCGGGCCCACGGGTCTGGGCGCCGGTTACCGGTTGGCCGAGCTCGGCTACGACGACTGGGTGATGCTGGAGGCCAACGACTACGTCGGAGGCCTGGCCACCTCGTTCACCGACGACGCGGGGTTCACCTACGACATCGGTGGCCACGTGATGTTCAGCCACTACCCCTACTACGACGCTCTCGTCGACAAGCTGATGGGCGACGACTACACCACGCTCAACCGCGAGGCGTGGGTGTGGATGCAGGACCGCTTCATCCCGTATCCGTTCCAGAACAACCTCAAGGACCTCGAGCCCGAGACGGTCCTGGAGTGCCTGATGGGCCTGATCGAGGCGCAGAGGCGCGAGGCCGCTCCCGCCAACTTCCGCGAGTGGATCGACGCGGTCATGGGCCGCGGCATCGCCGAGCATTTCATGGTCCCGTACAACTTCAAGGTCTGGGCCACCCCCGCGGAGCGGATGAACTACGTGTGGATCGGCGAACGGGTGTCGGTGGTCGACATCGAAGGCGTCCTCCGCTCGATCCTGTTCGACGCGCCCGAGACGACGTGGGGGCCGAACAACACCTTCCGCTACCCGCTGCGCGGCGGCACCGGCTCGTTGTACGAGGGCATGCGCGAGTTCGTCGAGCCGAACCTGGAGCTGCGCTGCCCTGTGCGGTCGGTCGACCCCGTCGCCAAGCAGGTGACGAGTGACGACGGGCGCGTCTGGCCTTACGACATCCTGCTGAGCACGATGCCGCTGGACCGGCTCGTGGGCGCGATGGAGTCGGTCCCGGACCGCGTCCGGTCGGCGGCGGGGACGCTGGAGTCCAGCAGCACGCACGTCGTCGGTGTGGGCATCGACCGGCCGGCGGGCAGCGACAAGAACTGGATCTACTTCCCCGAGCCGGATGTTCCGTTCTACCGGGTCACGTACCTGTCGAACTACTCGCCCCACATGACCCCCGCACCCGACCAGACGCTGCTGCTGACCGAGACGTCGTTCTCCGAGCACAAGCCCGAGGACGGCGACACGATCGTCGACCGCGTGGTCGACGGGCTGATCACCACGGGGTTGATGACGGCCGAGGACCGGGGCCGCATCGTCTCGACGTGGCACTGCGCACCGCCGCAGACCTACCCCGTTCCCACGGTCGGCCGGGACGCGGCGCTCGGCACGGTCCAGCCCTGGCTGCGCGCCCACGACATCTGGTCGCGCGGCCGCTTCGGGGCGTGGCTGTACGAGATCGGCAACATGGACCACTCCGCCATGCAGGGCGTGGAGTTCGTCGACGCCGTGCTGCAGGGCGCGCCCGAAACGGTGTGGATCCCCCGCGGCGAGGGCGAGGCGGGCGCCGGCATCCGCTGAGGCTGTGGCGCCGGTGGGCAGCCGCCCGGGCCGGAGTGCCGGCGGGCCGCGGCCTAGACTCGCGGGATGCAGCCGACACTGACCCGCCGCCGGGCGGTGGCGGTCGCCGAGCAGCTCGTCGTGCTCGCCGAGCCCCACCGTCTGCTCATCCTGCGCCACCTGCGCCGGGGGGACCAGTACGCGGGACGGCTGGCCAGGGCGCTGGGCATCTCGCCGTCGCTGGCGTCGCACCACCTCGCCGCGCTCGTCGACTCCGGGCTCGTCACCCGCCGCCAGCACGGCCCGTTCGCCTGCTTCGCCGCCGATCGGGAGGCGCTGGGCGAGCTGCACGCCGAGCTCGGCCTGCTCATGGGCGCCGTCGTCCCGCCGGAGGCGCTGGCCGCCGCCGAGCAGTGCCAGACGTGAGGATCGACCGCGAACCGTGGCTCGGCGCGCAGGTCCTGTCCTACCCCGACCGGGTCCCGACCGTCGTCGACGCCCTGGACCGCGCCCGGGAGCGCTTCGGCGACCGCGTCGCCGTGCGCGCGCCGGTGACCGGCGCAGGCTGGGAGCAGGTGACCTACGCCGAGCTCGCCGACCTCGTCGAGGGCGCGGCCCAGCGGCTGCGCGAAGCCGGGGTCGACGCCGGCGACCGGGTCGCGGTCGCCGCCCGCAACAGCCTCGAGCTCGCCGTCGCGCTGTTCGCGTGCGCCCGCGCCGGCCTGGTCCTGGTCGGGCTCAACGTCCGCCTGCGGCCGGCGCAGTGGGCGTACATGCTGTCGCACTCGGGCGCGAAGCTGGCGCTCGCCCAACCCGACCTTATTGACGACCTGCGGGCCGCCGCCGCCGATGCGGGCCTGGATCCCGGCGCCGTCGGCGACCTTCGCGAGCACGTCACGCGCCCGCGGCCGTGGGCCTACACCCCGGCCGAGCGGCCCGACGAGGCCGCGACGTTCGCCGTCGTCTACACGTCGGGCACCACCGGACGCCCCAAGGCCAGCCAGGTGGTGCACCGCTGCAGCGTCCACAGCGCCCACTCGTACGTGGCCGTCCTCCACCTCACCGAGCACGACCGCACCGCCGTGCTGTTCCCGCTGTACTACATCAGCGGCCTGCACGCCCACCTGCTGCCGATGACGCTGGTCGGCGGGACCAGCGTCCTGGTGGCCGAAGCGTCGCCCCGCGACTTCGTGACGGTGCTCGCCGACGAGCGCATCACGTGGATGTACACCGTGCCGTCGTTGTGGCTGCTGCTGCTGCGCGAGGAGGGCTTCCGCTGGCCCGACCTCGCGCACCTGGAGCTGGGCGCCTTCGGCGGGTCGCCGTTCCCGACGTCGGCGCTGGCCGCGATCCGCGAGCGGCTGCCACAGGTGCGCCTGCACGACGTCTACGGGCTGTCCGAGACGCACTCCCCCGCGACGATGCTGCTCGACGGCGAGTTCCGCGCCAAGCCGGGCTCGGTGGGCCGCGCGCTGCCGTGCATGGAGGCCAAGGTCGTCGACGACGACGGCGCCGAGGTCGCCGCCGGCGAGCCCGGCGAGCTGCTGCTGCGCGGCTCGCTGGTGACCAGCGGCTACTACCGCGACCCCGAGGCGACCGCGACGGCGATCGTCGACGGGTGGTTTCACAGCGGCGACCTCGCGCGCATGGACGCCGACGGCTACGTGTGGATCCTGGACCGCAAGAAGGACATGATCAACCGCGGCGGCCACAAGGTCTTCTCGGTCGAGGTCGAGCAGCTGCTGCTCACCCACCCGGCGGTCGCCGACGCGGCGGTGGTGGGCATCCCCGACCCGCTGGCGTTCGAGGCGGTGGCCGCCTACGTCGTCCCCCGCGACGGGACGACGTTGACGCGCCGGGACGTCCAGCAGTGGGTGGCCGGCCGGATGTCGGACTACGCGGTGCCGCGCCAGGTCCGCCTCGTCGAGGCGATCCCCCGCAACCGCACGGGCAAGGTCGTCAAGACCGAGCTGCGAGCCCGCCTGCTCGACGAGCTGCCCCACCTGCGGCGCGCTCCGTGGTGAGCGCGCACCTGCGGCCCGGGTCGACACCGGCAGCGGCCGTCCGGGCCACGCTGGCGGCGATCGTGTGCCATGAGCTGTCGGTGCCGCCGGATGCCCTCCACGGTGACACCGACCTGGCCGGCGACCTGCTGCTGGACTCCCTGGCGAAGGTGGAGCTGGCCATGGTCGTCGAGGACGCCCTGTCGGTCGGCCTGACCGACACCGAGGTCGGGACGATCCGCACCTTCGATGACCTGTGCGACGCCGTCGCCGCGCAACTGGCCTCCGGCTGAGACGGCCGGTCGACCCGGATCCCCCAACTGCGGGTCGGGTCGACGCGGCCGTGCCGCAACGTCAGGCCAGCAGGTCGGCGCCCACATCGTCCAGCCGGGCCGCGCCGCACAGCATGAGCGCCCGGACGACCTCCTCGGTCAGCTCGGTGACGACGTCCTCGACGCCCTTGGCACCGCCGTTGGCCAGGCCCCACAGCATCGGCCGGCCGATGAACACCGCCCGGGCGCCCAGCGCGACCGCCTTCACCACGTCGGTGCCGCGGCGGATGCCCCCGTCGACGTAGACCTCCGCGCGGTCGCCGACGGCCTCGGCGACCTCGCGCAGCGCGAACGCCGTCGTCACGGTCGTGTCCAGCTGCCGGGCGCCATGGTTGGAGACCACGATGCCCGCCGCGCCCGCCGCGACGGCGTCGACCGCGTCGTCGCCGCGCAGGACCCCCTTGATCACGACCGGCAGGCCGCTGAGCCCGCCCAGCCAGCCGATGTCGTCGAACGTCAGCGAGGCGTCGAGCTCGGAGTCGGCGTAGGCCGCCAGACCCGACCCCTCGACCTTGGGTGGCGCGGTGCCGACATTGGCCATCGTCAGCCCGGTCGGCAGCGTGAACTTGTTCTTCTCGTCGCGGCGCCGCCTGCCGAGCACCGGCACGTCGACGGTCAGCACGAGCGCGGTGTAGCCGGACGCCTTCGCGCGCGCGATGAGCTCTGCTGTCCAGACACGGTCCTTGCGGACGTACAGCTGGAACCATCGAGGGGCGCCGGGCGCCGCCGTGGCCACGTCCTCGAGCGTCACGGTCGCCAGCGTCGACACGCACATCAGCGTCCCCGCCGCCGCGGCTCCGCGCGCCGTCGCCGTCTCGCCCTCGTCGTGGGCCATCCGCTGGTAGGCCGCCGGAGCGAGGAGCACGGGGGTGCGGACCGGCTGGCCCAGGACCGTGGTCGACGGGTCGACGCCGCTGACATCGCGCAGGACATGGGGACGCAGCCGCAGCGCCTGCCAGGCCGTCTCGTTCTCGACGAGCGTCACCTCGTCGTCGGCCCCGCCGGCGTAGTAGTCGTAGGCGCCGGGCTCGATGATCTCCCGCGCCCGCTGCTGCAGGCTCACGATGTCCATCCGGCGACGCTACCCGATCACCGGCCTGCTCCCAGGCCGGGCGACGCGCCCGTCCCCGCTGGCTGCGCGGGTTGTCCAACACCTCCGGCGGCTTGCCGCTCCAGCAGGTGCTGTCACCGACGATCTCGGGGTGCAGCGCGAAGGGCCGGTCCTTGCCAGCCCGCCCAACACGACGACCACGACGACCGACGAGTCAGAGCCCAGGCGCCTGAGACAGAGCAGGGCAGCGTTCGGGAGGGAGCGAACGTACCGTCTCGGTCTTCCGCTGATCAATGAGCCGCCATGCGCGGCACCGTCGGCCGTGACGGCCGAACCGACGACCTGACCCCTCGGTCACGCCCGCGGCAAGGGTGCTGTCCCCGTCGCCACCCAGGATCCCGAGATCGACCATCCCACCCGACACCGTCCACGAGAAGGCATGGACGGCCCCGCCGTCACCGGGCTGGCTGCAGCCGACGACCTGGCCCCTGTCGCTGACCGCCACAGGAGAGCTATGGGTCTCGACCATGACGTCCGCCTCACGCTCGCCGGCTCGAGAACTATGGCGTCCGTCCCCACGACTGCGCGACCGACTTCGGGTCGGTGACGACGGTGGCCGCGTTCACCCCGTCGAGGATGCGCAGGTAGTCCACCCAGCAGTAGTTCTCGGTGCTCATCGTCCAGTGCCGGCGCCAGTCCGACCCGGTGCAGTCCCATGCCCCCGCCCGTGAGCCCGTGACGAACCGGTATGCCTGCAGCATGAACCACTGGTCGGGGCCGAGCCCGGCCACGGTGCTGCGCAGGGCGACAGGTGAGTCGTACACCTGCGGGGTGGCCAGCGTCGAGCATGGCAGCGCCGGGTCGTTGCAGCGGCCACCATTGAGACTGCGGCCGCGGGCGAACCACGGTGACGACATCGCTTGGCGGGCGTTGGGGGTGCCGCCGTAGACGCGGCCGTAGGCGAAACACGACGACACGATGTCGCGCTGCAGCGCCGTCGTGAAGTAATTGTTGGGATAGGAGAACAAGCCGTCAGCTCTTGTGTGGCCGCGGCTGGTGAACGCCGAGAGGGACCCGCATGACTCCTCGCGCGCCTGAGCCGAGGTCAGCGTCGTCATGGATCGGTAGCTGCGCGAGTGCGATACGAACGTCCATCCATAGCTGTCCCGCAGCTTGGCAGCGTCAGCCCACGATCCGTAGATGACCGCTCGGGGCCGCACGACCGACCCATCTCGGCGCACGTCGTCACGGCACCTTCGCGTCGTCTCCCCCAGGTAGTTGACGACGATGGTCCCCGTCGCCGTCAGCCCGCGGCGGGCGAGCTCCGGCGCCACGCGGGTGTCCAGCGGCACGGCGCCGGTCACCCAGCCGCAGTCCTCAGCGGCGCGCAGCTGCAGCCGACTGAACATCAGCGTGAGGTACGGCGCCGACGGCGGGGCCGCTGAGGTGTTGTCGGTAGCCGCAGCCGTCGGGAGCAGCGGTCCGAGCAGAAGGCAAAGGGAGAGTAGTGCAGTTACACGCATCCGCTGGCGCTGAGTGTTCATGGATTCGTCCTGTCCGCCTCGAGGGATCGTCGCGATCGTGGCGGACAAGGCTGATTGGCTATTTCATGACTTCATGACAAGCGCTTGGACCTGGAGTGCCGCCTTGCCGCCGGGTGTCCAATGCCAAGTGAAGCGGTCGGCCGGGCACGCAGTCGATACGCAGAAATGCGTATGTGAAGCGCCTTCAATTCGGTTCAAGCTTGTGGGTTTCCCCCCGTTCACTGGAGTCGAATAGTCCCGCAATCACGACAAGGCGCAACTTCTTGCGCCTCAGTGTCGGCGCATGTTCTCCAATCTCATCGACGGGGAATGACCGACCGGCGACGTTGATGGCTGGCCTCGGATCAGCTCGCGGTCGCTTCACACGCTCCAGACATGGGTGCCGCCAGACCGCCGCGTCGACGAGCATCGAGAAGGCTGAGTTCTGACGGCAGCCGGCCGCACCCGCAGCTGGAGAAGGAGCTGGAGCTGAGGGTCGCGCCCGGGGGCGGCGAGCCTTGGAAACCCTCTAGCGGCGAACCTTGTGCCGTTGTAGGGTGTTGTCCGGTATCGTCCGATATGCGCGGTCTGGAACCCAGGCCTGTAGGGATGCGCGATGACCCAGCTTTCTGCAAAGGACCTGCGGGGCGTCCTTTCCTTCGCCGACACTGCCCTCGCCGTCTCAGGGTTTGCTGAAGTGGAGTCGGTCCTACTCCCTGGTCTGGGGGAGCTGGCAGGGTCCGATATGGCCGTGTGCCACCTTCTCGATCTCGCCCACGGGGAGGAGGTGGACGTCGCTTGGCCGTCCGATGTCTTCACACCGCAACGGCTGGAGGGCTACGGCGCGGTGATGCCTGAGCATCCCCTCGTGCGGCACTATCAGAGCGCGCCCCACTCCTGTGATCCAGTACGGGTGTCGGACTTGATGACGCGCCGTGCATGGCGCAGTAGCCGCGTATATCAGGATTCGCACAAAGGTCTCGGCGTAGATGATCAGTTAGCGGTCATGGGATGCGGGGAGACGTCCGGCCTCGGGTTCAGCATGAGTCGCAGCGGGCGCGAGTACAGCGACCGGGAGGCAGCTCTAATAGCGCTCGCGACTCCTCATGCCCTGGCAGCGGTCGTTCGCGCCAGGTCGACCCGAGCCTGTATCCGGCGCTTCAGGTCGCACCGCAGGTCCGCTACGTGCAAGTCGGGGGCGGCCCCGATGCGCGGGGAGAGGAAGTCGGCGCCGTGTCAGACCTGACCCCGCGGGAGCGCGAAGTGCTTGACCTCGTCGCGGCGGGACTCGCCAGCAAGCAGGTCGCGCGCCGACTGGAGGTCAGCGTGCGCACCGTGCACAAGCATCTGGAGCACGCCTACGCCAAGCTCGGCGTCGACAACCGCGTCGCGGCGGTGCAGCGCAGCCTTGGTTCCGGACAACGACCGCAAAGCTGAGGGCGAGCGCCGGGGGCTGCTGGACATGACCGACGGCGAGCTGGCCCGCGTCCGCCTGGAGTGAGGAGAGGGGCGGCGCCGCAGCGCCGCCCCTGGGAGCTGTGTACCGCGGGGATGATCAGCTGGACTTGCTGATCGCCTCCACGAGGTCGCCGACCTTCTCCTCGTCGATGTTCACGGCGATGTCGGCCTGGCTGACGATGCCGACAGATCATGGCCGTCGATCACCGGCAGGCGCCGGACCTGGGCGCGGCTCATCGTCGCCAGCGCCTCGTCGATCGAGTCGTCCGCTGCTGCATCTTGCGTGCCGCGTCGACCAGCGTCTCGCCGGCCTGGGCGCACTGGACGCCACCGGTCACGATGTCCCTGGCCATCTCCGCCATGTTCATCCCTCCCCTTGTCGGTGTGGCTGTCCGCCGCCCGGCGATGCGCCTACCGCTGCAGCACGTCGGGGATGAGACGCCCGACCACGCCCCTGGCGACCTCGGTGGGCCGGTACTGCTCGTCCATCCGGGCGTTGACCACGAGGATGCCGCCGGTGAGGACCGGGATCAGGTACTGCAGGATCTTCAGCTGCTTCTGGGCCTGGGCGGCCTCCTCCGGGGTGCCGGAGGTCGGGGTGGTGGCGTCCCCGACGGGCAGCCCGTCCGGGCCCAGGGTCCCCTGCTCCCGCTGCGCCTCGGCGTCCATCATCTTCTGACCGAGGACGCGGGAGTAGGCGGTCGCCCCGAGCGCGCCCACGGTCAGCGCCAGCTTGATGCCGGTCGCCGTCCCGACGCCCTGCTGGGACATCAGCCGACCCTTGTTGGCGCGCAGAAGCTGCGCGCCACCCAGCAGGTGGGCGGCGATCCCGGCGAAGTTGACGGGGGTCCAGCGCGCCCATCCGGCGTTCACCACGCGAGCGCGGTCGGTGGGGTCGCTCACCTCGGCGCTGGCGCTGTTGAGGCCGACGGCGCCGAACAGCGACCCGCCGAACCAGGTGGCGAGGCCGGCGTCGTGGAGGCTCTTGGCAACGGTGTTCGTCTGCGAGCTCATGTCGTGGGGTCTCCGTCTGAGTCGTGGCCGTGGGTGGGCGGCCGTGGGTGCGTAAGTCCTGCGCAACGCCTTCCCGCCCGCTTCTGCGGGCTAACCCGGCCAGCCCTACTTTGCGGCTCGCAGCCGGATCGCCGCGTCGACCCTGGCCGATCGGACGCCGCGCCCCGCCGTGCCTACGGACGCCCCGCCGGTTAGGGGAAGCGTCGCCCGTCAGCTTCCCGACGCGTCCCGTGACGGGGCGACGAGCTCGACGGCCTCGGCCAGACGCCGGACGAGCGCCTGCTGCGCCTGCCCGTGGCCCTCGACGCTGACGCCGTAGTCGACCCCGTCGCGCGACCACGTCACCACGGTGTGGCGCTCGTGGGGGTATCCGCCGCCACCGGGGATCCACGGGGGACCGGGGGGGCACTCCACGAGCTCGAACGGACCCGCCCGGTCGAGCGGGCGAGCGGCTCCAAGGTCGCGGCGCTCCCCGAAGCACGAGGCGAACTGCGGCTGGATCCCGTCGGCGCTGGCCGCGAACACCAGGTGCCCGTCGCAGTCCGAGCACCATCCTTCCGGGGTCAGAAAGCCACGCTGCTCGAGGATGAAGCCGCCTTCGTAGTCACACGACGCCCCTTGACCGCCGCAACGCAGGTCCGCGCCGGCGGCGGGCACCAGCCCCGGGCACGGCACCGCGAACCCCACCGCGTCGGCGGCGCCGGCGCAGGTCGCGCGAACGTCCGGCGGCGTGGCGTGCAGGTACACGTCGGCCAGCTGCTCGGTCCCGGGCGGCGGCGGGGCGAGGCGCAGCCCGGCCGCCTGGGCGCGAGCGAGGTCGCGGTAGCACGCCGAGGGCCGCCGGTCGGGCGGTGGTGGCGCCGGGTGGTTGCGCGGGTACGCCAGGCCGTCGTCGTAGGCGCGGACATCAAAGCCGTTGGGACAGAACCACTGGTCGCCCGCGCTCGCCGCCGGCTGGACGACGACCTCCACCTCTGCGGGGGCGACGGGCGCGGCCTCGGTCTGCCTGCCGGCCTCCACGGTCAGCCCGTCCCGGCCGCGGTTCACCACGACCAGGACGACGGCCACGGCGACGGCGACGGCCACCGCGACGGCGCGCCAGCGCACCGGCTGGCGCTCGCCACGCTCCCAGTCCGAGCTCATGCGCCCATCGTGCGCCACGCGCCGGTCCGGCGCGGACGCGGGCGGGTCAGCTGCCCTGGCCGCGCCCGGTCTTGTCCTGCAGCTCGTCGATGCGTTTGGAGGCGTCGGCCTTGCTCAAAGACGGGTCGAAGGCCTCACGGGCCTCCTCGGACAGGGTCTGCAGGTACGACGCCTGCGCGCCGGTCATCGGCTCGTCGCCGGTCACCCAGTCGTCCGGATCCTTGGCGGTGTTCGAGGGCGGGTCGGTCTGCTGCTTGATGTTGTCATCGCTCATGGCATCTGGTGTACCCGAACAGCAGTTCGTATGAACCCGGGTGACGGCTGCACTTGTGGAAACCGTAGGTTGCGGGCCGTGACCGACGCCGATCCGCCGCTCCCCGCCGACCCCGACGCGCTGTCGGCGCTGCTTGACGAGGCGCGCCTGGCCGAGGCGGCCGGCGAGCGCAGCCGCGAGCGTTGGTTGCGGCGCCAGGCGTCGGAGGGCGCCCGGCTGACCGGGCTGCTGCTCGACGCCGCGGAGCGACGGATCGCGGTGACGGTGCGGCTCGCGGGCGGGCGCAGCCATCGCGGTGACGTGGCCGCGGTCGGGCGCGACGTCGTCGCCCTGGCGACCGCGGGCGGCGACGTGCTCGTCGCGCTGGCCGCGGTCGCGGTGGTGCTGCCGGACCGCGCGCTGCGCGCCGTGCCACCCGGCGACGACCGCCGGGGACCGCTGGGGCGGACCCTGGCCGACGTTCTCGCCGACCACGAGCCCGAGGCCCGCCGGGTCGTGGTGTCGTGCGGTCTGGGCGAGCCCCTGACGGGCGTGCTGCGGGCCGTCGGCGCCGACGTCGTCACCGTCGCCCTGGACGGAGGCGGACTGGCGCACGTCGCGCTGGCCGCGGTCACCGAGGTCGTGTTGCCGCACTGATCCCCGGCGTGGGGCCGCTCGGCGGCGCCGATGCGTCGGCGCCCTGTTGCGCGCTCAGCGCTCGTCTTCGTCGCCCGCGTCGGCATCCCGGTCCCGCGAGAGCTCCGGGTGCAGATGCTCCAAGGTCCCCGGCGGGATGCGGGAGCGCTCGATGAAGTCGTCGACGTCGCTGCGCCGCAGCCGGATGACCTGCCCGAACCAGTAGGCGGGCAGCTCCCCGGCGTCGATGAGTTTGTACAGCGTGCGCGGGACGAGGCCGAGGCGGTGCGCCGCCTCGGCTGTCCCCAGCCACTGCCCGTCTTTCTCGTCCATGTCGCGAAGTCTCGGCAAACTCACCCTGGACGGCAACACCGCCTTGTGTACATCCTGATGACCCGTTGGAGGGTTGGGGCTGCCGATGGAACCTCGCTCGTGATCGAGGCGCCGCCGGCCGCGCGATCGCAGCGGCGCCCTCCGGCGCGTCATCCGGCCCCGCCGAGGGCTGCCGAACGGACGCGCGGTGGTGGGGGGCTTTCTCGTCGCCCTCGCTGCCGTGGGCACCTTCGCGGCCTACACGTCGGCGACGGCGGTGCCGGCCACTCGCTACGCCGTCGCCACGCGCGAGCTCGTCGCCGGCGATCGGATCGCGGCCGGTGACCTCCGGCTGGTGGCCCTCGCGCTCCCCGACGATCAGCGGCGGCGGTCCTTTGACGTGCTCGAGCCACTCGTCGGGACGACCGTCGTCGAGCCGCTGCTCGGGGGCATCTCGTGCAGGAGGGCGGCCTCATGCGCGCACCGCGGCGGGCGCGGGCACGCGGACGGTGTCGTTCCCGGTGGACCCCGCCCGCGCGCTGGCCGGCCGCCTCAAGCTGGCGAGCGCGTCGACGTCGTCGCGACGTTCGGGTCGGGCAAGGAGGCCCTGCACGGCGCTGGTCGTCGCGGACGTCCCGCTCGTCGCGGTCGGGCAGACCACCGGCTCGCTGGGCGCCACGGCCACCGACCGCCAGCGTCGCCGTGCCCGACGCCGAGCAGGAGGTCGCGGTCGCGCACGCAGCGAACGCCGGCGCGGTGACCCTGGTCCGGACCACCGGCGCCGCCCCCGCCGCCCCACCAGCGTGGGTGTGCTCCCCGGCCCGGGCGAGGCGGGCGGCGAGGCAGAGGCGGGCACCGGCGCGCAAGGCGCCACCGGCGCGCACGCGCCACCGGCGCGCAAGGCGGCGGGGAGGGCGACGGATGAGACGGCGAGTGCCGAGCGGCACCGGGGGCGGGTGCGGCGTGGATCCCGTGGCCGAGGTTTCGGACCCTGGGTGCGCCCGGGGGTGACCGGTGAGCCGCGAGCGGTTCGTCGTGCTGGGGCTCGCCCGGGCCCGCTCGGGCTGGTTTCGCGCGGTGGCCCAGTGGGCGACGTCGGCGGCGATTCCGGCGCAGCGGTTCGTCAAATGCGTCTCGCGGGAGGAGCTGCGCGCGTCGCTGGTCACCGGACGGCCGTTCTCCGCGGCGCTGCTCGACGCGGGACTGCCCGGCGTGGACCGCGACCTGCTCGCCGAGGCGCGTGAAGCGGCTGCGCTCCGCTGGTGGTCGACGACGGCCGGGCGGGACGGGACTGGGCGGCGCTGGGCGCGGCGGCCGTCCTGCCATCGGACTTCACCCGCGAGGATCTGGTCGACGCGCTCGACGCCACCGCTCACATGGTCGGCGGCGGAGACGTCGCGGTCGGCTCCCGCTCGGTGCCGGACCCGACGCGTGCACGCGAGGCCCGGATCGTCGCCGTCTGCGGCCCCGGGGGCACCGGCGCGTCCGCCGCCGCGGCCGCGCTCGCCCAGCGGCTGGCAGCCGATCCTCGTGGCGCCGCGCCGGTCCTGCTCGCCGACCTGGCGCTACGGGCCGAGCAGGCGGTGCTGCACGACGCCGGCGACATCGTCCCCGGTGTCCAGAGCTGGTCGACGCCTGCCGTGGCCGCCATCCCGACCCCGAGGAGGTGTGGGGCCTCACCTTCGCCGTCCAGGACCGCGGGTACCGGTTGCTGCTCGGGCTGCGGCGACCCCGGTACTGGGCCACCATCCGGCCGCGCGCCTTCGAGGCCGCGTTCGACGCGCTGCGTCGCAGCTTCGGCACCGTTGTGTGCGACGTCACCGCCGACTTCGAAGGCGAGGACGACGGCGGGTCGATCGACGTGGAGGAGCGCAACGTCATGGCGCGCACGGCCGTGCAGCGCGCCGACGCGGTCGTCGTCGTGGGCGCCTGTGGGGTCAAGGGGCTGCACGCGCTGGTCCGGGTCGTCGGCGACCTGCTGGCCGCCGGCGTGCCCGCCGCCCGCATGGTGCCGGTGGTCAACTCTCGCACCGCGCGGCCCTCGCCTGCGGGCCGAGATTATACGCCGCCCTCGCCGCGCTGACCGGTGCCCGGGCGCCGTCCGCCCGCGGTCTTCTCCGGGGCCGGCCGGCCGCGCGACGGCACCGCGGCCGTGTCCGGCGACGTCGCGGCGCTCGCGCGCCGGTGTTCCTCCCGCGGCGGCGCGTCGACGAGGCGGTGCGCGACGGAGCGCCGCTGCCCGCTCCGCTGGGGCCGCTGCTGGCGGGCGCCGTGCGGGTGGTGCTGACTGATCGCCGCGGGCGGCCTCGACGGCTCGGGCCGAGCCGGTCCTGGTGGCGCCTGGCAGCCTCGGCACATGGTCGGGCCCGACGCCGCGGAGCCGGCGACGAGCGGCCCGCTGTCACTTCCGCGCGCCGGCCGGAGCAGGGCGCTGTCGGAGCCGCGACGATGAGCGCGCCGCTGTTTCCCCCGCCTGCCCCGCTCGAGCGCCCGCGATGCATCCCTACCGCCGGTGTCGCCTCTGGCCGAGATCGAGCGCGCGGTGCAGGCCCGCGCCAAGGCCCTGTCCCTCGACGTCGCCGGCATCCAGGGCCGAGACCGGTTGCGCGCGCTCATCGAGGCAGAGGTGGCCGCTGGGACGCCGACTACAAGCGCGGGCTGCGCGGCTTCGACCTCAACGACCCCGACCTCGTCGCCGAGCGCGCTGCGCAACCTCGCCGGCTACGGCCCGCGGAGATTCCTGCTCGGCGACGACGACGTCTGGGAGATCATGGTCAACGCGCCCGACCAGATCTTCGTGCGCCGCCATACCGGCCGGTCGGGCTACCACGACGAGGTCTTCCACGACGACGACCACGTGGTCCGGGTACTCACCAAGATCCTCGACGAGGCGGAGGGCGCGCATCGCAAGCTCGATCCGGCAGAGGGTCTGCAGGACGCGCAGTTGGAGTCGGGAGCGCGCTTGCACATCGTGCACCGCGACATCGGCCGCGACGGCCACATGGTGGTGAACATCCGCAAGTTCACCGGTGTGCCGTTCCGCTCGCTCGACGAGCTCGTGGCCCGCGGCATGCTCGGCCAGCCGGTCGCAGACTTTCTCAGCGCCTGCGTCCGCGCGCGCGGCTGTCGATGGTCTTCGCCGGCGCACCCGGCGCCGCAAGACGACGCTGCTGTCGTGCTGCGCCGCCGAGCTGGACCCGGCGCTGCGCGTCGTCGTCGCCGAGGAGGTGTTCGAGGCCGACGTCCCCCTGTCCAACGTCGCCTCGATGCAGACCCGCCCCGCACGCGCGGACCGGCCCGAGGTGGACCTGCGGCGCCTCGTGACCGGGTTCCTGCGGATGGCGCCCGACATCGCGATCGTCGGGGAGGTCCGCGACCGGGAGGCGCTGCCGCTGCTGCTGACGCTGTCGTCGGGCGTCAAGGGGTTCACGACCATCCACGCGGGCTCGGCGCGTCAGGCGTTGACCCGCCTGCGGTTCATCTGCCAGCTCGCCGACACCGCGAGTGAGCTCCCGTTGGCGGCGTTGAACCAGCTCGTCAGCGAGGCGGTCGACGTCGTCGTGCACTGCGCGCGCCGGCGCGGCCGGGTACAGGTGACCGAGGTCCTGGCCGTCGAAGACCTCCAGGCGGGACCGGAGGCGACCAACTTCACCGTCACCGAGCTGTTCACGCGTATGCAGTGGGACGCGCCGCTGCGGTGGACGGGCAACCTGCCCGTCCGCGCGGCGCGTACCTTCGACGAAGCCGGCACCGACCTGCGGGCACTGCTCGAGGCGGCCGCGCCCCACAGGGAGCAGCCGGCGGACGATGAACAGGCGGGGCCGTGAGGGCCGCGGCCGGCCTCGGGCTCGCACTGCTGGCGGCCTACGGCACCTTCCTCGTCTACACGGCGCTGGCATTCGGGTGGCGGGGCGTCGGGGTGGCCCCGGCCGTCGTCCGCCGGCGCCGGCGCGACCGAGCCCGGGAGTGGCTGATCCAGGCGGGGTTGTCCGACTCGTCTCCCGTCGAGCTCGCCGCCGCGGTGGCGGTGCTCGCCCTGCTGGGAGCGGGACTCGCGTACGCGGTGTTCGGCGGGGTCGTCGCACCGGTGGCCGCGGCGTTGTTCGCCGCCTCCTTTCCTCCGGCGGCGGCGCGGACTCGCCGCCGCCGGCGGCGGGCGGAGGCCCGCGCCGCCTGGCCGCGCATGCTCGAAGAGCTCCGGCTGCAGGCGACGGCGGTGGGACGGTCCATCCCCCAGGCGCTGTTCGAGGTCGGCGGGCGGGGGCCGGTGGAGCTGCGCCCTGCGTTCGCCGAGGCGCAGCGCGAGTGGCTGCTGTCGACAGACCTGGACCGGGCGCTGAGCGTGCTCAAGGCTGGGCTGGCCGACGCCACCGCCGACGTCGTCAGCGAGACCCTGCTCATCGCGCACGAGATGGGCGGCAGCGACGTCGACCGTCGGCTCGCCGCGCTCGTCGAGGACCGCGTGGCCGACCTGCAGGGCCGCAAGGACGCGGCCTCACGGCAGGCCGGTGCCCGTTTCGCACGAGCCTTCGTGCTCGTCGTGCCCGTGGGGATGGCGTTGGTCGGCCTGTCGATCGGCAACGGTCGTGCCGCCTACGCGAGCACCCTGGGGCAGGTGGCTGTCGGGGCGGGGATCGCCGTGATCGCCGGCTGCTGGGCATGGGCGGGAAGGCTGCTGCGGCTGCCCGACGAGCAGCGCGTGTTCGGACCTGGGGCTGGAGGACTCCCGTGACGGGGCGGCTGCTCGTCGTGTCCGCGCTGTCGCTGTGGGCCGGCGCGACCCTGCTGCTGTCGCGGGTGCGCTGGTTCGCACGTCCACCGCTGACCGAGCGCCTCCGTCCGTACGCGCCCGGTGGGCTCGCGCCGGCGCGCCGGGCGGGCCTGCTGTCGGTGGAGTCCTTCCGCGACGCCGTGGGACCGCTCGCGCAACTCGTAGGTGAGCGCGTCTCGCGGCTGCTGGGCGTCGGCGAGGACCTTGAGGTTCGGCTGGCACGGGTGCACTCCCCCCTGGACGCGACCGCGTTCCGGGTCCGGCAGCTCGGGTGGGCGCTCGCCGGCTTCGGAGCGGGTGCGCTGGTCGTCCTGGCGTTTCGCCCGCCGGCGGCGGTCGGTGTCGTGTTCGTGCTGGGGGCGCCGCAGCTCGCCTTTCTCGTCCTCGAGCAGCAGCTGGCCGCGGCGTCGCGCGCCTGGCAACGGCGGGTGTTCCTCGAGCTGCCGGTCGTCGCCGAGCAGCTTGCGATGCTGCTGTCCGCCGGCTACTCCCTCACCAGCGGGCTCAACCGCGTCGCCAGGCGGGGCCGGGGATCGTGCGCCCGCGACCTCGAGCGTGTCTCACGCCGCATCCGTCAGGGCGTCAGCGACACCGACGCCCTGCAGGAGTGGGCGGCGGTCGCCCAGGTGCCGGCACTGGACCGGCTCGTGCCGGTGCTCGCGCTCAACCACGAGACCTCCGATCTCGGACGGCTGCTCGCCGAGGAGGCCCGCAGCATCCGCAGAGACGTGCACCGCGAACTCGTCGAGCTCGCGGAGCGTCGCGGCGAGCAGGTGTGGATCCCCGTGACCGTCGCCACGCTCGTGCCGGGCGTGCTGTTTCTCGCCGTCCCGTTCATCACCGCCCTGCAGCTGTTCGCCGCCTGACCGACTTCCCCCCGATTCCCGGATCACCGAATGGAGGAGATCGATGGACACGATGCTGCTAGCCGTCTACGTCACCGTGCGCCTGACCCTGTCAGAGCTCGGCGCCCGCGCCCGCGAGGAGGCCGGCGAGGGCGTCATCTCGACTGCCATCGCTGTGCTGATCACCGCACTTCTCGGCGCCGCGATGTGGGCGGCGTTCAACGGCATCTTCGCCCGGACGACCGAGCGGGTCGGCACCGCGGTCGATGGTCTGGGAACTGACGGCGAGCGTGGCTCCGGCACCGTCTCGATGCTGTTCGGCGTCGCGGCGTTCCTGAGCTTGTTGTTCCTCGCCGTCCAGGTCCTCGTCCACCTGTACGCCACGTCGGTGGTGTCCGCCGCCGCGTTCGACGCGGCGCGGCTCGCGTCGGGGGCGGCGGCGACCGGGGCCGACGCCGCCCGCGCCCACGGCCTCGGCCTTCTCGACTTCTCGGGAAGCGTCCAGGCCTTCGAGGTACGCGTCGGCGCGGACGCGGTCACCGTCCACGTCGCCGCGGACAGCCCCGCGCTGCTGCCCTCGGTCGTCAGCCGGGCGCTGAACTCGGCGGCGATCGACCGGACGGTCACGTTGCGCCGGGAGCGCCCGAGGTGACCGCGCGCCGGTGCGCGGGTCGGGCGGCTGGGCTGGGCCGGTGGGGCGGTCGAGCGGGCAACCCGCGCCGGCGCACGGGTCGCGGAGCGAGCGGCACGGCCGGCTCGATGGCGAGGAGGGCTTCATCGGCGGCCTTGAGGTGCTGCCGTTCGGGCTGTTGGTGTTCGTCGTTGGCACCCTGATCGTCGCGAACGCGTGGGCGGTCATCGACGCGAAGATGGCCGTGTCGACCGCGGCCAGGAGGCCGTGCGAGCGGTCGCCGAGGCTCCGGTCGGCAGCGACGTGCACGCCGTCGGGACGGCGGCGGCCGCGGCGGCGCTCCGCACGCAGGGGCGCGCCATGGCGGCCGAGATCACGGTCGACGGCACGCTCGAGCGCTGCTCCCGCATCCGAGCCGTGGTGCGGTACCGGCTGCCGCCCGTGGGGCTGGCATGGGCCGGGGTCACCCGCGGCGTGTCGGCGACGGGCACCGCGACGGAGCTCGTCGACCCCCTGCGCCGCGGGCTTGGCGGCGAGGCCACCTGTGTGCGCTAGCCCATCCGACGCCGACGCGCGGTCGGGCCGGCCACGGGCGCCGGCCCGGCGCAAGCCCACCCCAGGGCGTGGCGCGGCCCGGACGGCCGCAGGCGCCGGCGGGCGCAAGCGCACCCGGCGGCACGCGCGCGGTCGGGCCGGGCGCGGGCGCCGGCCGGCGCTACTGGGCGGCCTCGTGGCCCGCGCCGGCGAACGCTGCAGCGACCGTTGACCGGCGAGCAGGCCAGCGTCCTGCTGCTCATGCCGGCCGCGGTGTTGGTGGTCCTGGTGCTCGGCGCGATTGCGGTCGACGGGGCCATCGCCTTCCTCGGTGAGCGGGAGGTGGCCGACATCGCGGCCGCCGCCGCGAACGACGCGGCCGTGCTGGCCCTGCGCGAGGAGACCTTCCACCGCTGCGGCAGCCTGCAGCTCGACCCCGGCCGCGCCGGACAGGTTGCGAGGACGGTCGTGGCCGGTCGCGGCTCGGACGCGGTGCAGGTCGACGACGTGGAGGTCTCGGTGGCGGCGAGCGGCGCGTCCCCGGCGGTGTCGGTGACCATCCGCGGCCACGTCGACCTCGTCTTCACTCCGGCGCTGCCCGGTGCCGCCGGTACGCGAAGGGTGGAGGCCCGATCGGTCGTCATCGCCGCGCCGCTGGGGAACGGCGCTGACAGCGGCGCCGGCGACACATGCTGACCCCACGGCGCTCCGGCGGCCGCGTCGCTGCCTGTCCACAGGTCGGCGGCCCTGACCCGGCCGGCAGTCGGCTCCGTGCGCCATGCTGCGACGCCCGGGGAGGAGGCAGCGGTTGGGAAGCGAGTCGGTGAGCACGGACCCGTCTGCCGCGGCCCGCGGCTGGGCGAAGCTGCTGTCGTGGCTGGCGCTCCTCCTGGGCGTGATCGCGGCGCTCGGGGCGGCGGGCAGCGGCCCGCTGGCCGCGCCGGGAGCCGACCCCGCCGGCTGGGCTCGCTGGGCGGCTGACCGCGACGCACTGACCGCGGCATTCGCGGTGCTGCGGCTGGCAGTGCTCGCGTTGGCGTGGTACCTGCTGGCCGTCACCGTGCTCGGGGCGATCGCGCGGCTGCTGCGAGCGCGACGGCTGGTGACTTTCGCCGACATCGTCACGTTGCCGGGCGTCCGGCGGCTGCTGCGGTCAGCGCTCGGCGCGAGCCTGGCGGCGTCGATGACAGCCTCGTCGCCGCTGCTCGCGGCTGCTGCATCCGCCCGACAGCCTCCCGCCGTCACCGTCTCGGAGGACGCCGAGGCCGCCGTTGCACCGCGGCGTCGCGGGACGGCGCTACCCGGTGCTCCACCGGGGGCGCCGGCCCCGGCAGGCGGCCGGCACCGCCCCGACGAGGACCAGCGCCGCGAACTTCGCCGGGGGCAGCCGGCCGACGATCAACGCGCACCCGCCCCCGACCCGCCCGCGCCAGTGGTCGGCGAAGCGCAACAGCCCTCGGCCGTCCCGCTGCCTGCCGCGACTGCCAGCGCCGACACGGGCGGCGCACGCGGGCCGGCGTCGGACGGCACGCGCCACGACGCCGGGACCTGGACCGTCGCGCCGGGTGAGCACTTCTGGTCAAAGGCGGAGCAGGTGCTGGCAGAGCGGCTCGTGACCGAGCCAGGCGAGCGCGAAGTGGCCGCCTACTGGGCGACGCTGGTCGCGGCCAATCGCGACCGCCTCGTCGACCCCGGCAATCCGGACCTGATCCTTCCCGGGCAGGAGCTCGTCGTGCCCCCGCCGGACCCGCGGGGACGCTCGCCGTGAGGTCGCCCGCCCGCCACGGCTATGCCACGGCCGCCGCCGCGCCGGCCCGCGACCTCCGCCGGCGATAGCCTGCCGGCGGTGGCCATCCCGGAGCTCGACGCGTTCCGTGAGGAGTGCGCCGCCGTCGACGAGACGCTCGCGTCGGTCGCGGCGGGCGACTGGACGCGCCCGGCGCTCGGCGAGTGGGACGTGTCCCAGCTCGTCGCGCATCTGCTGCGTGGGGTGTCGCGGGTGTCGGTGTACCTCGACATCGAACCCGACGGGCCGCCGGGCGTCGACCGTGTGGGCTACTGGCGCTACGACGCCGACGCCGAGTCTCCCGGCGTGGCGCAGCGGGCGGTGCAGGAGGCGGCCAAGGTCGACGCCGAGACGCTGCCGGCGCTGTTCACCGAGGCGTGGCAGACGTCGGCGGAACGGGCGGGCGCGCTGCCGGGCGACCACGTGCTGCCGACGTTCCGGGGGCCGATGCGGCTCGACGAGTACCTGGCGACCCGGGTGCTCGAGGTCGTTGTGCACCACCTGGACCTGCGCCGCGCGCTCGACCGGCCCCAGGCGTCGACCGTGGCGGCCGCCCGGTTGACGATGGAGATCCTCGAGGGCCTGCTGGGCGAGCCGCGCCCGCGCAACCTCGGGCGGACCCGCTTCCTGCAGGTCGCGACCGGCCGGCTGCCCAGCGACGACCCGCGCTTCCCGGTGCTGCGGTGAGAACGGCCCGGCGCCCGGCCCGGAACGCAATCGGCGTCCAGTCGCCTCCCCGCTGCTGCGCTCACACCGGCCCGGTGAGCACGCCCCCGGCCGGGAAGGCTAGTCGGCGTTCAGCAGCCGTCGCAGGTGGCGGGCCACGTCGCGGCTGACCGCCTTCTGGCCGCCCAGCACGTAGCCCAGCCCGAAGCGGGCGGTGTTGTGGCGCAGCCACCGCTCGCTGGCACGAGTTCGCCCCGGGCGCTGCCCGTCGACGAGCAGCAGCACGCCGTTGGCGGTCGCGACCACCGGGCCCGCGGCGACGACCTCGGCCCGGCTGCGGCCGCTCGCGAGGAACACCGTGCGACCGGTCATGCCGGCACCCACCGACGCCTCGGCGATGCTGGCCGACGTCTCGTACACCGTGTCGCCCGGCAGGCGGCTCGACCGGCTGGCGCCGGCCTGCATGGCCCGGGACACGACGTCGTCGGGCAGCCCCGAGCCGACCGCCACGACCCGCTTGGGCCGCAGCCGGGCCAGCGCTGCGACGGTCGCGTCCGGCAGCCCGTAGCGGGAGGCCAACAGGATCGGCGCCCGGCGCATCGCCGCCAGCCCGGACACCGCGGCGGCGTCCTGCCAGTTCAGGGCGCGCCGGCCGGGACGGCGGTCGCGGACCAGGAACACGCGGTCCATCGGCGCGCCGTAGCGGGCGACCTCCTCGGCGACCCGCGCGGCGAGGTCGTAGCGACCCGTGCCGGCGATGCGGGCGAAGTTGCTCACCCCCGCGGTGCGCAGGTCGGCTTCGACCTGCGGCGACAGCTGCGTCTCGTCGCCCAGCAGGTAGGCGTTGCGGGCACCCGACCGGCTCACCTCGGCCGCCGCTCGGGGATCCAACCGCTCGCCGCCCGTGGGCAGCACGACCCCGCCGCTCACCGCGGCCAGCGGCGATGCCACGGCTGCGGTGAACCGCGCCTTCTCGGCCACCACGACGACGGTCCGAGCCGCCGGAGCGTGCAGCGGTGACAGCGCGACGGCGGTGCCCACCTCGTCTGACCCCACGCGCGCGACCCTCGTCGGGCCGGGATAGAACCGCCCCGGGTAGTCGCCGCGCGCGTCGGCGGCCTGGAGGCTGGCCCACGGGTCCAGGCGGGTGGGGTCGAGGTAGGCGCCGCGCTGGATGCGCGGGTCGTCGAGGTCCTCGTCGTGGATCTGGAAGTGCAGGTGCGGGGGGGTCGTCTCCGCGGCGCCCGAGTCGCCGACGTAGGCGATGAACTGGCCGCGCTCGACCCGCCCGCCGGGGGTCACCCCCGGCGCGTAGGCGTGGCGCAGGCCGCCGCGCCCGTCGTCGGTGCCGGGCCGGTCGTTGTTGATGTGCAGGTAGACGTAGCGCAGGCCGTCGTCACCGTGGATCGCCATCCCGTAGCCCCACGACGGCATCGGCTCGGTGACGCCGGTCATGTACTGCACGGTCCCGCCCATCGCGGCGTGGATGCGCTGCATCTTGCCGGCCATGAGGTCGGTCGACTGGTGCTTGCGCCGTCCGCCGTCGCGGTCCTGGTGGTAGTCGTAGCGCCCGTAGGTGGTGGGGCCGACCACGGGGAAGGTGATGTCGACGGTCCGCTCGTAGTCGTCGGAGCCCACCGTCGCGAACGCGCCTGTGGTCGCCCTGCCGGCGTCGTGCGCCCGGGACGCCGACGCGGCGACCTGACCCCCGGCGCCCAGGCCGCCGGAAAGGGCCTCCGGGACCACGCCCTCGGCCTCGTCGCCCGGCATCAGCCCCTCGGACTCGGCCGGCAACGGGGGGCTCGGCGGGGCGGCGGTCGCGGGCACCGCGCCGGTCACCGCCACCACGACGAGGAGCAGGAACCCGAGCAGGCCAGCCGGACCGAGGCGCAGGCGGGACGAAGGCACAGGCATGCGGACCTCGTCGGCAGGGCGGAAGCCGCCTTGAGGCTACGCACGCCGGGCGCTTGCGCGCCAGGCCCCGCGCCGAGGGCCTGCGCCATGGGCGGCGGTGGCCGCCGGCGTGGGTGCGCGGAACGGCAGCGGCATGGGCGGCGCCCGCGCCACGAGGTCGTCGGTGCCCATCACCGCGACCGTGCCGAGCGTGTCGATGTGCTGGCGACTCACCCGGTGCCGCAACCGGCCGCGATCGTCACCGCCCACCACGGGACCGGGCGGCCTCCGCGGCGGTGCCGGTCACGGGTGACCGCTGCCCTTGGCCAGCGACGCGTTGAGGCTGCCGCTGCGGAAGCCGGCGACGTCGACGGTGACATAGGTCCATCCGAGCCGGGTCAGCTCGTCGTGCAGGGCGTCCCCGAGGGCGACCACCACAGCGAGGTGGCTGCGCGCGACCTCGATGCGTGCGAGGTCGCCGTGGTCGCGCACCCGCAGGTCGACGCCGCGCCCGAGGTGGTCGCGCAGCCACTCCTCGGCCGCCTCGATGCGGCTGAGCCGCCGCGGGGTGACCTGCAGCCCGTAGACGACCCGGCTGGCCAGGCAGGCCGCCGCCGGCTTGTCCCACGTCGGCAGGCCCCGGCCGCGCGACAGCTCGCGCACGTCGGCCTTGGACAGCCCCGCGGTCGCGAGCGGCGCGACGACCCCGCGCTGCGCCGCGGCGCGCTGCCCGGGGCGATGGTCGCCGAGGTCGTCGGTGATCGCGCCGACGGCGATGGTCGCGCCACCGAAGTGCGCGGCGATCGGGTCGAGGGCGTCTAACAGCGCCGACTTGCAGTGAAAGCAGCGGTCGCCGTCGTTGCGGCGGTAGGGGGCCCGCTCGACCTCGTCGGTGAGCACCTCGACGTGGCGGACGCCGAGCGCCGCCGCCAGCGCCGCGGCCTCGCGCCGCTCCCGGTCCGCCAGGGAGGGGCTCACCGCGGTCGCGGCCGTGACGCGCTCGCCGAGCACGTCGGCGGCGGCGGCCAGCAGCAACGAGGAGTCCACCCCGCCCGAGAAGGCGACGACGAGGCCGGGATAGGCGCCCAGCACGGCAGCGAGGCGCTGCTCGCGAGGGTCGGCCGAGATCATGGCCCGAGTCTGCCACCGCCCCCGACCACGTCGGGCGGCGGCCCGCACGGCGCCACGGGCGTGTCCCGCACCCCGTAGCACGTCGGCGTCGCCGCCCGCTGCCCGCCACCCGCGCCAACGGCGCCGGCGGTCCTGCGGCCCGCGGCGGCCGACGAACAGGCGGCCAGACGGCGCGAGGAGGGCGCGCGCCGACACCCCCGCCGCGCGCCGACACCCCCGCCGGCGGCGCCACGGCGGGCGCCGCCTACGCCCCTCACACGCCCGGGGGAGCGGGGTCAGCCGGCGCCGGCGCGCGACAGGGCGTCGGCGAGGCGGCGGTGGGCGTCGATCTCGGCGCGCAGCGGCAGCAGCGCGCTCCTCGGTGGCGGCGGCGACGGCCTCGTGCAGCCGCCGCAGCACCCGCGCGCGGTGCCGCGCCGCTCCCACGGCGACCAGCCGTCGCCGGATCACTCCCCACACGAGAAGCCCCACCCCGCCGCCGAGCGCCAGGACGGTCGGCCACGGGGCGTCGCCCAGCCGCGGCGTCCCTGGCACCGGCAGCTGCAGGTAGCCGAGCACGGCCAGCACCGTCAGCCACACCAGCCCGACCAGCGTCGCGGCCTCCAGCAGCGTCCCGACGACGGCGACCGGCAGCCACCAGCGCCGCCGGCGCACGTCGTGGACGTCGACGCGGTCCAGGCCCTTGGCGACGGCCGGCGGCAGGTCGCCCGCCAGCGACTGCCCCGCGGCGTGCAGCCGCGCGGGCCACGGGTGCGGCAGCCCCTGGGCGGCGCCGTCGGCCAGGGCGAACACGGCGTGGCGGACGGCGACCGGTGACAGCTCGGCCCGCGTCAGCGGCGCGCCGCGCGGAGGCGCCAGGCGCCGCAGCGGGTTGCGGATCCGCCGGGCCTGCTGGAGCACCCGGCCGGCCACCAGCGGGCGGCTCGCGTCGTCGGCGTCGTGGCGGTAGGTGCGCGCACCCGCGTCGGCGAGCGCGTCGACGCCGGCGGCGGACGCCAGCGCCGCCGCGAGGCGGTCGCCGCGCAGGTCACGCTGCCATCCCGGGCCGACCTGTCGCCGCATCGCCTCGGCCACGGCGGTCACGTCGGCGCCGATGCGCTGGGCCACGGCGCGCCGCTCGGCCACCAGCTCAGCGACCACGCCGCGCAGCTCACCGATCCCCTCCCCCGTCCGCGCCGACGTCGCCAGCACCCGCGCGCGGCCCAGGCCCTCGCGCTCCAGCAGGTGGCGCAGGTCGTCCAGCACCGTCCTCCGGGCGTCGGCGCCGAGCTCGTCGACGCGGTTGAGCACCACGAGCAGCACCCTCGCGTGGCCCGCCAGGCGCCGCAGGTAGCCCTCGAACAGCGCGCGCTGCGCGTACTTGAGCGGGTCGACGACCCACACGAACGCGTCGACCCGCTCGACGTAGCGGTCCACGATCAGGCGGTGGCCGACGGCGACCGAGTCGTGGTCGGGCAGGTCGAGCAGCACCAGGCCGTCCGGCGCCCCCGGTCCCGCCTCGACGTGGTGGCGGCGCGGCACGCCCAGCCACTCCAGCAGGCCGTCGGCGTCGCCCGACTCGCCGACGACCCAGGCGGTCGCCTCCGCCGTCACCGGGCGGACCGCTCCGGTGCGTGCCAGCGCGGCCCCCGCCAGGGCGTTGAACAACGACGACTTCCCGCTGCCGGTGCCGCCGCCGAGCGCCACCACGACGGCGCGCGGCCCCATCGACAGCCGTTCGCGGGCCTTGTCGCCCACCGCCCGGGCCTGCGCCACGAGGTCGGCGTCCACGCGCCCGTCGGCCACCTCGACGGCCTCCGACAGCGCCGCGAGCCGCGCCGCCAGGTCGTCGCGCCGGTCAGCCACGAGGGGCCGCGCGGCGGGCGGCCGCGACAGCGTCGGCGGCGGCGGCCAGGACGTCGAGGTGCTCTGGGTCGGGGCTGGCCTCGGCCACCAGCGCCCGGAAGCGCTGCCGCTCGGGTGACGTGAGCGTCGAGAAGCGGTCGAGCAGGTCGTCGCGGGCGTCGGTGACGAGCGCCCGCAGGTTTGCCTCGCCGAGCAGCTTGACCAGCAGACCCTGGTTCGCGGCCCCGGCGGCCGCGGCGATGCCCGCCTCCGCGCCGGTGATGCCCGAGTGCGCCATGGCCAGCAGGATCGCAGACGTGGCCGCGACGCTGACGATGGACGACACGACGCGGGCCTGGTTGCGCCGCGCCGCGCCGGCGGTGGCCACGAGCGCCGCGACGCGCTGCTGCCACTCGGCGACCGCCGTCTCGGCCCGTTCGTCGAAGTCGCGCGACCGCCGTGTCAGGTCCTCCTCGGCCGCCAGCAGCCGCCGGCCCGAAGGGGTCGCCTGCCACGCGGTGACGACGTCGGCCGACGCCAGGTCGGCGAGCTGCGCCGCGATGCCGGTCACCGTGTCGGCCACCTCGACGCGGACCTGGCGCTCGAGGCGCTGCTCCTCGCCGACGCCGACGTTGGCGAGCATCGACTTGACCCACGTGCGCGCCTGCCCGGTCGCCGCCTCGGTGAGCTTGAGGAACTTGCCACCGCCGACGAAACGGTCCCAGCGGTCGACGACCTCCGCGCGCAGTGGCAGCCCCTCGTCGAGGGTCTTGGCGAACTCGTCGCCGGCCTGCTCGTAGGCGCGGTCGACGTCGCCGAGCAGCTGGCGGGCCAGCCGCAGCTCCTCGTCGAGCGCCGCGGTGAGCTCGGCGACCTCACCGGGGACGGCGTCCAGCGCCCCCGACAGGGTCTGGAGCCGGTGGGCGCGCCGGACCTCGGGCTCGCCCAGGGTGTACAGCCAGTCGCGCAGCGCCCCCACCAGGCTGCCCGGCAGCCGGCCGTGGGCGACCGTCGCCACCGGGATCGTGAACAGGTTCACGCCCGCCAGCCCCTCCAGACCGAGCTTGTGGCGGAAGTCGGCGGCGACCTCGGCGAGGTCGGCGGCGTGGACCTGGGCGAGCACGACGGCCAGGGCGGTCCGCCGCTGCTGTGCGCGCCGCAGGTAGCGCATCGACTCCTCGTCGGCGTACTTGCCGGCGGTGGTGAACCACAGCCACAGGTCGGCGGCGTCCAGCAGCTGGTCGGCGAGCTCCCGGTTGGCGGTCGACACCGAGTCGATGTCGGGGGCGTCCAGCAGCGCCAAACCGGGCGGGATGGCGGCGCTGGACACGAGCCGCAGCCGCCCGGAGTCCTCCCGGCCGCCGAGCAGCGTGGCGTCGGCGGTCTCGACGCGTGCCAGGCTCCCCAGGATGCGGTCGGTCTCGAACCAGCCGAGGTCGTCGGGGTGGCACACGAGTGAGGGCGCGAACGTGGTCGGGCGCACCGGCCCGGCGGCGAGGACGTCGCGGCCGAGCAGCGTGTTGACGAACGTGGACTTGCCCGCGCCGGTCACCCCGCCGATGACGACGAGCAGCGGCGCGTCGAGGTCGGCGAGCTTGGCGACATGCCCCGCCAGCTCGGCGGCGAGGCGTTCGCGCAGCTGCCGCCGCTCAGCCTGCGCCGAGGCGCCGAGGTCGAAGGCGCAGGCGGCGACGGCCCGGCGAAGCTCGAGCAGGGCCTGCGACAGCGCGCCGGCGCCGGGGACGGTGTCGGTCGTGGTCACGGCGCCACTGTTCCCCCTCGGCGCCCGGTGACGCCGCCCGGCCCGGTCGTGCAGCCCACGCCGCCTCCCGTAGATCCCCCCAATGATGCTCGACGGCCGGGCTAGCATGCCACCAGGGCCGAGCGCCGGCCGGCCGCCGCGAGACGAGAGCGGGTGGCGGAGTCGGATCACGGCCGGGCGAGAGGCTGCACCCGCTCGTGGGGCACGACGCGCTGCTGGAGAGCCTGCTCGCGCGCACCGTTCGCCTTCGTCCTGTTCGACATCGAGCTGCGCTGCGTGCTGGTCAACGCCGCGCTCACGGAGATGTCGGGCCGCTCTCCAGGAGGCTTGCACGGGCTGCGGGTCGGCGAGGTCGAGCCCGAGCTCGCGCTGGAGGCCAGGCTGCACGCCAGCGGCGCTGACGTCGACGCCGCGAACTCGTGGCGGCGGTCGAGCGGGCGGTCGTGGCCCACAGCGGGGGACGGATCCGCGACGACATCGCCGTGCTCGTCGTCCGGCGCCTCCCGGCCTGACCCCGGGCCCGGCTGCCACCCTAGCGCGCCCGGTTTATACGCTTTATACCGGGCAAGCAAGGTAGGGGCGGGGAAGGAAGACGGCGAAAGGAGTCCCGATGCCCCAGTCGCCCGCCACCGTCCTCGTCGTCGACGACGACCTCCTCGTGGCCGAGCTGCTGCAGGTGCATCTTGAGACCGCGGGGTACGTCGTGCGCCACGCGTCCGACGGGGCGGCCGCGCTGCGGGCGGTCGAGGCGGAGCCGCCCGACCTCGTCCTGCTCGACGTGATGATGCCCGACGTCGACGGGTGGACCGTGCTGTCGCAGGTGCGCTCGCAGCCGGCGACCTCCACGCTGCCGGTCGTGCTCCTCACCGGCAAGTCCATGCCAGCCGATCAGGTGCGCGGCTGGAACCTCGGCGCCTCGGGGTTCCTGTCCAAGCCGTTCTCGGCCGAGGACCTGCTCGCCAAGGTCGACCAGGTGCTCGTCGACGCTGCCGCCGAGGCCTGACCCGACGCGGTCGCACGGGTCGCCGGCGGTACCCGGCGTCGTCTACGGCGACGCGGTCCAGTCCGCCCCGACGATGACGTGCAGGTCGACGGCCGGGCTGAGCTGCAGGGCGGGGTCGACGAAGTCGAAGCGCGGGTCGCGCTCGCCGAGCGCCTCCGCCTCGGCCTCGTGGCCGGGGGTCGCCACGACCGTCGTCCGCTCGTAGGCGCGCTTGGCCGTGTTGACCACCACCACGGTGTAGCCGAGGTCCCGCAGGGTCCGGACGGCGTCCTCGGTCGCGCCCGGGGCTCCGACGGTCCCGTCGAGCACCTGGACGGTGACCTGCGACGGGTCCGACGTCGCGTCACCCGCACCGCCCCCGGTCGCGGGAGCCCTCTCGGTCGCCTCGGTCGGCGCCGGGCCGGTCACCTCGGTGGGCGCCGGGCCAGGAGCGGTCGGGCTCCCGGCGGAGGGGGCGGGCTCCGTCGGGCCCGGGCTGTCGCCGGGAGAGGCGCCCGTGCCGGGAGTCGCAGGCGTCACGGCGATGGTCTCGGTGGCGTCGCCGAGCGCCGTCGTGCCGCCTCCGGGGTCGCCGAGCCGGGTGAGAAACCCTGTCACGAGGGCCGGGACGACGGCCACCGCCAGCCCGACGAGCAGCGCGTGGCCAAGGGAGCGGCGGAAGGAGCCGTCGTCGGGATCGACGTGGCGGGCGCTCACCGGCTGGTGCGCTCGCCGAGCGTCCGCGCCGTCCGGCGGCCACGCCGGGCGCTGCGGCTGCGCAGCAGGCGCTTGACGGTCAGCGGGTCGTGGGCCGCGGCGGCGGGCAGCTCGAGCACACGCGCGAGCAGCTGGTAGTAGCGCGCCGGCGAGAAGCCGAAGTGGCGGCGGATCGCCGTGTCCTTCGCACCCTGGTGCGCCGGCCAGTCGCGCTCGAACGCCAGCAGGGCACGGCCACGCGCGTCCAGAGCTCCTTGGTCGTGTGCCATACGGCGAGTGTAGAAACCCTCGGCCTCCTCGCCGGGCAGGCACGGCGGGCAGGCGCCGGTGGCCGGTAGGCTGGACCCTCCGCCGCAACCCGCCGCCGGAGTCCGAGATGACCCCTCCCGCTTCCCGCCAGGCTCTCGGCCTCCTCGCGACCGCGCTGCTCGTGATCGCGGTGCTCGCGCCGGCGACACGCGCCGCGTCCGCGCCCAGCCTTCCGCCCGTCGCGGCCGACGCCCTGCTCGCGTCCGTCGTCGAGGCGGTCGCCGGTGACCCGACGGTGTCGGGAGAGGTCGTCACGTCCGCGGCGCTCGGCCTGCCCGCCCTGCCCGACGGGGCGTTCGGGACCGACCCGGGCGCCGGTCCGCTGTCGCTGCTGACCGGCGACCGCAGGCTGCGGGTGTGGCGCTCCCCCGACGGGGTCCGCCTCGCCGACCTCGGGACGGCCAGCGAGCGGGTGCTCATCGCCGGCGCCGACGGGCTGTGGACGTGGGACTCCGACACGATGCGCGCGACGCACGCGCCACTGCCCGACGGGCCGGGGCACCTCGACGAGGCGCACGGCCGGGTCGACCCGCTGGCCCTCGCCCGTCGGACCCTGGCCGGGCTCGACCGGTCCACGGCCGTGTCGGTGGCGGCGACCGCCCGCGTCGCCGACCGCGACGCCTACACCCTGGTGCTGCGTCCCCGTGACGGCGCGACGCTCGTCGATCGCGTGGAGATCGCAATCGACGCCGCCGAGCGCCTCCCGCTGCGGGCAGCCGTGTACGGGCGTGACGTCGAGGCGCCGGCGCTGTCGGCCGCCTACACGCGAGTCAGCTTCGCGCCGATCGACCCGGCGACGTTCACGTTCGTCCCGCCGCCGGGAGCGTTCGTCGAGGAGCTCGCGGCCGGCCCGCACGGCGACGGCTGGCGCGACCGCCGGGGGGACGGTCCGCGGCTGGGGCGGATCGGCGCGCCAGAGCACCTCGGCAGGGGCTGGTCGACGATCGCGGTCATCGCCCTGCCCGGCGACGGTTCCCTGCCCGGCGACCGCGATGACCGGGGGAGCCGGCGGCGCGGGCTGACCGCCCGGCAGCTGCGCGAGCTGCTGCCCTTCCAGGGGACGCTGTTCAGCGCGCAGCTCGCAGACGTCGCGGGCGGCCGGGTGCTGCTCGTCGGCGCGGTGCCCCTGTCGGCGCTGGACGAGGCCGCCGCCGGACTGCGGTGACCGCGCTCGCGACTCGCGGGCTGACCAAGCGCTACGGCGACCTCACCGTCGTCGACGGGCTCGACCTGCGCGTCGAGCGGGGCGAGCTGTACGGGTTCCTGGGGCCCAACGGCTCCGGCAAGACCACGACGATCCGCATGCTGCTCGGGCTGACGGCGTCCAGCGACGGCGAGGTGGAGGTGCTCGGCGAGCCCGTCCCCGCGCACGCGACCCCCGCGGCGCTGCGACGCGTCGGCGCCCTGATCGAGGAGCCGGCGTTCTACCGGTACCTGTCGGGCCGGACGAACCTGGAGTACTTCGCCCGCGCGGCCGGCCCCGCCGAGGACCGCCGCCGGCGCCTGGCCGAGATCGACACGGCCCTCGACCGCGTCGGGCTGGCCGCGGCGGCCGGCAAGAAGGTCAAGGCCTACAGCCAGGGGATGCGCCAGCGGCTGGGGCTGGCCCGGGCGCTGCTCGGCGGCCCTGAGGTCCTGGTGCTCGACGAGCCGACCAACGGCCTGGACCCGCAGGGCATGCGTGAGGTCCGCCGGCTGCTACGGACCCTCGTCGACGCCGGCACGACGGTGTTCGTGTCCAGCCACCTGCTGTCGGAGGTGGAGGCCATGTGCGACCGCGTGGGCGTGCTCGCCCGCGGGCGGCTGGTGGCCGAGGGGCCGCCGTCGTCCCTGCGCAGCGCCGGCGGGACGCTGCGGGTCGCCGTCGACGACCGGCCCGGGGCGCTGGCGGCGCTCGAGCGGCTGCCCGGCGTCGCCGCCGTCGCCGGGCCCGACGGGCTGCGGCTGGTCGTCACCCCGCCGGCGACCGCCGCCCAGGCCAACGCGGCGCTCGTGCACGCCGGTGTCGCCGTCAGCTCGCTGGTGCCCGAGCAGGAGCGGCTCGAAGACGTCTTCCTCGCCCTGACCGAGGACGCCGATGCCCCGCGCTGAGCCTGCCGACCACTGGCTGGTCGTGCCCGCTCGGGGTGCCGTGGAACTGTCACCGCAGGCGCCACAGATCCACGGCACGTCGTTGCGCGCCCGGCACACCCGCCCAGCGGCGAGCGTCTGATGCTGCGCGTCGAGCTGGGCAAGGCGGCGCGGCGGTGGCGGACGTGGGCGCTGGCGGTCGTCCTGGGCGCGGTGCCCGCCCTGTTCGTCGCCGCCCTGCGGTTCTCGCCGCCGTCCGGAGGCGGGGGCGACGGCCCGCCGTTCCTCGTCCAGACGCTGTCCAACGGCCTGTTCGCGCCGCTCGTCGCGCTCGTGTTGATCCAGCCGTTCCTCCTGCCGCTGGCCGCCGCGCTGCTGTCGGGCGACGCGGTCGCCGGCGAGGCTGCCGGCGGGACCCTGCGCTACCTGCTCGTCCGCCCCGTCGGCCGGGCGAGGCTGGTCCTGGTCAAGTACGCAGCGGTGCTGTTGCTGCTCGCGGCGCTGCTCGGCGTCGTCGTGGTGGTGGGGCTGGCGGCGGGCGCGGCCGCGTTCGGGTTGCGGCCCCTGCCGACGCTGTCGGGCACGATCCTGCCGATCGGCGAGGGGTTGGTGCGCATCGCCGCGGCCACCGCCTACGTGCTCGGCGGCGTGGCGGGGCTCGCGGCGGTCGGCATGTTCGTGTCGACGCTGACCGAGTCCGGTCCCGGGGCGACGGTGGCGACCGTCGCGGTGGCGATCGTCATGCAGATCGTCGGGGCGCTGGACAGCCTCCGAGCGGTGCACCCGTGGCTGCTCACGCAGCCGTGGCGGTCACTGGCCGAGCTGCTCCGGTCGCCGATCTCCACCGAGCCGCTCGTGCGTGGCGTGCTCGTCTACGGCGCGTACACGGCGGTGTTCCTCGCGCTCGCCGTCACGGTGCTGCGCCGCCGCGACATCGCGTCGTAGAGCGGCGACCGACCTCGGCGGGTGCCGGCGCGGGGCGTGGTGACCGGCGGGCGTGGGCCGCGGGGCACGCCGCCGCGCGACTACCTCGACGCCGACGGACGCCGCCGCGCCGAGCGCTGCGTTGCCGTCCCGCGCCGGTCGGGCTCTGCTTCACCGACGGGCTCGCCACGACCGGGATCGCCCGAGACCGGCTCGTCAGCCGCGGGATCGTCGTGTCGCGCGTCGGCGGCGCGCTCGAGGAAGAACGCGCCGAGCATCCCGGCGAGGCTGGCGAACACCACGACGGAGTAGACGGCGAGGACCACCTCCACGACCTTGGCGGCGCCGGCGTCCCGCCCGAGTGGCTCACCGGTGACGGTCGCCAGCGCCGCGGCGTGCAGGGCGTCGGGATAGCTGGCGAACACCGCGAGCTCGAACAGCAGCAGGCTCGAGGCGAGCACGACAATGAGCGTCACGGTGGCCAGCCAGGCCAGGCGGCTGGTGAGGCGCCGACCGGCGACCCGGCCCGACCGGATCGAGGCGGACAGCAGCCGGCCGAGACGCGGGATCCGCAGCCGCGCGAGCGGCCGCAGGAAGCGCAGGAACGGCACCGCGAGGAAGATCAGCTGCCACCAGTTGCGCCGCAGGAACCCGGCGGTGGACGGGGCGATGGTCAGCCGCAGGACGAACTCGCCCACGAAGACCGCCCACAGCACCCAGCCGGCGACCTCGAACGACGTCTGCAGGCGCCCCTCGGCCGGCACGACGGTGTCGGCGAGCACGAGCAGCGAGAAGACGACGCCGGCGGCGGTCAGCGGCTTGTCCAGGCGCGCCGCGAGGCGCTCGGCGAGCGCCTCGCGCTCGGCGGCGGGGCGCTGCAGGACCCGCCCGGTCATGCCCGCACCGCAGCGGCCGCAGCGGTCACGGCCGCACGCCTAGACACCGGCGGCTCGCCGGCTGCGCGTCCGGTGGGCGGGCGACTCAAGGGGCATCGGGCTGGAGGCCCTCGCCGAGGAGCGCACCCAGCTCGCGGGCGTTGCGCACCCCGTAGTCGCGGTAGCAGTTGTTCATCACGAGGTGCGTCTCGTCTCACGCGCGCTGTCGGCGAGCTCGCGGACCTTGGGCGCCCACTCGCCCAGCTCGGCGGAGGAGTACAGGTAGCGGAAGCGCTCGGCAGCGGTGATCCCCTTGGCCTCCCAGGTCTCGGCGTTGTGGCCGTGGAAGCGGACCACCGCCAGGTCGGCGGTCGCGGCCAGCACCGGCGGCAGCGAGGACGAGAAGCCCTGCGGCATGTCGACGCACACGTAGGCCAGGCCGAGGTCGCGCAGCTGCGCGAGCGTCTTGTCGCGCGACCGGTCCTCCAGCCAGCTGCCGTGCCGGAACTCCACCGCGAGCTGGTAGTCCGGCAGACGGTCCGGGAGGGTGTCGAGGAACGCGCGGTTGTCGCGGCGGTTCGTGAAGTAGGGCGGGAACTGGAAGAAGACCGCGCCCAGCTTGCCCGCGGAGTGCAACGGCATGAGCGCGCGGCGGAAGTGCTCGAAGGCCCGGTCGACCGTCGCGCCGGGCAGGTGGTGCAGGTACACCGAGCGCTTGCCCTCATGCTCGGCGGGCAGGTCGGCGGCGACGTCCGGCCACAGCGACCTGCGCTGCGCCGGGTGCTGGGTGAGCAGCGCGTAGGCCTTGACGTCCATGCGGAAGTCGGCGGGAGTGCGTTCGGTCCACAGCGCCGCGAGCTCCTCGGTCGGCGGGTGGTAGTAGGTCGCGTCGACCTCGACCATGGGGAAGATCGAGGCGTAGTGGCGCAGGCGGGCCTCGGCCGACATCGTTCGCTTGGGATACCAGTCGGACTCCTTGACCAGGGTGGGGTCGGTCCACGACGCCGTCCCCACTCGGATTCGGCGCGCGGCGGCCATCACAGCGCCAGCAGCACGAGGGTGTAGCCGGCCGCCCCGGCCAGGAAGGCGCTGAAGCGGCTCTCGCGCTCCGCCGGCAGCTCCTCCTTCATGACGTTCAGCACGACGCCGCCGGCCAGGAACGCCAACAGCAGCCCGAGGAAGGCGTCGGAGACCTCCGTGAGCGCCCCGACCAGCCAGCCGAGCAGGACCGCCGCGGCACAGACCCACCGGCCCGCGCGGTGGTAGACGCGCCGATGGTGCTCACGCAGGCCGTGGTCGTTGACCACGAAGTGGACACCCATCGCGACGGCGAACAGGCCGAGGGAGAGGGCGGTGTTGTCCTCGCGGTGGACGAGCAGGTAGCCGATGATGGCGTTGTAGGCGGCGTACGAGCCGATCACGAGCCAGGCGGCACCCTCCGACGTCTCGTCGACGCCTTCCTCGTCCTGCCGCTCCCGGCTCGACCGTCGGCTGTGGCGCTCCAGGCCGTAGAAGATCGCCAGCCCGACGAGCGCGAGCAGGTAGACGTGGGTCTCCAGCTCCGCGAGCGCCCCCGACGCCAGCTCACTGACGGCCTCCTGGGCCTCGTTGAGCTCTGGGAGCAGGTGCACGAAGACGTAGGCGACCGAGATCCCACCCGCGACCGACAGCCACCAGCTGCGCGGCACCCCCTCCAGGAACCGCATTCGCCCCGCGAGCAGGTGCAGCACGGCCAGGACGAGCGCGGCGACGAGCGCGAGCCAGACGGTCTCCATGCGGCCAGTGCTCCCCGGGTCCGCGCACCGCTATGCGCCGGGGTCGTTCGGGCGTCCGGGTCTCCGGCGCGGGACCGCCGACCCGGCCGAGGCTACGCTGACGCCGCCGCCGGGATAGCTCTGTCGTTCAGAGCAGCGCTCTTGTAAAGCGATGGTCGCGGGTTCGAATCCCGCTCCCGGATCCACGTTTCCGCAAGTCAGCGGCCTTCGCGCGAGGCGGCCCCGGCGCAGCGCGGGGGCCGCGTGACTCAAAAGTGACTCACGAGAGTGGCGGGGCCGGACGAGGGCGGTGCAGATCCGGCAGTATGCGCTGAGACGAAACCGACATGGTGAGGGCTATGCGAGTTGGCTTGGAGGACGGGCGTGATGCGTTCCTCGACGGGCTAAGCGCGTTCGTCAACGTGGTTCAGGCGCTCGATGAACGCCAAGCGCTCTCCGCGAGCCGGTGTCACGGCTGGAGCGTCGCGGACGTGCTTGTGCACGTACATATCGGGCTGCAGGACATGTTCTTGGGCTTCGTGTCCCCAACGGACCGCACCCCGGACACTGACGCCGCGACGTACTGGCGTGCTGAATTGCCGAGTAATGATTCGGATGCCGACGACATCGCGAAAATTCGCTTCGTCCGCCTACTCGCCGCGGCATACAGGCGTCCGAGCGGGCTGGTTTGGCACCTCCTTAACACGGCAGAGGGCGTCGCCAAGGCAGCGCGCGCCGCAAAGCCCGGCGCGCTGGAGTTTCAGAACCACGTCCTCCTCATGGGTGACTTCCTCGCGACATGGGCTGTTGAGCTGGCGGTTCATCACCTAGACCTCGGAAAGGAACTCCGATTAGCGTCTCCGCCCGCGCCGTCCGCTCTGCGTCTCGCCCGCGCCACCGTCGAATCACTTGTAGGGAAGTTGCCGAACGATTGGCCGGACGAGCGGGTGGTGCTTCTAGGTACGGGACGCGTCAAAGCTCATGAGAGAGAGGTGCACGCGGCGGGAGAGGTCGTTCTGCGGCTTCCCGCGCAGGCGCAGGCTCACCACCTCGCCGGACGGCCGCTCGGCCTGCGCGACGCGGGCCTTGACGTAGGTCGCGTCGCAGAACACGTACGGAAACGTGGTGTGGTCCAGCCGTCGACCGCGGAACGCGGCGACCTGCTCATCGATCTCGCTGCGGATGCGGCTGACGGTGGACTTCGACACGCCGGTGTCACGACCCAGCGCGCGAACCAGGTCGTCGACCTTGCGCGTGGAGGTGGCGTGCACGTACGCCGACATGATCACCGCCCACAACGCCCGGTCGACACGGCGGCGCGGCTCCAGCAGCGACGGGAAGAACGACCCCCCTTGACCTGGGGATCCGCAGCTCCACATCCCCGCCGGCGTCGACAACAGCTTGGCGCGCCCGCCGTTGCGCTGATTGCTGCGCGTGTCGGTCCGCTCGTGCGGCGCCGCACCGATCGCGGTGGTCAGCTCACCATCGATCAGCTGTTGCAGCGCCTGGTCAACAGCCGGCGGAACAGGTCCTTGGTCGCGCCGTCGTCGGCCGCGACGCCGGCGAGCACGTCGGCGAGTCGGGCATCATCGTCATGGGCCATCTCAGTATCTCCTGTGCGAGCTCTTGGTAGGAACTCGCTGAGAGTCACACGGTGGCCCACCTCATCGGCGGAACCCGGCCTACTTCCACCACTCGGTGGGACGGCTACCTGCGTCCCTGCCTCGACTGTGGTCGGCCGGCGGCCAGCCGCTGTGGCGACTGCTCGTCGGCGCGGGATGCGCGTGGCGGCCGCCCGACGCCGGAGCACGGCCGAGCGCGCCTACGGCGGCGCTTGGCAGGGACTGAGCCCGCCCGGCGCCTGCGTCCGCGAGGAGGTCGTCGGCGAGCTGCGCCGACCCCAGCGCTGACCGGCGTGACGCAAACGTGACGCAAGAAGTTCGGGAACGCCCCGGGCGCTGACCTTGGCCTCGACCGCGGTAAACCTGCCCCGGTTTACCTGCGGGGTTTAATCTCACCAAACGGCACCTATGGACAGTTGAACCCGGTCACGTACCTGCGCTGCCATGGTGTTTCCACAGCCGGGGGTCATAGTGCTGCCGGACATACGCGACGGCTTTGTCGCGCTGTACACCGTCGAGCACCGCCAGGCATGCCAGTGCTGTGCCTGTCCGACCGCCACCGCCGCTGCAGGCGATCTCCACCCGTTGCTGGGCGGCCCGCTCCCACACGTCCACCAGAGCGTCACGGGCGGTTTCCCGGTCGGAAGGAAGGCCAAAGTCCGGCCAGCGCAACCACTGTGACGGCCAAGGCATCGGAGGTGGCTCATCGCCCAACAGGTACAGCCCGAATTCCGGCAGCGGGCCGTCCCGCTCCAGTCCCCGTCCCCGCACGACCCGACCGCTCGGCAGCGTCAGGACGCCGGCAGCAGTCGACGCCCAACCGTGAACCATGCCGTTTCCATACTGCCGCTTCAGGACGACCCCTCGACGGCGCCATACCTCGGGGGTCAACCCACATCAGAAGGTCCTCCGTGGGGCTGCGCAGTCCTTCGGGCGTTGGATTGCGTGCGAGTCCTCTCACAGCGATCACGGATGGATGCTGGGCTGGCGTTGACGACGGCATGAATGACCGCGGCCATAGAGCCGGTGATCCACCGACGGCGGCGTACGGAGCCTCGGCGCATCGGCACCCCCGACGTACGTTGTCGGGATGCGCGAGCCTGACGACATCCCGTGAGCCCTTCTCGACGGCAGCTACGCGCGCGCCGGCGCCCATCTGACCTCCATCCACGGTCCTGCGCGCTTACGGCCAGGACCTCGTCGTCCGACTGGCGGGTATGCGATCTTCGTCGTGGCGACCACGATACGGCCGCCTCGGGGGCCGGTCGACAGCTTCCTGTACCGGGGGCAGGTGCGGTTCGGAACGGCTGCCGGCGCGGTGCGGGCGCGCCACCTGGCGCGGTCTCCCGCTGTGTCGGCGACCCATGTGCGGGGCGAGACGCTTGTCGTCACCGCGCACGGCAACGCGAGGCTGCTCGACATGGATGGCGCGGATGGCGACTTCCGTGACTTCCTGCGCGAGCACTACGGCGACACCTACGACGAGTTCATCGCCGGATCGCCGCGATGCCCGTTCGCGGCTGACATGAGCGTCCACGCCCGTCTACCGACGAGGCGGCCGCACACGAACCACAGACCGGGCCGCGGACAGACTGCCTCGAGGTTGCAGCCGTCGCGGCCAACGCGGCACGACGACGGGGGCGCAAGCCGGTGACGACGGTGGACCGCGGCCTCGACGGCAGGCTGCTGGCTGCGGTGACGGCGTGCACAGTAGCCGCTCGTCAGGCGCGACGTACGTCGCCGGTTTCGGCGACCTCGGTCAGCAACCCTGATCAGGTCGATGAGCTGCTGCTGGGCCTGGGCGAGCTCACCTCGATGCGAGTGCTGCCAGTTCGGTGCCGTGGTGCCCGCGGTGGTGGCAGATGAGGCGTAGGCCTCGAGCACCGCTTCCAGACGCTCGCCGGCGCCGCCCGGTTGGTCCCGGAGTTCGGCGAGGCGTTCGATCGTTGACGTGACGTTGGTGCCAGCAAGCAGGATCGCCTCGACGTCTGCAAAGCGTACAGCGTCGCACGATGGATGCTGATCTGCGACATCGTCACGACGTCAGGCCGTGCTCGGAGGCGCGGTGTCCAGGATCGCCAGACGCACCGCGTGGCGGTGCGCCTGGATCGTGTCGTTCCACAGCTTCGCACCGAGTGTACGGATGGCGGTACGACACCGTGCCTTGACATAGACCATCGTAAACTGCCTGCCGTGACCGACGCTCGAGGACCGAGCGACAGAGGAGACGCGCATGGCTGAACGGCCCCGCGACGCCGACGCCGGCGACGACACCGGCGACGGAGCGACCACCGGCGCTCGCTGGCAGAAGGTCGTTGGGATCATCGGTCTCGTCGTGGTCCTGGGGCTTGGCGTGGTGATGTTCGGTCGACAGCCCGTCAACACGCACCGGATGCGAGCCAGGGGCGACAGATCGACACGGAGGTCTGAGCTGATGCGGCGCGACTCGCCGGCTCGCCCAGGTTCGCGCTGGCTCTGCTGGCGCTTGCGGCAGCGGCGTTCAACGGGCTGGCGGTCTTCCAGCCCGCTCTGATCGGCGGTCGCCGACATGTCCGAGATGCACTTCGTGGGGGCGCACCACCGCACGCACGACCTCACCTTCGCGTTGCGACCACGGCCGTCGCGACTCGCCCAGAACGGGGCCGTCGAAGAACATCGCCGGTCAGCCGATGGCACTGATCCCCTCGGCGCGCTGGCTTGTAACCTCTGTCCTGGCGAACAACAGGAACGTTCTGCAGCCGGTGGGTAACGCATGGCGCGCTCATGGCGACGGTCTCCACCCCGCTGGACGTGACTTTTTCCGTTCATTCAGCGCCGAGCGACTGGCTGATGCTCGCGCTGGTCATCATGGGAGCGGTGCCGTTGCTCATGTTCGCCTCCACCAACCTGGGGCTGCAGGGGACGGCGACCGATGACCATGCCGGCCTCGGACCGGCTTCATGGCCGCCACCAGCTTCACCATCATCGGCGGCGATGCGGCCCGCTCACGGCATGGCTGCCGGCCTCCTCCCAGCCGTCCTGGGGCTGCGCGGTATCCTGACGCAACCTCGAGCCTCAGCCTGGTCTGTGCGCTCGCGGCCACATGGGGTGCCGTGTTCGTCGCGGCGGCCGAACTACCGACGTGGAGCGCCCGGCGCGGTGGACGGGCGTCGCGACCGGCCGCTTTACACTGACGAACCATCCGCAGGGACCGCGCCTTCGCATCTGCGGCCGTTCGCGCGCTATGGGTGCACCGGCAGACGCTGGTTGACGTCTACATGCCACACCCTGGTCCCGTCTATCATGGAAGCCATCGTTCAGGGGCCCGTGCCGCTCGGAACGCGAGCCCGGCTGGTGGGAGGCGAGCAGCGCCTCGAGGTCGGTGAGCGCGGCAGCGATGTCGTCGCCAGCCATGTCGTGGTGCCTTCGACGACAAAGACGGCGGTGGTCGTGGTCGCGTCGGTCGTCGGCGGTCGCCAGCACCAGCGTCGCGCGGTACGCGGTCGTCACGAAGGCGCTTCGCCGGTCTCCGGGTGGACCGGTTCCGCGACTCCGATGCCGGTGAAGACTTCGTCGCCGGTGGCGAACCGAACGTTGATGGTGCCGGTCACCTTGGCGAGGTCGAAGACCGCCACGGGCACCGCGCGGATGGAGACGTGCCGATGTCGACGAGGGAGCGAGATCTCGCCGCGCGCTTGGGCAGGCAGCAGCGCCTCCGGCGCGCTGCTGCGTCGTCCGAAGCGGCGGAACGCGCGGCGCCACGCGGCGAGCATCGGCGAGCGCGGTGCCGTGGAGCCTGGAGCCGCGGCCTGCGTCGGGTCGTCAAGCGGAACTGGCCGCGTTGACCAGTCCGGTCGTGTGCACCAGCCCGGCGCGGATCGTCGGGCAGCGCTTGCAGGATGGCGTCGTCGTAGCTGAACATCGTCCGACCTCACGTCGTGTCGTCAAACTCCGCGGTCGTGTGGCGCTGCGGCGGGATGGCAGGCTGCCGGGTCTGCGCCTCACGTGAGGAGGCTGGCGAGGATGAAGCCGCCGAGCCCTGCGCCGAGGGTGACGAGCAGCGACTGCCATCGCGTCACAGCCAGCGCGCAGCCCACCGCGGTGAGCATCACAGGGTCGGTGACGCCGGCCTCCGACCCGGTCAGGCTCACTGCGGCGAGTGCGGCGAACAGCGGTGCGGGGAGTCGTTGGACGAGCCTTTGGCGGCGGCGCCGCGCGGTGGCGGGAGCAGCGCGAGCGCCGCGACCCGGCTGCCGGCTGTGACGGCGGCCACCACGAGGACCAGCGTCAGCAGGCTCACGGTGCTGGAACCGCAGATGCGACCACGATGGCCACCGCGATCGCTCCGGGCGCGCCGGCGCCCGGCCAGAGGACAAGGAGCCCAAGGGCGCCACCGCCGGCGAGGAGGCACGCGCGGCGTCGGATCGTGTCGCCGCGGTCAGGGCGGCCAGGCCCACGAACAGCACCGGGAACAGTGCGCCGGCAAGCGGCTCGAGGGTCGCGAACGAGGCCCCGGCGACGCCGGCGACGGTCCCGAGGACCCACGCGAGATACGCGAGTCCACCCGCGGTGGCGAGCGTCCGATCGACGGGGCTCTTCCCGCGTCAACGCCAGGCCGGTCGTCTCGTCGATGAGGAACCACGACACCAGCAGGCGGCGCCGTCGGCCGGCGGCAAGTCTCGGCTGCAGCAGCGCTCCGAGCGGCAGGTGCCGCAGCGCCAGTGTCGCGACGCCGGCGAGCACGCCGGCCGGAGCCGCCCCTGCGGCGAGCAGGGCGATCATCGTGAACTGCGCCGCTCCCGAGAAGATCACCACGGAGCCGAGCACCGCCAGTTCCGGGCCGAGTACCGGTCGCGCGGCGGCTCCGTAGACGACGCCGAACACGCCGATGGCTGCGGCAACCGGTAGCGAGGCGGTCACCAGGCTCGTGCGAGCGGGACGTCTTGCGTTGGCCATGCCCGCCAACCTACGGCTAAGATGGTCCCGTGGCGAGGACCAATCCTGGCAATGTTCCTGGGACCAGTTCGGGGCTCCTGCTCGACGTTGCACTCGCCGGAGTGCCCCGCGGTCAACAGGCCTCGACGCTGACCGGGCAGTTGCGCGTCGCGGTGCGCAGCGGCTCCCTACGAGCGGGCACGCGGCTGCCCGCCACCCGCACGCTTGCGGCCGACCTCGGCGTTTCGCGCGGGGTCGTGGTGCGCGCGTACGAGCAGCTCGTCGCCGAGGGCTACCTCAACGCGCGTCAAGGCAGCGCCACGGAGGTCGCGGCCGTGCCGGATCTCCCGCAGCCCCGTCCGCAGCCGGACCCCAGGCCGCCGTCGAACCCGGGTCTGCCGGCCGGGACGACGTTCCCGCGGGCGGCTTGGACCCGCTCCGCCGCACGAGCACTCGCACAGCTTCCGGACGCTGACCTCGGCTACGGGCACCCCGCTGGCCACAGGCGCCTGCGTTTCGAGCTGTCCGCCTACCTCGGGCGGGTACGCGCGTTGCTCGCCCCGCCCGAACGCATCCTCGTGGTCAACGGCTTCGCGCAGGCGGCCCGGCTCGTCGCCGATGTGCTGCGCGAGCGCGGGCTGACCGCGATCGGCGTCGAGGATCCCGGATCGAAAGGACTGCGCGACCAACTCACGCGGGCCGGGCTGACCTGCGTGCCTGTGCCCGTGGACGGTCAGGGAGTCCGCGTCGAGGTACTCGAACGGTCGACGCTTCGCGCGGTCGTCGTCACCCCGGCACACCAGTTCCCGACCGGGGTGGTCACGTCGCCTGATCGGCGGCATGCGCTGCTGCGGTGGGCACGCGACACCGACGGACTGGTGCTCGAAGACGACTACGACGCCGAGTTCCGCTATGACCGCACACCAGTCGGGGCGCTTCAAGGTCTGGGGCCAGACGTCGTGATCTACGGCGGCAGCGTGTCCAAGACCCTTGCTCCCGGGCTGCGCATCGGTTGGCTGGTGGTTCCCGAGCACCTCGTCGCCGCCTTCACCGACGCGAAGTACGCGATCGACCTCGCCACAGGGACCATTGAGCAGGTGACCCTGGCCGACTTCTTGGCGTCCGGCGAGATGGACCGCCACATCCGCCGGATGGCCACCCACTACCGCACGCGACGTGACCGCCTGGTGACGGCGATCGTGACACACCTGCCCGGTTGGGAGGTGACCGGCACCGCCGCGGGTCTTCACCTGCTGCTGCGTCCACCGCCCCATCTCGACGAGCATGACCTCGCCGCGCTGGCGCAGCGGTGCGGTCTTGACGCACGGCCCCTGCGCGACTACGCCCTCCGGAAGCGGGACCGGCCCGGACTCGTCATCGGCTACGGCCACCGGCACCCGGACGCGCTCGCCAAGGCTGTCACCGAACTGGGCCGCTCCCTGCGCTGATCTGGAACCGGCGCTGGACGTTCCCCAGGTCCCTCGTGCACTGCCGTATCGTCGTGGGATGGCCCCCCGCAAGAGCGAGACGCTGGAGCTGACCGGCGGGGACGTGACGATCACGAACCCCGACAAGGTGTTCTTTCCGCGCACCGGTCACACGAAGCTCGACCTCGTGCGCTACTACCTCGCCGTCGCGGACGGCGCCCTGCGTGGCGTGGCGGGACGGCCGATGGCGCTCAAGCGGTTCGTCAACGGCGCCGAGGGCGAGTTCTTCTTCCAGAAGCGGGCGCCCGCGTCGCGACCGCCGTGGGTGGAGACCGTGCAGCTGCGGTTCCCCTCGGGGCGGACGGCCGACGAGGTCGTCGTCCGCGACGACGCCGCCCTCGCGTGGGTCGTGAACCTCGGCTGCATCGACCTCAACCCGCATCCCGTACGCGCCGACGACCTGGATCACCCCGACGAGCTGCGCGTGGACCTGGACCCGGTCCCCGGCGTGGGGTGGGAGCAGATCCGTGATGTGGCGCTCGCCACCAGGGAGGTCCTCGACGACGTGGGCCTCGTCGGCTGGCCGAAGACGTCGGGGTCGCGTGGTTTCCACGTCTACTGCCGGATCGAGCCGCGCTGGACGTTCACCGAGGTCCGGCGTGCCGCGGTCGCGCTCGCACGGGAGGTCGAGCGGCGCGAGCCCGCCCTGGCGACGAGCAAGTGGTGGAAGGAGGAGCGCCACGGCGTCTTCCTGGACTACAACCAGAACGCCAAGGACCGGACCGTCGCGTCGGCCTACTCGGTCCGCCCGACACCCGACGCGCGGGTGTCCACCCCGCTGCGCTGGGACGAGGTGCCCGACTGCCGCCCCGAGGACTTCACGATCGGCACCGTGCCAGAGCGGCTGGCCGACATCGGCGACCCCGGGGCGGGCATCGACGGCAGTCCCGGGTCGCTCCAGGCGCTGCTCGACCTGGCCGACCACCACGAGTCAGCCGGCTTCGGTGACGCCCCCTGGCCGCCGCACTACGACAAGCAGGCCGGCGAGCCGCCACGGGTGCAGCCGTCGAAACGGCGGTCCGGTGGCCCGCCGGGCGATGGGCCCGGGGGGATCGTCCCACCTCCGGCGCCCGGCAAGGCGAGCGGGCCGGCCGGGCGCCGCCGGACGAGCATGCCGCTGGTCGAGATCGCCCGCGCCGCCACGCGGGCCGAGGCGATGGCGGGATTGGAGCGGTGGAAGGCGCGTCACGCCGGCGTCTGGCCGCACCTTGAGCCCGCCGACGTGCTCATCGACTCGATGCGCGGCCGCAGCAGCACGTGGACGCGGATCCGGCTGAACCTCCGCCACGTCCCCGAGGCGCAACGGCCGCCTCAGGAACCGCTCGAGGTCGACTACGACCCCTGGGCGGGCGCCTCCCCACCCGACACGACCGGCTGAGCCCCGGACCGTCCTGGTGATCGGCGCCGGGATGACGGCTGCCCGGGCGAGCCCTGCGCTCGGCCGTACGCGACCAAACGGTGAGCCGGGTCAGCCGCGCCGGTCGTTCGCGGCCTGGGCGGCGACGGCGGCCGCGCCGACCAGGGCCAGCAGGCGTCGGGTGGCGGGCTTGCGCACGACCGTCATCAGCGCGAGGACGGCGAGGACCGCGGCAGGCAGCGCCCGCTGCGCGACGCTCCCGCCGGCCACGGCCAGCAGGTCCAGGGGTTCGGCCGGCCGGGAGTCGACCCTGCGCACCACCGGCTGGGAGTCGACCGTGCCCGCCGCCGGCTGCGAGTCGGCCGTGCCCACCGCCGGCTGGGAGTCGGCCGTGCCCGCCGCCGGCGGGGAGTCGGCCGTGGGCACCGCCGGCGGGGAGTCGCCCGCCGGGGTCGGCGTCACCGGCTGCGCGGGGCCTGGGAGGTCGGGCGTCGGCGTCGCCGACTGGAAAGAGCCGGCGAGGTCGTCCTCAAGGCAGCGCGCGAAGTCACCCAGCAGCTTGGACGACACGTCGGCGATCACACCTCTGCCGAACTGTGCCATCCGCCCGGTGATCGACAGGTCGGTGTCGATGGCCACCTCGGTCCCGCCGCCGTCGGCCTCGCGCAGCGTGGCGGTGACCGTGGCCGACGCGTTTCCCTGTCCCCGCAGCTCCCGGCCCTCCGCCTGCAGCACCACCCGACGGGCGGCCTCGTCGCGTTCCGCGAAACGCGCGACGCCCCTGAACTGGGCGGTGATCGCGCCGAGCTTGACCTTGACCACGCCGCGGTAGTCGTCGCCCTCGACCTCCTGCAGCTCGGCACCCGGCAGGCAGGGCGCGATCCGCTCGAGGTCGAGCAGCACGGTCCAGGCGTCAGCGACCGGCAGGCTGACGGTGAAGCGGTCCTCGATGCGCATGCCGCTCCTTTACCGCGTCAGAAAGCGCGCCGGGTCGATCTCGAAGCGGCGACGACAGCCGCTCGCGCAGAACCAGTAGGTGATACCGGCGTGCTCGGCGGCGTCGGCTGCCCGCTCCACCGCCACGGTCATCCCGCACACCGGGTCGACGGCCTCGGTGGGCTGCGCCTGTGGTCCGGCGGGCAGGACCGGTGCGGCCCGCGCCTTGTCGGCCACGATCTCGCCGAGGACGGCGACGGCGATCTCGGCGTGCGGCAGCCGGCCGAGGTCCAGGCCCGCGGGCGCCCGCAGTCGCGCGAGGTCCTCCTCGGCGAGGCCGGCCGCGCGCAGGGTCTCGCGCACCGCCGCGCCGCGCTCGGCCGACGCCACCAGCCCCACGTAGCGGGCGCCGCTGGCGATCGCGGCCTCGACCGCGTCCTCGTCGTAGCGGCCCATGGTCGCGACCACGACGAAGGACTCCGGACCCGTCCCGGCCTTGGCGAGGTCGAGCTCGCCGACCACTCTGGCGGGCTCGAACTCGCCCGGGTCGACGCCGTCGCGCTCGACCACCGTCACCTCGAACCCGACCGCCGCCGCCATGGCCGCCAGCGCCGCCACCAGCGGAGAGCGGCCGACGGTTACCAGGTGCGGCGGCGGCAGGCGCGGCTCGACGAAGATCTCGAGCGCGCCCCCGCTGGCACACGTCACCGGCGCCACGACGACGCCGGCCCGCTCAGTCGACCGCGTCCCGGGCGGGTCGAGGTGGACCAGCCGCGGGGCGCCCTCGGCCATGGCCTCGAGCGCCTGGCGAACGACCACAGGCTCCGAGCACGACCCGCCGACCCAACCGCGCAGCCGTCCGTCCGGCGTGACCAGCGCGGTGTCGCCCGCCTTCGCCGAGACGGGCGCCTGCGACCAGACCACGGTGACGCGCGCGTACGGCTGCCGCCTGCCGACGAGGGCGGCCTCGGAGTCGGCGAGGTCCGTGGTCACCGCCTCACCCGGCTGCCGCGCCCGTCCTGGCGGCCTGGATCGCCTCCCACACGCGGTCGGAGGTGACCGGCATCTCGACGTCGCGCACGCCGAGGTGCGCGACGGCGTCGATCACCGCGTCGACGAACGCGGCCGGCGCCCCGACGGTCGCGGCCTCGCCGACGCCCTTGCAGCCGAGCGGGTGGTGCGGCGACGGCGTGCAGGTCTCGTACAGGTCGAAGTGCGGCGTCTCCACCGACGTCGGGATCAGGTAGTCCATGAAGTTGGCGCCGATGCAGTTGCCGTCCTCGTCGAAGGTGATCCGCTGCATGGCGGACATGGCGAAGG
>JAUJMQ010000006.1 GCA_030446775.1 Egibacteraceae bacterium
ACGCACCTCAAACGCCGGGCGGCTTACGTGCAACGACTCCCTTCGGGAGACAGGCCCAACGTCGCCGCGACGCCACACGGGGGCGACGAGACCTGGCCGTCGTGTGTGCGGTCTGGTGACGGCTGGCCGTAGGCGGCGGCTTGGAGCGTGAACAGTTCCGCGTACACGCCGCCGAGGCCCATGAGCTCGGCGTGGCTGCCATGCTCGGCGATCTGGCCGTCGCTCAGCACGTAGATGCGGTCGGCGGTGCGCACGGTGGAGTAGCGGTGAGAGACGAGTAGCACAGTGCGGCCGGCGCACAAGGTGCGGATGCCGGCGAACAGGTCGTGTTCGGCTCGTGGATCGAGAGCGGCGGTGGGTTCGTCGAGGATGATCAGTGGGGCGTCGCGGATGAACGCGCGGGCCAGTGCGACGCGTTGCCACTGGCCGACTGACAGGTCACGCCCGCCGGCGAACTCGGGGCTGAGGATCGTGTCGTACCCGTCGGGCAGGCGGCTGAGGATCGCATCGGCGCCGGCTTGACCCGCGGCCGTCTGGATGGCGTCGAGGTCGTTGGTGCGCTCGACGGCACCGAGGCCGATGTTCTCCCGGGCGGGCAGGGCGTAGTGCAGGAAGTCCTGGAAGATGACCGCGACGTTGCCTCGCAGCTCGTCGGGGTCGACGGTGGCGGTGTCGGTGCCGTCCCAGCAGATGTGGCCGCTGTCGGGCAGGTACAGGCGGCACAGCAGCTTGGCCAGGGTGGTCTTGCCGGAGCCGTTCTCCCCGACCAGGGCGATGATCTCACCCGCGTCGATCTGCAGGGAGACGTTGCGCAGGGCTGGGCGGGTGGCCGACGGGTAGGTGAACGTGACATCGTCGATGGTGATGCGCCCGAAGCTGGCGGGTGCCGGGAGCTGGGCGCGAGCGGCGACGGCGGAGGGGCCCTGGTCGAGGAAGGTGGTGTAGTCCTCGACGAACAGGCCGGCCTCGTAGATCTCGCCGACGCTCATGACGGTGGTCATGGTCCGTTCCCCGAGGATGAGCAGCGCAGCGCCGGCGGTGGCGGCTTCCGCCAGCCCGATGTGGCCGGTCAGGGCCAGGTGCAGCAGCAGGGTGATGGCGCCGCCGAGGGTGACCGCGAGGCCGAGGTTGCCCAGGACGGCCAGCCGGAAGCGCGTGCGGGCGGTGTCGCGCAGTTCGGTCATGTGCTCGTCGTAGAGGCTGGCGTGCCGGTCGGTCAGGTGGCCGGTGAGGCCGAACGCCCGCACCTCGGTGGCCGAGGGCTTGGCGGTGAGCAGCTCGTAGAGGTAGTTGCGCTGCCGCGTCTTCGACGTCATGCGCAGGTGGAAACCGAACAGGGCCTGGCCGGCCTTGAGCACACCGGCCATCAACGGGACCGCCGCGACGAGAAGGAACGGGACGAGCCACGGCTGGATGGCCAGCAGCGCGACAACGATGCCGGCGATTCCCGCGAGGGCGCCGATGGTGCCGATGAGCCCGTTGACAAGCTGGATGGGTCGGTGCTGGCCGCCGGTCGCGGCGCGCACGAGCCGGTCGTGGAAAGCCGGGACCTCGTACGCTCGCAGCTCGACCGCCGTCGCGACGTCGATGATGCGTTCCTGGGCGTGTCGGGCGGTCTTCTCCGACAGGATCTCGCGGACCTCGCGGCCAGCCGCGGCGACGAGGCCGAGCGCGGACACGATGGCGGCCACGCCGGCGACGTGGGGCAGCACCTGCGCGCTGCTGCCGCTGGCCTGGCCGCTGGCGACGACCTCCGTCATGAGGCCGCGGCCCAGCAGCAGCAGCAGGGCCAGGCCCGCGCCGGAGACGATCTTGAGAGCGATGCTGACGACCAGCTCGCGCGGGGCGGCGGCCCACACCAGCCGGACGGCGTCACGGCAGACTCTGGGCAGCAGCCGCAGCGACTTGGGCCGGGTGCGTGCCTCCTCGGCGAGGTCGGAGCAGCTGGGCGTGGGCGCAGCCGCCGATCCGGTGTCGGAGCCTGCGGATTCGTCCGTCACGACGGGCCTTCTTTCGGGTCCGGCTGCCCGATCGGGTCGGCTCGGGTTGCGATCGGGTCGCAGCCGTGCAAGCCCCTGACGAGCCGCGTGAGCTGCAGTTGACCCTGCGCCCGCTCGACCGATCCACGCTCGATGAGGTCGTTCACCACGTGGTCCACGGTAGTGGCGTCGTCGAAGCCCACGAACGCGACCTGTCTCGGGATCACGAAGATGAGACGGCGAGCCGCGCGCAACTGGTCGGTACACCGGTCGGCGGCTCCTGACCAGGTCCGCTTGCCCGAGCCCACCCGCCGGCGGGTCCCGGCGGCTGCCGCACCACCCGAGGGTGCCGACGGCCTTCGCCGCGTACGATGCGGGGCCGCCGCACCGAGCGTTCGAGGTGGAGCCGCCGTGGACTTCGACCTGTCCGAGCAGCAGCAGCAGATCCGCAAGCTCGCCCGGGACTTCTGCGACGCCGAGGTCGCGCCGCACGCCCGCGAGCTGGACCGCACCGAGGCGTTTCCCGACGAGCTGCTGCCCAAGCTGTTCGAGACCGGCTTCCTCGGCGCGTCGATCCCCGAGGAGTACGGCGGGATGGGCGTGGACTACCTGTCCTACGGCCTCATCGTCGAGGAGCTCGGGCGCACCGACGCCTCGATCCGCTCCCTGGTCAGCGTGAGCTGCGGCCTGGCCGCCACGTGCCTGCTGAACTGGGGCACCGAGGAGCAGAAGCGCGAGTGGCTGCCGCGGCTGGCGACCGAGGGCCTCGGCGCGTTCGGCCTGACCGAGCCCAACGCCGGCTCGGACCCGGCCTCGATGACGACGGGCGCGAGCCGCGACGGGTCCGACTGGCTGCTCAACGGCACGAAGATGTGGATCACGAACGGCAGCCGGGGGTTGTTCACGATCGTGTTCGCCCGGACCGACGCCGCGCGCGGCGCCAGCGGTGAGGGCGCCGGCGGCGGGCGGTCGAGCGGCATCACCGCGTTCCTCGTGCCGCAGGACAGCCGCGGCTACGACGGCAACCCGATCCACGGCAAGCTCGGCCTGCGCGCCGGCGACACCGCCGAGGTTGTCCTCCGCGACGTGCGCGTGCCCGACGCGAACCGGCTCGGGGAGGTCGGCGACGGCCTCAAGGTGGCCTTCAACGCCCTGGACTCCGGCCGCTTCTCGCTGGCCGCCGGCGCCACCGGCATCTCCCAGGCATGCCTGGACGCCTCGGTCCGCTACGCCGACGACCGGCTCCAGTTCGGCCGCAAGATCAGCTCCTTCCAGCTCGTCCAGGCGCTCATCAGCGAGATCTACCTCGACCTGGAGGCCAGCCGTGCCCTGTACTGGAAGGTCGCCTGGAAGCACATGAAGGGCGAGCGTCACACCGTCGAGTCGTCGGTGGCCAAGACGTTCTGCTCGGAGGCTGCCGTCCGCAACGCCGACCGCGCCGTGCAGGTCCACGGCGGCTACGGCTACTCCGACGAGTACCCCGTAGGGCGCTACCTGCGCGACGCCCGCGTCACGACCCTGTACGAAGGCACCAGCCAGATCCAGCGGCTGCTGCTGGGACGCCACCTGACCGGCGAGAACGCGTTCGTCTAGGACGCACCTCAAACGCCGGGCGGCGTAGGTCCAACGACTCCCTTCGGGAGACAGGTGCCAGGAGCACGCAGCCTGTCGCAGCGGGCATGTAGGGTGCGGTCCTGGCGACCAGGACGGCGAGGACGGCACAGCGCGTTGGCCTTCGACCTGCACACCCACAGCACCTGCTCGGACGGGACGACCGCCCCGGCCGAGACGGTCGCGCTGGCCGCTCGGGCGGGACTGGACGGGCTGGCGCTGACCGACCACGACACCACCGCGGGATGGGACGAGGCGGCGCAGGCGTGCGCCGACGCCGGGCTGACCTTCGTGCCGGGCCTGGAGCTGTCGACCGAGGTCGGCGGTCGCGGCGTGCACCTGCTCGCCTACTTCGTGGACGCCTCCCACGCCGACCTCGTCGCCGAATGCGACCGGCTGCGCAACGAGCGGCTCCGCCGCGCCGAGGCGATCGTCGCCCAACTCGCGCAGCTGGGAGCCGCCGTCGACATCGACGCCGTGCTCGCCGCCGCCGGAGGGGCTCCGGTCGGGCGACCCCACATCGCGGCGGCGATGGTCGGCGCCGGCGTCGTGGCCGACGTCGAGGCGGCCTTCGACGGCTACCTCGCCGACGGCGGGCCGGCGTACGTCGAGAAGCACGCGTTGCACCCCCTCGACGCGGTCGCCCTGATCCGCCGCGCGGGCGGAGCGGCGGTCCTGGCCCACCCCGGTCTCGGCGAACGCACAGGGCGCGTAGGCGAGGCGCTGCTGGACGCGCTCGCCGCCGCAGGACTGGCCGGGATCGAGGCCGACCACGCCGGCCACGACGAGCCGACCCGCCAGGCCTGGCGGGAGGCGGCGGCGCGACGCGACCTGTGCGTCACCGGATCAAGTGACTTCCATGGCACGCGCGACGACTGCACCGTCGGGGCCTCCACGACCCCAGGGGCCGTGCTCGACGAGCTTCGTGCGCGTGCCGGCCAGCCGGTCCCCGCGACGGTCGGGGCGCACAGGGAGCGTCTGAGGTGGTAGGTCCCGCCAAGCGGCTGACGCCGCTGCCGATGTTCGTGGTGACCAGCGAGGGTCCGCTGCGCGGGCAGGTGCTCGTCGTCGAGGGCGACGAGCAGGTGCTCGGTCGCCGCAAGAACTCCGACCTGCATCTGTCTGACCCGCACGTCAGCCGCGCGCACGCCGTCATCCGCCGCCAGAGCGGCGCTGTGTGGCTGGAGGACCTCGGGTCGACGGGCGGCACGATCGTCAACGGCGAGCCGGTCACCGGCTCGCAGGCGCTGCGCCACGGTGACGTCGTCAAGTTCGGCACGGTCGAGACCCGCTTCGAGGACCGCAGCTCGCTCATGGACGCCAGCGACGCGACCCAGATGATCGAGCTGCCGCCCGCCGAGGACAAGCCGGTGCTGTCGCCCCGTCAGGCCGAGGTGCTGAACTACCTCAAGGACGGGCTGACCAACCCCGAGATCGCGGTCAAGCTCGGCGTCACCGAGCGGACCGTCAAGGCGCACTGCCAGGAGGTCTTCGACCGGCTCGGCGCCCGCAACCGGACCGCCGCGGTGGCCGCGGCGATGCGCATGGGCCTCATCGGCACCGAGTAGCGCCGCTATTGCGCACCCGGGCCGTCCCGGTGGCCGGGCCGGCGTCGCCGGATGCCGCAGTCGGCGCTAGCCTTGCCGAGGTAGAAGCAGCGGACCACCCAGGCCCCGTCCTCCACACAACCGCTCGGAGACTTTTCACAAACCAGTGGGTCGTCGCGAGCTCTCCGCGCCGCCGCCGCATGACGGTCGGGCGGTGCCGAGCAGCCGGAGACCCCGTACTGGCAGCCCCTGACCGCCGAGGATGGCGTGAAGCCACCCGCTGACGCGGTTCACGCTCCGGAGTGGATTCTTTCGCTCTGAGACGGGCTTGTACCGGAGGGCGGGACCTGGGTGGTCCGCTCTGGTGCCGTCCTGTCGGCCCGCACGACTGTCTCGCGCCCGCCGGCCGCCGCCCGAAGGGCCCCGCGCCGCGCAGCCAGGACCGCCGCCATGTCTGTTGCCGACCTCGCGCTGGACACGACGCTGTTCACCCAGGCCTTCGTCACCGTGCTCGTGATCATGGACCCGCTCGGCAACATCCCGGTGTTCTTGACGCTGACGCGCGGCGAGAGCCGCGCCGGGCGGCGGCTGGCTGCGCTGCAGGCGGTGTCCGTCGCGGCGGGCGTGATCCTGCTGTTCGCCTTGTTCGGCCAGCGGATCCTGGACCTGCTCGGGATCTCCTTGGAGGCACTGCAGGTCGCGGGCGGCCTGCTCCTCGTGCTCATCGCGCTGGAGCTGCTGCGACCCGAGGACGGCACCGCGGCGGCCGCCAGCCGCGGGCAGAACGTCGCGCTCGTCCCGCTCGGGACGCCGCTGCTCGCCGGGCCGGGCGCCATCGCGGCGACGATGCTGGCGATGCGCCGCGCGGAGACGCTCGGGGGGATGCTGTCGGTCGTGCTCGCCCTGACCGGCGCGCTGGGCGTCGTGTACCTGACGATGCGGTACGCCGGCGTCATCGGCAGCATCCTCAAAGAGAACGGGATCAACCTCGTGTCCCGCGTCATGGGGCTGCTGCTGGCCGCGATCGCCGTGCAGCTGGTGGCCAGCGGCGTCGCCGAGTGGGTCCGGGTCGGCGTGTAGCCGGACAGCAGGTTCCCAAGGCCGGTATGAGGCGACGTGCCCAGGGTGACGCCCCAGGCACAACGAAGGACCCGCGCCGTCGGCGCGGGCCCTTGCCGTTCGGACGGCGGTCTGGCTAGCTCTGCACGTCCTCGGCGGTGTCCTCGATCTGGTTCTGCAGCTGCGGGTTGCTCGAGACCTGGTTGAACAACGTCACCCCGCCGACGGCGACGGCGGCGAACAGCAGGACGGCGAGCACGCCGCTGACGATGCCCGATACCGCCAGGCCCTTGTGCAGGCCGCCAAGGCGCTTGGCGTTGCCCACACCCTTGGCGCCCATGCCGATCGCGATCAGCCCGAACAGCAGGCCGGCGACGACCGAGACGACGGAGATGGCGAAGGTCACGGCGAGCATGCCCAGGACGAATGCGGCGATGGCCGTGCCGTTGCCGTCGGTTGTCGCCGGAGCGAACCCGGGCTGCTGGGGACGGGGAGCGGTCACGTCGACGGAGCGGTCGGCGTGGGTGTCGATCACATCGACGGTCTCGTCGGTGCGGTTGAGGTCTTCGGCGCGGCGGGACATCGGTTTCCTATCGGTGGGGATGAGCCGTCGATGTTCCCGCAGACGCCCAGCACTAATCGGAGATAAGTCTCGGAGATAAGTCCACGGCCGCAATGCCGTTTCTCGCGCCGGCCCGGCGCCCGCAGCGCCGGCCGGCCTGACGACGCGATGGGGGTTGGTCTTCCACCTGCCGGCCGGCGGCGGAACCACCGCGCCGGGGGTAGTTGGGGTCAGGCGACGGCGGTGGCGCGGCGGGCCAGGCCGGGAGCGACGGCGCCGGCGCCGGCGTCCAGACGCGCCCGCCAGTCGCTTGAAGCGCTCATCGTGGCGACGTAGGCCGCGCGGCGGCGCAGGCCGGGGGCGTCGGCCGCGACGGCGGGGACGCCCTCGAACGCCGTGCCGAAGTAGGCGCGCATCGCCGTGAGGGCCTCGCTGCGGATCTGCGACACCCGCGCCTCGGTCACCCCGAGGGAGTCGGCGATGTCGCGCAGCAGCTCGCCGGCGAAGTAGTAGCGCTCCACGACCGCACGCTGGATCTCGGGCAGGTGCGCGACCGCGGTGCGGGTCGTGCCGATGAGCTCCTGCTGCTCCACGGCCTCGGCGGGCAGGACGGCGCTGTCGCGCTCCTTGACGCGCTCCGACAGGGTCACCTCGCCGTCCTCACCGCCGGGGACGGTGTGGTCAAGGTGCAGCAGGGTCGCCGTGGCGGCGTCGCCCCGGTGCCCGGCGAGCTTCTCAACGCTGATTCCCAGCGCGCCGGCGAGCTCGACGGAGTCGGGGCTGCGGCCGTGCCGCTCCTCGAACGCCTCGTCGGCCCGGCGGACGTTGCGCATCTCGCGCCGCAGGCCGCGGGTCGCCCAGTCCCGCGACCGGGTCGAGTCCAGGATGGCGCCGCGGATCCGGATCGTGGCGTAGCGCGCGAACGGGATGCCGGTGTCCGGGTCGTAGCGCCGTGAGGCGTCGACGAGACCGTGCGCACCGGCGCTCCACAGCTCGCCGCGGTCGACGTGGCGCGGGAAGCGCCCCACCAGCGAGCTGACCACGTGCTGCACGAGGTACAGGTGCTCGGTGACGAGGTGGTTGGCCGCCGTCGTGTCGGTCGCCGCGTCCGAGGCCTTGCCCATTGGAGTCCCACCCTCTGTCGCCCATGCGTGCCCGCACTGCTTCGGGCGCGACGGTGTGGAACTTGAGGACTCGGTGCCAAGATGACCAACAATGACCAGGAGGGCCTACGCACGTGGACTAGGCATGTCGCCCCGCCGCCGTCCGATCGCTGTAGCCGGTCCGCCGGTGCGCACTCTGGCGTGCCATCTCGACCGTGGCGGCCACCGGCTCCGAGCGTCGCGTCGGTAGTGGCGGCGGCGACGGTCGCCTGCCGGGGCCGCGGCCTGACCGCCGCGGCTTCAGCGCGCCACCTGGCGGCCGACAGGACGCGGGAGCGCCGGCTCGACGCCGACGGCTCGGAAGGTCCCCACGCCATGAGCACCCCCGCCGACTCCCCCCGCCCCGGCGCCCCGACGCCGCTGCTCGCGGCGCCCTCGTCGCGCACCCACCGGCGGGTCCGCCGCGCGGCGGTGCGGCCGCTGCGTCACCGCCTGAACGGGGCGGGCGCCGGCGGGGCCGGGCGCAGCGGTCATGAGCTCGTGGTCCCGACGCGGCAGCCCCGGCGCGTCGTCATCGGCGCGTAGTGTGGGCCCCAGATCGGGCCCGCCAGCGTCGCGGCAACTCCTCCGGTGCGCGAGGAACGGCCCGACCGCCAGGACGTGAGTGACGTCCTGTCCTGCTCGCCCGCGAGCGCGAGCTGCTGGAGGTCGTGCTGTTCACCGTCGAGCAGCAGGGTCCGCTGCTCGAGGACGGCGCGCCCGGGGCTGCGCGCCGTCGCCGAGGGTGGCCGACCTCCTCGACGAGCTGCGCCACGTCGAGCTGCTGCGCGCGATGGCCGTGGCGGCGCTGGACCTCGGGCCCGACCCGACCCTGCTGGACGTGGCGGCGGCGTGCGGCGGGCGCTGGGGCGCATGGTCTGCCACCACCACACGGCGCTGCTCGCGATGGGCGCAGAGCTCGCACAGGCCGCCAGGGACAACCGCGTCCTGGTGGCCCGCGCCGTCGGCGAGACCCCGGCCCTGCAGCCGGGCGCCACGGAGGCGACCCGCGGCTGCGACGACCTCATCCCGCGCTCGCTGCGCGACTTCCTCCGCGACGGCCCCTGACCGCTCGGTGGGCTGTGAGCCGGCGACGCCGCCCGCGGTGCCGATGACCTTGTGCGGAGTCCGCCGCGCGGCTCCTCCGCCACCGCTGCTGCAACCTTCCGCGCGGCGGCCAAGGGTCACGACCCTGAGCGTCGCGGCGCCGGCTCGGGCGTGGCCCGCGAGCTCGACTAGGCTCGTGGCATGCCGCGCACGAGCCGCAAGGCCGACCAGTTCACCGAGTCCGTCATCCGCGAGATGACCCGCCTCGCCGCCGCCCACTCCACCCGGAGCGGCCCGTGGTCAACCTGGCCCAGGGGTTTCCCGACTTTCCGGCGCCGGCGGCGGTGAAAGAGGCGGCGCAGCGGGCGGTCGCCGAGGACGTCAACCAGTACGCGATCACCTGGGGTGCTCGATCGCTGCGGTACGCGCTGGCGCCAAGTACCGGCGGCACTACGGCTGGGACGTCGATCCCGAGACGGAGCTGACCGTCACCTGCGGGGCGACCGAGGGGATGATCGCGAGCCTGCTGGCCGTCATCGACCCCGGCGACGAGGTCATCGTCTTCGAGCCGTTCTACGAGAACTACGGCGCCGACACGGTGCTGTCGAGGGCCGTGCCCAGCTACGTGGTCCTCGACCCGGCCGACGACTTCCGCCTCGACCCCGAGCGGCTCCGCGCCGCGGTCACGCCCCGCACGCGCGGCATCATCGTCAACTCGCCGAACAACCCCACGGGCAAGGTGCTGTCCGCCGAGGAGCTCGGCGTCATCCGCGACCTGTGCGTCGAGCACGACCTCGTGGCGTTCACCGACGAGATCTACGAGCACATCGTCTACGACGGCGCCGAGCACGTGCCGTTGGCGACCCTGGACGGGATGGCCGAGCGGACCTGCACGGTGAGCGCGCTGTCGAAGACGTTCTCGGTGACGGGGTGGCGGGTCGGCTGGGTCGTCGCGCCACCGCCCTGACCACCGCGGTGCGCAAGGTCCACGACTTCCTCACCGTCGGGGCCGCCGCACCGCTGCAGGAGGCCGGGGCGGTCGCCGTCGCGCTCGACGACGACTACTACCAGGGCCTCGGGGCGTTCTACCTCCAGCGCCGCGACGCCCTCGTCGGCGTCCTGGACAAGGTCGGGTTGTCACCCGTCGTGCCGCGTGGCGCGTACTACACGATGGCCGACTGCTCGCCGTTCGCCGCCGACGACGTGGCCTTCGCGACCCGGCTCGATGTCCGAGCTCGGCGTCGCCTGCGTTCCCGGCTCGTCGTTCTTCTCCGAGGCGTCGCTGGGCGCGGGCATCGTGCGGTTCGCGTTCTGCAAGCGCCTGGAGACGCTCGAGGCCGCCGGCGAGCGCCTCGCCGGGCTCGCGTCCTGGTGACCTCCGCCGCGCCGGCGGCGCTGCTCGCCCTGGCCGAGCGCGTCGCCCGGCGCGCCCGCCGAGCTGCTCGCACGCCGCGGCGATGCCGGCGCCGTGTCGTACAAGACGAGCGCCACCGATCCCGTCAGCGAGGCCGACCGCGCGTCGAGGCGCTGATCGTCGGCGCGCTGACCAGCGAGCGGCCCGACGACGGGCTGCTGGGGAGGAGGGCGCGGACCGGCCGGGAACGTCGGGCCTGCGCTGGGTCGTCGACCCGCTCGACGGGACCGTGAACTACCTGTACGGGCTGGGCGACTGGGCCGTGAGCGTCGCCTGCGAGGACGGCGGGGCCGTCGTCGGGGTCGTGCACGACCCCTGCGCGAGGAGATGTTCAGCGCGGCGCGCGGCGAGGGCGCCCGCTGCGACGGCCGCCCGCTGCGGGTCAACGACCCGGTGCCGCTCGCGCGAGCGTTGATCGCGACCGGCTTCTCCTACGACCCCGGGCATCGCGACCGGCAGGCCCGGGCGGTCGCCGCCCTCCTGCCGCGGATCCGCGACATCCGCCGCGCCGGCGGCGCCGCGCTGGACCTGTGCGCGGTCGCGTCGGTCGGGTCGACGGCTACTACGAGGACTCCACGTCGCGGTGGGACTGGGCCGCAGGGGACTGATCGCGCGTGAGGCCGGCGCGGTGGTCAGCGGGCTTGGTGACGGGCTGGTGGTCGCCGGGCCGGCCCTGCACCCGAGCTCGTCGCCGCCCTGGCCGCAGCGGGCGCCGGTCGCGGCTGAGCCGCACCGAAATCAGTCGGCGATCCGCAGCGCCACCGCGGGGCGGATGCGCCGCCTGCGGGCCGGGGCCGCGGTGGCGGCCAGCGAGGCGACCAGCGCGGTGCCGAGCACGAACGCCAGCTGGCCCCACGGGATGACGAAGGCCGCGCAGGTCGCCCAGCGCGTCGGAGTTCACGACGATCTGGTAGCTCGTCACCAGCGCCAGCGCGGTACCGATGACGATCCCCTCCAGCGCCACGAAGCCGCTTTCGAACAGGAACGCCGCCCGGACCTTCGACGCGGAGAAGCCGAGGCTGCGCAGCATCCCGATCTGGCGGCGGCGCTCGCGCACCGCCCGCACCATGATCACGCCCAGCCCGGCGATCCCGACGACGAGGCCGAGGGCGAGGTAGCCCTGCATGAGCCGGAAGAACTGCGTGGTCGCGGTGGAGTTGTCCGCGACGAGCGACCTGAAGGTGTCGGCCCGCACGCCGGCCTCGACGAACTGCCCCGCAGGCGGGACGCGAGCGCCTCGGCGTCCACGCCGTCGGCCACCGCGACGTAGGAGCGGGTCGGGGCGACGGCGGTGACGGCGTCGCGCACCGAGTCCGCCGACATCCAGTGCTGAACGTGAGACCGGCGTCGGACAGGGCGGCGACGGTGCGGTCGCCTGACCCTGCCGGTGGCCGGGTCGCGGACCGCCAGCACGTCGCCGACCGCGACGACGTCCTCCGGCGGCCCGCTGCCGCTCTGGCCGAAAAGGGCGTCCACGACCGCCAGCGACGGGTTGTCGAGCACGGCCTGCCACAACGCCGCCTCGTCGGGATAGGTCCCGGCGTCCCACTTCCGCAGCGCCGGCGGGCCGCCGTCGACGAAGGCCGCGTCGACACCGGCGATCCCCAGGGCATGAAGTCGTCGTCTGACGGCACCGGTACAGCGCCCCGCCGACGAGCAGCGTGCTGACCGCGTCGACGCCGTCGACGGCCGCGAGCTCGTCGGGGTCGACCGGGTTGGTGGGTGACGCTTCGACGAGCAGGTCGTAGCCGCCCTCGTCGACCGTCGCGGCGCCCGTCAGGCTGGCGAACACCTGCGACAGGACCGAGATGAACACCAGGGTGAAGATCACCAGGCTGTACATCGCCAGGGTCATGCCCGTGCGGAAGCGGCGGGCCAGCGGATAGGCGAGGCCCAGCCGGGCGACGAGGCTGCGGTCTGCCGACAGCCGCCCAGGGCCGCGCCGATCGACTCCTGGTTCTGGCTGACCAGCGCGACCGCCGACGCGGTCAGCACGACGCCCTGGACGACGAACACGTTGATGTCGCCGCCGGAGAAGCCGACGATCTGGTCGGCGAGGACCGCGTAGACGAGGACGCCCAGGGCCAACACGGAGATGATCGCGCGGCGCGGAGCAGGGCCGACAGCGGCGGCGCGGCGCACAGGGCCGCCAGCGCCGGCAGCGCCAGCCCCCGAGCGACTCGTTGTCGGCGATGGCGGCGGCGCCCAGCCCCGCGAACACGACCGCCGCCACCGCCTGGAGGGCGAGGGCGGCCACGCCGGCGTCGCTCGGTCGGTTCGGGCAGGTCGCGGATCGCCCGGATGATGTTGACCCGCGCGATGCGGGCTCGTCAGCAGGATCGTCGCCACGGCCATGAGCATGCCGACGAAGAAGCCGGTCAGGATGCTCGCCGGCGGCGCGGTGAACGTCGGCGTCAGGTCGCCGAACGACGAGAAGATGCCGCTGGTGACCAGGACGATGACGCGGCCGACGGCGATGCCGAGCAGCGCCCCGAGCGCGGCCGACGCCAGCGAGTACAGCGCGCCTTCGATGACGAAGACCGCACCAGGTCCCCTCGGCGCGCACGGCGCGCAGCATCCCCAGCTCGGACTTCCTCCTCGGCGAGCATCACGAAGATGCTGACGAGCAGCAGGATCCCGGCGAGCACCGCGAACGAGCCGATGGCCAAAAACAGCTGGCCGAACCCCTCCCCTTGCGTCTCGGGCGTTGTCGAGCGTCTCCTGCTTGACCGGCCGGACGTCGACCCCTCGACCCCGGCCAGCGCCCGCTCGAGCTCGGCGGTGACGGCGTCGGTCGCTCCGGCGCCCTCATGGCCCGCCGGCGGCCGACACGGCACGAGCTCGGCGGCGGCTGCGCGGTCGCGGCGATCGGTCCGCGCGCCGGCGCAGGTCGCCGATCGTGCCGGCCGCGACGAAGGCGTTCATCGAGGTCGCGTCGGGATGGTCCAGGGCCGGCGACTCCGGTGCGCGGCAGGACGCCGGCGACGCGCAACTCCCGCCTCGCGCCGTAGGCGACGCCTCGACGGTGTCACCGACGCCGATCCCAGCTCGTCGGCGGTCGCAGCGACCGTCACCGGCACCAGGGCCTGCTGCCCGGCGCCGGTCGCGGCGGCGCCGAAGGCCGCCGCGTCGGCGAAGTCGACCTCCAGCGGCGCTGGGCTGCGCCCGGCGGTCCTCGTCGTCGCCTCCCGCGGGCACCGAGGTCGGCCGCGCGGCGGCGGCGCGCAGCGCAAGCACCGTCGACGTTTCTGTCGGCATCCAGCGCGGCGGCGTCGTCGCCCGCCGGCCACCGCCTCCGCGTCGGTGCCGGAGATGACGTCGGTGAGGCGGTGGTCCATGGCCGGAACGAGGCGTCGAGCGTGGTCGCCCACCAGCGGCGACCCCGTGTGATCGCGGTGCCCAACGAAGGCGAGGACGACGAGCACAGTCGCCTTGCGCCGGAAGGCGCCCGGACGGCGATGCGCGCGAGCACCGGGCGGCACGCACCCGCCGCGGTATCGCGGCCATGTCCAGCGCCGCCAGCAGCAAAGGCGGCCATCTGCCGGCGGCCGCGTCGCGCGCGGCATCCGCGGTGTCGCGGGCGACATCACCTTCGATGACACCGTCGCGCATGTTCGATCAGCCGCTGCGCCAGGCTACCGATGTCGGCATCGTGGGTGACCAGCAGCAGGGTGAGACCTTCGGCGTGCAGCTCGGCGAGCAGCTCCAGGACACGGTCGGCGGTGTACGCGTGTCCAGGTTGCCGGTGGGCTCCGTCGGCCCACGATCGCCGGCTCGTTGACCAGCGCCCGGCGATCGTCACACGCTGCTCGCCGCCCGACAGCTCGTTGGGGCGGTGGTCGTGGCGATGGGACAGCTCGACACGGTCCAGCGTCGCGGTGGCCCGCGAGCGCGCTTCGGAGCGACGCCGTTGAGCAGCAGCGGCAGCTCGACGTTCCTCGGCCGCCGACCCGGCACGGATATGAGGTTGTACGCCTGGAAGATGAACCCCATGCGGCGGGCACGGTGGGCGGTGCGGGCCGCGTCGCGCAGGGCGTGGATGTCCGATCCCTCGACGACGACCGATCCCCGTCGATGTCGTCCAGCCCGGACAGGCAGTTCAGCAGGGTGGTCTTGCCCGACCCGGACGGTCCCATGACCGCCACGAACTCGCCGCGGGCGACGGTGAGGTCGAGCGACCGCAGCGCCTCCACCTCCAGCGCACCGGTCCGGTAGACCTTCCGGACACCGGTGGCCACGAGCATGTCTCGGTCGCCGTCACCGCCATCGCGTTCGGCGGCGGCCCTGGTTCGCAGGCGCACGTCGTCCTTCCGAGCTGCCGTGGCCGGCAACCTACGGCAGGTGGGCGATGACGAGCGGCCGCTGGAGCGTGGGCCGACCGTCGCCGCGGACGGCGGCGATCCCGCTGCGGTCGCCCGCGGCGGGCACGTGCACGGTGCGCGTCGCCACCGCGCTGCGCGGGCTGGTCGCAACACCGCTGCGGTCCTCGGGGCGCCGGCCGGACCGGGTGCCGGCGGAACGGCGGGCGGTGACCCCACGGCGCGTCGCGCGCACGGTGCGGGGCGAGCGGCGTTCGGAGGGGTCACGCCGCCGCGAGCGCGCGCCGGCACCCGTGTCCGGCTCCCGCCGGACGGGGCCCGGTGGTCGGCGGCGGCTCGTGTCCTCGTCGCGGGGGGCGTCCTGGGGGATGGCGGCCTCGACCGTCACGGCGGCGGGTCCGCACCCGGCGCACCGTCCGCTCGGCACCCGCGGGCTCGTCCGCCGGCGCCGCGTCCGCGGCGGCCTCCCCGACCTGTGCGGAGTCCCGCTCGCGCCGAGCGTCGTCGCTTCGGCGGTGTTCTGCCACGCCGACCGCCGAGGCTTCGGCGGTGTCCCTGCTCACGCCGAGCGCCGCGGCTTCGGCGGTGTCTCCGCTCACGCCGAGCGCCGCGGCTTCTCGCCGAGCCCCGCCGCCCCGGCGGTGTCCCCGCCGTCGCCCAGTGCCGCAGCCTCGCCGGCCCGCGCGCCCGCCGTGGCGTCGGACGCTCCCGACCCGGCCGCCGCGCCGTCGGCGGGGACGCCGTCTGGCGGTGCCGTCGTGGTGCCGCGGCGGCTGCGGACGCGCCGGCGGGTCGCCGGGCGCTGCCCCTCGTCGCCCGCACCGGTGGGCGTGGGCCGGCCCGAGGCGGTCGCCGTGGCAGGCGCCGCGGGACGCCGTCGCCCTCCGAGCCGCGCGCCGTCGCGGACGCCTGCCCGGCACCTCGGACCGGGCGGACAGCGCCTCGCTGTCAGCGCCCCGGCGACCACGCCCACGGCGTCCGCCCCGCCGTCGGCCGGCCCGGTCGGGGCCGGCCTCGCCGTCGCCGCGCTGGCTGCGCGGGGACGCCGCCCGGGCGGGGGCTCGCTGCGCCGGGGTACGCCCCGGGCGGCGACGGGCTCGTCGTCGACGGGCCCGGCCATGCGGCGCCGGGCGCCGCGACCGCGCGGCGGCAGGTCGAACAGCTCGTCGAGCAGCGGCGACGTCGAGAACACCTCGACGGTCTCGGTGACGATCCCGAGGGCCTTCTTGATCATCTCGAGGCGGGCCAGCTCGTTCCACAGCGCGAACGTGATCGCGACCCCGCTCCCGCCCGCGCGGCCGGTGCGGCCGATGCGGTGCAGGTACATCTTCTCGTCGTCGGGGCAGTCGTAGTTCACGACGTGGGTGACGTCGGTGATGTCCAGCCCGCGGGCGGCGACCTCGGTGGCCACGAGGACGTCGATCGTGCCGTTGCGGAAGCGTGCCATCGCCCGCTCACGGGCGTCCTGGCGCAGGTCGGAGTGCAGTGGCGACGCGTTGATGCCACGCTCCCGCAGCTCCTCGGCCAGGATGTCGGCCATCCGCTTCGTGCGGTTGAACACGACGCACAGGCCGCGTTGCGGGCTCTGCAGGATCCGCGCGAGCACCGCCGCCTTGTCCATGCGGTGGCAGGAGAAGAAGTACTGCTCGGTCTCCGGCGCGATGCGGACCTCCTCGACCTCGGCCCGCAGGAAGGTCGGCTTGCGCATGTAGCGGCGCGCGAGCGCGACGACCGGCGACGGCATCGTCGCGGAGAACAGCATCGTCTGGCGGTCGTCCGCGCAGGCCTGGAGCAGCGCCGCTCGACGTCGGGCAGAAAGCCCAGGTCCAGCATCTCGTCGGCCTCGTCCAGGACCAGGCCGGTCACGGTCGACAGGTCCAGCGCGCCGCGGCGCAGCAGGTCCAGCAGCCGGCCGGGGTGCCGACGACCACGGGCGCGTCAGCGGCGATCGCGTCGATCTGCGCATCGATCGGGCGGCCGCCGTAGGCGGCGACGACGGTCACGCCCTTGCCGGCGCCGGCGAGGGCGAGGTCGTCGCGGACCTGCAGGCACAGCTCGCGGGTCGGCACGACCACCAGCGCCTGGTGCGCCGGTCGGCGAGGTCGAGGCGCTGGAGCAGCGGGACCCCGAAGGCCAGGGTCTTGCCGGTGCCGGTGCGTGCCTGGCCGATGAGGTCGGCGCCCGACAGCGCGAGCGGGAGCGTCAGCTCCTGGATCGGGAACGGGGTGGTGATGCCGGCGTCGGTCAGGGGACTCGACGATCGCATCGTCCACGCCGAAGTCGGAGAAGCGGGCGGCCGCGGGGGCCGAGGTGTCGGTCAAGGCGAGGTTCTCGGTTCTGTCTTGAGAAGACGTCAGTAGGCGGGGATCGACGGGTCCACGTCTGTGGACCAGCGGTCGATCCCGCCGTCGAGGTTGGCGACGCGGTCGTACCTCTGCCGGTGCAGCCACGCCGCCACCTGCGCGCTGCGACTGCCGTGGTGGCAGAAGAACACGAGGTCGCGGTCGCGGGGGATCTCGCCCAGTCGCGCGGGGATGTCACCGAGCGGGACGGCGAGTGCGCCGGGGATGGCGGCGCGGTCGCGCTCCCAGTCCTCGCGCACGTCGACCAGCAGCGGCGGGTCGTCGGAGCGCAGACGGGCGGCGACCTCGGCGGGGGTAAGGTCGGAAGCCATCTGGTGGGACCAGCCTATCAGCGCGGCAGATCGGCTCTCCTCGGTGACGCCCCCCGCAGCGCGCACGACGGTCGACGAGGTCTTCGGCGACTTGTTGGCCTTCCTCGTCGACACGTCGCCGACGACGGCGACACAGCTCGGGAACCACCGCCGCGACGGCGACCTCGACGACTGGGGTCCGGACGAGGCCGAGCGGCGGATGCGGACGCTGTCGGGGCTGGCGGCGCGCATCGACGAGCTCGACGCCGGCGACGACGCCGAGGCGGCCGGCGACGCGGTGCTGGTGGGCGACGCCGTCGCCGCCCTGCGCTTCGAGCTGGAGGGTCTGCGCGCGCACGCCACCGACCCGCTGCACTACCTGGGGCTGGCGACGGGGTCGGTGTATGACCTCATCCGGCGCGACGACCTCCCGGCCGCCCCCCGCCAGCAGGCTGCCGCGTCGCGGGCGGCGCAGGTCCCCAGGCTGCTCGAGCAGGCAGCGACCAATCTCACCGAGCTGCCGGCTCCCCACCGGGAGCTCGCCCTCGTCCGGTTACCCGGCGCCGCGGCGCTGTTCCGCGACACGCTGCCCGGCTTCGCGCCGGACGCTGCGGAGGCCGGCGAGGCCGCGGCCCGAGCGTGCGAGGCGTTCGGCGCGGTCCTGTCGGACCGCGCGGACGACCCCGCGCCCGACTGGCGGCTGGGCGCCGACCGCTGGGCCGACGCGCTGCGCCTCGCCCTGGGCGTGCGGATGCCCGCCGAGGAGGTCTGGGAGCGCGCCAACGCGTCGCTGCCCGTCCTGCAGGGCGAGGCCGAACAGCTCGCGGCGCAGGTGCTCGACGGGCGCACCGACGGGCTGCGCGGGCGCGAGCTCGTCGCGGCGGGCCTGGCCGAGGTCGCGCGCGACCGGTCCGAGCGCGACGCCCTCGTCGACGACGCCGCTGGGGTGCTCGGCGGGATCAAGGAGTTCCTGCGCGCCGACGGCGCCTTCGAGCTGCCCGACCCCGACGCGCTGCGGGTCGAGCATGTCCCCGACTTTTTGCAGGGCTACGCGGTCGCGTTCTTCATGCCGGCGCCGCCGCTGGAGCCGGCCGCGGCCCACACCTACTACCTGTCGCCGGTGCCCGACGCCTGGGACGGCGAGCAGGCGGCGTCGTTCCTGCGGGAGTACAACGTCCACGCCCTGCGGTCGGTCGGGATCCACGAGGCCTACCCCGGCCACTACGTGCAGCTCGCCGCGGCACAGCGCCACCCGCGCCTGCTTCGGCGGGCGTTGTGGAACTCGGCGTTCGCCGAAGGCTGGGCGGTCTACGCCGAGCGCGAGGTCGTCGCCGCCGGCTACGACGGCGGCCCGCCGCAGCAGCCGGACTCCGACCGGCGCGCCCGGCTGCGGCTCGTCTCGGCGAAGATGGAGATGCGCGCGGTCGCCAACGCGCTGCTCGACCAGGGCCTGCACGTCGCCGGCTGGTCCGACGACCAGGCTCTGGAGCTGCTCGTCGGCACGACCTACCAGGAGCGGTCCGAGGCGACCGGCAAGCTCGTGCGCGGCAAGGTCAGCGCCGGGCAGCTGTCGACCTACTTCGTCGGCGGCGAGGAGATGGACGACCTGCGCCGCGACGTCGAGGCCGCGCGGGGCGGCGGGTTCGAGGCTCGGGCGTTCCACCGCGACGTGCTGGCGGAGGGCACGCCGCCGTTCGCGGTGCTGCGGCGGGCGCTCCTGGCGCAGCCGGAGCGGCAAGGGTGATCCGGCTGACCGTTCCCGACGAGGCCCTGGCGGTGCTGCGGCCGCTGTTCGTCGCTGTCGAGGGCTCGTGCGAGGCGTGGGCCGACGACGAGGTCGTCCGCCGTGTGCTCATCCGCGGGGCGATGGAGTACGCCAAGAGCGCCGGCCGACCCTTCGACGAGGCGGTCGCGGTGGCGGCGGACCTGCGCGCCGCCCTGCCGGCGGGGTCGTGACCGGCAGCCGTCGCGGCTCGGCCTCGCGGAGCGGCTGCGTACCGACGACGGCTCGGGGAGCCGGTCGTCAACCCGCCAGGGGGTTGTCCCAGCGGATCTCGCGGAAGCGGGCGAAGTCGGTGTCGGCCGAGCACACGACCAGGCCGTGCTCGATCGCGAGCGCCGCGAGCTGCGCGTCGGGAATCAGGTTGCCGCGCAGCTGGTAGGCGGTCACCAGGGCGCCGAGCACGCCGGCGTGCCGGTCGGTGGGCGCCGGGATCCAGACCTGGTCGGCGTCCAGCCAGTCCGACACGTGGCTCCAGGCGACGTCTGGCGGTAGCGGCCGTTGCGATGCCCGAGGATGGCTGCTGATACGCAGGAACGCGCTCAACGAAGGCCATGGCAGTCCGACGCGGCGCGACCCGTTGAGGGCGTTCTCCAGCCATGACCGGGCGCGGGCATGGAACGGGCTGCTCGCATCGACGGCGAACAGCAAGAGGTTGGCGTCGACCAGCACCTATCTGCCGTCGGGGCCCTCGAGCAGATCCAGCGCCTCCGCGACGTTCGCCACGTCCACTCGCAGACCCATGGGCTGGGTGCGCTGCTCGAAGCGACGATGGCCGGGCCGCGCCACCAGGCCCGCCCGGATGAGCTCGTTGACCGCTGCGCTCAGCCCCGTGCCCTTCTCGCGTCGCAGCCGCTGCACCGCTGCAGCGACATCGTCGTCGAGCACCACCGTCGTCCTCATGGCGGCAAGGTAGCACCTTGATGCGCGCTGTCACGCATCAAGATGCGACAGCCAGCCGGCCATGCGGCCCGTGGTCGTTGCAGCGGGCCGGCAGGGGCCGAATGCCGCCTCAAGGTATTGCGCCAAACCGGCACGGGGCCTGGCGGCTACGCCTTCGGGGTCACGCCCGGGGTCTCCGGTGAGAAGCCGGGATCCGAGCGCTGCGCGTCGGTGGCGCCCGATCCGACGTCGGGGCCGACGGACCGGAGCACCTCGTCGGCGCTGCGGTAGTCGACCGGCGGAAGGCTGCGCAGCGCCTTGCGTACGTCCTCGGGGGCGTTGGACTGCTCGGCGTGGACGACCAGATCGTCCTTGGCGATCGGGAAGTCCACCGCGGACAGAGCGTCCTGCAGGGCACTGCGGCTGACGCTGGCCATCGCTGCTCCTCGGCTGTCGGTGTCGGAGGCCGGCCTACCCGCCAGCCCCTGCGGCGACCCGGTTACCCGTCGGGCAGGCCGGTCAGCAGCGCGGCGACGAGCTCCTCCTGCAGCCACCCGAGGTAGTACAGGACGACGCTGGCGGCGCTGCCCTCGTCGGGTCCCGTCTCCCACTGGCCCTCGTCGCTGATGCCCAACAGGCAGCCCAGGACGAGCCGGGCGTCATTGACTGCCGACAGCCACGCGTCGGCGGTGGCGGCGTCCAGCTCCACCGACCAGCCGAGACGGCCGAAGACGCCCCCGTCCAGGCTGGCGGTGAACGTGTCGAGCGCTCGCAGCCGCTCGTCGCGCAGGTCGTCGCCGATCAGGCGGCGGAACTCGGCGTCGGCGTCGGCGTCGTCGTAGGCCGGCGGGTACAGGCGCCGCGAGACCTCCACGTCGCCGTGCTCGCCGCTGAGGGCCGGGCGCAGCTGGGCCGGGAGCGAGCGCAGCAACTCGCGCTCCCGGCCGGTGAGGCGCACGCGCAGCCCACCGTCCGGCAGCCGGCGCACGCCTGACAGAAGGCCCACATCAGTCCCGCTGCAACGTCGCCTGCAGCCCGTGGGCGTGCAAGCGGGCGACGTCGGCCTCGGACTTCTCACGCGGCCCGGTGGCGACCACGGCCTTGCCCTCGTGGTGGACCTGCAGCATGAGCTTCGTGGCGGTCGCCTCGTCGTGGCCGAACAGCTTGCGCAGCACGAACACGACGTAGGACATCAGCGTGACCGGGTCGTTCCAGACCAGCACGTTCCAGGGGCGGTCGAGCTCGTCGACCTCTTCGGTCTCCGGGCGCCGGATCGGTGCGATGGCGGGTGAAGCAGCCATGGGACCGACGATAACCCGGACGTCGGCGGATGTGGACTCCGAGCATGAGAGGCTTCTCATCCTGCCCTCATGCTCGGCCCAGGTCGCCGGCCCATCCTTGTGAGAGCTATGAGCGCCCGAGCCCTCGTCACCACCCTGCTGGCCCTCCTCGCGTGCGGGATCGCCCTGGGGTCGCTCACCGACGCCCTGCGGGGCGCAGAGGCCGACGCCGGACAGCCCGTCGAGCGCGCCTGGACAACCGCTCCCGGGCCGCGGGCGCGGGGCCCGCCGGGGACGGCTCCGAGCCCCCGGCACCCGCGGCCGTCGAGGCGACGCCGACCGCGATCGCGACCGCGCCGTGACCGCGTCGGCGGCAGCTACGACCGGAGAGGTGCGGCCGGCGATGCTCGCGACAACGACGACGACCGGCAGGGCAGTGGCGACCGCGCCGACGCGCCCGCGGCCTGCGCCGGCACCGCCCTCGTCGCCGCCGGCGACGACGACGGTCGGGAGGACGGCGACGACGACGGCGGGACGACGGCGATGGCGACGGCGATGGCGACGACTGACCGGCCGCCGTGCGGGGCATGGGCTACCGGCTGGACACCGTCTTCGACGTCGGGTCGCGCGGGAACCCCGGGCCGTGACGCGTGCGGCCATCGTCGCGCCGGGCGCCGGCCCCTCCGAGACGGACGCCGAGCCTCATCGCGGCCTGCCGCCGCGGTCAGCGCGTGAGCGCGGCGCGCGGGTCGGAGCCTCGCCTCCCGGCGGGTTGCCGAGGGCATTAGGGTCTGTCTCCGGGAAGAGTCGTTGGGCACGAGCCGCCCGCGGCGCGCGGGTCGGCGTGTGAGGTGCGTCCTAGCCTGTCGCCGTCCGGCGCGAGGGCGCGGCCGGCGCCGGCAGGAGCGACAGAGTGCAGTCCGAGACGCTGTGGGAACCGGTGCGGCCGTTCAGCCGCGCGCTCGTCGTCGTCGCCCACCCCGACGACGCCGAGTTCGGGGCCGCGGGCACGATCGCGCGTTGGGTCGCCATGGGGACCGACGTCCGCTACCTCGTGGTCACCGACGGCGCGAGCGGCTCGGCCGATCCCCAGATGCGCCGCGACCGTCTCGTCGCGATCCGCGAGCGCGAGCAGCGGGCGGCGTGCGACGCCCTCGGCGTCACCGACGTCACGTTCCTCGGCTACGCCGACGGCTACCTCGAGCCGACGTTGGAGGCGCGGCGCAAGGTGGCCGCCGCGATCCGCCACCACCGCCCGGAGGTCGTCGTCACGCTCAACCCTGACGTCCGCTGGTCGTCGTGGGGCTACGTCAACCACCCTGACCACCGCGCGGTCGGCGACCTGGTGCTCCACTCGATCAACCCGGCGGCCTCGACGCGGCTGTGGGACACGACGCTGCTCGACGAGGGCCTGGAGCCGTGGGACGTCACCGAGCTGTGGCTCATGAGCTTCGGCGACGGCCCGCACCTCGTCGACGTCACCGACTCGTTCGACCGCAAGCTCGCGGCGTTGCGCTCCCACGCCTCGCAGCCTGTCGGGCTGGGACCCGGAGCCGCGCATGCGCGAGACCGCCGAGCAGCTCGGCACCAAGGTCGGCGTGGGGCTGGCAGAGGCCTTCACGATGCTGCGGTTCCGGGCGCTGGACGACGAAGGCTCGGTCCCGGTGTGGTGGCAAGCCCCCGACCAACGCCAAGCCCTCGGCGCTGAGCGGGCGCCCCCACAGGCTTACGCCGAGGTCGGCGAGCCGGCATTCGCGAGGCTCGGCGTCGGGGCGCAGCCCCAGGTAGGCGGGGTGCCGCAGCTTGCCGGCGTCGGTCACCTCGCCGTACTCGACGGCGCAGACCAGCACCGGCTCGACCCAGCGCCCCTGGCGCTCGGGGACGGTGGTGAACGGCGTGTCGTGGCGCGCGTGCTCGGCCAGCAGGCCTGCGAGCCGGTCGAGCTCGGCGTCGTCGAAGCCGGTGCCCACCCGCCCGACGTGGCGCAGACCGCCGTCGTCGTCGTACAGGCCGACGAGCAGCGCCCCGAGCCGGCCGCTGCGCCCGTTCTTGCCTCCAGCCAGCCGCCGACCACCGCGTCGACGGTGCGCCGGATCTTCAGCTTGCGCCAGTCGCGGCTGCGGCGCCCGGGCAGGTAGCGGGAGTCGGCGCGCTTGGCGATGAGCCCTCCAGGCCTTGTCGGCCGCCGCGGCGAACATCGCGACGCCGTCGCGGGGACCGGCGTGCTGCACAGCAGCGGGCCGCCGGCGACGACGGTCTCGCCCAGGCGCGCGAGCCGCTCGGTCAGGGGCAGGTCGATGAGCGCCTCGCCGTCGACCGCGAGCAGGTCGAACACGACGTACACCACGGGCGCCGCGGTCCGCGCCCGCGCGACGGCGGCGGCGTCACGGACGTGCATCCGGTGCTGGAGGCGCTGGAACGACGGGCGGCCGTCCCGGTCGAACGCGACGATCTCACCGTCGAGGACGGCGTTGCGCGCGAGCACCCGCTCCCACAGCGGCGCGAGCTCGGGGTAGGCGGCGCTCACGTCGTTGCCGCGGCGGCTGACCAGGGTCGTGGCCGCCTCACGGCCGGTGCCCGGACGGCGGGTGGTCGCGACCGCGCGGACCCCGTCCCACTTGACCTCGAACAGCCAGCCGGGGTCGTCGAACGCCTCGCCGCCGTCGACGGCGAGCATCGGCGCGAAGGCCGGCGGGTCGGGCGGCACGTCGCCGCGGTCGGCGTCGGCGCGGGTGACCATCCACTGGCTGGGGTCGTCACGGCCGGTGCGGAACAGGTGGTACTCGCCCGAGTGGCGGGATCCCGCCAGGCGGAACGTCACCTTGTCGTCGGTCCACTCCAGCAGCTCGTAGGTGCCCTCGTCCCAGATGCGCACCGGCCCGGCGCCGTACTCGCCGGCGGGGATCTCGCCGGAGAACGACAGGTAGTCCAGCGGGTGGTCCTCGGTGCGGACTGCGAGGTGGCGCACGCCCGGGACGTCGGGCAGGCCCTTGGGCACCGCCCACGACGGGGCGGTGCCGTGCCGGGCCAGGCGCAGGTCGTGGTGCAGGCGGCGCGCGAGGTGGTGCTGGATGACGAACCGGGGGGCGGCGTCGGCCTCGGCGGCCGGACCGGGAGCGGGCTCGGGCGTGACCCCGAAGTCGCGCTTGCCGACGTAGGTCGCCAGGCGCTCGGCGGCAGGGGGCGCCGGCGGGCCGACGGTGTGAGCGCCCGGCCCGGGGGCGGCGTCGGGGTCCATGCCGAGCGCCACCATCGCGCCGCGCAGGTCCTGCCCGCCGCGCAGCACCGGGTCGAACAGGTCCCCGACGGCGTCCACCCGCCGCCACAGCGTCGCGATCGTGAAGTCCCGCGGCTCGACGCCGGTGGCGACCTCGTCCCAGCGCAGCGGCGTCGCGACCGGCGCCTCCCGCTCCGGACGGGGCGAGTACGTCGCGGCGATGTTCTTGCCCTCGGTGTTCATGTTGTGGTCCAGGAACACCTGGCCCCCGCGGCGCTCGACCACCCACTCCATCGTCGTGCGCTCGGGGTCCGCCCGGTTGATCAGTCGGCAGGCACGCCCGACCCACTCGCGGATCTGGTCGGCCGAGTGCACCCGGTCGGTGGGGACGAACACCTGCATCCCCGTCGCGCCCGAGGTCCGGGGGTAGCCGCGCAACCCGAGGCGCTCCAGGACGGTCCTGACCAGCAGCGCGACCTCACGGACCATGGCGAACGTCGCCGAGCCCATCGGGTCGAGGTCGAAAAACGCGTAGTCCGGACGGCCGATGTCGTCGACGCGGCTGTGCCAGGGGTGCAGCTCGATGCAGCCGAGGTTGGCCAGCCACACGACCGTCGCGCGGTCGGCGGCCAGCAGGTAGTCGACGGTCTTGCCGCTGTCGCGTGACACGACGGGGGCGGTGTCGACCCATGCGGGCGTGTGCCCGGGCGCCTGCTTGGCGTAGAAGAACGCGCCGTCCGCCCCGTCGGGCATGCGCTTGAGCGTCAGCGGCCGGCCCCGCAGGTACGGCAGGGCCAGCGGCGCCGCGTTGTACCAGTAGGTGAGCAGGTCGGCCTTGGTGTAGCCCTCGGGCTTCCAGTACGGCTTGTCGAGGTTGGACACCTTCAGCGCGCGCCCGTCGACGTCGGCGAACCACGAGCGCCCCGCCCGTCGCAGCGGCAGGGGCTCGGGGAACGCCAGCGTGGTCGGCGCCTCGGCCATCGTCGCGATGGTCTCCCGGTTGGCGGGCGGTCGAACGTGGCGCCAGCCGACCGTGGCGCGAGCCGACCGTGGCGCGAGCCGGCCGTGCAGCCCGCCGCCACCGCCGTCGTCGTCGTCCGGAGGGCGCCCGGCACCGGTTGACCCGCTGTGCCCACCGGGTAGACCATGCCTGGGCGGCGAGCGCCACTTTCCCCGACCCGGCGCCGGCAAGGAGCAGAACCGATGCGCACGCTGTGGAAGGGTTCCCTGTCGTTCGGCCTCGTCACGATCCCGGTGCGGCTGTACCCGGCGACCGACGAGAAGTCGGTGTCGTTCAACCAGCTGCGGGCGTCCGATCACAGCCGCATCGGCTACCAGCGCGTCGCCAAGGCCGACGGCGAGGAGGTCGGCTACGACGAGATCGTCAAGGGCTACGAGTACGAGCCCGACCGCTATGTCGTGTTCGAGCCCGACGAGCTCGACGCGCTGAAGCCGCCGTCGAGCCGGGCGATCGACATCCTGCAGTTCGTGCCGCTGGAGCAGATCGACCCGATCTACTTCCAGCGGTCCTACTACCTGGCGCCCGATCCCGCCGGCGCGAAGGCCTACGGGCTGCTGTCACGTGCGATGCGCGACAAGTCGACCGTGGCCGTCTGCAAGATCACGCTGCGCGACAAGGAGCACCTCGCGACGCTGCGCCTGCGCGACGACCTGTTCGTGCTCGAGACGATGTTCTGGCCCGACGAGATCCGGACGCTGTCGTTGGCCGACCTCGACGTGGGGGAGGTGCCCGAGCCCCGCCGCCAGGAGGTTCAGATGGCCGAGGCCCTCATCGAGAACCTCACCGAGGACTTCGAGCCGACCGCGTACACCGACACCTACCGCCAGAAGGTTCTCGAGGCGGTCCGCGCCAAGGTCGAGGGCTCCGAGATCACCGTCGTGGAGGAGGCCGGCGAGCCCGCCGCGGTCGTCGACCTGCTCGAGGCGCTGCGGCAGTCGGTGGAGTCCTCGCGGCGCCGCGGCGACACCGCGGCCGCCGACGGCGAGGCGGACGTCGAGGACGACGGGCAGCGCGACGCGGGCGCCGAGAAGCCCCCGAAGACCACGAGCCGCAAGAAGGCCTCGTAGTGCCGCTGCTGCTGTTCATCGTCTTCCTCGTCGTCCCGCTCGCCGAGCTGTTCATCATCATCCGCGTCGGCAGCCTCATCGGCGTGCCCGAGACGCTCGTCGTGCTGCTGGCGATGTCGGTCCTGGGCGCCTGGCTGGTGCGCCGGGAGGGGCGCAGCGCCTGGCGGCGGCTGCGCGAGACGTTCGGGCGCGCGCAGGTGCCCGCCGTCGAGGTCGTCGACGGCGCGCTGGTGCTCATCGGCGGCACGCTGCTGCTCACCCCCGGGTTCCTCACCGACATCGTCGGGCTGCTGCTGGTGGTGCCGGCGACACGGGCGCTGGCCAACCGGGCGGTGCGGGCACGGGTGCGGTCCGCTTTCGGGCTTCCGGGGAACCCGCGGCGGCAGGTGCGGCGGCCGGGTGGGCCGGGTCCTGAGGGCCGGCCGGAGCCGGGCTCGTCCCGCCCGTCCCGCGCCGGCGGCCGCCGGTCCGCGGAGCCGGTCGACGTCGAGGTCGTCAAGGTCGAGCGCACCCGGCGCGACACCGGCCCGCACGCCGGGCGCTGACGGTCGAAACCCGGTGTCTGGGCTCGGGCGCGACCGGCGCCCCCGCCGCCGTCCTGTCAGCCCCGGCGCGGTGTGCCACTCGCCATGCGCCCGGCGTGGGCGACGTTCTTGCCGAACGTGTCGGCAGCGCGCATTGGCTATCTTGGACTTGACTCGGCCGAAGCGATCTTGCTGGCGGCCTGCTTGCCCGTCTCCTTGCTGGGCGCCTGCTTGCCGGCACGCTTCTTTGTCGCCTTCTTGGCTTGGACTGCCTCGGCTCCGGCCTCGTTGGTCGTCGTGCGTCCTGCCCCCTCGCGCACCAGCTTCAGCAGTTGCGAGGCCGGGAATCATCGCCTCGCCTCCTGGCGACCCACTCGCGGATCAGCTGCGTTGGTCGTAGCCCACGCCTCTCGGCGTGATCGCGAAGATCATTCATGGTTGCGCATGGTGGTCACCATCGGTTCTAGGACGACAGACCCATGCGCTCAGCGCGAGGTTGTATCGACCTCGTCGTAGTAGGCGGCGACTTCGCGGACCTGCTCTCGGTTCGTCTCATCTAGTCACTGGACGTCATGGCTGGCGAGTATTGCGTATTGTCACTGGGCCTTGCGCTTGAACGTGCGCTTCTCGGACTTGTTCATGGTCCTGGCCGTCACGACGAACACCTCGCCGCCGCCCTCGTCCACAACAACAACGAGGAGGTGACGACCAGCTTCCGTAGTGCCGTAGACAGAGTCGTGCCCTCACGTCCATGGGCTATCCAACGCGGGGGGTCGAACAGGACATCCTCAACTTCGTCCATGCGGATGTCATGGCTAGCCACGTGCGCCTCAGACCACTCGGTCCATCGCACGTCATGCAACACGGAGCCAGCGTATTGCAACCGTATTGCGCGGGCAACCGCTTCCGAATGAGATCCAGGGCGGCCGCATCGTCGGGCTTACAGGGTGCTACCGGCTGCTCAGGGAGGGGGAAGAGGCGGTGGTGCGTCCTAGGCTGAAGGGATCCGTGCAGGACGGTCGCCAATGTCTGCGTCGGCGCGGCTGGCGGCGGAACGTGGACGCAGGATGGACAGCCGACCAGGGCTGAGCGGAGGCGGTGGATGGGCGACTCGCAGGAGCTCACCTTTCGGGGGACCGCTGGCACGACGCACGCCATCCTGGAGCTGCCCGATGGCCCGGGCCCGCATCCGGGGGTGGTCCTGGTCGATGGCTCCGGGGGGAACAGCCGCCATGAGTGGGGCGGGTGGCCGCGCTGGGTCGGCTGGCCCGGGGTGGCGACGCTGCGGCACGACAAGCCAGGCACCGGCGACACGGCGGGTGATTGGCGCGACCAGTCGTTCGACGACCGCGCCGCCGACACGATCGCGGCGGTGGCTGCCTTGGCAGCGTGTGACGGCGTCGACGGCGACCGTGTGGGCATCTGGGGTGCGAGCCAGGGAGGCTGGGTTGCGCCACTGGTCGCCAGCCGGTCACCGCAGGTCGCGTTCGTGGGGCTGCTATCGGCTTCCGGAGTGACGCCGGCAGCGCAGGAGGCCTTCCGCATCGAACGGGCGCTGCAGGAGCGCGGGCTCGCCGGGTCCGAGGCGGGGGCCGGCATGGAGTGGTTCCATGAGCGCACCGACCGACTGCGCGCGGGTGAGGCGCCTGAATCGGTCTTCGCGTCGGTTCAAGGCCACGCCGCTGCGCCGTGGGCGGGGGTGGTCGACGAGGGCCTTGACAGGCCAGCGGCGCTCGCCTTCATCCAGCGGTGCTTCGACTTCGACGTGCTGCCCGCGCTCGCGAGCCTCCGCTGCCCGCTGATGGCCATGTGGGGTGCGGCCGACACGCTCGTGCCGGCGCGCCTGTCGCGGGAGCTGTTCGCCGCTGCCCTGGCCCGCGGTGGCCATCGCGATCACGAGCTCCACGTCTTTCCCGGCGGCGACCACGGCTGTTTCATGGCGGATCCCGCCGACGACGTGCCCCGGCATGAGCAGTTCGCGCCGGGATTTCTCGATACGCTGCACGACTGGCTGCGGCGGGTCGGGTCGATTCCCGCTCCGGACATCGGCTAGGGCTCTCGGCGCGGTCATGACCGGTCGGCTCTCTGGCGTGGTCGACGGCCCGTTCGGTGCTGCCCATACTGGACACCATGACGACCTCCGCCGCGTTCTTCGACCTGGACCGCACCCTGATGTCGGGCAGCAGCGCCTACCACTTCGGCAAGGCGTCCTACCGCGAGGGGTTGCTGCCGCTGCCGCGGTTGGTCGCCGACGGGCTGTCCACGCTGGTGTTCCGGTTCCTCGGCGCCTCCGACGCGCGCTCGGAGGCGACGCGCGACCGGATCCTGGAGAGCGTCGCCGGCGTGGGCGCCGAGACCTTCCGCCGCATGTCGCCCACCGTCGTCGACGAACTGCTGGGCCGCATCCGCCCCGAGGCCCAGGCGCTGCTCGACATGCACGTCGAGGCGGGCCGCGACGTCTACATCATCTCCGCCAGCCCCGTGGAGATCGTCAGCCTGCTCGCCGAGGCTCTGGAGATCTCCGGGGGGCTGGGAACCGAGAGCGAGATCGTCGACGGCGTCTACACCGGACGGCTCGCGGCGCCGTTCTGCTACGGCGAGGGCAAGGCCGAGGTGATCCGCAAGCTCGTCGCCGACCGCGGCTACGACCTGGCGCAGTGCTACGCCTACTCCGACTCGGCCAGCGACCTGCCGATGATGCTCATCGTCGGCCATCCGGTCGCGGTCAACCCCGACCGGGCGATGACCGCGGTGGCGCACCGGCGCGGCTGGCCGGTCGTGGAGTTCAACCGCCAGGCCAAGCAGGTCGCCAAGCTGTCGGTGGCCGGGGCGCTGACCGCCGGCGGCGCCGCGGGCGGCTGGGTGCTCGGGGCACGTCACGAGCGCCGCGACGCCGTCCGCCACGCCGAGGCGCACCGCGTGATGCGCCTCGTGCGCCGCTGAACGAACCCCCGGGGACGGCGCCCGGGCGCCGGCGGCGTCGGCCGGCCCCGGGGGATGGGCGCAGGCGCTGCGCCTGGAGGGGATGCCGACGCAGGACGTCGCCGCTGTCGAGTACGCCAACCTCTTGACCGCCGCCGACGCCGAGCCGCGGCTCGCCGAGGCGCTGTTCGACGCCCCGCTCACGACGCTGGTGGAGCTCCACGGCCTGGTGTGCGCCGGGCTGGTCGACCCGCAGGTGGTCGGCCGCCCGCGGCGGACGGCGCAGGCGATCGCCGACGGGGCGCAGGGTCGGATCGTCTACCACGCCCCGGACCCCGCCGCCGTTCCGGGGCTCCTCGAGGGGGCTGGCGGCGTGGTTGTCGTCGGCGGGACGGCGCGGCAGCGCCGCCCTGCCAGCCGTCCTCGTCTCCGCGATCGTCCACGAGCGGCTGCTGGAGTGGCAGCCGTTCGAGGCCGCGAACGGCAGGGTCGCGCGCGCGGCCGCGCGTCTGGTGCTGCGGGCGCGGGGCGTCGACCCGCTCGGTGCGGCGGTGATCGAGCGGGGCTTCGCCGACGATCCGCAGCGCTACTACGCCGAGGTGGCCGCGACGATCCGGCGCCGGGGTGACCTCGGCCGGTGGCTCGAGCGCCACACCGAGGCGGCCGTCACGGCCCTGCGGCGCGCCGCCGACGTCGTGACGCCGGCTGTGGTGCCGCCGGTCCCGGCGCGGGCACGTCACGCGCTCACCGTCTGGCGCGCCCGGCGAGTCGGTCACCGTCACCGAGTACGCCGCGTCGCACGGGGTCAGCCGGGAGACGGCATGGGCGGAGCTGCGGGCGCTGGAGCGGCACGGTTCGCTCGCACGGCAGCCGGGAACGAGGGGGCTGGGATACCGCCGCCGCTGACTCGCGGGCGCGGGCCGCACCGCTGTGCGGGCCCGGCGGGGTCCCGGCGCAGCGGATGCTGGCGCGCACCCGTCCGATCGTGCAAGGATGAAACCCTCCTACAAGGGTAGGAGGAGGGGGCACCCCGCAGTGGCGGGACTGCTGAACCCAGATGTTCGGAGGAAGCGATGAAGAAGAACCTGGTGGCCGGGCTGCTCGCCGGTCTGCTGGCCCTGTCCACGGTCGCGTGCTCCAGCGGCGGCACCGGCGGCGGTACCGGTACCGCAACCGACGGCGGCGCCGGCACCGCCACGACGCTCCCGACCGAGGCCTCGAGCTAGACACCAACCGCAAGACCCCGACAGGGGCCGCGCCCACCCGGGCGCGGCCTGTCGCGTGGCGCGCCATGCCCGCGCCGGCGCCGGCGTGCTCCGCCGCCGCCGCCGCCGCCGGATGCGCTCGATCGCCGGCAGGCGGGTCCCTCGGACGCCGACGTCAGGTCCGTCGCAGCGACACCATCGTGGCGGATCGCAACGCGTCGAGCCGGTTGCTGCGCCGCACCGTCCAGTCGCCGGCGATCACCGCCGGTCGCACTGCGGCCACCGCTTCGGTGCAGCGCGTGCGCAGCCCGGCGATCGGCACGGGGTCGAGCGTGCGCCGCCCGGCGCGCATGGCCTCGACGAGCAGCGGCTCGCCGGCGAGCTGCTCGCCGACGAGCCCGATGACGTCACCGCTGCGCTGGCGCCACACCTGCTTGCGGCCGGGGCTGGTGGTCTTGGCCGGGCTCCCGCTCAGCTTCATGACCGGCGCGCCGCCGAGCTCGGCGAGCTTGTACACGCCCGACAGCGCCGGGTCCCGACGGGCCGTCAGCAGCGACGTGCCGACGCCGTAGCCGTCGATGGGCACCTCGGCCTGCTCCAGCGCCGCGACGGCGTGCGCGTCCAGGTCGCCGGACGCCAGGATCTGCACGCCGGGGAAGCCGGCCTCGTCCAGCAGCCGGCGTGACTCGCATGCCAGCGCCGCGAGGTCGCCGGAGTCCAGCCGCACCCCGGACAGCCGGCCGCCGGCGGCGGCGAGCTCCCGCGCGACCGTGATCGCGTTGGGGATCCGCTTCCGAGGGTGTCATAGGTGTCCACCAGCAGGACGCAGTTGCGCGGGAAGGCGCGGGCGTAGGCGCGGAACGACTCCAGCTCGCTCGCGAAGGCCATGACCCACGCGTGGGCCATCGTCCCGGACACGGCCACGTCGTAGCGCCGGCCCGCCGCCACGTTGGAGGTCGCGGCGCACCCGCCGATGAGCGCGGCCCGCGCACCGGTGAGGGCGCCGTCGGGCCCGTGCGCTCGCCGGGCGCCGAACTCCAGCACCGACTTGCCGCGTGCCGCGACGGCGAGCTGCGCGGCGTTGCTCGCGACGAGGGAGCTGTAGCAGATCCGGTTGAGCAGCGCGGTCTCGACGAGCTGCGCCTCGGCCAGCAGGGCGGTGACGCGCAGCAGCGGCTCGTCGCCGAACACCGGCAGGCCCTCGGGGACCGCCCACACGTCCCCGGTGAACCGCAGGTCACCCAGCACGTCCAGGAACGACCCGTCGAACAGGTCCAGCGACGCGAGGTAGCGCAGGTCGTCGTCGTCGAAGCGCAGCGACTCCAGGTGCTCCAAGACGGGCTCGAGCCGCACGCGACGACGAGGTCCACCCCCGCCGGCGGGTGGCGGAAGTACAGGTCGAACGTCGCGACCTCCTCGGCGCGCCCGCCGGCGACGTACCCCGCCATCATCGTCAGCTCGTACAGGTCGGTGAACAGCGCCGTGCTCACGTCGGCATCCCCCTCCCGGGCGGCTGTGGTGGTGCACCTCACGCGCCGGGCGGCCTGGTCGTGCACCTCAAGCAAGCGCCGGGCGGCTCTGGTCGGCGAGGCCTCGGCCAGGACCCCGCAGGAGGTCCTCGCCGTAGCGGGCGACCTTGGCCGGGCCCATGCCCGTCACGCGGCGCAGCTCCGCGGGGGTCGTGGGCTGGACGCGGGCGAGCTCGGCGAGCGTCCGGTCGCTGAAGACGACAAAGGCCGGGACCTCGTCGGCATTCGCGCGGGCGCTGCGCCAGTGCCGCAGGGCGTCGGCGAGCACGGGGCTCGCGCCGCCGCTGAAGCAGGCCCAGCACGCCCCCCGCCTGCGGTCGGCGGAGCCGACCAGCGGGCGCCCGCAGGCACACTCGCGGGCCGGCCCCTGCGACGGCGCCCCTTTGGCCACGGTGTGCCTCGGGCGGTCGTCGCCGCCGGTCCGCGGGGCGCCCGGCCCGAGGTTGTACAGCAGCCGGGACGGCCGCCGGCGTACCGTCCTGCCGCCCCACCCGGGCCGCTCCAGCGCCCATGACAGCGTCAGGTGGCGGCGGGCGCGGGTCACGCCGACGTAGAGCAGCCGCCGTTCCTCCTCGACCTCGGCGTCGGTCTTGGCGTGGGAGATCGGCAACAGCCCCTCCTCGCAGGCGACGAGGAACACCGCGTCGAACTCCAGGCCCTTGGCCCTGTGCAGCGTCAGCAGCGTCACGGCACCGCCGTCGCCGGGCGCGTCGGCGCCCTCCGCGGCTCGCCGCTCCAGGTCGGCGACGACGTCGGCGAACGACGGCGGGGGGTCGGCTGCCGCCACACGGGTGACGGCCTCGACGAGGGCGCCGAGGTTGCGCCAGCGCTCCTGCGCCGCGTCACCGGCCGGCTCCCGTCTTTCGTCGTAGCCCATCTGCTCGCGCAGGACCCGTCGGACGTCGGCGTCGGGACGCGGCGCGCGGGCCGCGACGGTGTCCTCCAGCCCCAGCGGGGGAGCGGGAGCGGGGCGTCCGGCGGCGGCGCGAAGGACGGTCAGCGCCTGGCGGATCTCGGGGCGGTCGTAGAAGCCGCCGGCGCCCCGCACGACGTAGGGCAGGCCGGCGCCGCGCAGCGCGGCCTCGAACGGCTCGGACTGGCTGTTGACGCGGTAGCAGATCGCGATCCCGCCCGGTGCGACGCCGCCGTCGATCAGCGCGCGGACGTCGGCGAGCACCGCGTCCACCTCGGCGGCGTCGTCGTCGCACTGCCGGAACCGCGGTGCGGGCCCGGACGCGAGGGTGGCGCGCAGGCGCTTGCGCGCCGCGTCGGGCTTGGTCCACAGCACGCGGTTGGCGAGGGTGAGGATCTCGGGGGTGGAGCGGTAGTTGTCGCTCAGCGTCACCGTCCTCGCCCCCGGGAACAGCCGGTGGAAGCCGGTGAGGTGGTCCGACGAGGCGCCGGTGAACGAGTAGATGGTCTGGTCGTCGTCCCCCACGACGCACACCTCACGGCCGTCGCCGAGCCAGGCCCGCAGCAGCGCGACCTGGGCCGGGTTGACGTCCTGGAACTCGTCGACGGTGAAGAAGCGGTAGCGGCCGCGGACCTCCGCGGCGATGTCCGGCCGCTCGGCGATCATCGCGACCGCCCGCAGCAGCATGTCGTCGTAGTCGACGAGCCCCGCCGCGGCCTTGTCGCGCTCGTAGCGCTGGTAGACGGCGGCCATCTGGTCGGGGGGCAGGGGAGCGTTGCGGTCGCGGGCGGCGGCGGCGTAGCCGTCGGGGTCCAGCCGGCGCGCCTTCGCCCACTCGATCTCGGCCGCGAGGTCACGGGCCTCGGTGCGGGTGCGCCGGGCGAGCGGGACCAGCAGCCGGACCTTGGACGCCAGCACCTCGGGCAGCGGACCGGCGTCCAGGCGTGGCCAGAACCAGCGCAGCTGCGCCCACGCCGCGGCGTGGAAGGTCGCGGCGCGCACGGGCGCCGGCAGGCCGAAGCCCCGCAGCCGACCACGCAGCTCGGTGGCGGCCTTGTCGGTGAACGTGACGGCGAGGATCTGGTCGGGGCGGGCGACGCCCTCGGCGACCTGCACGGCGATGCGGTGGGTGATCGTGCGCGTCTTGCCGGTCCCTGCGCCCGCCACGATGCACAGCGGCCCGCGGACGGCCTCGGCCGCCTGACGCTGCTCGGGGTTCAGCGCGGCGAGCAGCTCGGCGGTGGGCCTCATCACCGGCGAGGGTAGCGGGGCCTCGCCGGTCAGCCCGCGCTCCCGGTGCGGCCCTGTGACTGCAGCCCGCTCGCCCCCGGGTCTGCTCTGATCCACCCGCTGGCCACGGAGACCAGAACGAACACCGTGCGGCGGGGTCAGGCGAGCAGGGCGCGCAGCTCGTCGGGATCGGTGACCGGCCGCTCGCAGGCGAAGTGGCGGCAGACGTACGCGGCGGGACGGCCCTTGACGAGGTCACGGCCGGCGAGCAGCGCGGGCTGCGAGCTGCCGGGGCCACCGACGGCCAGGACGCTCGCGGGGCGCCATCGCCGCCGGTACTCGCGCACGAGCGCCCGGGTGTCCGAGGCGCCGGCGAGCCCGACGACGGCGACCTCCTGCGGGCCACCGAGGAAGCGCTCGAGCCCGCGCAGCAGCTCGCCGTACCCGGTCGGGGCCCGCTCGGCGCGGGCGGCGAAGCGGGCGAGCGTCCGCTCGGCGCGCTCGGCGTGCGCCGGCTCCCCCGTGAGCGCGGCCAGGCGCAGCGACACGTCGACCATCACCGAGGAGCCCGCGGGCGTGGCGTTGTCCCACAGGTCCTTGGGCCGGGTCAGCAGCGCCTCGGCGTCGTCGGCGGTCGAGAAGTACGCCCCGGTCGGCGTGCCGTCGTCGTCACGCTCGGCGAAGCGCGCGTCCGCGTCGGCGGCGAGAACCTCTGCCAGCGCGGGCCACGCCGGATCGGCGTCGGCCTCGTACAGCGACAGCAGTCCCTGCGCCAGGTACGCGACGTCCTCCAGGAACGCCGGCACGCTCCCGCCGTGACCCTCCCGCCAGGTGTGCAGCAGCCGCGGTCGGCCGGGGTCGGAGCGGTCCACGAGCTCCCGGCGCAGGAAGCGGGCACAGTCGCCCGCCGCGACGACGTAGCGGGGGTCGTCCAGGACGGCGCCCGCCTCGGCGAGCGCACCGAGCGCCAGCCCGTTCCAGCTCGTGAGCACCTTGTCGTCCAGGCCGGGGGGGATGCGCTGGGCACGGCGCGCGTGCAGCGCCGCGCGCACCCGCGCGATCCGCGCGGACAGGTCGTCGTCGGTCTCGTCGCGGTCGCTGGTCTCGTGCAGGATCGACGTGGCGGGCAGCTCGGGGTGGTGGGGGTCGGCGAAGTTGCCCTCGGTCGTCACGCCGTAGAAGCGGCGGAAGAACACCGGGTCCTCCCCCGCGGCGGCGACGACCTCGTCGAACTCCGCAACGGACCAGGTGAAGAACTTGCCCTCCACGCCCTCGCTGTCGGCGTCGGTGGCGGCGTAGAAGCCACCGGCGGGGGAGCGCATGTCGCGCAGGAGGTACTCGGCGGTCTCGGTGGCGACGCGACGGAAGCGACGGGCCAGGTCCGGCTGCCGCTGCGCGACGACCTGCGCCCCGTGGATGTAGGCGCGCAGGAGCAGCGCGTTGTCGTAGAGCATCTTCTCGAAGTGCGGGACCAGCCAGGTGTCGTCGGTCGAGTAGCGCGCGAAGCCGCCGCCGACGTGGTCGTAGATCCCACCGCGCGACATCGCCTCCAGCGTCGAGGTGGCCGCCTGGCGGGCGCCGGCGCCGGAGTCCTCCCCGACGCGCAGCGCGTGGGCGAGCAGGAAGTCGATCGTCATCGCCTGGGGGAACTTCGGTGCCGAACCGAAGCCGCCGAGGCGGCGGTCCCACGCGGCGATGCAGCCCGCCGCGGCGCGGGCGGCCACGTCCGGCGACAGCGTCGCCGCCGCGGGCCCGAGCTCGTGCGCTGAGGCGAGGTGAGCCGTCAGCCGTTTCCCCGACTCCAGCAGGTCCTCGCGCTGCTCGCGCCAGGCGGTGTCGACGGCGTCCAGGACCTGCATGAAGCCGGGCATCCCGTGGCGGCTGTCGGGCGGCCAGTACGTGCCGCCGAAGAACGGCACGCCGTCGGGCGTCAGGAACACACTCATCGGCCAGCCGCCGCGGCCGGTGAGCGCCTGCACCGCGTCCATGTAGACGCTGTCGATGTCGGGGCGCTCCTCGCGGTCGACCTTGATCGACACGAAGCGGTCGTTGAGGACCTTGGCGACCCCCTCGTCGGAGAACGACTCGTGCGCCATGACGTGGCACCAGTGGCACGCCGAGTACCCGACCGACAGGAACACGGGACGGTCGCTGCTGCGCGCGAGCTCGAACGCCTCGGAGGACCACTCGAACCAGTCGACGGGGTTGTCGGCGTGCTGGCGAAGGTAGGGCGACGAAGCGTCCTGCAGGCGGTTCATGATCCTCCTGGGCGTCGTCGGGTCCGTCGCCGGCGTGCGTCGGGACGTGATCGGCGAACCACGACAATGCCCCGCCGGCCGCGACCCTACGCACCACCGGCTGGTCCGCGCGACCTTCCGAGGAGCGCCGGCCGACGACCCCGCCCCAAGCCACGCGACCTGCGCGGCCGCAGGGTCAGCGGATCGCGGTGGGAGGCGCGCCGCCGACGAGCTCCAGGCGCCGTCCCAGCGCCCGCTCGAAGCGCCTGGCGTTGCGGCCGGCGCCCCAGCGCTCGAGGTCGCCGTCGGTGGCGGCGGCGACCACCAGTCGCACCGCATCGGGCGTGACCTCGGCGGTGAGGCCGTGCACCGCGCCGGTGCGGCCGGCGTCCAGCCCGTGGGCGACCTGCAGAAGCGCGACGAGGGTGCGCACCGACCGGCGCCGCCTGGACGGCAGGACGGCGTACGCGCCGAGGTCGGTCTTGGGCGCGCCGCGCGCGTGGTGGCGCCCGAGGCAGGTCAGGACGGCGACGTCCTCGGGGTCGAAGCCACGCAGGCGCGCATGCTCGATGAGGTAGGCGCTGTGGCGGGCGTGGTCCTCGGCGGAGATGTGCTCGCCGACGTCGTGGAGCAGGGCGCCGAGCTCGAGCAGCTCGCGGTCGGCGCCGCCGAGCCCGTGCAGCCGCGCCGTCTGGTCGAACAGCGACAGCGCGAGCCTGGCGACGTGGCGGCTGTGGGCCTCGGGCCAGCCGCAGCGCCGGCACAGGTCGAGCACGGCCGCGCGGCGGATGGCGTCCGCGTCGCCCGGGGCGGTCAGCGGTTGGTGGCGAGCGAGGGTCTCGAGCAGGATCCCCTCGCGCAGCGCCCACGCGCCGATCGTCAGGCGGTCCAGACCGAACAGCTCCATCGCGGTCGACAGCAGCACCGTCCCCGCCGGGACCACCGGTGCGCGGCGTGCGTCGAGCCCCGGGACGCGCCCCCGCTCGGCGGCCCGGAGCGCCAGCAGGAGCTCGGCCGTCGCCTCGAGGTCGTCGCGGCCGACCTCCAGCTGGTTGACCGAGGTCGGGGCGGTGCCGGCCCGGTGCGTCGCGGCGATCACCGCGAGGTCGGTGAGCGTCCCGCTCGTGCCGACGAGCATCTTCGGCTCGTGCGCCGCGGCGGCGTCGGCGACCGGCCCGAGCACGTCGGTGACCCGCCGCCGCAGCCGCCGCAGGTCCGCGCGCCGCGGCGGGTCCTGCCGTACGAGCTCGGCGGTCAGCCGGCCGACGCCCAGCGGCAGGCTGACGGCGGCGCGCAGGCCGGTGGCGTCGCCGACCATGACCTCCAGGCTGCCGCCGCCGAGGTCGAGGCAGACCGCGGGTGCCGGCTCCAGCACGACGCTGGCCCGCACGGCGGCGAAGATCAGGCGGGCCTCCTCGTCGCCGTCGATGACCCGCACCGCGACACCGGCCTCGGCGGCGAAGCGGGCGAGGAGCTCGTCGCGGTTGGCGGCGTCACGCATCGCGCTGGTCGCGCACGCGACGAGCTCGGACGCGCCCGCGGCCTCGGCCAGCGCACGGAAGCGGCGTACCACGCCGACCGCCGCGTCGTCGTGCGGTGGCGGGATGCGGCCCTCACGGGCGACGACGTCGCCCAGTCGGAGCATGTCCTTGTCGCGCAGGACGGGGGTGATCGTCCCGTCGGGCCTGGTGTCGGCGACCAGGAGGTGGAACGAGTTGCTGCCGAGGTCCAATGCCGCGATCCGCATGCGGCTCATGGTAGGTGGCGGGTCAGACGCCTCTGGCAGCTCAGGCGCGCGGTGCCGGGACGTAGTCCGCGTGGACGAAACGGCCCTGGTGGGTGCGCAGCACCCACGTCGAGCCCTTCGCCCAACGAGGGCGGGGCGGCAGCCGCAGGCCGTCGGCGGCGAGGGCGGCGAGCACCTCGGGGACGATGTCGCCGTGGGTGCACAGCGCCGCCGCGCGGCCGGCCAGCCTCCGGACCAGCTCGACCGCCGCGCGCGCGTCGCCCTCGGCCAGGGCATCGACGCGCTCGACGGTCAGGTGGTGGGCGGCGGCCAGCGGCTCGACGGACTGGACGCAGCGCAGGAACGGGCTGGACAGCACCCGCTCGAGCCCCGCACCGTCGAGCGCTCCCGCCACAGCGTCAGGCAGGGCTCGAGCCTGGGCGAAGCCCTCGGGCGACAGCGGGCGGGCGCGGTCGTCGCCCTGCCAGTGTTCGCGCTCCCCCGCGTCGGCGTGGCGGACGAGCAGCAGGCTCAGCGCGACCCTCTGCCGGAGGCGTCGACCGGCGCCAGCAGCCTGCCACCGCCCGGATCGGCCGGCGCTTGGGCGAGGTCGTCGCGGCGGCGGCGCGCCCGCGCCTGCGCCAGCTCGTACAACCGGCGTTGGGCGTCCACCGGTTCGGCGTCGCCGGTCACCCGCGACCAGCTGTCGTCGGCGCTGAGCTGCCAGGCCTGGGTGTTGTCGGCCAGGTTGAGCTCCAGGATCTCCAGCAGCCGCTTGCGCAGCGCCGGCTGGTCGACGGCCACGACGGCCTCGATACGCCGGTCGAGGTTGCGCGGCATGAGGTCCGCCGAGCCGATGAAGAGCGTGCCGCCACCGTCGTCGGTCCTGCCGAACTGCAGGATCCGCGAATGCTCCAGGTAGCGGCCCACGATCGAGCGGACGCGGATGTTCTCCGACAGCCCGGGAACGCCGGGACGCAGGCAGCAGATCCCCCGGACGATGAGGTCGATCGAGACGCCGGCCTGTGAGGCCTCGTACAGCGCGTCGATGACCGCCGCGTCGGCGAGCGCGTTCAGCTTGAGCACGACGCGGCCCCGGTCGCCTGCCTCTGCCTCCGCACGGATGCACTCCACGATCCGGTCGCGCAGCGAGGTGGGGGCCAGGACGATGCGGCGGTAGTCGGTGCGGCGGCTGTAGCCGGTGAGCAGGTTGAACAGGTCCGACAGGTCGGCGCCGAGCGCGCGGTCGGCCGACAGCAGTCCGAGGTCCTCGTAGAGCCGGGCCGTCTTCTCGTTGTAGTTCCCGGTGCCCACGTGGCAGTAGCGGCGGATGCCGTCGGCTTCCTGGCGCACGACGAGCGCGATCTTGCAGTGGGTCTTGAGCCCCACGAGACCGTAGACGATGCCGTCGGCCTCCTGACGCACGACGAGCGCGATCTTGCAGTGGGTCTTGAGCCCGACGAGACCGTAGACGTGGATGCCCACCTCCAACGCGCGTGCCCACGCGATGTTCGCCTGCTCGTCGAAGCGGGCCTTGCGCGCCCCTCCTTCGAGGTCGGGGTCGGGGTCGGGGATGTCGATCCACCGGACGGGCAGCTCGCGCCCCACGGTCTGGCCGGTGGTGGTGTCGTAGCGGTCGATCCCCACGATCCCGAGCATCTGGAGCCGGCCGCCGGCGGCGAGGTCGGTCGGGTTCGCCGGCAGGAAGCGGTAGAACCCGCTCTCGTTCCCGGCGTCCTCGGTCTCGTAGACGATCCCGGTCCTGGGGTCGGTCGCCACCGCCTCGTGGGCGAAGCGCCCCATCGCCCGGAGCGGCTGGGGGAACGTGGCCCCCTGGGCGGTGACCGGCACGGCGAAGTTGTACCCGTGCTTCTGGCTGAGCCGGGTGGTGGTCCCGCGGAACGTGGTGGCGGGCCCGGCCACGGTCTCCTCGCACGTGAACCAGCCGGCACCACCGAGCATCAGGCCCCCGGCGCAGTTCACGGTGGTGCCTGCGCTGCTCACGAAGTCGCGCACGAGGCGCATCGCGTCGATGTCGACGTCGAGCGTGGTGGTGCCTCCGTAGGCCAGCGGGTCGTACTTCTTCGAGAGGTCGCCGAGCGGGACCATGACGCCGAGGGACGGGTCGCCGGGGACGTTGCGGTTCTCGTGGTTCCTGATCAGGCGGACCGAGCCGTCCGGGCGGGCGAAGGCGCCCATCCCGTCGAGGTTGCGGGGGGTGAGCGTGCCGTCGGCCATGGGCGAACCGAGCTTGCCGAGCACCACGTAGGAGAAGCCGGCGGGGATGGCGAGGTAGGCCGGTCCCGCCGGCTCGTTCGCGGCGGTCCGCCGGGACAGCTCCCCGTAGCCACCCTGGTCCTTGCCGTTCGAGCCGCGGCCGCGCCCGCGGTCCGCGCCCTTGTGGGGTGGACCGCCCTTGGCCCACGCGGCGTGTGCGTCGATGCGGCTCAGGGCGGTCGTGCTGGCGAGGGCGGCGCCGGCGAGCATGCCACCCCGCTTGAGGAAGGAGCGGCGGTCGAGATCGGTCATTGCGTGCCAGCTCGCGCGTCAGCAGGGCGCGGACCTCGTCGCTGCAACCTCCTCGACTCCAGGCGCACCCCGCCCTTCGAAGCGCTGCCGGCGCAGCTCCATCTCCACGGCGGCGAGCAGGTCGTGGGACACCGGCACGACGGCCTCGATACGCCGGTCGAGGTTGCGCGGCATGAGGTCCGCCGAGCCGATGAAGAGCGTGCCGCCACCGTCGTCGGTCCTGCCGAACTGCAGGATCCGCGAATGCTCCAGGTAGCGGCCCACGATCGAGCGGACGCGGATGTTCTCCGACAGCCCGGGAACGCCGGGACGCAGGCAGCAGATCCCCCGGACGATGAGGTCGATCGAGACGCCGGCCTGCGAGGCCTCGTACAGCGCGTCGATGACCGCCGCGTCGGCGAGCGCGTTCAGCTTGAGCACGACGCGGCCCCGGTCGCCTGCCTCGGCCTCCGCACGGATGCATTCCACGATCCGGTCGCGCAGCGAGGTGGGGGCCAGGACGATGCGGCGGTAGTCGGTGCGGCGGCTGTAGCCGGTGAGCAGGTTGAACAGGTCCGACAGGTCGGCGCCGAGCGCGCGGTCGGCCGACAGCAGTCCGAGGTCCTCGTAGAGCCGCGCCGTCTTGGAGTTGTAGTTCCCGGTGCCGACGTGGCAGTAGCGGCGGATGCCGTCGGCCTCCTGACGCACGACGAGCGCGATCTTGCAGTGGGTCTTGAGCCCGACGAGACCGTAGACGACGTGGACGCCCACCTCCTCCAACGCGCGTGCCCACGCGATGTTCGCCTGCTCGTCGAAGCGGGCCTTCAGCTCGACGAGCGTGGCGACCTGCTTGCCCGACTCCGCCGCCCGGATCAGCGCCTTGACGATCGGGCTGTCCCCGGAGGTGCGGTACAGCGTCTGCTTGATGGCCAGGACATCGGGGTCGTCGGCGGCCTGCTCGATGAACGCCTCGACGGAGGTCGAGAACGAGTCGTAGGGATGATGCACCAAGACGTCGTGGGAGCGCAGCAGCGCGAAGATGTCGACGGGCGCGTCCCCGGCGGTCGCCAGCCCCGGCTGGGTCGTCGGCGCCCAGGTGTCGTCGGTGAGATCGGGGCGGTCCAGGTCGTGGACCGCCCACAGGCCCGACAGGTCCAGCGGCGCGGAGACCACGTAGACGTCGTCGTCGGACAGGTCCAGCTCGCGCGTCAGCAGGGCGCGGACCTCGTCGCTGCAACCGTCCTCGACCTCCAGGCGCACCGCCTCTCCGAAGCGCTGCCGGCGCAGCTCCATCTCCACGGCGGCGAGCAGGTCGTCGGCCTCGCCTTCCTGGAGCGTCAGGTCGGCGTCGCGGGTGACGCGGAACGGGAAGTGGCCGAGTATCTCCATGTCGGGAAACAACGCGTCGAGGTGCGCGGCGATGACCTGCTCCAACGCCACGAAGCGCTCGCCGTCGGGGAGCGCGACGAAGCGCGGGAGCAGCGGCGGAACCTTGACACGCGCGAAGCGCCTGTCCCCGCTGACCGGATCGGCGACGACGACGGCGAGGTTCAGCGACAGGTTGGAGATGTAGGGGAAGGGGTGGCCGGGGTCGACCGCGAGCGGCGTGAGGACGGGAAGATCCGCTCGTCGAAGACCTCGGCGAGCTCCTTGCGGTCGTCGGCGTCGAGGTCGGACCAGTCGGCCAGGCACACGCCCGCCTCCGCGACGGTGCGACGAGCTCACCGAAGATGCGGCTCTGCTCGCCGACGAGCTCGCCGACGAGCTCGGTGATGGCGCGCATCTGGCTCGCCGGGCTCGTGCCGTCTGCCGCTGGTGCTCAGCCCGGCCAGGAGCTGGTCTTTGAGCCCCGCGACACGCACCTGGAAGAACTCGTCGAGGTTCGAGCTGAAGATCGCGAGGAACTTCGCCCGCTCCAGCAGCGGCACGCCGCCGTCCTCGGCGAGCTGCAGCACCCGTCTGTTGAACTCCAGCCATGACAGCTCGCGGTTGACGTAGCGGCGAGCCGGGGTGTCGGTGTCAACCTGCTCCGCGGGCCGTCATCGTGCTCACTCCCGTGTGCCTTTCGCGTCGTGTCGACGGGGAGGCACGCTAGGCGATGACGGGAAACAGCGCGCGGACGCGCATCGTCCTTGCGCTGCCAGAACGTATGTTCGATACTGGACCCGCATGACGTCCCTCGCCGATCTCCAGCGACCACCCGGCGCGGCAGCGCGCCGGACCCGCCTCCCTGCCGCTGGCGGTGGAGCGGGTCCGCACCTTCGACACTCCCGAGTTCAGCGGCATGCGGTTCCTCGAGGTCGAGTCCAAGACGGCGCTGAACCGGGTCAAGGGCATGCCATTCCCCTGGAGCATCAATCCCTACCGAGGCTGCTCGCACGCCTGCAGCTACTGCTTCGCGCGGCCGACCCACGCGTACCTGAACCTGTCGCCGCTGGCCGACTTCTCCACGACCGTCGTCGTCAAGGCCAACGTGGTCGAGGTGCTGCGCCGCGAGCTGGCACGTCCGTCGTGGCGCGGGGAGCACGTCGCCATGGGCACCAACACCGATCCGTACCAGCGTTGCGAGGGCCGCTACGCCCTGATGCCGGGCATCATCGAGGCGCTGGCCGCGGCCCGGACGCCGTTCTCGATCCTGACCAAGGGCACGCTGATCACCCGGGACCTCGACGTGCTACGCGCGGCCGCCGGCGTGGTCCCCGTCAGCGCCGCGCTGACCGTCGGGATGCTCGACCGCAGGCTGTGGCGCGCCGCCGAGCCCGGGACGCCGGCGCCGGCGGCCCGGCTGGACGCGGTGCGGGCCCTCAACGACGCCGGCATCCCGACCGGGGTGATGCTCGCGCCGATCATGCCCGGGCTCAACGACGACGCCGAGCAGCTCACCGAGCTGGTGGAGCGGTGCGTGCTCGCGGGGCCATGCACGTCACGCCGATCGTGCTGCACCTGCGGCCGGCGTGCGCGAGGTCTTCTGGCCGTGGCTCGTCGAGCACCAGCCCGGGCTCGTTGCGCGCTACGAGCGGCTGTACCGGGGCTCGGACGCCACCCGCGCCTACCGCGACGAGGTGTGCGCGTTCGTGGCCGCGCGGCGGGCACAGGCGTGGCGTCGCCACGGCAGGCCGCGGGCGCCCTCCCACTGGCGCGGCCTGCCCGACGACCGCCGCTCCCCGGTGGCCTCCGACCCGGAGGTCGGAGCGCCTGCCGGCGGCGGGGCGGCGGGGCCGCCGGCGCAGCTGTCGCTGCTGTAGCGGCCTGGCGCCTCGGCCGCCCGGAGGCTTGCCCCCGACGGTCGTGGCAGACGCACACCCGGCCGGCCGAGGACGCACGCGGACGCCGTGGAGAGCGCCGACGAAGCGTGCCGTGCGGCGCTGCGTAGACTCGGCGCGCCGGACAAGGGGAGGCCGCCCATGGGGCGCGACATCGACACCACCGAGTTCAGTCGCGAGGACCGGACGAAGTACCGGGAGAAGGTGAAGGGCAACCTCGCGGCGTTGCACCAGCTCATCGACTCCGACCGCTTCGAGACGCGGACGGCGCACGCTCGGTGTCGAGATGGAGGTCTACATCACCGACCCGGACGGTCACGCGGCGCCGCTGAACGCCCAGCTGCTCGAGCGGATCGCCTCCAAGGACTTCCAGACCGAGCTCGCGCAGTTCAACGTCGAGTTCGACGTCAAACCCCGACGCCTCGCCGGCCCCTGCTTTCGCGACATCGACGCCGAGCTGCGCCGGTCGCTGAACCACGCGCACGAGATGGCCGAGACACTCGACGCCCGCGTGATGATCGTCGGGATCCTGCCGACGCTGACCGACTTCGACGTCACCGAGCAGAACCTGTCGGCCAACCCCGCTACAAGGCGCTCAACGACGTCATCCTCAGCCAGCGGGGCGAGGACATCCTCATCCGTATCGAGGGCAGCGAGATCCTGGAGACGACCGCCAACTCGATCGTGTTCGAGGCGGCGTGCACGTCGATGCAGCTGCACCTGCAGGTCGACCCGCACGACTTCGCGATGTACTGGAACGCCGCCCAGGTGCTGTCCGCCCCGCTCGTCGCCGTCGCGGCGAACTCCCCGTTCTTCCTCGGCAAGCAGCTGCACCACGAGACCCGCATCGCGCTGTTCGAGCAGGCCACCGACACGCGCACCGAGGAGCTCGCCTCGCAGGGTGTGCGTCCCCGCGCGTGGTTCGGCGAGAAGTGGCTGACCGAGGGCATCTTCGAGCTGTTCGACGAGAACGTCCGCTACTTCCCCGCGCTCCTGCCCATCTGCGGAGACGAGGATCCCCAGCAGGTGCTGCGCGCCGGCAACGTGCCGTCGCTGGCCGAGCTGACCCTGCACAACGGCACGATCTACCGCTGGAACCGGCCGGTCTACGAGGTCGTCCGCGGCCGGCCGCACCTGCGCGTGGAGAACCGGGTGCTGCCGGCGGGCCCGACGGTGCCGGACTCGGTCGCGAACGCCGCGCTGTACTACGGGCTGCTCAACGGGCTGGTGTCCCAACGGCCGCACCTGTGGGACCAGATGAGCTTCGAGGCCGCCTGCGACAACTTCTTCACGGCCGCCCGCGACGGGCTGGAGGCCAAGCTGTTCTGGCCGCGGGTCAGCCGCGAGGTGCCGTCACCGAGCTCATCCTCAAGCATCTGCTGCCGCTGGCGCGCGAGGGGCTGTTGGACTGGGGCGTGGACGAGACCGACGTCGACCACTACCTCGGGATCATCGAGGAGCGGACCCTGACCGGGCAGAACGGGGCCGCCTGGCAGATCGCGACGTGGCGACAGCTCCTCGACGAGCAGGAGCTCGACCGCCCCGAGGCCGCCCGCGAGCTCGTCCGCCGCTACCAGAAGCTGTCGTTCGACTCCCATCCCGTCCACACCTGGCCGCTGGGCGGCTGAGCGGGCCACGCGACGACGCGGGGCGTTCAGCTGCCCCAGCGCGTCCGTGCGTAGCGGGCCAGCCGCCACGCCGTCAGGCCAACCTGTCCCCAGCGCCGCCGCCGCCGGGCGGCGTCGAGCAGGTAGGCCACGCGCGCAGCCTCCATGTGCGCCCACACCAGCGGCGCGTTGCCCAGCGACTCACCGCGTCCGACGTCGAACTGCTCAGACAGCAGCCGCGGAAGGGCGGCATCGAGCGCCGCGGCACGGCTCTCGGCTTCGTCCAGACGGCCGGCGAGGACCAGCGCGGCCACCGCCCACCACGACACCGGTGTGAACGTCGCCTCGACGCCGGAGAAGCCGTCGTCGGCGCCGGCGGGGTAGCGGCGCGAGGCCGGCCCCTCGCCCAGCGCCGCGATCGTCGCCTCGGCCAACCGGGCCGCGCGGGGGTCGCTGCCGTCCAGCAGCCGGAAGGTGACCGCCATGAGCCCGGCTGCGTCGGGGGTCGCGGTCTCGTCGTCGTAGGCCTGGGGCAGGAAGCCCGCGGGCGTCAGGGCGCCGATCACCTGCTCGCGGGCGCGGGCCCGCGCGCGCAGCCAGTGGCGCCGCCGGGTCGTCGGCCGCCACAGCCGGGCGATCCACACCGCCCGGTCCAGGCCGACCCACCGGCCGATGTCGCCCGACACCAGCCGCCGGGCGTCCCGCAGCTCCCAGATCCCCGACGTCTTCTCGGCGACCGGGTCGGCGAGACGGTCTGCGATGTCGCACACGACCGCCCACACGTCGTCGCCGAGCGCACCGCCGGCCTGCAGGAACACCGACACGCTCTCCACGAGCATCCCCAGCGCGTCGTACTGCACCTGCGTGCCGGCGGCGTTGCCCACCCGGACCGGGCTCGAGCCGGCCCAGCCGGCGACACCGGCCACCTCCCGCTCGTCGGGCACGGGCTTGCCCCGGACGTCGGTGACCGGGTGGTCCAGCAGCCGCCCCCGGTCGTGCAGGTCGACGACGAAGGCCAGGTAGCGCTCGGCGAGCTCGCGCAGCCCGAGCAGCGCCGCCACCGACACGGCGAGCGCCGAGTCGCGGACCCACGTGTAACGGTAGTCGAACTGCCGGTCGCCGCCCACGGCCTCCGGCAGGGAGGTCGTCGGCGCGGCCACCACCGCGGCGCTCGGGACGTAGGTGCACGCGTCGAGCACCGCCAGCGCGTCGGCGGTCCGCGATCGCAGCGCCTTGGGCAGCTTCGCCTGCGACTGCCAGGCCTCGCAGGCGCGTCCGGCGTCGAGCAGCTCGTCGAGCAGGTCCGCGGGCTCGGGCGTCGCCCGGGCGTCGACGGCGACCATCACCCCCGACCAGCGCCCCGCCCGCGCACGGACGACGCTTCGCAACACCGCTCCGGCGGCCTCGCTCCGCCCTCCGGTCACCCGCACGTCGGAGCCGGCCGTCCGCGCGGCGCCCGTCGCGTCCCAGCGCACCCGCGGCGTGTCGAAGCCGCCGAGCGACAGCTCGTGGACCAGCTCGACGTCGGCGTCGACCGGCCGGACGAGCCGGACCAGGCGCGGGCCTTCGTGCGGGCGGCGCACCAGCCCGTCGAGGCAGTGCACCCTGGTCGTCCCGACCCTCACCTGGGTGTACAGCACCGGTCCCGCGAGCCGCCGGCCGACCGACGCGACCCTCGCACCGCACCAGCGTGCCGCGGCTCCCGTGGGATCCAGGAGCGCCCACAGCAGCGGCGGGTCGTCGAACGCCGGCCCGCACCACCAGTCGACGGTGGCGTCGGGCCGCAGCAGCGCCGCGCCGTGGCGGTCCGACAGCAGCCGGTGGGTCGCGATCGGGGGAGGTCGCTCGTCGGTGTGCACGCGGCCATCCTGCCCGGTACCGCTGGGTGCCGTGGCTCGGTAACCGTATCGGTGGCAGATCCACGGCAGCGGGGTGTTGCGCGACGGGCGGGACGGGTACCGGCTGCTGCGACGAGGAGGCGAACATGGGAATTCTCGAAGCGGTCGCGCGGGACTCCAGCCCGGGGGCCCGCCGGTTGAGCGCAACGCTGCGGCAAGGAACCGGAGAGCACCTGCGCCGTCGGCGCACAGTCGCCGGGTTGTCGTTGACCGCGATGGCGTCGCTGGGCGTGGTCACGCTGTACCAGATGGGGCTGCTGCGCCACCTGCCCGAGCCGCCGCTGCCGGGCCTGGACTCCGACACGGTGGACGCGTCGGGCGAGGCCTACGCGATGTTCTCGATGCCCGACGGGCCCCTCGGGCTGCTGAGCTACGCGGCGACGCTGTGCCTGGCGGCGATGGGCGGCGCCGACCGCGCCCGCACGAGGCCGTGGCTGCCGCTGGCGATGGCCGCCAAGGTGGGCGTCGACGCACTCGGCGCGGCGCAGCTGACCGTCGAGCAGGCCACCAAGCACCGCCGCTTCTGCAGCTACTGCCTGACGGCCGCCGTGGCCACCGCGGCCGCCGTCCCGCAGGTCCTGCCCGAGGCCGGCGCGGCCTGGCGACAGGTTCGCGGGCGCTGAGCCGGCGCGGCCACGCCGAACGGCGGGGCCGTCGGTTACAGTCCGCGCCGTGCTGACCGACGCCGGCCTGTACCTGCGCTTCGACGGCTACGACGAGCTCAAGGAGGTGCTGGCGGGCTCTGACGAGGACGTCCTCGTCGCCCTCGGCAAGCCGGCGCTCATCCGCATCCCGGGCACCGACCCCGCACCGCGCTCGCGGCTGGCATCGTGCCTGCTGCACGGCAACGAGGACTCCGGGTACCGCGCGGTGCTCGAGGCGCTGCGGACCGGTGAGCACCACGCCTTCGACCTGTGGGTCATCATCGGCAACGTCCGCGCCGCCCGCACCGACGGCTGGTTCGCGCACCGGTACCTCGACGACCAGGAGGACTTCAACCGCACCTGGGGCGTGTCCCCGCCGACGACGCGCATGCGGCGCTGCTGCGACGCGATCCTGGAGATCCTCGTCGACACCGACCTCGAGGCCGCCGTCGACCTGCACAACAACACCGGCAAGAACCCCTACTACTGCGTCGTCCCCGACCCGACGCAGGAGGCGCTGTACCTGGCGGCCGGGCTGGCCGACACGATCCTGCGCTGGCCGCTGCGCGCGCACACGCTCATGGAGGCCCTGTCGCCGGTGTGCCCCGCGGTGTCGGTGGAGTGCGGGATGCCGGGCATCCCCGACAGCACCGCCTTCGCGTTCGGCGCGCTCCGCCGCTTCCTGGATCGGCGCGACCTCGGCGAGCCGACCCCGGCGCCGCGCCGCGTGTTCGAGATGCAGCACCGTGTCGTCGTGCGCCCGGAGGTGCCGTTCGCCTTCGGTGGGGCACTCAGCGAGGAGCTCGACCTGGTGCTGGCACCCGGGATGGACGGGCACAACTTCGGGATGGTGCTCGCCGGCACGGAGATCGGGCGAGCGCATCCGGGGGCGGCGATGCCGCTGCTCGTCACCGACATGCGCGGACGCGAGACCACCGACCGGTTCTTCGCGGTGCGCCCGGACGGGGCGCTCGTCGTCACCGAGGACGTGACGCCCGTCATGTGGACGACGACGGTTCGCCAGACGCGGCGTGACTGCCTGTTCTACGTCGCCCGGCGCCGCGCCTGACGCTGCACCGTGGTCTCGGGCTCGCTGTCGGCCGGGTTCGGGCCGCCGTGGCGTGCCGCCCCGCCGATGCGCCAGTCGCCGTCCTCGAGGACCATCTCGTAGATGAGCTGCACCGGCTCCGCGTCGCCGGTCACCTCCACGAGCACCGACGCGCGGCGCCCGTCGGTGACGCACTGCGCCGAGGTGTGCCCGTTCGCGCGTCGTACCTGCGGGAAGCCCTGCTCGATGACCCGCTGGAACGCCTCGGGGGTGAAGCGGGACCGGAAGCCCCGGGACGCGTGGGTGAGCGCCTGGGTGAAGTCGCCCGCGCGGAACGCGGCGAGCTGCGCGTCGATCCGCTCGTCGATCCGGGCGAGCACCGCCGCGTCGCAGTCGTCGACCCTGGCCCGCCCGCGGGGGCTCTCGCTGGGCGCGACGGTCGGTGCCGGCTGCGTCGCCGCGCTCGGGGGAGCGCTCTGCGCAGAGGGGCCGTCCCGCGTGCAGCCGGCCGCGGTGAGGGCCAGCAGGAAGACGGCGGCGAGCGCCAGGCGGCGGCTCACTCCAGGCCGGCGAACAGCGAGGTCTCGGGCAGCTCGGTCTCGACCAGGCTGCGGGCGAGCTGGAAGTCCTCCCACGGATAGACCTCGCGCACGACCTCGTCGGGCACCCGGAACCACATCCCGGCGGGGTCGATCTGGGTGGCGTGGGCCAGCAGCGCCTGCGAGCGCTGGCCGAGGTAGTCGCCGATGTCGACGGAGGTCGTCGACGGGTCCTGCTCGTCGCCCGCCCGTCGCGCCAGCCAGTCGGCGAAGGGCGACTCGATGCCTCGCGCCTCGCAGGCGGCGTGCAGCAGCTCGACGCGCCGGCGGTTGAACGAGCCCATGTAGTACAGCTTGCGCGCCTGCCACGGCGCGCCGGCGGAGGGGTAGGCGCCGGGGTCGGCGGCCGCGTCGAACGCCGCTGCCGTGATGTCGTGGCAGCGGATGTGGTCGGGGTGCGGGTAGCCGCCGCCCTGGGGGTAGGTCACGAGCACGTCGGGTCGCTCCCGGCGGACGACCGCGACGAGCCGCCCGACCGCCTCGGCCAGCGCCACGTTGTAGAAGCAGTCCGGCGCGAGCAGCGAGCCGTCGCCGTCGAAGTCCTCCACGTAGCCCGAGTCGGGGTAACCGAGGTCGAACTGGTCGGACACGCCGAGGATCTCCAGCGCCCGCTCGAGCTCCTCCCGGCGGATCTCGACCATCCGCTCCTTGAGGCCGGGTCGGTCCATGGCGGGGTTGAGGATGTCGCCGGCCTTGCCGTCGGTGCAGGTGACGACGGTCACGCGGTAGCCCTCTTTGGCGTAGCGGGCCATCGTGCCGGCGCCCTTGGAGGACTCGTCGTCGGGGTGGGCGTGGACGAACATCGCATGAAGCTCGGGCATGGGTGCAAGGGTACCGACCGCGGCCCGGCCGCCGCGAGGGCCGCCGGCGCGTCTCAGTCGCCGGCGAGCCTGCCATGCCGCGGAGTCAGTCGGGCGGCTGCGCCGGCGCCCAGCGGGAGCTCCAGGCCGTCGACAGCCGCGCCGAAGCCGGGTCGGCGGCGAGGTCGGCGAGGTAGGCGGCGACCAGCGCCATCGCCTGCCTGACCCTGGGCTCGGCACCCTTGAGGCGGACGATGCACTCGCGACCGGGATAGGACCCGAGGTGCACGTCCGGATACTCCACGACGATCCGGTCGAAGATCGGGTTGAGGGTCGACTCGGGGTAGGGGTGGGTGACCTCCGCGACGTGCTGGGGGTCGCCGCGGCCGGCCAGCAGCGCAGGCGCGACGCCCTCGTCGAAGATCCGCCGGAGCTCGGCGGGGACGCCGGGCAGGACGACGATCGTCGCGCCCGCCGCCTCGCCGCAGCCGCCGTCGACGTCGACCGCCACCCCGGGGATGAGGCCGGATCCGCCCGAGAGCAGATGGGCTGGTGCCGGCACCCGTGCCATCTTGCGCATCGAGGCGGCGTGGCCCTCGCTGACCCGGATCCCCCGCGACCGGGTGCGCTCCAGCGACGCGGTGATCCGGTCGTCGATGAGCGGCTCGGTCCGCAGCGACGTGCCGAGGTGCCGCGCGACCGCCTCGAAAGTCAGGTCGTCGGGGGTCGAACCGATGCCGCCCGACGTCACGACCAGCCGCGGCCGCTCGCGGGCGAGCTCGGTCGCCAGCGCCTCGTCGATGGCCGCGAGCGTGTCGGGCACCGTCACGACGCGGTCCAGGGGCACCCCCACCGACTGCAGCCGTCCGGCCATCCAGCCCGAGTTGGTGTCCTGGACGAACCCGCCGAGGATCTCGTCACCGATGACGACGATGGAGACCCGCAGCCTCGCCGCCGCCATGGCCGCCATGGCGGTCCAGGATAGCCGCGCGCCGCGGGGCGACCCCGCGGCCCCGTACGACGCACTGAAACGCCGGGCGGCTCTCTCGTCCAACGACTCCCTCCGCCAGACAGCCCCTACCATTGGCAGCCATGTACACCTCTCCCGACGAGGCGCGATCGGACCTGTTCCTGGCCGGGGCGGTGTTCCTGTTCGGGCCCCTGCTCCTCGGCGTCGTGCTCGACCTCCTCCCGCTGGACGGCATCCCCGGTTTCGGTCTCGTCCTGGCGGTCGTCCTGCCGCTCGCCACGACCCTGCTGGTGCCATGGCTGCTGATCCGCTACCGCAAGGAGCGGCTGTCGGACTACGGGCTGGGCGTGCCCGCGCAGACGTTCCTGCCCGGGCTGCTGCTCGCCGCGCCGATCGTCGCCGCGGCGCTGCTCGCCGGGCTGCTGTCGGGTGGTGACGTGCTCGCCGACGTGCCCGTGGTGGCCGCCGCCGCGTCCGGGTCGTGGGTGCAGCTGCTGGCACGGCTCGTCTCCTGGGTGGGCCTCGTCGGGCTCGCCGTCTACATGACGGTCAAGGCACGCGACGCCTTCCGCGGTGACCCGATGTACCTGCGCACCGCGCTGCTGCAGATCGGGCGGATCGTCGGCCTCGTCGCGGCGGGGGCGACCGTGCTGCTCGTCGTGTCGACTTTGTTCAACGAGGTGTCGAGCGGGTCGCTCGGTGTCATCGCCCGGCTGGTCCTGCTGCCTGTGGCGGTGGCCGGAGCGGTGCTGCTGGCGACGCAGCGGCTGCGCGGCAACGTCCTCACCGCCCGCCCGACGCTGCTCACCCCGGTGGTCCTGTTGGCGATCGGACCGTTCGCGCTGTCGCTGAACGCCGTGAGCTTTGTGTTCGGTGTGTGGCAGGCAGCCGTCCTCGCCGGTGTGGGCCTGCTCATCGGGTCGCTGCTGGAGGCGCGCCGCTCGGCGCTGGGACCGCTCGCCCTCGGCCTGGCCCTGGCGGTGACCACCTCGCTGTGAGCAGCGGCGAGGAGGCGGGGGAGGACGGCGCGGCAGCTCACGACGTCGCGGGCGACCGGCCCCGACAGCCGGGCCGGCCTCCACCCAGCCGCTGGACCCGGCCGCTGGCGGCCGTCGTCGCGGCGCTGGCCCTCGTCGCCGCCGTGACCGTGCGCCCGACGGCCGCGGAGCGTGGTGCCGGCGAGCCGGCGCAGCCGGGTCCGCCGCGCCGCCAGCGGCGGCCGTGTCCAGCGAGCCGCCCGCCGCCGCGCAGGCGAGGCGGCCGCCTCCGGCCGACGCCGGCGCGGCTGGCGGCGCAGGCCGACGGCTCACACGCCGGCCGTCCCCTCGCGGACGGCTCCGAGCCCGTCCGGGGCGGCCGGGACGCCGGGGCCGGCCTCCGGCGCGCCGCGGCTCCCGCCGGCGACGCGCCGAGACGCCGGCCGGTCGGCGCTGCGCTCATGCCGGTCGAGCCCCGGCTGACCGCCTTCGCGGGCCTGTCGAGCTGGATCGACGTCTACGACACCGCGACCACCGCAGCGGAGCAGGTCGCGACCGCCGCCGGCCACGGTGTGCAGACGCTGTTCGTCCAGTCAGGCAAGTTCGACTCGCCGGGGGACCTGCACGACCCCGCCCGCCTGGCGGCCGCGATCGAAGCGGCCCACGACCGGGGGCTGCGCGTCGTGACCTGGTACACCCCCGACTTCGTCGACCTCGCGCGCGACTACCGGCGCTCGCAGGCCGCCATGGCGTTCGTCACGCCGCGCGGCGATCGCCCCGACGCGTTCGGTCTCGACATCGAGGTCGAGACGCTGGCCGACACCGCGGAGCGCACCCGCCGCCTGTTGCAGCTCTCCTCGGCGCTGCGCACCTGGCTCGGCTCGGACTACCCGATGGCGGCGATCGTCCTGCCGCCGCTGCAGCTGGACCTGCGACCCGGCTGGTGGCCGGGCTTCCCGTACGACCAGCTGCGCAGCTCCTTCGACGTCTTCGTCCCGATGAGCTACAGCTCGTTCCGGGGCACCGACGCCGCCACGACGCGCCAGTGGAACCTCACCAACGTCGTCGAGCTGCGGCGTCGGGCCGGCGACCCTGCGCTGCCGGTGCACCTGGCCGGCGGCCTGGCCGACGGACTCGTGGAGGTCGGCGCCTTCGTCGGCGCCGCCGCGGCCGGGCACGTCACCGGCGCCGGCCTGTACGACCTGGAGATCACCCCCGACGCCGCCTGGCCGGCACTGCGGCGCCTGCGCACGCCCTGACACGGGCGCGGCCGACTCCGCGTGGCGATGTCACGCCAGGGCGCTCTCGGTGCCGGCGTCGTGGGCGAACAGACAGCTCCCGCCGGCGCGTCGCGCCGTCGTGCGGATCTGCTCCAGGTCGGGGCTCTCGGGCAACCCGAACACCATCAGGTCCGGCCGGGACGCCTCGTCGCCGGCGTCGAACGCGTCCACGACGCGCGTGGTCGTGTCCCTCGGCAGGCGTCCCGCCGTCGCGAGCCGGTGCAGGTACCCGTCGGCGGCGTCGCGGTGCCGGGGATCCTGGGCGACGCCGACGAGCGTCAGGTGTGCGCGCCAGTTACGCGTCAGCTGGTAGGCCGCCAGCGTCGCGAGGTCGAGGTTCGGAAGGTCGCTGCCCAGCTCCCACCCCGGGCCCTGGTCGCCGAGCCACAGTGCGATCCGGCGGCGCCGCCCCAGGCCGGTCCGCGGGTTGTGGCAGAAGACGAGGACCCCCAGACCGTGGGCGTGCGCGGCGGCCATGACCGCCGCGAGCTCGCGATCGCGTGAGACGTCGTCGGGAACGCTCAGGAACACCGCGTTCGGCGTCAGGAACGCCCCGGACAGCGCCTGGATGCTCGTGACCACCCCGCGCTCGAAGCTCTCCGCCTCGACCGTGCTCGCCGTCGCGAACACCCCCTCGTCGCGGAAGCCCTGGGCGGCTGCGTCCAGCGCAGCCGTCGAGACGCCGGACCCGATCCCGATGATCTTCACCGTCCCCTTCGACGCGACGATGCCGTGGACCAGCGGGAACGTCGCGCGGACCTCGTCGGGATCGCGCACCGGCTGGAGCAGGTTGGGCTTCCAGCCGCGCTCGTTGGTGCCCCCCAGCTCGATGACCCGCCGGGCCGCCCACTCGGCCAGCGCCACGAACAGCCCGCTGCGCATGTCTCCCGCCGGCGCCCGCAGCCCGCGGCGCACGAGCACGACGTAGAAGGCGAGCACGAGGCCGACGGCGAGGAGCCCGAACACGGGGTTGATGATGAACATCGCGAACACGCAACCGAGGGCCCCGATCAGCGGGACGACCCGTGGGATCCGCAACAGGGGGCGGAAGCTGACCAGCCCGAGGCTCTGCTCGACGAGGACGACGACGTTGATCATCGTGTAGGTGATCAGAAAGAACATCGTGATCAGCGGCGCGATCACGTTGAGGTTGCGTAGCAGCAGCGCGCCGAGCACGACCGCTCCGGTCACCAGGGTGGCGTTGCGCGGCTCGCCGCGCCGGTCCTGCCCGGCCCGCCGCGCGCTCGCCGGCAACACCCCGGTGGCCGCGATCGCCTGCAGGATCCGGGGTGCCCCGACGATGGAGCCCAGGGCCGACGACAGGGTGGCGCCGAGCAGCCCGGCGAGCACGGCGGGGGCCCACGCGGCGCGGTCGACCATCACGTAGTAGTCGGAGACGAGCACGTCGGGCGGGGCGGAGCGCGCCAACCAGTAGGCGATCAGCAGGTAGACGAGCAGGCTGACCCCGATCGCCGACATCGTCCCACGCGGGATGCTGCGGCGCGGGTCGCGCAGGTCGCCCGACAGGTTGGCGCCGGCCATGATCCCGGTGGCGGCCGGGAAGAAGACGGCGAACACCGGCCAGAAGCTGGTGCCCTGGAAGCCGGTCTCCGGCGCGCCGGGGAACTGCCCGAACAAGGTCACGGGCTCGGTCATGGACCCGCCGAACGCCGCGACCGCGATCGAGACGAGCGACACCACGATGGCAGCGAGGATGACGAACTGCACCCGGAAGGCCAGGCTCGGACCGACGTAGGCGACGCCGAAGACGACGGCGAAGACGGCGAGGTCGACCAGCAGCGACGGCGCCTCGGGGAGGATGTACTGCAGGCCCGCGCGGAAGCCGAAGATGTACATGGCGACCGCCAGCGCCTGGGACACGTACAGCGGCACCCCGACGGCGCCGCCGACCTCCAGCCCCAGCGACTGGGAGATGATCGAGTACGCGCCGCCCGCGCCGATGCGGATGTTCGTCGTGAGTGACGACAGCGACAGGCCGGTGGCACCGGTGATCGCGAAGGCGCCGAGGATGATCCCGACCGCGCCGAGCAGCCCGGCGTTGCCGACCACCCAACCCGCCCGCAGGTACATGATCACGCCGAGGATCGTCAGCAGCGTCGGTGTGAAGACCCCCTCGAAGGTGCCGAACTTCTTCGGCGCCGGAGGTGCCTCCTGAGGGCTGGCACCAAGCTCGGTCACGTGTCCTCCCTGATGGATCTGCCGCACCGGTCTGCCGGCGGCGCCCCGGCGTCGGACTGCGGGCGCCCGGCCCTGATCATGCCGCGCGCGACCCCTGACGCGCCCGACGCCGCGCTCCAGGCCGCCGGGTGTTTGAGGTGCGTCCTGGAAGCCGCCTCCCGGAACCTGCCTCCCGGAGGGAGTCGTTGAACGGAAGCCGCCCGGCGTTTGAGGTGCGTCCTGAATCTGCCTCCCGGAGGGAGTCGTTGAACGGAAGCCGCCCGGCGTGTGAGGTGCGTCCTGAAGCTGCCTCCCGGAGGGAGTCGTTGAACGAAAGCCGCCCGGCGTTTGAGGTGCGTCCTGAACCTGCCTCCGGAGGGAGTCGTTGAACGGAAGCCGCCCGGCGTTTGAGGTGCGTCATAGGGTGGTCGGTCGTGGTCGATCCGCGATCGCAGCCGGCGAAGGTCTGAGCCTTGGAATACCAGTACGTCATGAAGGGCCTGACGAAGGTCGTCCCGCCCAACACCGAGATCCTGTCGGGCATCTGGCTGTCGTTCTTCCCCGGCGCCAAGATCGGCGTGATCGGCCCCAACGGCGCCGGCAAGTCGACGCTGCTGCGGATCATGGCCGGCGTGGACACCGAGTTCGAGGTGAGGCCTGGCCGGGGCAGGGCGTCAGCGTCGCACCTGCCGCAGGAGCCCGACCTGGATCCCTCCCGCGACGTGCTGGGCAACGTCCGCGCCGGGCGGCCGAGTCCGTGCGGCTGCTCGAGCGCTTCAACGAGCTGTCGGCAAAGATGGCCGAGCCGCTCGACGACGCCGCGATGGCCAAGGTCTACGACGAGTTCGCCGCCGTCTCCGACGCCATCGAGGCCGCCGGCGCCTGGGACCTCGACCGCACCCTCGAGGTCGCCATGGACGCGCTGCGCGTCCGCCCGGCGACGCCGACGTGACGACGCTGTCGGGCGGGGAGCGTCGCCGCGTCGCGCTGTGCCGCCTGCTGCTGTCACGCCCCGACCTGCTGCTGCTCGACGAGCCGACGAACCACCTCGACGCCGAGTCGGTGGCCTGGCTCGAGCGGTTCCTGTCCGACTACCCGGGCACGGTGGTGGCGATCACCCACGACCGCTACTTTTTGGACAACGTCGCCGGCTGGATCCTCGAGCTCGACCGCGGCAAGGGTCACCCCTTCGAGGGCAACTACTCCAGCTGGCTGGAGCAGAAGCAGGCCCGCCTGGCGCGGGAGGCCAAGGCCGACTCGGCCCGCTCCCGGACGCTCGAGCGGGAGCTGGAGTGGGTGCGGATGTCGCCGCGGGCACGGCAGGCCAAGTCCAAGGCACGGCTGTCGGCCTACGAGTCGCTCCTGGCGGCCGCCACCGCCGGCCGCGGCGCCGCCACCAGCTCCGAGATCGTCATCCCGACCGGGCCGCGGCTGGGCGACGTCGTCGTCGACGCCGAGCACGTCGTCAAGGGCTACGGCGACCGGCTGCTCGTCGACGACCCACGTTCCGCCTGCCCCCCGGCGGGATCGTCGGCGTCATCGGTCCCAACGGCGCCGGCAAGACGACGCTGTTCCGCATGATCGTCGGCGAGGAGGAGCCCGACGACGGCTCGCTGCGGATCGGCGACACCGTCGAGCTCGCCTACGTCGACCAGTCCCGCGAGGCACTGGACCCCGACAAGACGGTGTTCACCGAGATCACCGGCGGACGGGACACGCTCCTGGTCGGCGGCCGCGAGGTCTCGTCACGGGCGTACTGCGCGACGTTCAACTTCCGCGGCGCCGACCAGCAGAAGAAGGTCGGACAGTGCTCCGGGGGCGAGCGCAACCGCGTGCAGATGGCCAAGCTGCTGCGCCGCGGCGGCAACCTGCTGCTGCTCGACGAGCCGACCAACGACCTCGACGTCGACACGCTGCGCGCCCTCGAGGACGCGCTGCTGGCGTTCGCCGGCTGCGCGGTGGTCATCAGCCACGACCGCTGGTTCCTGGACCGGATCGCGACGCACATCCTCGCGTTCGAGGGCGACAGCCGCGTCACCTGGTACGAGGGCGGCTACTCCGACTACGAGGCCGACCGCAAGCGCCGCCTCGGCACCGACGCCGACCAGCCCCACCGCATCAAGTACAAGCCCCTCGTCCGCTCGTAGCGCGCGCGGGGAACATGCCGAGGCCCCGTGGCCGTGGCCGGTCGGGGGCCCCGCGACGCCTTCGGCGGGTTGCGGGCGGGACCGCCGGGCGGTCTCGCGGGCGCTCTCGTGTGGGTGCGCTGTGCCCCGGGCGGGCGCCGTTACACGTCGGCGGACGAAAAGCTGACGGGAAGCGCGAACCCGAGCACGGGCGCGAGGCGGCGCAGCGTCGTGCCCGCCCCCACCTCGGCGGCCTCGTCGAGGATCCGGATCGCCTCGGGCGTGTCGAGGTCGTCGCGGATCGCCCTGTCGAACGCTGCCGCGAGGTCGTCGCGCTCCCCCTCGGTTCCCGCCGCCTTCTGCCACCGCTTGAACCCGCAGGCGGCGTCGGCGAGCTCGGTGTCGTCATAGGACCAGTCGGCACGGTAGTGGTGCTCCAGCAGGTAGCGGCGGACCGCGCCTGCCTCGTAGCGCTCCAGCAGGTCGCGCACGAACACGAGGTTGCCCAGCGACTTGGACATCTTGACCCCGTCGAGGGCGACCATCCCGACGTGCATCCATACCCGGGCGAACGGACCCTGCCCGGTCAGCGACTCGCTTTGGAGGATCTCCGCGGAGTGGTGCGGGAAGATCAGGTCGCGGCCGCCGCCGTGGATGTCCACGACGGCGCCGAGCTCCTCGGCCACCATGACCGAGCACTCGATGTGCCACCCCGGCCGCCCGGGACCCCAGTCGCTGTCCCAGCTCGGCTCGTCGGGGGCGCTGGGCTGCCACAGCAGGAAGTCCAGCGGATCGCGCTTGCCGGCGGCCTGCGGGTCTCCGCCCTTCTCGGCGAACTGCGCGAGCATCCCAGGGCGGTCCAGCCCCGACAGCTCCGCGAAGCGCCCGGAGGCGGCGGTGTCGAAGTAGATCCGCCCGTCGGGCGTCGCGTAGGCATGGCCGCCGGCGACCAGACCGCGGACGGCCTGGACGATCGCCGGCACCGTCTCGGTGGCCAGCGGCACCGCGTCGGCGGGGCGCACGCCGAGCCGGTCGATGTCGGCGTCGAACCGCTGCACCTCGCGCCGTCCGAGCTCGAGGTAGTCCACCCCCAGCTCGCGGGCGCGGCGCAGGATGTCGTCGTCGACGTCGGTGACGTTGCGCACCGAAAGGACCCGGTGGCCGACGTGGGTGAGCACGCGGGTCAGCGCGTCGAAGCTCACGTAGGTGAACGCGTGCCCGAGGTGGGTCGAGTCGTACGGCGTGATCCCGCAGACGTAGAGGCGGACCGTGTGCCCCGCAAGAAAGTCCCGCACCGCCCGGGCACGCGTGTCGTACAGCCGCATCCGCATCGGCTCAAGCCTATGCCGCCGCCGGTCGGGCCTGCGCGGCGCCGCCGGCGGCGGCCCGGCACGAGGAGCCGGGAGCGCGGGTAGGCGTGCCGCCGGGCGGGGTGAAAGGCCCGGCCGCCTGCGCAGTCAACAAGCGGCCGGGCCCGGGGCCGAGGCGCCCTGGAGCCCCGGCTCGTTCAGCATGCGGCAGCCGAGCACCTGCGTGCCATGACCCATAGGGATGGTTGCAAAACGGCCTAAACCGACTAGTCAGGGCCGGTCCCTCCGGCGCTTGTTCTCGTCGGTCTCCGCGCGGGAACCGGCGAGAGCAAGCGTGGGCCGGGGAGGTGCGATGGGATCAGAACAGCTCTGGATCGCCGAGGCCGGCGGCGGCACGGATCGGCGCCCACGTCTGGCGATGCAGGCGGCAGGGTCCGTGCTCGGCCAGCGACAGCCGGTGGTCGGGCGAGGGGTAGCCCTTGTTCGACGAGAACCGGTAGGCGGGGAAGTCCGGGCAGACCGAGGACATGAGCGTGTCGCGGTGGACCTTGGCCACGATGGAGGCGGCAGCGATCGATGCGGAGCGGGCGTCACCGCCGATGATCCGCTCGTTGCGCGTGCCGTAGCCGGCCAGAAAGTCCCAGTTGCCGTCGACCAGGCACACGTCGGGCCGCGACGGCAGGGCGTCCACCGCCCGGGCCGCCGCGAGGCGGATCGCCGCGGTCATTCCGACCTCGTCGATCTCGGCGTTGGAGGCCGAGCCGATGCCGACGCCGACCGCGAAACCCGAGATCCGCTCGGCCAGCTCCTCCCGGCGCCGCGGGTCCAGGACCTTGGAGTCGCGCAGCTTGTACATCCGGTGGTCACTGGGCAGCACGACGGCCGCGTACGTGACCGGCCCCGCCCAGGCGCCGCGACCGACCTCGTCGACGCCGGCGACGAGGGCGCCCTCGTCCCACCAGCGTCGCTCCAGGCGCAGCCCCGGCACGTCGGGCAGCCGGCGGCGCCTGCCGTTGGTGTACTGCACGTTGCGGCGCTGGCTGGCGGGCAGCATGGCCGTCACGCTACCGCAGCGAACCGCCGGATCGATGTCCTGGCGCCCGTCCGGTGCTCACGCCACGGCGAGCGCTTGCGAGGCCGCGGCCGACACCGGCTCACCGAGTCGCGTCAGCCGACCCGGCGGCTGACCGCGGCCAGCACCTCTCCCGGCTCGGCATGCCGGCCAGTGGCCCGCTTGCTGTAGACGACGTCGCCGTCGACGCCGACCTCGAACACACCGCCGCTGGAGGGCACCAGGGTCAGCTCGGCGATGTCGTAGCCGTGCTCGGCGAGAAGCTCGGCCGCCAGACCGGCGGCACGCTCGGCGTAGCCTCAGACGTTGCAGTACTCGATCGTGACGCGCACGCGTGGCCCCCTCACCTGTTGTGTCCGGGTGGTCTACCCCGGCTCGGCCGGGCTGAACGGCTCCGCGACGCCGGTGGTCGCGGCGCGCCGCACCGCCTCGGCGACGGCCGTGGCGACGTCGGGGTTGAACACGCTGGGGATGATGTAGCTGGGACCGAGCTCGCCGTCGGACACCACGCCGGCGATCGCCCGGGCCGCGGCCACCTTCATCACTTCGGTGATGTCGCGCGCCCCGGCGTCGAGCGCCCCTCGGAACACCCCCGGGAAGGCGAGCACGTTGTTGATCTGGTTCGGCTCGTCGCTGCGGCCCGTCGCGACCACGGCGGCGTGCTCGCGAGCGGCGCCGGGGTCGACCTCCGGGTCCGGATTGGCCAGCGCGAACACGACCGCCCCCTTCGCCATGGTCGCCACGTCGGCCCCGCTGAGCAGGTTGGGTGCGCTCACCCCGATGAACACGTCGGCACCGGCGACGGCGTCGTGCAGCGAGCCGGTGGTCTCATCGACGTTCGTGTGCTCGGCCACCCAGCGCTGCGAGGCGTTCAGCGTCTCCTCGCCCTGATGCAGGATCCCCGTCCGGTCGCACGCGACGATGTCGCGGGCACCCTCGGCCTGCAGGATCTTGATGATGGCCACGCCCGCCGCGCCGGCTCCGCACAGCACGATCCGCGCGGACGGCAGCTCCTTGCCGACCACCCGCAGCGCGTTGGTGAGCGCGGCGAGGACGACGATCGCCGTGCCGTGCTGGTCGTCGTGGAACACCGGGATGTCGAGGCACTCCCGCAGGCGTCGCTCGATCTCGAAGCAGCGAGGGGCCGAGATGTCCTCCAGGTTCACCCCGCCGTAGGCCGGAGCCAGCAGCTGCACGGTCCGCACGATCTCGTCGGTGTCCTGGGTGTCCAGGACCACCGGCCATGCGTCGACGCCCGCGAACTGCTTGAACAGGACCACCTTGCCCTCCATGACCGGAAGCGCGGCGGCGGCGCCGAGGTTGCCCAGGCCGAGCACCGCCGAGCCGTCGGTCACGACCGCGACGGTGTTGCGCTTCATCGTCAGACGCCGCGCGTCGTCGGGGTTGTTCGCGATCGCCAGGCACACGCGGGCCACGCCGGGCGTGTAGGCCATGGACAGATCGTCGCGCGTCCGCAGCGGGACCTTCGGCTCGACGCGGATCTTGCCGCCCAGGTGCAGCAGGAACGTCCGGTCGCTGACCTTGCGGACGCTCGCCTCGGCGACCGCCTCGACCGCGGCGGTGATCGCCTCGGCGTGCGCCGCGTCGACGGCGTTGACCGTGACGTCCACGGTCAGCGAGCCGCCGCGCGACTCCACCATGTCGACGGCGGTCACGCCGCCCCCCGCATCGCCGACCGCCGTCGTCACGCGGCCGATGCCGCGGGGGTCGGCGCCGAGGTCGACGCGCATCGTGATCGAGTAGGACGCGCTCGGCATGGCCATGCGGGCCATCCTGCCAAACTGCGCGGCATGGATCTGGGAATGGACGGCTGGGGTGTGCTCGTGACCGGGGCGTCCGGCGGGATCGGCTCGGCGACTGCGCGGGCCTTCGCCGCCGAGGGCGCGCGGGTGGCGGTGCACTACCACCGCTCGCGCGACGCCGCGGAGACGGTGGCCGCCGAGGTCGGCGGCGTGGCCCTGCAGGCCGACCGGCGCGAGGAGCGGGCCGCGGACCGGCTCGTGCCGGCGGCCGTTGCGGCACTCGGTCGTCTCGACGTCTGTGTCGCGAACGCCGGCGTGTGGCCGCGCGAGGACGTGCCGGTCACCGGGATGGATCTGGACCGCTGGTCGGCGCGACGATCGACGCGAACCTCACCGCCACGTTCCTGACCGCCCGTGCCTACCTGCGCCACGCCGCCGCGGCACGTGCCGGCTGCCTGGTCCTCGTCGGCTCGACGGCGGGCCGGTTCGGCGAGGCCGGCCACGCCGACTACGCCGCCGCCAAGTCGGCGATCACCGGCGGGCTGCTGCAGTCGCTGAAGAACGAGGTCGTGCGCACCGCCGCCGGCGCCCGCGTGAACGCGGTGGCGCCCGGTTGGACGGTGTCGCCGATGACCTCGCGCGACCTCGACGCGGCACTCGTCGAGCGGGTGACCCGCACGATGCCGTTGCGCAAGGTCGCCACCGCCGACGACGTGGCTCGCGCGATCGTGTGGCGGCCCACGCCCTTGGCCGCCGGACACGACACCGGCGCGCTCGTCACGGGGGCGGGCGGCATGGAGGGGCGGGTGCTGTGGGGCCGCCCCGGCGGACGACGCCTCGCCCCGCCCGTCCCCCCCGATCCCCCGCCCCGAGCCCCGGCCCCGAACCCGCCCAGATAGCAGGGTTGGACACGCTGTCGACACCAACCCTGCCGCGAACGGGTGGCGTCGCGGCTGGGTGCGGCTACAGGTACAGGCCGGTGGAGCCGGCCGCGCGCTCACCGGACGCGACGGCGTGGACGTCGCGCTCCCGGACGACGAGGAAGACGTCTCCGCGAACATCGACCTCGATGGCGGCGTCGGGCAGGAACAGCACATGGTCGCCGCACTCGACGGTCCGCACGAGCGGCCCGATCTCGGTCACCTCGGCCCAGACGCCGCGGCGGTCGGCCGACTTGGCGGTCGCGGGGATGAGGATGCCGGCCTTGGTCCGTCGGTCGCCCTCGTCGGGGTGGCGGCACAAGATGCGGTCGGCCGTCACATGGACGGCGAGCTTGTGGTCGTCGGGCGCGGAGGCCATCGCGACCGAGCCTACCCACGGCCGCCGACACGGGCGCCGACGCGAGCATGCCGCGCTGGGTAGGCTCGTGGCCGAGGGGACCGGAGGTGCGTCGATGCGCAGGACCGTTCGGCTGTTCAGTGAGGTCGGGCCCGAGGAGCGCCTCGGGCGCGCCATCGCCGGGCTGCCTGTGTCGGCGCGCCGGGCGCTGCGCGAGGTCGCCGACCGCGAGGACCTGCCCCTCGTGGCGGGGTCGTGGGCGACCGACGACGGCGGCTGCCTGGTCGCCAACGTCGTGACCGCCCTGTCGGCGGGCGACGACCCCGGGGACCGGACCCTTGACCTGCGCGTGCTCGACCTGTTCCCCGAGCTGTCCAGCCGCGACCTCAACCGCCTCATCGTCGCGTGGGACGAAGCCGCCGCCCAGGAGGGCCGCAACGGCGACGGTGCGCTGCGGCGGCTGCTGCGGGGCGCGCTCGCCCGCGCCGGTATGACGCACGACGGGCCCCGCCTGGAAGGCGGAGCCCGTCGTGGGGGCGGGGGAGATGCCTACGGGCGGGGCACTGGTCGACCGGAGGACTCCCCCTCGACGGGAGCCGAGCCGAGCGTGACCGCCACGCTGCGCTCCTCGCCGTCTCGGAACACCGTCAGCTCGATCTCGTCGCCGGGCGCGTAGGAGCGGATCCGGCCGGCGAGCTCGCCCATCGAGGTGATCTCCTCACCGTCGATGGCGGTGATGATGTCGCCGCGCTCCAGCCCGGCGTCGGCAGCGGCGCTGCCGTCGACGACCTCGGCCACCAGCGCGCCCTCGTCCACGCCGAGGCTGTACAGCTCCGCGACGGTCGGGTCGACGTCCTGACCGGAGATGCCCAGCTGGGCGTGCTCGACGAAGCCCTTGTCGATGATCTGCTCGGCGATCGGCAGCGCCGTCGTGATGGGGATCGCGAACCCGATGCCGTTGTTCTGGCGCACCTCCGACAGGATCGCGGTGTTGATGCCGATGACCTCGCCGCGGCCGTTGACCAGCGCCCCGCCGGAGTTGCCCGGGTTGATCGCCGCGTCGGTCTGGATCATGTCGACGAGCGTGGCCTGCCCGGGCAGGGACCGGTTCAGCGCGCTGACGATGCCCGACGTCACCGACCCCTCGAGGCCGAACGGGGAGCCGATGGCGACGGCGGTCTCGCCGACCTCCGGGCTGCGCTCGGCGAACGCCGGCACCGGCAGCCCGGTGGCGTCGACCTTGAGGACCGCGAGGTCGGCGGTCGGGTCGGTCCCGACGACCTCGGCCGGCAGGCTGCCGCTGTCGGGCAGCGTGACACGGACGCTGGAGGCGCTCTCGACGACGTGGTTGTTGGTCAGGATGTAGCCGTCCGCACGCAGGATGACCCCCGACCCGGCGCCCTGGCCACCCATCCCGGAGACCGCGACGGCGACGACCGACGGCGACACCGCCGCCGATACCGCGGCGATGTCGTCGGTGACCGCCTCCAGGCCGCTGCCGTCGGCGGTCGCCTGCGTGCCCTCGGCCTCGCCGGCGGTCTGGTCACCGTCGGCCTCGCCGGCGGTCTGGTCACCGTCGGCGGCGGTCGCCGGCGCCGGCGAGGTCTCGTCGCGGGTCATCGTGGCGACCAGCGGCGCGGTGACGCCGGCCGACACGAGCGCCGCCACGACAGCCGCGACCAGCGCCGACCTCCAGCCGCCGCCGCGTGGGGCGGTCGCCGGCCCGGGGGCGGCCGGCCGAGAGCTCGGCTCGCGCGGCTCGTCGGGGGAGGACAGGTGGAGCGTCGGCTCCGGTCGATCCGGCCGCGCCTCCGTGTCGGTGTCGCTGTAGTACGCCATGGTGGAGCGCTCCTGGTATCTCGACGTATCTCGACCGCTTCCCGCTGTTGTCGCCCCACGGTAGGAACCCGCGCGCAAAGCCCCCACCGGTGGCTGGCAAAGTCTGTGCAAAGGCGCGAGGGCGCTTGCTCCGCCGTGGCAGGAATGGACCCGTGAACCCACCCGACCGCCCCAGAGGCGACCTTCCCGTGCTGCTCGTCGAAGACGACGACGGCATCGCCGCTCCCCTCGCCGCGGCACTGCGCGGCGACGGCCACGAGGTCATCCGCGCAGCGACCGGCGGCGAGGCGCTACGCGTCGCCGCCGGCGGGGTGGGCGCCGTGGTGCTGGACCTGGGGTTGCCCGACATCGACGGGGTCGAGGTCTGCCGCCGGCTGCGCCGCGCCGCCCCCGGCACGCCCGTGCTCATGCTCACGGCCCGCACCTCCGAGGCCGACATCGTCGTCGGCCTGGACGCCGGCGCCGACGACTACGTCACCAAGCCGTTCCGCCTCGCAGAGCTGCTCGCCCGCCTGCGGGCGCTGCTGCGCCGGGCGGCGTCGCCCGAGCCGCCCCGCCGCGGGGCGCACCGCACCATCAGCGCCCAGGACGTACGCCTGGACCTCGACGCGCGCCGCGCGTGGGTCGGCGACACCGAGCTCGAGCTGACGCCCAAGGAGTACGACCTGCTCGCGCTGCTCGTGGCGGAGGCCGGCGCGGTCGTCGGCCGCGAGCGGATCATGGAGCAGGTCTGGGACACCAACTGGTTCGGGTCGACCAAGACGCTGGACATGCACGTGTCGTGGCTGCGCCGCAAGCTCGGCGACGACGCCAACCACCCCCGCTACCTCACCACCGTCCGGGGCGTCGGCTTCCGGTTCGAGCCCGGCGAGGACTGACGTGCGCCGCCGGCTGCTGTGGTCGACCATCGCGGCGGTGGGCGTCGCGCTCGTGCTGCTGGGGCTGCCGCTCGCCGTCGCCGTGCAGACCCTGCAGACCGGCGCCACCTTCGACGTGCTGCAGGCCGAGGCAGAGCAGGTCGAAGTCGTCCTGGACGAGGAGGCGTCGTCGCCGGCGGCCGCCGCGGCGATCCTCGACCTGCTCGCCCGGTCCCGCGGGCAGCGGTTCACGCTGCTGGACCGCAACGGTGTCGTCGTGCTGGACACGGGCCCGGACGCCGTCGCCCCCGGCACCCGGGCCATGACGCCGGACGTCGAGGCGGTGCGCGGCCGCTCCGGCGCCGGCACCTGGCGGGGCGACGGCGCGGTGGCGGTGTCGGTGCCCCTGACGCTGGGCGGCGCGCCCCTGGTCCTGCGTGTCGCCCAGTCCGACCGTGACCTCGGACGCGAGGTGCGCACCGCCTGGCTCGCGATCGCCGGGCTCGGCGTCACCGCGCTGGGGGTGGCGGCGCTGCTCGCGCTGTACCAGGGCCAGCGGCTCGCCGCGCCGCTGGAGGACCTCGCCGACTCGGCGAGACGGCTGGGCGACGGCGACTTCAGCGCCCGCGCCCCGCGCAGCGGGCTGCCCGAGCCCGACGATGTCGCGGCCGCCCTCGACCGCACCGCCGGCCGTCTCGCGGCGATGCTCGAGCGCAGCCGCTCGTTCGGCGCGGACGCCTCCCACCAGCTGCGCACGCCGCTGACCGCGCTGCGGCTGGACCTCGAGGCGCTGGAGATGGCCGGCGCGGACCCGCAGCTGCTGGGCGCCGCCATGGGCGAGGCCGACCGTTTGGAGGCGACGATCGACGAGCTCCTGGCTCTGGCCGAGCCGCCCGGCGACGCCGATTCGGTCGACCTCGGGCGGCTCGCGGCGGCCCGGCTGGACGCGTGGCAGGCGGTCGCGCGGGCGCAGGGACGCGACGTCGTCCTGGACGCCGGCCCGGTCGCGGGCGTGCGGGCCCGCGCCGCGGCCCTGGGCCAGTGCCTGCAGGTCCTGCTCGACAACGCCCTGGACCACGGCCGCGGCACGATCACCGTGTCGGTCCGTCACGTGCCGGGGCCGGGCGTCCGCCTCTGCGTCAGCGACGAGGGGCCCGGCTTTCCGCCCGGCGACCCCCCGCGTCCGGTCGACCGGCACGGCGGGCGGCGGGGCAGGGGACTGCCGCTCGCACGCTCGCTCGTGGAGGCCGAAGGCGGCCGGCTGCTCGTCGAGCGGCCGGAGCGCGGCGCGCGGGTGTGCCTGCTGCTGCCCGGTGAGCCCGGCGCCGGCGCCGGCAACGGCTGACGCCCCCGCCGGCGCCGGCAAAGGCTGACGCCGCCACACCCCTGCCTACACTGCCGCGGATGCGTCGCGTCGCTGCCGCCCTGATCATGCTGCTGGTGGCGGCCTGCCAGCCGGCCGGAGCGCCGTCGGCCGCCCCCTCCCAGGGCTCGCCGGCACGCGACGGCCGCCGCGCGCCCGAGCGGGGTGTGCCGCAGACTCTCGACGAGCTTGTCGCCCGCGTCGAGCCGGCGGCGCTGGAGTGGCAGGATGAGCCGCATCTCGCCGAGGTGTCGGTGGCCCTGGGCGCGGACGGCTCGTGGACCCAGGCGCGGGCGGTCTCCCTCGCCGCCGGCGCAGACCGGCTCCTGACGGGCGGCGTCACCCCCGACGGGCTGTTCCAGCAGCGCACGACGCGGTCGACCCTCGGGCTGCAGCCCGTCAGCGGTGACGGGCGCGTCGAGCTGCCGGCGCGGCCCGACGACGTGGCGGAGCCGCGCCACCTCGTCGCCGCCGCCGAGGCGCCGGTGGCGGCGTGCGACGCCGGCCCCGTCGTGCAGGTCCTGTACGCCACCGGCGCTCCCGTCAGCTGGGATGGTCAGGCATGGTCGGTGGCGCCCGAGTGGACCGCGACGCTCACCGACGCGCAGGGCGCCGGTGCGACCGTGGACCCGGCCGGCGACGGACCGGTCGCCGACCCCTGCATCGCCGCGCCGCCGCAATGACGAACGGCCCCCGGTGGTTCGCGGTTCCGCCCTCCCTTCCCCTTGGAGGACGGTCCCGGTTCTCACCGAGGGCCGTTCGACGAGGGCGACGATACGCACGCCCGATACCACGGTCAATCAGGCTGTCCACAAGCCTTTCGCCAGCCTGGGGATGACCCGACGCCCACCGCGGACAAGGCGGCGACCGCTGTGGACGAGGGTTGTGGACGCGCCCGTGGCACGACCCCGACCGCCCCGGTCAACGGCCCGCTGACCTGCGACGCTGGCCCCGCGGACCTGTGGATCAGTCGACTTTTTCCCGCCCGGCGCCGGGGGCTCGTGCGCTCAGCGCGCGCCCGGGTCGTCGCCTTCCCCGCCCTCGTCGAGCGGGCCGAGGTCGGCTTCGAGGTCAGCCTCGATCTCGGCGGCGGCCAGGCGCACCAGCCAGCGGCTCGGCTCGGCGAGCTCGTCGGGGCCCGGCAGCGCGTGAGCTCCGCGCCACGCCCGGTCCAGCCCCTCCAGGCCTCGTGCGGCGACGACGGCGTCGCAGAACGCCTGCCCCACGCGCAGGTCCGCCGGCTTGAGGTCCAGCCCGACGAGCTGCTCGAGGAAGCGCTCGCCCGGGCCCTTCTCGGCGCGGCGCCGGCGCACGGCCTCCTCGATGCGCGACAGCGACGGCAGCTTGCCGGCCGCGGCCGCGCGGACCACGGTGTCGCTCCACCCCTCCACGAACGCCACGACGGTCTGCAGGCGACGCAGCGTCGCCTTCTGGGCGGCGGTGGGCTCGATGTGAAACGCGTCGGGCCCAGACAGCGCCTCGGTGAGCGCCGACGGGTCGGCGGGGTCGAAGCCCATCCCGCCCAGGCCCTCCAGCATCGCCCCCGGGTCGAACTCGGCGTCGGCGGCGAACCGGCCGATGAGCTCGGCGACGTGGGGGCGCAGCCACGCGAGGCCGGCGAACAGCCGCCGGTGGGCGGCCTCGCGCAACGCCAGCCAATGGCGGAACTCGGTGGCGTCGAAGCCGTAGTCGTCGGCGAAGCGCCGAGCCGTGTCACCGACCGTGGCCACGGTGCGCGGGTCGATCGTCGGCACGCCGAGGTCGTACACCCCCAGCAGCTGACCGGCGAGGTGGCCGGCGACGGTGCCGACCTGCACGCCGTACAGCATGGCGCCCATGGCACCCATGGCCTGGGCCATCTGCTCACCGAGGGCCTGCATCCCCTCGGGCAGGCCCTTGGCCAGCGCCCCGCCCATGCCCTGCGCGACCGGCTCGACGTACGCCCCGAGACCCGCTGAGGTGGTCGCCTGGCGGGTCCACTCCGCGGCCGCCAGCGCCCCGGCCGGGCCTTCGACCGCCGGCAGCACGGTGACCTGGTCCAGCCACAGCTCCGCGACGCCCACCGCGGACGCGAACTCGTCGCTGTCGCGGTCCGAGGCGGCGGCCAGCGCCCCCGGCGGCGCGGCGATGGCCAGTGCGGTGTCGGACGCCAGCGCCCAGTTGACCGGTCCGCCCGACCAGGCCATGACCTTGGCGAGCTCGCGGAACAGCGGGACGTTCTGGAACATCCGCGGGTCGAAGCCCCCGAACGGGTCGCTCATGCGAGCCATCGTAGGCGCCGCCGCCGTGTAGCCTCCGCGCCGTCCACGCGGCGGGATGACCGCGCTTGCCGGCCGCACCCGGACGGCCCGTCCTGCCGGGACCGCCCCGGACCGACCGCCCGCAGACCGCACCCGCGAGGGGGAGCAGCATGACCACCGTCGCCGTGACGGGGACGGGCGGGCCCGTGGCGGCGGCGCTGCTCGCGCGACTGGACGCCGATCCGCGTGTGGATCGGCTCGTCGGGATCGGCCTGGACGAGCCGTCGATGCCTCCCGGCACCCTCTCCCAGGTCGTGGCCGACCCCCGAGGCCCGCTACCGCCGGAGGCCCTGGCCGGCGTCGACGTCGTCGTCGACCTCGCCGAGCCGTCGGGCCCGCGACACGACGAGGACGCGGCGTTCGCGCGCGACGTGTCGGGCGCCCGCCACCTGCTCGCCGCCGCCGAGGAGGCAGGCGTCACCCGGCTCGTGCACCTGTCCAGCGCCGCGGTGTACGGCGCGCACCCCGACAACCCCGTGCCGCTGACCGAGGACTGCCCGCTGCGGGCCAACCCGGACTTCCCGTGGGCCTACCACCACCTGCTCGCCGAGGAGCTCGTCGCCGACTGGGGTCGTCGCCACCCGAAGGTCACGGTCGTCGTCCTGCGCCCCGCGACGATCCTGAGCGCCGACGGCGCCGCCGGGCGCCACCTCGCCCAGCCGGTGCTGCCACTCGTGCGCGGGACGTCCCCGCCGGTGCAGCTGCTCGACGTCGACGACCTCGTCGCCGCGCTGCACCTTGCGGTGTGCGGCGACCTGCGGGGCGCCTACAACGTCGCGGCCGACGGCTGGCTGACCACCGCCGACCTCGCGGCGCTGCTGGGCCGCCCCCGCCTGGAGGTCGGCGAGGTCGTCGCCGCGGCGCTCGCGCGGCGGCTGTGGGCGGCCGGGATCACCGAAGGGCCGCCCGGTGCGCTGGCGTATGTCATGTATCCGTGGGTCGTGTCCAGCGCACGGCTGCACGCGGCCGGGTGGGCGCCGTCGCGGTCCAACCGGGAGATCCTGCGGGCCTTCGCCGAGCAGCAGAAGGCGTACGTCACCGTCGGCCGGGTACGGCTGCGCCGCGTGAAGCTGTACGCCGTCGCCGGCGCGGCCTGCACGGCTTCCTTGGTGACCGCCGCGGGAGTGCTGTGGGCCTGGGCCCGCCGGCGCCGCACCACGAGAAGGGCTTGTCGATGACTGAGGACCGCTATCCACCGGACTCCGGCACGTATCGCGGAGACGGCACGCCGTGCTACGGCGGCGGGGCCGCCGCGGCGCCGCAACGCAGCAACGGCGTGGCCATCGCCGCCCTCGTGTGCGGCGTCGTGGCACTGCTGCTCAGCTGGCTGCCGGGGATCAACCTGCTGTCGTTCCTGCTCGGCATCGCCGCGCTGATCTGCGGCGCGATCGGCCTGAGCAAGGCCAAGGACCCGGCCGTCGGCGGTCGTGGCCTGGCGATCGGTGGGATCGTGACCGGCCTGCTTGCCCTGGTTGTCGCGGTCTTGGTCTACGTGGGCATCGCCCGCGTCTTCGGCGACCCCGACGTCCAGCGGCAGATCCAGGAGCTGCAGGAGCAGGCCAGCGAGGCCGGCGGCGGCTGACGGCGTCCGACCGGGACCCGGCGCGGAGTGGGGCGTGTCCGCGCCGTCCGGGTCCGTCCTCCGCACCGCGTCGGGACACGTCAGCGCTGCGCCGGTACGTCCCCCGGCTCGAGGTGCGCCTGCGCCCAGGCGTCGTACGCCGGGTCGAAGTAGCGCACCCGGATCTTCTTGTACTCCTTGGTCGAGTACAGCAGCCGGTAGTCGGTCAGCCCGGTGCGGTCGCGGATGTCGGCGACGGCCTCCTCCACGCGCTCCTTCGACGTCGCATGGATCATGCCGAACAGCGCGTACGGCCAGTCGGGCGCGCTCCTTCGACGTCGCATGGATCATGCCGAACAGCGCGTACGGCCAGTCGGGGTAGGTCGGCCTGCGGTAGCAGTGGCTGACCGCCGCGTACCCCGCGAGGGAGTAGCCGTACTCGTCGGTCGACGCCTCGGGCACGTTCCACACGCTCATCGCGTTCGCGCCGAAGCCGGCGCGGCGGTGGTTGAGCACCGCGGCGTAGCGGCGCATCAGGCCCTCGTCGATGAGGTCGTGCGCCGCCTTGACCAGCGCGTCTTCGGAGGTGCCGAGCCGGTCGGCCATCGACGCGAACGGCGTCGGCTCGACGACGAGGTCCTCTTGCAGCTCCAGGACGTAGCCGACCTCCTCGGCGGTGAGGTCCGCGGCCGTCCGCGACGTCTCGCGGTAGGCCGGGATCACCGACTGGGCCGCCATCGAGCGGGTGTCGCTGACGTCGAGGTCGACGCCGATCTTGTACAGCTTCAGCGTCGGCAGGACCCGTGTCGAGCGCCCCCCGCACAGCCGGTGGACGGCGTTGACGTGGGTCTGCAGGTCCTCGTCGGGCGGCACGGCGATGGTCCACCACAGGTTGAACTCGTGGTCGCGCCGGTAGTTGTGGCTGACCCCCGGATGGGCGCTGATGACGTCGGCGGCCATGTCGGCGCGGCCCTCGTCGACGGCGGTGGCGACGAGCGACGAGCGGTACCCGAGCTTGCGGGTGTCGAAGATCGCCGACACCTGGCGGATGATGCGGTCGTCCTTGAGCCGCGCGTAGCGCCGCATCACCTCGGCCTCGTCGGTGCCCAGCGTCTCCCCGAGCGCGGCGAACGGGCGCGTCACCAGGGGGAACGCCGTCTGGATCGTGTTGAGCAGCTGCTGGTCGATCTCGTCGAGGGTGACGCGACCGACGGTCTTGGCGGGCATGCGAGCTCCTGGTGTACCGGCTGGTGGAACCAGTGGGCGCCCACGGGCGCCGGCCGAATGGTAAAGGTACGGACGTGAGCCCCCGGCTGCATTCCCGCCTCACCGACGAGCCGCTGTCGGCCGACGCCGCGCACGCCTTCGTCGCCGACCCCTCCGCTGGTGCCGTGGTCGTGTTCACCGGCACGGTGCGCGACGCCAGCGAAGGCCACAGCGTGGCCGGATTGACCTACGAGGCCTACGCCGAGCGGGCATCGGCGCAGCTCGAGGCGCTCGCCGCGGACCTCGTGCGCCGCTGGCCGCAGGCGGCGGCGGTCTGGCTGGAGCACCGCGTGGGCGCGCTCGCCGTGGGGGAGCCGTCCGTCGTCGTGGCGGTCTCGACGCCGCACCGACCGGAGGCCTTCGAGGCCGCGCGGTGGGGCATCGACGAGCTGAAGGCGACGGTCGCGATCTGGAAGCAGGAGCACTGGGCCGACGGCGGCAGCTCATGGCCGGGCACCGACCCCCCCGCAACCCCCGGTGCCGTGGATCTGTCGCCGTAGCGGCGACGGGTCCACGCCACCCCGGGCGTCGGCGCACGGCCGTCCGGGCAGGCACGGTGTTTGCCCCGGTGCGAGGGCGTGCCTAGGCTCGCCGGACGGGCCGCCGCCCGCTCCCATTCCTTCGCCGCCCACCGCGGACCGAGATGCCCAGATGTCCACGATCCTGCTGCTGTGCGTCCTCGCCGCCGCCGTCTGGCTGGCGCTGAACCTGCGCGCGCACACTCCTCGCTCGCAGGCGACGGACAGCATGGAGGCCTACGCCCGCGCCCTCGCCGCCCTGGCGCCCGAGCGGCCCGGCGGCGTCGCTCGGCCGCCGGCGCGCCGCCCCCGGAGCGCGTCGGCCCACCCGTCGCCGGGCCACCCGGCGACCGCGCGACCCGCCCGCCGCCCCGGGCAGCGTCCGGCTGCGATCGTCACTTCCCGCCGGCGCTAGAGCGCGCCGTGGCGCGTGACCTGGCCATCGACCTCGGTACCGCGAACACCCTGGTGTGGAGCAAGGGCCGCGGCATCGTCTTGAACGAGCCGACGGTCATCGCGCTCAACCAGCGCAACGGCGACGTCCTGGCCATGGGGTCCGAGGCGTACTCGATGATCGGCCGCACACCCGGTCACATCGTCGCCGAGCGACCCTTGCGTGGCGGCGCGATCACCGACTTCGACGTCACCGCCCGGCTGCTGCAGCTGCTGCTGCAGCGCGTGGGCGTCAGCCGCTTCTCCAAGCCCAAGGTCCTCATCTGCGTCCCGAGCGCCATCACCGGGGTGGAGCGGCGCGCCGTCGTCGAGGCCGCCCTGCAGGCCGGTGCAGCCCGGGCGTTTCTCATGGAGGAGCCGATGGCCGCCGCGATCGGCGCCGGCCTGCCCGTCCAGGAGCCGGTCGGCAACATGGTCATCGACGTCGGTGGCGGCACCTCGGAGGTGGCCGTCGTCAGCCTCGGCGGGGTCGTGGCGTGCCGGGCGGTGCGGGTGGGCGGCTTCGACTTCGACGCCGCGATCGCCAACCACGTGCGCCGTGAGTACGCCGTCGCGATCGGTGAGCGCACAGCCGAGGAGGTCAAGATGGCGATCGGCTCGGCCTATCCCCAGGCCGAGGAGCCGAAGGCCGAGATCCGCGGCCGCGAGCTGGCCAGCGGCCTGCCGAAGGTCGTGCTGGTGGGCTCCGAGGAGGTTCGCGGGGCCATCGACGACAACGTCACCGCGATCGTCGGCGCCGTCACGGACACGCTGACCGACTGCCCGCCGGAGCTGACCCAGGACGTGCTCGAGCACGGGATGTGGCTCGTGGGCGGCGGGGCGCTGCTACGCGGACTGGACGCGCGCATCTCGCAGGAGACCCAGATCGCCGTCCACCTCGTCGACCAGCCCCTGGAGGCCGTCGTCACCGGCGCCGGGGCGACGATCGAGGCGTTCGACGACCTGCGCCACCTGTTCGCCGGCGACTGAGGCCTCCCGCGACTCCGCTGCCCGACGCCACCCCGAGGCCGGGGGTTGGAGGGCGGCGGGCGGCGGTCCCGGGGGTGGGACGGCCGGGGCCGAGCGTCTGCGGGCTGCCGGCGCCCGCTCCGGCCGGGGCGTCCGCCATCGGCGACCGCACCGCGGAGCCGCTCCTATGATCGCAGCGATGGCCGGGTTGTCGACGCCGCTGCACCTGGCCGCCAGCCTGCTCGCGCTCTACGCGGCGGCGGGCCTGGCGCTCGTGGTGGTTCTGCGGCCGGGTCTGGGCCGGAGCGGCACGCGGGCGGAGCGCAGGCCGGATCTCGTGCTGGCCGCGGGCGCACTGGCGATCGCGGTCGGTCACGGGCTGGCCGGCGCGCTCGTCGCCGGCAGCCGCGACATCGTGGCGCTGCTGCACACGGGTGGTCTCGTGCTGGCCGCCGCCGGCATCGCGCCCCAGCGCTTGCGGCACATGGCCGGCTCGGCGGCGCTCGTGCCGGTGCCGGCGCTGCCGCAGGTCGCCGTCCTCGCCGCGACCGCGGGGATCGTCGCCGGGATCCGCGCGGCGCGGTCCGGCCGCGCGCTGCTGGTCGGCGCCGGCCTGTTCGCCTGGGGCCTGGCAGAGCTGGTCGAACGGGCGTCCGTCCTGCTCGGTGCGGGCCTGACCGTGGTCGGTGCCTTCCTCATCGGCGGCTGGCTGTGGATGGCGTGCGGGCGGGCGCTGCTCGCGCGCTTCGTGACAGCGGCCGTGGTGCTGCTGCTCCGGCGGTGCTGTCGGGTCTCGGGTCCCGCGACCTCCTGGCCGACGAGCTCCAGCGCCTGTCGGGCCTGAGCGAAAGTGTCGCCGCCGATCTCCGGCGTGACTGGCCGGCCGATGCCCGCGACGCCGTCGCCATCCTGGCCGGGTCCGGCCGCACGCTGCTCGACGCGGCCGCGAGCGGTCGGCTCGGGCCGCTGTACGACTCGTTGCTGCGCGGGCAGGATCAGGAGTTCCTCGTGGTGCTGGGGCCCGGCGGGGAGGTCGCCGGCGTGCACGACCCCGGGGGGACGCTGCCTCGGTCGGTCGCAGCGACGCTGTCGACGGAGCCGTTCGTGGACAGGATCCTTTCGGGGCAGACGGCCGCCGAGGCGGAGCTGCTCGTCGTCGACGGTGAGCTGGTGGCCGTGGGGGCGACCCGACTGGACGCCGAGGGTGCCGGCGGCCGGCCCGTCGGCGTCGCCGTCACCGGGCGCCGGGCCGACGACGCATGGGTCGCACAGCTCCGCCGGCGGCTCGGGACCGGGATCGTCCTGCTCGTCGGCACACGGCCCACCCTCGCCACCGAGGGCATCGGGGCGTACGCCGAGCAGATCGCCGACGCGGTGCGCGGTCCCGACGAGGCCGTGACCGTGACGCTGCCCACAGGACCCGTCTACGCAGCCGCGGCGGACATCTCCGCCGGCGACTTCGGCGGGCGCATCGCCCAGGTCGTGACCGTCAGCGCCGCCGGAGGCCTCACACGGCTGCAGGAGGACCAGGCACGGCTGCTGTTCCTGCTCGCCCTGGCCGGCGCACTCGCCGCCGCCGCCGTCGCCGGTCTGGTCACCGGCCGGCTCGTGGCGCCGATCCGTCGGTTGACCGCCGCGGCCGCCGCGGTCCGTGAGGGCGAGCTCGACGTCTCGGTCCCGGTGACGAGCAACGACGAGGTCGGCGAGCTGGGGCGGACGTTCGACGAGATGACCGCCTCGCTGAGCGCCCAGGCGGCGCAGCTGCGTGAGGCCGCGCGTACCCAGACGCGGCTGCGCGCCCGTCTGGAGGCGCTGACCGGCTCCATGAGCGACGCGCTCATCGCGGTGAACCCCAAGGGCCAGGTCGTCACCTTCAACCCCGCGGCGCAACGGCTCGTCGGCAAGCTCGACGTCGAGGTCCTGGGCCTGGGACTCGACGAGGTCCTGCGGTCCGTCTCGTCCCAGGAGCGGGCGACGGCGGTGCTGGGCGACCCGACCAGCGAGGAGACGGCTGCCGTCTCGCTGCTGCTGCGCCGGGCCGACGGCCGCATCGTGCCGATCGCCGCGACCGCCGCTCCCGTCCACGACACCCCCGGCGACGAGGTCGTCGGCCGCGTGCTCGTGCTGCGCGACATCAGCCGCGAGCACGAGGTCGACCGCATGAAGTCCGAGCTGCTGTCCAACGTCAGCCACGAGCTGCGCACCCCGCTCACGCCGATCAAGGGCTACGCCGAGGTGCTGGCCCGCCGTGAGCTCGGCCCCGAGGCGACGCAGCGCTTCGCCCGGCACATCCTGTCCTCGACGGCGCGCCTGGAGCGGGTCGTCGGGATGATCGTCGACTACGCGGGCCTGGACAGCGGCAGCCTGACACCCCACTGCGAGCCCGTCGCGCTGCCCGACCTGGTCGGCGAGCGCCTCAGCCACTGGCGCCGCGAGCTGCCAGGGCGCGAGTTCCACCCGGACCTGCCCCGCGACCTGCCGCCGGTGGAGGTCGACCGCACGATGCTGCGCCGCTGCCTCGACGAGCTGCTCGACAACGCGGTGAAGTTCTCTCCGGGCGGCGAACCGGTCGACGTCCTGGCGGCGACCGAGCCGAACGGCTCGGTTGCCCGCGTGAGGCTGTCGGTCCGTGACCGCGGGATCGGAGTCGACGACGAGCACCTCGAGCTCGTCTTCGGCGACTTCTACCAGGCCGAGGCAGGGGAGACCCGGCGCTTCGGCGGGCTGGGGCTGGGGCTGGCGCTCGTGCGGCGGATCGTCGAGGGGCTGGGAGGTGATGTCGCTGTCGACTCGGCCGCAGGGAGCGGGGCGACCTTCTCCCTGCTGTTGCCGGTGAGCTCGCAGCAGGCGGTCGCGCCGCCCAACGGCCGCCCCGAAGGGTCGCCGACCGTCCCCGTAGACTGACCGTCCCGCTGCGCCGTGTCGGAGGACCTGTGCTCAGTCCCGACGAGATCGCCGCGCGCGAGTTCGTGGTCTCGCTGCGTGGCTACGACCGTGACGAGGTCCACGCCTTCCTCAACCGCGTCGCCGAGGATCTGCGCGCCGCGCGGGCGCGTCGCGACGCGCAGCTGCAGCTGGGAGTGCTGTCGGCGTGGCGGTGCGGTGGCGTCGCGGCCCGGCGTCGGGTGCTCGGGCGGGAACCCCGCTGCCCGCAGGCCCGTTGTCGACACAACGACCACAGCGGCGCGCTGACGCTGTCCGAGCCGTTCCCCAGCGGCCACGAGGTTCCTCCGGTCCGCCTCGGCTGCACCTGCGCCACCGTCCCCGTCATGGAGCCCACTGGATGAGTGCACCCGGGCGCCGCCCCGGTCTGAGGCTGCGTGACGAGGTTCGACGGCGTTGGCTGCCGGCGCTGCTCGCGATCGTCGTCGTGGCCGTGCTGTTGGCGACCCGCGTCGCCGGCTTCTACACCGACGCCCTGTGGTACGCGAGCATCGGCTTCTCGAGGGTGTTCTGGTCGCTGCTCGGCACCAAGGTGGCGCTGGGATCGGTCGCGGGGCTCGTCGCGGCGCTGCTCGTCGGGGGGAACCTGCTGCTCGCGCGGCGCCTGGCTCCGGACTTCCGCATCCCGTCTCCCCAGGAGGAGGGTGTCGAACGCTACCGGGAGGCGCTGCTGCCGCACCTGCGGCCGCTGCTGCTGGGGATCGCCGGCTTCATCGGGGTGCTGTCTGGACTGTCCGTGGTCCCCAGCTGGTCGACGTTCCTGCTGTGGGCCAACGCCCAGCCGTTCGATCGCGTCGACCCCCAGTTCGGCCGGGACCTCGGCTTCTTCGTGTTCGTCCTGCCGTTCCACGAGCTGGTGAACTCCTATCTGTTCACCGCTCTCGTGATGAGCCTGCTCGCCTCCCTCGCGGCCCATTACGTCCTCGGCGGGATCCGCCCGCAGGCGCCGGGGCAGAAGATCACGCCGCAGGCCAACGTGCACGTGTCCGTGCTGCTGGCCGCGCTCGTCGGCGTGCGGGCGTGGGGTTTCCGGCTCGACCAGTTCCTGTTGAGCTACTCCGAGCGCGGCCAGGTCACCGGCCTGTCCTACACCGACGTCCACGCGCAGCTGCCCGCCCTGCGGCTGCTGCTCGTCATCGCCGTCGTCTGCCTCGTGCTGTTCCTGGTCAACATCCGCATCCGCGGGTGGGTGCTGCCCACGCTGGGCGTCGGCATCCTGCTCGTGGCGGCCGTCGTGCTGGGCGGGATCGTCCCGGCGGTCGTGCAGCGGGTGCAGGTGGCCCCCCAGGAGCTGGAGCGTGAGCGGCCGTTCATCGAGCACAACCTCGCGTTCACCCGCTTCGGGTTCGGGCTGGACGACGTGCGGACCGAGCCGTTCGCGGCGAGGGAGGAGCTGTCGCGGGAAGAGGTCGTCGACAACGCCCAGACGCTCAGCTCGATGCGCCTGTGGGACCCGGCGACGGCGCTGGCCGCCTACGAGCAGCTGCAGGAGCTGCGCCCGTACTACGACTTCCGCGACGTCGACGTCGACCGCTACGACATCGACGGCAGCCGCAGCCAGGTGCTCATCGGCGCTCGCGAGATCACCCAGCGTGGCCTGCCGTCGGACACCTGGCAGAACCAGCACCTGGTGTACACGCACGGGATCGGGGTCGTGGCCTCGCAGGTCAGCGGTGCCACCCCCGACGGCCAGCCGGTGTTCCTCGCCTCCGACATCCCGCCGTCCGGCGTCGAGGCGCTCGAGCTGGACAACCCGCGGATCTACTTCGGCGAGGACCCCCCCGACTACTCCGTGGTGGGCACCAGCCAGCCGGAGCTGGACTTCGCGCAGCCCGAGGGTCCCGTGGTCGAGACGAGCTACGACGGCGAGGACGGGGTCGCGGTCGGCTCGTTCCTACGGCGGCTGGCGTTCGGGTTGCGCTTCGCCGAGCCGAACATGGTGCTGTCGCGCCTGCTCGGTGACGAGTCCCGGGTGCTGTTCCGCCGCCAGGTCCGCGACCGGGTCAGCGCCGTGGCGCCGTTTCTCAAGCTCGACCATGACGCGTATCCGGTCGTCGCCGACGGGCGGGTGCAGTGGGTCGTCGACGCCTACACGACCAGTGACATGGTTCCCTACTCCGAGCGCGTCGACCTCGGCCCCCTGACGGCCGCCGAGCAGCGCCGCCTGGTCGCACTCACCGGCGAGACCGGGGCGACGGTCGTCGAGGAGCGCAGCATCGAGCTGCCGGGCATCGAGGGCCGCGCCAACTACATCCGCAACAGCGTCAAGGCGGTCGTCGACGCCTACGACGGCACCGTGCGCCTGTACGTCGTCGACCCTGCCGACCCGATGATCGCCGCGTGGCGGTCCGCGTTCCCGGCGGCGTTCACCGACGTCGGCGAGGCGAGTGAGGATCTGCGCGCCCACTTCCGCTACCCCGAGGACATGTTCCGCGTGCAGGCGGCGGTGTACCGCGACTACCACATCCCGGGCCCCGACGAGTTCTACACCAAGGAGGACGCCTGGCGGCTGCCGACCGACCCGTCCTACCAGCGCAACCAGCCGGAGGGGTCCTCGCCGGCGCCGCGGACGCTGCGCCCGCTGTACCAGCTGCTGCGGCTTCCGGGCGAGACCGAGGAGGAGTTCGCGCTCCTGCAGCCCTACACCCCCCGCGGTGAGAACCGCCAGAACCTCATCGCCTACCTCGCGGCCAGCAGCGACCCCGACAACTACGGTCAGCTGCGGACGTTCCTCATGCCGCCCGGTGAGACGGTGTTCGGACCGGAGCAGGTCCAGGCGCGCATCGACCAGGACGAGATCATCAGCGCCGAGCTGTCGCTGCTCAACCAGCGCGGGTCGTCGGTGATCTACGGCAACCTGCTGACGATCCCGGTCGAGGACGCCCTGCTGTACGCCCAGCCGCTGTTCCTGCGAGCGGAGCAGTCGGCGATCCCCGTGCTCGCCAAGGTCGTGCTCGTGTTCGGCAACCAGATCGTCATGCGCGACACCCTCGCCCAGTCGCTGGAGGCGGTGTTCGGCGTCGTCCCGGCGGCGGTCCGCTCGCCCGCCGACCCCTCGGACCCCGGCGAGGACGACGGTGGCACCGGCGCGTCGCCGCCCACCGGCGGCGCCGTCGACCCGCGCATCGAGACGCTGATCAGCGAGGCGCTCGAGGCGTTCGCCGACGCCGACGCCGCCCTGCGCGACGGCGACCTGGGCCGCTACCAGGAGCTCACCCGCACCGCCCAGGAACGCCTCGCCGAGGCCCAGGGCCTGCTCGAGGGCACGCCGCCGACGGCCACGCCGGCGCCCGGGGCGACCGCGACACCGGTCCCGACCGAGGGCGGGGGATAGCCGGTCACGCAGGTTGCAGCCCCCCAGGGCCGCTGCTACCGTTTCGGACGCGAGGTGGAGCAGTTCGGTAGCTCGCCGGGCTCATAACCCGGAGGTCGCAGGTTCAAATCCTGCCCTCGCAACCAAGAAAACCCCTGCTCGGCGGGGGTTTTCGCTTTTCCGGGCATCCGGCTGCGGGGCGAAATGCTCACACCATGCTCACACGAGGTCTGCTGCTCACACATCGGCGTCGTTCCCCGCCGGGACTATGGGCGCGCCCGCCGCGGCGACGAGGTCCGACAACTGGCGCACGGCAGCGGCCTGCATCCCCGGCATGACGTGCGCGTAGGTGTCCAGCGTGAACGCGACGGAGTGATGGCCCAGGCGCTCCGACACGATCTTGGCGTTGACGCCGGACTGCAGCAGCAGCGTCGCGTGCGTGTGGCGAAGGTCATGCAGCCTGATCCGGCGGATGCCGATGCGGTCCACCCGCCGGCGGAACAGTTCACTGAACCAGTCGGGGTGGATCCACAGCCCGTCCTCGCGCGACACCACCAGGTCCAGGTCGTGCCACGCCGGGCCGCACACGAGCCGATGCTCGGCCTGCTGCGCCCGGCGGGCACGCAGCACCGCGACGGTGCGCTCGTCGAGGTCGAGGACGCGCCCGCTGCGGTTGCTCTTCGGCTCCGAAAGCTCCGGGCGTCCGTCCACGCTGGCCAGGCGCTGTCGCACGGCGAGGCTCGCGGACACCATGTCGACGTCGGCCCATCGCAGGCCCAGAACCTCGCTGCGACGCATGCCGGTCGTCGCTGTCAGGACCCAGGCGTAGTGCAGGCGGTCCTCCGGGTCATGCTCGAGGAAGGCGTGCAGCTCCGCTGGCGTCCACGTCTGCATCGTCCGCCGGCGGGCAGCCGCGCTGGCGCGCTGTGACGGCGGGTTGGCCAGGTCAGCGACGTTACGGCTGACATGCCCCCAGCGCACAGCGTCCTTCAGGGCCTTGCGAACGATGACGTGGACCTCCCGCACCGTCTTCGGCGCGAGGCCGCCGGTGCCGTCGGCACGCCCTGCCGATAGCAGGTCCGCGTAGAAGGCGTTCAGATGCGACGGCTTCAGCGACTGCAGCGGCAGCTTGCCGAGGCGTGGAACGACGTGGGTGTTGACCTTCCCCCGGTACTCCACCCATGTGGTGCCCCGCAGCGTGGGCGGCTTCATAGCCGGCAACCACTGCTTGACGAGGAAGTCGCCGACGGTCTCGTCGGTCGGCACGACGAAGGAGTTCGTGTCGATCGCGCGCTCGACGTCGCGCAGGGAGCGCTCGGCCTCGCGCTTCGTCGGGAAGCCGCCCTTCATCCGCTGGCGTCTGTTGATGCGCCCGCCGTGGACATCCACGACATAGCTCCAGGTCTTGCCGCGCTTGAAGACTCGGCCGCTCATAGAGCCATGACACCACGGTGTGCTCCGCCAGCGCTTGTGGGTCTCGACAACCTGTGGATAAACCACTCCCGCCGCGACGCCTGTCGCGGACCGGGACCGTGGGCTACAGGGGAGGAACGGGGCATGTGTCAACGACTATGGCCAGCTCATTCGCAGAAATCAACATCGAGTTCTGTGTCAGTCGCGACACCAGTTGCCACTAGTTTCTACTAGAGGCCAGGAACCGTCGCTGCCTGCCACTGTCCGACACGGACGGCACAAACAATTCTTAGCGCTCGTTGTTGACCCGCCTCACCAGCAGTTCGCGCCAGACGTGAACCTCCTCGCGCAGCTCGCCATACTCGTCGCCGTCCAGCGGGAACTCGGCTGGCGGAAGGCGGTCGAAGGCCCGCAATGCATCGACGAAGTAGCTCAGGTCGAACCCGGCGTCCTTCTCAGCGGCGAGCGCAAGCAGACGGTCCCATCCGAAGCGCCCTGCGAGCGCACGGACATCGACAAAGTCCCGCGCCTCCGCGCGGGCGAACAAGGCCAGCACCTTGTCCGCCCCGAGCTCCTCGAGGGCGAGCACAGGTCCGACCTCGGATCGTTCCTGTTGGCGGATCCGCGCGTCGCGGGCCAAGTCGACCAGGCAGAAATCCTGGCCGTCGCGAACCTCAAAGCGCACGAAGCCGTGACCACTTCGCAGCGCCCGCACCTTGAAGCCTTGTGCGGTGGCCACGCGCTCAACAGCGTCCGCGAGACCTGTCACCGCCTCGGCGGTCTCGTCGGTGAAATAGTCCAGGTCCTCGGTGACGCGGTCGACGATGCCACGGGCGATGAGTGCCGCACCGCCAGCCAGCGCGAACGGCTCCGCCTCGGGGAGTGCGGTGATCAGGGCGATGAGCCGGCGCTGCAGATCGCTCAGCACGCAGCGGCTACACGCGGACGCCGCGTCGGCGGCGCAACCACGCAGCCCACGCGTTGTGCACGTGGGGGGGGAGGTAGAGGTCCGGCCACAGGTCGATCAGGGCGTCGACGTCGATGAAGAAGCGCACATCAGCGGCCGTGCCCTCACGCAGTACCTGCTCGTACACACGCGCACGGTCGTGGCGGTCCGACAGGTCGTACTGGCGCCGCGGGGCGCTCCATCGGATGGAGTGGGGCAGTTCGACCACGCCCGAGGCCTTGTCGGTCCCCAATGCATCGACGTCGTCCGGGATCTCCACCCCAGGCACGACGCTTCGCCGCAGTCCGTCACTCACGAGCCAAGTGTCGCCTACGAGGCCCATCCACGCTGCCAGCGCCCCCACGAACTGCCGCTACTCCTAGATCGAGCGACCCAAGCCCCAGACCTACGCACAGACTTGCACTGGCTGTGCGGGGCGGTGTCCGGTGTTGAACATCGGCCGGCTGGCGCCGGGCGGGGCGGACTACTACCTCAACACCGTCGCCTCCGGTGTGGAGGGCTACTACCCCGGCGCCGGCGAGGCGCCCGGCTACTGGACCGGCGACGCCTCCGCCACGCTGGCCGTGCTGGACCGCCACTCGATGAAGCTGCGGCGAAGCTGCGGCCCTCGACCACTGCCCGCAGCCGTCCGTACTGCTGCCGAAGCAGAACGTCGTCCGCACTGACCCGTGTCCCGTCGAACGTCAGCCGGTGCAAGGCCTTGCCGAACAAGGCAGCTACCAGATACGAGCCGGTCCAGCTGCTGTCAGGGAGGCTGAGGAACGCGGCTCCTGACGGCGCGACCGTGCGCTGCTAGAGCAGCGCAGGCTCGCGGAAGCGGCCGCATGAAGGGCGTCATGAGCCGCCGCCGAGCCTGCGTGACAGCAGGACGCTCCAGCCGACGTACCGGTGAGTGGCGGAGCCGCGGCAGGCGCGGGTGTTTAACGAATTCTTACACCGTCGCCCACGGACGCTGCCGACCGCTGGATCGGGGCAGTCTGGCCGGGCGGTTCCCGCCGCTTCCATACGTTCGCAAAACCCGCAACGAGAGAGGAACCGAAATGACTCGTACGTACTCCGGCCGGTACTGGCTGACCCTGCTGCTAGCGGTGTTCGTCGCCACTGCGATGGTCGTCAGTGTCTCGGCCGTGACCGCCGCTCCCGCCGACGCGAGCGGCTCCTACCAGGACGACAAGAACGACGACAAGAAGGACGACAACAACGGCAAGGGCGGCAACGGCAAGGGCAACAACGGCAAGGGCAACAACGGCAACGGGCAGGGCAACGGCAACGGCAACGGCAACGGCAACAACGGCAACGGCAACAACGGCAACGGCAACAACGGCAACGGCAACGGCAACAACGGCAACAACGGCAACGGCAACAACGGCAACAAGGGCAACAACGGCAACGGCAACGGCAACAACGGCGACGAGAACAAGGACGACGAGAAGAAGGACGACGGCAACAAGGACGGCAACGGCAACAAGGGCAACGGCAACAAGGGCAACGGCAACAAGGGCAACGGCAACAACGGCAACACGGCAACAAGGGCAAGGGCAACAACGGCAACATGAAGGGTAAGAAGGGGTAGCGCCAACAAGGGGGTGACCGGAGGAGCGGTTGGGCAGGGTGCCAACCGCTCCTTCGACGCCCCTGCGGCACGCTAATCCAGGATACGGCGCGACCGCGGTGCTCTGGGCGCCCGAGCGTCAGTCCAGTGCGGCGAGGGCCGCAGGTCTTCCTCGGCGAACAGGCCGGGCACGAGCGTCCGCTGGGCGAGGAGCGTCGGGACGCCGCCGGCGCGGTCGGCGAGGCCGGACCAGCACCTCGACGTCGGACAGGTCGGCGCCGTCCTCCCAGAGCCTCCTGGTAGCAGACGTCCCGCCAGGAGTCGCCGCCCCGCGTACTCACGGCCAGATTGACCCACGCTGTGGCGAGTTCCACGCCTGCCATTATTCGTTCTCGCTTCCCGCGCTGGTCGAAACGGTCAGATCACAAACCGACGGGCCCGGTACTGGTGAGATCGGCTGCCCGAGCAGCGTGCGGCAAGCTGAAGGTCGTAGGGGCCGAAACGCCGCTCGACGATCTCTTTGAGGCAACCGAGCGGGTTGATCTCGCCCGACTCGAGCGCCTCCACCCAAACCGGCTCTACGCCACTGAGCGTGGACGGCGCCCTCTGATGCGCGCAGTGGGTTGAGTCTGCCAGTCGCAGCCGCCGCAGCGTAGGAGGAGGCGGAGGCGGTAGTTGTCGAAGTTGCGAACCCTCTACCGACGCGCTTGATGTGCTTGATGGTGAGGTTGACCGCCTCGGTGGGGCCGTTGGACGCGCCGCCGGTGGTGAAGTAGGCCAGCACCTCGTTCTCCCAACGGCGCAGCGTGCCGGCCAGGCGGCGCATCTCGGGACGTCGCCGGTGTCGGCCCAGGCATACACAGTGTTCAGGACGCGGCGGGCGGCGTCGATGTCGGGGCTGCGGTACAGGTCGCGGACGAGTTCTTTGAGCTGCCAGGCGGCGGCGACGGATCCAGCGGGATCGCCGGCGGCCAGCCCGGCGGCCAGCCGCGTCCAGCCGCGAGCGTTGAGGTCGCCGCTAGCTTTGAGCAGCAGCTTGCGGATGCCATACAGCGGGTCACCGGTGCGGCCGCGGTGGCCGAGGGTGTCGTGCTGCACGCGGCGGCGGAGGTCGTCGATCGCCCGGTTCGCCAGCTGCATCACGTGGAAGTGGTCCACGACGAGGACGGCGTGACCGAGGTGGATGCCGACGGCGTTGGCGTAGCTGGCCATGTCGACGCGCCGCGGCGTCGCGGCGAGGTTTTTCCCAGCTATGGAGTTACAGCCTACGCGATAGCCCATTCACGACATTCACCCGTGCGCCGAACGAAACCGGGGAGTGGCCCTGCCGTCGGGGTCGTTCCCCGATGCGGCGGACGCCGTCTTCGCTACCGCCACTTCGTTTGCCCTGCGCCACGGCGTTCAGTCGGCGCTTGGTAGAAGTTAAAGGTGCGTTAAGGTATCGTGGCGGACACTGCGACGTGCAGTCCGCCGCAGCGACTCCACCCCGTCAAGTCAGGGGGAAGGCCCCGTCGTCTCGCGGCTTTCGCTCGCCCGCGTCGCCGATGCGAGGTTGCGCCGGCGCTTCGGCAGGGAATGGACCAGCCTATGAAGGCGGCAGCCGTAGGTGATCCCGCCTCCTCGGGATACTCAATGGTGGAGCCACGGTCACGCATCGTCGTCGTGGAAGACGACCTGAAGGTCGCCGAAATCGTGGGTCGTTACCTGCGTCGCGAGGGGTACGAGGTCGAAACCGTCGCTGACGGGGTCGATGCGCTGACGCTGACTGAAGCCGGGTGGCCCGACCTACTGGTGCTCGACCTCACCCTGCCCAACCTCGATGGGCTCGATGTCTGCCGCCGTGTTCGAGCAGCAGGCGGCTTGCCCATCATCATCGTGTCTGGGCGCGCGCGCGAGTCCGACCGCATCGTCGGGCTCGAGTCCGGCGCAGACGATTACCTCTGCAAGCCCTTCTCGCCGCGAGAACTGGTCGCGCGCGTCCGCGCCGTCCTGCGGAGGGCTGTAGCCGCACCGTCCGCGCCGGCTGCCGACAGCGCATGCCTGTCCGCTGGTGCCATTACGTTGGATCCTCGCACGCGCGGAGTGCTGGTCGCGGGCGAGCTCGTTGAGTTACGGCCGCGCGAGTTTGAGCTCCTCGCGTTCCTGATGAAGCGGCCGTGCGAGGTGCTGGATCGGGAGGCCTTGCTAAAGGCGGTGTGGGGCTACTCCTTCGGCGGCGCAGGAACCCTCAGTGTTCACGTCCGTCGCCTGCGGGAAAAGGTCGAGGTGGACGCTTCCAACCCCCGCCACATTGTCACCGTGTGGGGCGTCGGCTACCGGTTCCAGCCGTGAAACCGACGACCGCACTGGCCGTTGGGGCGCTGTTGCTGGCGTTGCTTGCCGGGTTGAGCGTCGGGTTGGGGACTCCCGCCAGTGTTGCCGTGCGAGCTGCGGCTACCGCAGCCGGCGTCGGGATCGTCGTCGGTGTGCTCGGTACGGCGCTGCTCAAGCTGCTCACTCGCGCCGCGATCAGCACGCAGGTGAGCGTGCCTGTGATCATCGTCGTGTGTGTCATAGCGCTCGGTGCCCTCGCGGGCGTCAACGTGGTGTTCACGGGGCGTGAACTCGGCGCGCTAGCCATGCTGCTCACCGCCGCCGGCGTGGTGGGTGTGGTCCTCGCGCTCATGTTCGCCGAGGACATCCGCAAAGCTAGCCGGTCGCTACAGCAAGCCGCACGTGAGATCGGGGAAGGCAGCAACGCCGCTGGACCAAGACCGGCCATACCCGAGCTCGCAGAACTCGCTGCCGAGTTGGAGCGCACGTCGGCGAAGCTCGACCAGGCGCGTGAACGGGAACGCGCGCAGGACCAGGCGCGCCGGGAGCTCGTGTCGTGGGTGTCCCATGACCTGCGTGCGCCGTTGCAGCGTATCCGCGCTGCAGCTGAGGCGCTTGAGGATCGCGTCTTCGACGATCCAGATCGCGTCGCGTCGTTGCGCCGCACGCTCCGAATCGAAGCCGACCGGCTTGGGACCCTCGTCGAGGACCTGTTCGAACTCAGCCGGATCGAAGCCGGGCTTCTGGAGCTCGTGTTCGAGCCGGTGTCGCTAGAGGACCTCGTCTCCGAGCTGGTCGCGGCCGCAACGCCCGCCGCGGAGGCGAAGGACGTCCGTCTGCTCGGCGGCGTCTCCGCGCCGGTGCCCGAGCTCGAAGCGTCGCCCACGCATCTCGCGCGGGCGCTGAGCAACATGCTCGACAACGCCATCCGAGAGACACCTCCAGGGGGCACGGTCACCGCCGAGGTGGGAGTCGACGACGGTAACGCCGTCGTCGCAGTCACAGACCAATGCGGCGGCATCGCCGACGAACGCCTGCAGGACCTCGTCGCCCCTCCTGGCCGTGGGGATGCAGGACGACCGCCGCGCGCCGGCTTGGGACTGCCGATCGCCGTCGGGCTCGCCGCTGCCCACGGCGGCGACATGGCGGTCACGAACCACGACGGCGGGTGCCGCTTCGAGATGCGCTTGCCGTTGCCAACCTCCAGCACGAGCCGCCGCACCGCTAGTGCTTCCCCGAGGAAATGACATGAGTGTGGTTCTCTGTCGGCGTGAGCGTGTCGCCGGCAGAGAGGAGACGGTCATGGCGACGCTTCCCCCGCTCGATGTCGACGCCGACGACCGGGTCGTGCTGGAGGCGCGGGTACGGGCGCACACCAGCGAGCAGCGCATGGTGGTGCGGGCCAGGGTCGTGTTAATGGCGGCCGATGGGCGCAGCAACCGAGACATCGCAGCTGCGACGGGGTTGTCGCAGCAGGCAGTGAGCCGTTGGCGGCGCCGTTACGCCGATGACAGGCTCGACGGGCTGGCCGACCGGCCGCGACCGGGGCGGCCGCCGGTGTACGGCCACGACGACAGGTTGCGGGTGGTGGCCACGGTGACCGGGCAGCCGCCGGATCCCGACAGCCAGTGGACGCAGCAGGCGATCGCGGACCGGCAGGGCAACGGGATGTCGGCCGACACCGTCGGCGCGATCCTCAAAGGGCTGGAC